>CAVYKA010000005.1:0-94346 GCA_963768995.1 uncultured Alphaproteobacteria bacterium | reverse complement strand
AACGCTGGAAATCGACCGCCGCGCGCGATTGCGGTAGGCTCGGGCAATGCCGCTTTATGAAATCGACGGTTCAGCACCGGCCTTGAGCGAAGGCGCGTGGGCGGCGCCGTCGGCCGACCTGATCGGCGATGTCCGCCTCGGGGCCCGTGCAAGCGTGTGGTTCGGGGCCGTGATCCGCGCCGACAACACGCCGATCGTCATCGGCGAGGACAGCAATATCCAGGACGGGGCGATCGGCCACGCGATCCCGGCTTTCCGCTGATTATCGGCGCGCGGGTTACTGTCGGCCACCAGGCGATCCTCCACGGCTGCACGATCGCGGACGATTGCCTGATCGGCATGGGCGCGAAGCTGCTCAACGGCGCGGTGCTCGAACGCGACTGTCTGGTCGGCGCCGGAGCGCTGATCACCGAAGGCAAGAGGTTCGAGTTCGGGCAGCCTGATCGTCGGCTCGCCGGCACGGGTCGTGCGCATGCTGACCGATGACGAGAAGAAGGCGCTGCGGGTGTCGGCCGAACATTATGCCCAGAAGGCCATGCATTATGCCGCGGCGCTACGCCGAGTGGGGGATCAGTAAACCCGCGCCTTCGGTTTGATGTACTCGACGTCGTCGGTGAGCGTGAACTCGTGGACCGGGCGGTAGTCGATCTTGACGCCGCCGTCCGGAATCTGCCCGCCCCAGCCGTCGAACCATGCGATCGCTGTGCTTCATCCAATTCTTGTCGTCGCGCTTGGGGAAATCCTCGTGCATGTGCGCGCCGCGGCTTTCCTTGCGGTTCTCGGCGCAGTGCATCGTCACCACCGCCTGCGCGAGCAGATTGTCGAGCTCGAGCGTCTCGACCAGGTCGCTGTTCCAGATGAGGCTTCGGTCGCTGGTGCGGACGTCGGCCATGCGGCGGAACACGGTGTCGATCTTCTGCACGCCTTCGGCCAGCGTGCGCTCGGTGCGGAACACCGCCGCAATCGGCCTGCATCACGCGCTGCATCTCGAGGCGGATTTCGGCGGTCGGGCTGGCGCCGTCGGCAAAGCGGAACTTGTCGAGCCGGCTTAGCGCGAGATCGGCCGCGTCCTTCGGCAACTCGTTCTGGATCGCGCCGGGCTTGATGATCTCGCCGAGCCTGATGCCGGCCGCGCGGCCGAAGACGACCAGGTCGATCAGGCTGTTGGAGCCAAGCCGGTTGGCGCCGTGGACGCTGACGCAGGCCGCTTCGCCGACCGCGAACAGGCCCGGGACGATGGTGTCCGGCAGGCCGTCCTTCAGGGTCACCACCTCGCCATGATAATTGGTCGGGATGCCGCCCATATTATAATGGACCGTCGGGCTCACCGGGATCGGCTGGCGGGTCAGGTCGACGCCGGCGAAGGTCATCGCGGTCTCGGTAATTCCGGGCAGCCGCTCGGCGAGGATATTCGGGTCGATGTGGTCGAGGTGGAGGTGGATATGGTCCTTATGCTCCCCGACCCCGCGGCCCTCGCGCACTTCCATCGCCATCGAGCGTGACACGACGTCGCGGCTGGCGAGGTCCTTGGCCGAGGGCGCGTAGCGCTCCATGAAGCGCTCGCCCTCGCCGTTGGTGAGATAGCCGCCCTCGCCGCGCGCGCCCTCGGTGATGAGGACGCCGGCGCCGTAAATGCCGGTCGGGTGGAACTGGACGAACTCCATGTCCTGGAGCGGCAGGCCGGCGCGTAGCACCATCGCATTGCCGTCGCCGGTGCAGGTGTGGGCCGAGGTCGCGGTGAAATAGACGCGGCCGTAGCCGCCGGTCGCAAGGACCACCGCCTGTGCGCGGAAGCGGTGGATCGATCCGTCGTCGAGCGCACAAGGCGATGACCCCGCGGCACTCGCCATTCTCCATGATCAGGTCGATCGCGAAAAATTCGATGAAGAAGTCGGCGTCGAACTTGAGACTCTGCTGATAGAGCGTGTGGAGCATCGCGTGCCCGGTGCGGTCGGCGGCGGCGCAGGTGCGCTGGGCGGCCGGACCTTCGCCCATGTTCTGGGTCATCCCGCCGAACGCGCGCTGGTAGATATGGCCGTCGGCGGTGCGGCTGAACGGCAGCCCCGCATGTTCGAGCTCGATCACCGCGGCAGGCGCTTCGCGGCACAGATATTCGATCGCGTCCTGGTCGCCGAGCCAGTCGGAGCCTTTGACCGTATCGTACATGTGCCAGGTCCAATGGTCCGGGCCCATGTTGCCGAGGCTCGCGGCAATGCCCGCCCTGCGCGGCGACAGTATGGCTGCGCGTCGGGAAGACCTTGGTAATGCAGGCGGTCTTCAGGCCCTTACCCGCCGCGCCCATGGTCGCGCGCAGCCCGGCGCCGCCCGCGCCGACGACAATCACGTCATAGCTGTGGTCGATGATCGGATAAGCGCTCAAGCAGCGCACTCCGAAAGGCGATCCGGGCCAGCGCGAACAACGCGGTCGCGCCCCCGGCCACAGCGGCGAACAGCAGGATCAGGTTGAGCGCGAAGCGATTGCCCTCGTCATGCACATAATCGTCGACGATCACCTTCATCCCGTCGAGCCCGTGGCGAAAGGCGATGACGACGAACAGCGCCATCGGCACCGCGGCGCTGGGGCCGCGAAGCCATTCGGCGATGGTCCGGTAATCGAGACGCGGCAGGAACAGCAGCGATGCGATCAGCCACACGCCGAGCAGGACCAGGGCGATGCTCATCACGCGCTCGCTGAGCCAATGCTCGCCGCCTTCGCGCGCCGAGCCGAGGCCGCGCACCTTGCCCAGCGGGGATGCGCTTTCGCCGATGCTCATGACCGCACTCCCAGAATATAAGCCCACAGCAAGGCGGTCAGGAGCACGCCGCCGAGTATCGTCAGCACTGCGAAACGCTTGTTTCCGCCAAGCTCGAACGACGCACCGCTATCCATCGTCAAATGGCGGATGCCGGACAGCAAATGCTGGAAAAACGCCCAGGTCAGCCCGATCAGCACGAACAGGCCGATCGGATGCCCGGCGAGGCTGCTGAAGGTCGCATAAGCCTCCGGACCGCTCGCCAGCGCGACGAGCCACCAGGTCAGCAACGCGAGTCCGGCGATCGTCAACGCCGCGCCGGTCATCCGGTGGAGGATCGAGGTGAGCATGTGCGGACCCCATTTCCAGATCGTCAAATGGGGGGAAAGCGGGCGGGAATTGGTCGTGGCCATGGGGCAGCCCTGAGTTGGTTTCGAACCTGCACGCGAGGCTTCGCGCGAGGGCCAAGCGCTTAGGACGCGGCTCTGGCCTAGGCAAGTTCCGGGCCGGCAAGATTTCGCTGGGCCTAACCGGGTCTTAACCATTGTCGGGCAATGCATGGCCATTGGCCCCGCATGACTGCGAGGCGCGAGCCGACGAAGACGGAGACCCGAGTGATGAGCGAGACAGGGCAACTGCAACGCCTGAGCGACGAACAGGTGAACGCCCGGGTGCGCGCCTATAATAAAGACGGCTCGCTCGAGCGCGATCTTGCAGGCACTGTGGGACGAATGCGGCGACCTGATCGAGGCCGAGGTCCGCAGCGGTCTCGGCGATGAAGCCGCGGACGCGCTCGAGGCCCATTTTACCGGGAAGGTCGATGCGCGCTGGGTTCAGGCCGTCGCCGAGCAGGGCCGCCGCATCTTCAGCGACAATGTTTCCGTGCCCGACCTGCTGGTCGTCCGCGACCGCGTTAATGGGGGCATCGTTGCCGCCGTGGCGGAACGCTTCGGCGACGACCACAAGCGCTTCGCCCAGGCCGTGTGCACGCTGCAGCGCCTTGCGCAGTTCGAAACCGACATCATCCTGGCGCAGGTCGCTTTGCTCGAAGCGATCGCCGCCGCGGACCATCGCGGCAGCGAGAGCGAGCAATTCGAGCGCCGCGTCGGCGAGCTTGTCCGCGCGACCACCGAGCAATCGCAGTCGCTGACCGACCGCACCCGCGCCACCGCCGCTTCGGCGCGCGGAATGCTCGGCAAGACCAGCGAAGTCGCCGCCGCGGCCGAGCAATCCGCGGTCGCGATGCGCGAAGCCGCGCAGACCGCCGCCGGCCTCATCCGCGCCATCGAGGATGCGCGGACCGAAGTCGAAACCGCGGCCGACGTCGCCACCCGTGCCGGCGACCAGGCGAGCGAAGCGGTCAAGGTCAGCCAGGCGCTGAGCGCGCATGTCGAAGCCATCGAATCGATCTTGAGCCTGATCCGCGACATTGCCGGGCAGACCAATCTGCTGGCCTTGAACGCCACCATCGAAGCCGCCCGTGCCGGCGATGCCGGCCGCGGCTTCGCGGTCGTCGCACAGGAAGTGAAGAGCCTCGCCAGCCAGACCGCTCGCGCCACCGACGACATCACCGCCAAGATCACCGCCATCCAGCAAGCCACGCGCCAGACAGTCGAGGCCAACGGCTCGATCCAGGGCACGGTCGAGGAAGTCCAGCATTCCGCCGACCGCATCCGCGAGGCGATGGAAGTGCAGGCACAGACCGTGACCATGATCACCGCCGCGGTCGACGAAACCGCGCTCGCCGCCGATTCGATGAGCTCGACCATCGCCGCGATCCGTTCCGACACCGAAAATGTCGCGACCGACATCGACGAGGTCGAGCAGGCGTTCGGCCGCTTCTCCGAGCAGATCGGCAACTTCAAGTCGACCGCGACCGCCTTCGTCAGCGGGATGGCGGCTTAGGCCTTACCCGATTTCGTTAGTGGCAAGAGTCCGGCCGCGGCGCTAATCCGCGCCCCATGAACATTCTCGTCACCGGCGCGAGCCGCGGCATCGGCGCGGCCACGCTCGCCCTGTTCCAATCGACCGGACACCACGCGATCGGCCATTCCACTCGCGGCGATGGCGAACTGATCGCCGGCGATCTTTCCGTTCCCTCCGCCCCGCGCCAGATATGGGAGGCGGCGACTCGAGCGCCTCGACGGCCGGGTCGACGTTCTCGTCAACAATGCCGGGATTTATGAAGACGTCGCCGACGACGCCGACGACGATCAGTGGCATGCCGCCTGGGCGCGGACGATGACGATCAACCTGCAGGCCGCAGCAGATCTCTGCCGTCTCGCGATCAACCATTTCCGCGACCAGGGCGGCGGGCGCATCGTCAACGTCGCTAGCCGCGCCGGCCACCGCGGCGATTCGCCCCGTCACTGGCATTATGCGGCGTCCAAGGCCGCGCTGCTCGGCATCACCAAGACCATCGCCCGCGGCTATGCCCGCGACAATATCCTCGCCTTCGCCGTCAGCCCGGGCTTCACCATGACCGGGATGGTCGAGGATTATATGGCGAGCCGTAATATCGGCGATGCGGTCCTCGCCGAGATCCCGCTCGGCCGCGTCGCCAACGCGGACGAGGTCGCCGAGGCGATCCGCTGGCTGGCGATCGATGCGCCGGCCGCCGCGACCGGAAGCGTGATCGACGTCAACGGCGCAAGCTATGTCCGCTAGCCTGATTATCGCCCCGCTGCTGCTGGCAGCGGCGCAATTGTACATCCCGCTCGGAAAACCTCGCCAGATCGAGCAGCCGCGCGCACCGATCGCCACCGAGGGGCCGAAATGGGCGGCGGCGTGCAAGGCCGATGACGGCTGGGACACGCCGGCGCCTCCCGTGCGAATCCACGGCAACGCCTATCTCGTCGGCACCTGCGGTATCTCGGCGATCCTCATCACCGGTTCGGGGGGCCATGTCGTGATCGACGGCGGGACCGAGCAAGGCGCCGAAATTATCGCGGCCAACATCACAGGACTCGGGTTCCGGCTGCGCGACATCAAGCTATTGCTCCACAGCCACGAGCATTTCGACCATGTCGGCGGCACCGCGCGCCTGCAGCAGCTGACCGGGGCGACGCTGGTCGCCTCGCCGCCTGCCGCGAAGGTGTTCGCGACCGGCGCCGCGGGAGCCGGAGATCCGCAGGCGGGGATGCACAAGCCGTTTCCGGCAGCGTCCGTCGGGCGGCTCGTCGTCGATGGCGAGCAGGTGCGCCTCGGCGATCTCATGCTGACCGCGATGGCGACGCCCGGCCACACGCCGGGGGCGCTCAGCTGGCGCTGGGTCAGCTGCCAGGGCGGCGTTTGCCGGACCGTCGTCTATGCCGACAGCCTGTCGCCGGTCAGCCGCGACGATTATCGCTTTTCCGACCATCCCGCTTATCTCGCCGCCTATCGCGCCGCGATCGCCAAGGTCGCCGCGAGCCCGTGCGAGATCCTGCTGACTCCGCACCCGTCGGCCAGCGCGATGCCCGAACGGATCGGCCGCGGCCAGACCCTGCTCGATGAAGAAGGCTGCCGGGCTTACGCAGCATCGCTGACCTCCAGGCTGGACGAGCGCCTGGTGAAGGAAGCTGCGTCTTTGAAGTCGGCCAAGACTGGCAAATGAGCTGGCGAGTCACGCTGCCGTGCACGCGGGCGCAGGGCGAAGCGGTTGGCGCGCTGGAAGCGGTTGCGGGGTTTGACGAGGGCGCGCCGGTACTGGTCGCCGATGAGCCCGATCCCGACCGGCCCGACGAGTGGCTGATCCACGCTTATTTCGAGCATCGTCCGACGGCGAAAGAGACGGCGATCCTTGCTGCGCTGGGCATCGGCGCGCCGCAGCTGGAGGAGCTCGGCGAAGACCGATTGGGTGACGATGAGCCAGGCTGGCCTTCAGCCGCTCCGCGCGGGCCGCTTCCACGTCCACACACCGACCCACAAGCCCGACCCCGAGGCGGTCAATTTCGAAATCGACGCCGGCCTCGCGTTCGGCACCGGCCAGCACGCAACGACCGCCGGCTGCCTCGACTGTCCTCGATGCTCTGGCGAGCGACGGCCGGCGCTTCTCGAATATCGCCGACATCGGCACCGGCACCGGACTGCTCGCCTTCGCCGCGCTGGCGCTGTGGCCGGAGGCAAAGTGCATCGCGACCGACATCGACCCGGTCGCGGTCGACGTCGCGCGCGACAATGCCGCGATCAACCGCGTCGCTGTTGGACATGGCGCCGGCGAACTGCTGCTGGCGGTCGCCGACGGGATGGACTCGGCGCTGCTCACCGCGCGCGCGCCGTTCGACCTGCTGATCGCCAACATTCTCGCCGGTCCGCTGATCGAGCTCGCGCCGGCCTTCGCGGCGGCGCTCGCGCCCGGCGGAACGATCATCCTCGCCGGACTGCTCGACAGCCAGGCGGAAGCGGTCGTCGCCGCTTACGAGCCGTTCGGGCTCAGCCCCGCTCGCCCTTGGACTGGTCAGTGGCCGGTGGTGGAGCTGGTGCACCAACCTCGGGCCCGCTGACGCCGAGCTGGTGGAGCATGAACGCATAATATTCGGCGCGTGAGCGATACTGGACGAAGCGCCCCGACTTGCCGCCGTGCCCGGCCTCCATGTTGACGCGGAAGACCAGCGGATTGCTGTCGGTCTTCATCGCCCGCAGCCGCGCGACATATTTGGCCGGCTCGTAATATTGCACCTGGCTGTCCCACAGGCCGGTGCCGACGAACATCGCCGGATAGGCCTTGCGCTCGATCTGGTCGTAGGGCGAATAGCTCAGCATATAGTCGTAATATTCGCGGTTCGTCGGATTGCCCCACTCGTCATATTCGTTGGTGGTGAGCGGGATCGAGGCGTCGAGCATGGTCGTGACGACGTCGACGAACGGCACCTGGTTGATGATCACGCGGTAATCCTGCGGCGCCATGTTGGCGATCGCCGCCCATCAGCAGCCCGCCCGCGCTGCCGCCCATCGCCGCGACCCGATCCTTGGCGCGCATAGCCTTGCGCCGACGAGGAAGCGGGTGACGTCGATGAAATCGGTGAAGCTGTTCTTCTTGTTGAGCAGCTGGCCGTGGTCGTACCAGGCGCGGCCCATTTCCTGGCCGCCGCGGATATGGGCGATGGCATAGACCATGCCGCGGTCGAGCAGGCTCGACGATGGTTGGGCGACCAGGTCGGATCGGTCGAGCTGCCGTAGCTGCCATAGGCATATTGCAGCATCGCGGCGGTGCCGTCGCGCTTGAAGCCCTTGCGGTAGACCAGCGATCACCGGAATCCGGGTGCCGTCGCGCGCCGGTCGCCCACACCCGCTCGGTGACGTAATTGCGTCGGGTCGTAGCTCGGCGCCGGAGTGCGCTTGAGCACCGTGCGCTCGCCGGTCGCCGGCATCGACTTCGTAGGTCGATCTCGGCGTGGTCAGCGAAGTCTAGCTGTAGCGGACCTTGGTCGCGCCGACCTCGGGATTGGCGCCGAGGGCCATGGCGTAGGCCGGCTCGTCGGACGCGACGTCGCTGCTCCTGCCCGTCGTTGCGCAGCAGGCGAATATGCTTGTTGCCGCCGGAGCGCTGCTCGATCGCGATGAAGCTGTCGAACGGCTGGAAATTCTCGATGAACACATCGGCGTTGTGCGGCGACAAGGTCGCGCCATGCCGCGCGGCCTTGGCGCATGTCGGCGTCGGCCAGGCTCATCAGCCTGTAGTTGTGGGCGTTCCAGTTGGTGCGGATGATCCAGCGGCCGCCGACATGATCGGCCGCAGTATCGGAAGTCGCGTTGCGCGCGGCGCAAGGACGGTCAACTCGCCCGGGTGCTGCGGCGCTGGTGCAGCGCTGCTCGTTGCTGACCGTGCTCTCGCACGAAGATGCAGAGATATTTGTCGTCGCTGGTGCGGCCGATGCCCATGTAGAAGCTGTCGTCCTTCTCCTCGTAGACGAGGCGGTCGGCCGACGCCGGCGTGCCCAGCACATGCGCTTTGACGCGCTTGCCGAGCAGCGTGACCGGGTCCTTTTCGATATAATAAAGCGTGCGATTGTCGTCGGCCCACATCAGGTTCGGCTCGATGTTCGCGACGCTGTCCGGTGAGGGTCTTGCCGGTCGCCAGATCCTTGACCTTGAGCGTGTACTGGCGTCGCCCGACCGTATCGCAGCGCGTAGGCAAGCAGGCTGTTGTTCTGGCTCACGGTCCACTCGCCGACCGAGAAAAAGCTGAGTCCCTTGGCCATCGCCGGCTGGTCGAGCATCACTTGTTCGGCGCGCTCAGCGATGCCGCGCTTGCGCGCGACCACCGGATAATCCGCGCCGGTCGCGAAGCGCGTGTAATAATAATAGCCGCGCTCGCGCACCGGGACGCGAGCTGTCGTCCTGCTTGATGCGCCCGACGATCTCCTTGAACAATTGCTCCTGCAGCGGCTTGGTCGGCGCCAGCATCGCATCGGCATAAGCGTTCTCGGCATTGAGATAGGCCAGCATCTCTGGATTTTTCCGGGTGTCGTCGCGAAGCCAGTAATAAGGGTCGTTGCGATCGACCGGGCCCTTGACCGTATAAGGCTTTTGCGCGGCCACAGGGGGCGTTGGCGCGGACTGCGCGAACAGCGCGGTGGACAGCAGGGCAATGCCCGCGGCCAGGAACAAACGCTTCATAAAGTCCTCTCGATTCCGGTTCACGGTGACCGATGCACGGACGCCGCGCGCGCCGCAAGCCACGAATGGTCAGGGCTTCAGGCGAAGGAAACGGGCGGCGTTGTCGTGAAGAATATCGCGCTTTTGCTGCGGGGTGAGGAAGACCGCGCTTTCGATTCCGTCGACTGCCGCGGCAATCGCATCGGGCCAGATCATCTGGTCGCTGCCGAACATGATCCTTTTGGCAAAACCGGCGTCGACCAGCCGCTTCAAATAAGCGTGGAAGTCGTCGCGGCGATAGGCATAGCCGATGATCCCGGTGTCCACGTAGACCTGGGGATGCGCGTACATCAAAGCGATCATCGCATCGCCCATCGGCCAGCCCGCGTGCATCACATAAAGCCGCATTTTCGGATGCCGCACCAGCACTTCTTCTAGGAGCAGCGGATTGGACAGGCTGGCGCGGTAGCCGGGTGTGGCGAAATAGGTGGTGCCGGGCGGTCCCGGCCCGATGTGGATAGCGATCGGGAGGTCGAGCTCCTCGGCGAGCGCATAATAAGGCTCCAGCTTCGGATCGTTGGGGCCGATACCCGCATATTGGGCAGTGATTTCGCCGATGACCTTGAGCCTTCCCGCCCGGTGCAGTGCGCGCAGCTCGTCGGTTGACGGCAAAGCGGCGCTGCCGAAACTGATGGCAGGGATGATCCGCATGGGCGACCTGGAATGCCAATCGGCGACGCGCGCCGCATCACCGCTGGCCACGGCAATGATGTTGAGCCGTTCGAGGGCTGCGAGGCTCTGGTCGCGAACGGCGGCATCGGTCATCGGGGCCCGGAAGCGCCGTGGGCATGCCGGATTGCCAGTGAATCGGCCGAGATAATCGTTGATTGGCTTGCCAGGGTCGCGCGCCGGCCATTCGCGGTAAGGCGCGCAAATATATCCGCCGGGAGGCCCGTACTCGGCCGCGCCCTCGGCATGAAGGTGCATGTCGATGATCGGCAGCGGTTCGGCTGCTGCGACGGCGGCGGCGAGAACGAAACTCCACATTCGCTGTCCTCTCAGGCTTCGGCGACGATCCTCGCCCATTGCGCTTCATCGATCACGCGAATTCCGAGCTCCGCGGCTTTCTTGAGTTTCGAACCGGCGCCGGGGCCGGCAACGACAAGATCGGTCTTGGCGCTAACCGATCCGGCGGAGCGAGCGCCCAGCCGCTCCGCCTGCGCCTTGGCCTCGTCCCTGCTCATCGTTTCGAGGCTTCCGGTGAACACGATCGTCTTGCCGCTCCACTCGGTCTGGCGGGCATCGCTGACGAATGGTGCGGGGCTGACCTCGCTCAGCAAATCGTCGAGCGCTTCGCGGTTGTGCGGCTCATGGAAGAAATCGACCAAGGCCTCGGCCACCACCGGGCCAACGCCCTCTACGGCGGACAGCTCGGCCGCCGCGCCTTCGGAGGTCGCCGCGGCCCGCAGCGCCTCGACCGTGGCGAAACATTTGAGCAGGTCGCGTGCGGTGACGATGCCGACGTGGCGGATGCCGAGCCCGAACAGGAAGCGCGGCGCCTCGGGTCGGCGCTTGGCCTCGATCGCCGCGATCAATTTATCGACCGAGACTTCCTTCCAGCCTTCGCGGCCGAGCAGTTCGTCGCGGTGCGCGTGGAGGCGGAAGATGTCGGCGGGCGAATGGAGCCAGCCGAGCTCGACGAACTCCACGATCGTCTTTTCGCCGAGCCCCTCGATGTCGAGCGCGCCGCGGCTGACGAAATGTTTGAGCCGCTCGATCCGCTGCGCCGGGCAGATCAGCCCGCCGGTGCAGCGCACGTCGACCTCGCCTTCCTCGGCGACCGCTTCGCTGCCGCACTGCGGGCAATGATCGGGGAAGGCGTAAGCCGCGCGCGCCTCGTCGCGGGTGAGATTCTCGACCACTTGCGGGATGACGTCGCCGGCGCGCTGGATGCGCAGGCGGTCGCCGACGCGCAGGCCCAGCCGCGCGATCTCGTCGCGGTTGTGAAGCGTCACATTGGCGACGATCACGCCGCCGACGCCGACCGGCTTGAGCCTCCCGACCGGGGTCAGCTTGCCGGTCCGGCCGACCTGGATGTCGATGCCTTCGAGCGTCGTTTCGGCCTGCTCGGCGGGAAATTTGTGCGCGAGGCCCCAGCGCGGCGCGCGCGCCGACCTGGCCGAGCCGCTCCTGCCAGTCGAGCCGGTCGACCTTGTAGACTACGCCGTCGATATCGTACGGCAAGGTCCGCGCGCGCCTTCTCGATCGCCGCGATAATGGCTGAGCATTTCGTCGAGCGTCTCGCAGCGCTTGAGCAGGTCGGCTGACCGGCAGGCCGAAACTTCCGATCTTGCGCATCGAGGCGAAGCTGCGTCGTCGCCGAGCGGCTCGCTGACGCTCGCCCCAGCCATGGGCGAGGAAGCGCAGCGGCCGCGCCGCGGTCACGGTCGGATCCTTCTGCCGCAGCGAGCCGGCCGCCGCATTGCGCGGGTTGGCGAAAATCTTGCCGCCCGCCGCCTGCTGCCGCTCGTTGAGCGCGGCGAAATCGGCTTTCGACATATAGACCTCGCCGCGCACCTCGATCACGTCCGGAGCGCCCGGAATGCGCTGCGGAATGTCGCCGATCGTGCGCGACATTGGCGGTCACGTCCTCGCCGACCGTCCCGTCGCCGCGCGTCGCGGCGAGCACCAGCTGGCCATGCTCGTAGCGCAGCGAGCAGCTCAAACCGTCGATCTTGGGCTCGGCGGTCATCGCCACCTCGGCGTCCGGCGCAAGGTTCAGGAACCGCCGCACCCGGCCGACGAAATCCTCGACCTCGCTCGCGGCGAAGGCGTTTTCGAGGCTGAGCATCGGCCGCGCGTGAGGAACTTTGGCGAGTGCTCCGCCGGGCGCCGCGCCGACCCTGCGCGACGGCGAATCCTTCCGCACGAGATGCGGAAATTGCGCCTCGAGCGCGGCATTCTCGCCGCACCAGCGCATCATACTCCGCGTCGGAAATCTCGGGCTGCGTCGCGGTCGTGATAGAGCCGGTCGTGGCGAGCGATCGCCTTGGCCAGATGCTTCAGTCTGTCGGCAGCCTCCGCTTCGGTCATGCGAGAAGCGCCGCTATCTTCGCAACGCTGTTCATGTTGCGCGCCGTGCCTTGCGCAACCGCCGGAAGCTTCAATTTGGATTTGCCGATGCCCTCGCCATAGGAAACGTAGATCGCGCGCGGGCCCAGCGCCATTCGCTCCCCCTGAATGCCGCTGGCCGCATCGAGCATCGCCTGGGTCGGCGGGTCGGCGATGAAATGCGCCATCACCCGGCTTGGCTTGTCGTCGGTGAATGGATTGCGCGATACGACCTCGGCCATTTCGCGCGCGCTGCGGACGAATATTGGCACATGCTTTCCCATCAGGCGCTCGATCCGCTGTTCGAGCATCTCGGCGACATTTTGTTCGTCGCCCGGGCTGTCGAACAACAGGTTCCCGCTGGCGATGAAAGTGCGCACCGATTCGAACCCGCACTCCTTTCCGATTGCCCTGAGGTCGACCATCGTCAATTTGCTGGTCCCGGCAACGTTCACCCCGCGCAGCATTGCGACATAGGCCGTCACCCGAACAGCTCTTCGAGGAAACGCTCGAGCATCTGCCAGCTGCGGCGGGTCGCGTCGGGGCTGTAGCGGACCGCCGGATTGCCGATCTTGTCGGCATCGGCGTTGGTGAAGCCGTGGACCGTTCCGCCGAAGGCGTGGATTTGCCAGTCGCAACCGGCGCGGGTCAGCTCGGCGCCGAGCGCGACGACCTTGGCCGGCGGAACCATCGGGTCGTCCCAGCCGTGGAACGCGATGACTTTCGCCGCGATCGGCTGCGGCGGCAGGCCGGGCGGGTCGAACAGGCCGTGGAAGCTCGCCACGCCAGCGACATCGGCGCCGCTGCGCGCGAGGTCGAGCGCGCACAGGCCGCCGAAGCAAAAGCCGATGGCCGCGATTCGGCCGTCGCACTCGCTTTGGGCGCGAGCGGTGTCGGCCACGACCAGCAGGCGCTTGCGCAGGTCGCCGCGGTTCGCGCTCAGGCGCTTCATCTGCTCGGCCCCGGCCTTGCGGTCGCAGCCGCGAAATTGCTTGCCGTAAAGGTCGGCGCAAAAGCCGTTATAGCCGGCGTCGGCGAGCTGCTGGGCGAATCCGAGCTCGAGCTTCGAGATGCCGGCGACGGTCGGGAACAGGATCACCGTCGGGCGCGGTGCGTTGGATGCGGCGATCAGCTCACTCGCGAAACCCTCATTGCCGTAAGCATGCTCGATCGTCGCCATGCGTACCCCTACGCCGCGTCCAGCAGACGCGTCGCCTGCGCGCGGGCTTCGTCGGTGACCGATGCGCCCGACAGCATCCGGGCAATTTCCTCGCGCCGCTCGGGACCGTCCAGCTTGCGCACGCTGGTCCGCGTGCCTTCGGGCCCGTGGCTCTTTTCGATGCGGTAGTGGTGCGAGGCCCGCGCCGCGACCTGCGGGCTGTGGGTGACGACCAGCACTTGCGATCGATGCGCGAGGCGCGCCAGCCGCTCGCCGATGGCGCTTGCTACGGCGCCGCCGACGCCGCGGTCGATTTCATCGAAGATCATCGTCGCCGCGCTTCCCGCCTCCGCCAGGGCGACCTTCAGCGCGAGGATGAAGCGCGACAATTCGCCGCCCGACGCGATCCGGGTCAGCTGGCCGAACGGCGCTCCGGGATTGGTCGACACTTCGAATTCGACGCGGTCGCTGCCCGTCGGGCCAGGCTCAGCCGCGGCAATAGCGGTCCGAAATCGCGCGGCGTCGAGCTTCAACGGCGCAAGCTCGGCGGCAACCGCGGAGTCGAGCTTCAAGGCGGCCGCACGACGCTGCCCGCTCAGCGCAGCTGCAGCCGCCTGATAAGCCAGCGTCGCGTCGGCCAGCTGGCGTTCGAGCCCCGATACTTTCTCGCCGCCCGCTTCGATCGCCGCAAGTTGCGCGCGCATCTGCTCGCCCAGCGCCGCCAAAGCATCGGGCTCGACGCGATGCTTGCGGGCGAGCGCGCGGATATCGAACAGGCGAGCCTCCGCCTGCTCGAGGCGGGCGGGATCGAACGTCAGGGCATCGGCCGCGCGGGCGATCCGCTCGTCGGCTTCGCTCGCTTCGATCACCGCCCGGTCCAGGGCTGCGAGCGCTTCGGCGAGCAGCGGATGCTCGGCCGCGCCGCGCTCGATCTTGCGCGCCGCCTGGCGCAATTGCGCGAGCGCGCCGTCCGAGCCGCCCAGCAACTCGTCGAGCCCGACGAGCGCCTCGCCCGCCCTGACGCCGGCCTGCATCGCCGCGCGCTCGTCGGCGAGGCGTGTTTCCTCGCCTTCCTCGGGTGCAAGCTCGGCAATCTCGGCGCTGGCATGCTCGAGATAATCGCGGTCGCGCTGCGCTGCCGCGACCGCCTCGCGCGCCGCGTCCAGTTCGGCTTCAAGCCGCCGAACGTCGCTCCAGGCGACGGCGACCGGTCCGCAGTCGAGCTTGCCGAACGCATCGAGCAAAGCGCGGTGGCCCTTGGGGTTCAACAGGCCGCGGTCGTCGTGCTGGCCGTGGATTTCGACCGCGCCCGCGCCAAGCTCTCGAAGCACGGAAGCGGGAACCGCGGTGCCTCCGATGAACGCGCGGCTGCCGCCATCGGCCTTGATCGTCCGGCGCACGAGCAGCGCTTCACCGGCTTCCGTCGAAATCCCCTGCTCCTCGAGCGCCGCGAACAACGGGTGCCCGGCAGGCAAGGCGAGCTCGGCACTGACCGTCCCCTCGCTTTGGCCGGCGCTGACCAGCGCGCTGTCGGCGCGGGCACCGAGCGCAAGACCAAGCGCGTCGAGGAGGATCGATTTGCCAGCGCCGGTCTCGCCCGTGAGCACGCCCAGGCCGCGCTCGAACTCAAGCTCGAGCCGCTCCACAAGCACGATGTTGGTGATTGCAAGCTGGCTCAGCATGCTCCGCGAAATAGGCCGCGCGGGTGAGCTTGCCTAGCTTCGCGCTCGATCAGTCGCGCAGCTTAGTGCAGCTTAGTGCAGCTTAGTTCTGTGGCGGCGGCTTGATGAGATCCGGATAGTCGGTCGCGCTCGGACCCGCGGGCTGTCCGGGCGCCCGGGCCGACCCCGGCTTGTAGCGCGTCGTCCGGCCGGCGTTGGGCAAGCTCGCCAGGCGCTCTTCGAGCTTGCGGCCCTTGAGCAGGATGCGGAGCGACTGCCGGTACCAGTAGGATTCCGGATAATTCTTGCCGAGAATTGCCGCAGCCTTCCACGCCTCTTCGGGAACCCCGAGCGCGGAATAGGATTCGACCAGCCGCTCGAGCGCTTCCGGGACGTGGCTGCTGCGCGGATATTTATCGACCACGCTGCGGAACCGATAGGTCGCTGCAAGCCAGTTGGCCGAGCGCTGATAGAAGCGCCCTATTTCCATTTCCTTGCCGGCGAGATGATCGTTGATGAGGTCGAGCTTCACGCCGCGCGTCGGCGGCGTAGCGCGTCTCGGGATAGCGCCGGATCAACTCGCCAAAGGCACCAGACGCGAGTTCGGTCGACGACTGGTCGCGGGTGACGTCCTCGATCTGCTGATAATAGCTCATTCCGATGAGATATTGAGCGTAAGGCGCTTCACGGTTGCCCGGGTGGATGGTGATGAAGCGACGCGCGGCGCCGACCGACTCGTTATATTTCTTGGCCAGATAATAATTGAACGCGCTCATCAGCTGAGCCCGCCGCGCCCAGGCCGAATAAGGATGCTGGCGCTCGACCTCGTCGAACAGCTTTGCGGCACGCTCGTAATCGGCCTGGTCCATCGTCCGCTTCGCCGCGGCGTAAAGCGAATTGACGTCGCGCGCGACGTAGGCGGTATCCCCCTTGGCGCGATTGGATGCGCAAGCGGTGAGGGAAAGGGCGGCGGCACCCGCGGCAAGCAGCAGGGCGTTACGGACAAGCTTGAGCATGAGAACCTCTTAGCGTGGGCACCGGGGCAGGCCAAGCTCGGATGGACCAGCAAAGCTTGGCCCAGGCTGAACGGCTTGCCGAACTTGAAAGCAAAGCGACATCACGCGGCCTGCGGCTGCGGGTCGTCGCTGTCCTCGTGGCGAAGGAAACTATCGGGCTTCACGCCGAGCCACACCAGCATCGGCGCGGAGATGTAGATCGACGAAAAGGTCCCGATGAACATGCCCAGGAAAATAGCGATGGTCAGGCCAAAAATGACGTCGGGACCAAGGATCAGCAGCGCGCCGAGCGCAAGCAGGATCGCACAGCGAAGTGACGACCGTCCGGCTCAGCGTCTCGTTGAGCGACTGGTTGATCAGCGGTATGATCGCCATCTTGCGGAACTTGCGCAAATTCTCGCGAATCCGATCATAGATGACGACGGTATCGTTGAGCGAATAGCCGACGATCGTGAGCAACGCGGCGACAACGTTGAGATCGACCGGAAGCTGGGTCAGCGCGAAGAAACCGCAGAGTCATCACGACGTCGTGGAACAGAGTCACGAGAGCGCCGACGCCGAACTGCCATTCGAAGCGTATCCAGATATAGGCGGCGATCCCGATCATCGCGAACAGGATCGCCAGCGCGCCATCCTTGGCGAGCTCTTGGGAAACCTTGCCCGACACCGATTCGCCGGCGCTGACCACGGCGCCCGGATAGGCGGTCGGCAGGAAGGCGCGGATTTTGGTCACAACGGCATTGGCCGCGGCTTCGGGCCCATCCGGCTTGGGGAGGCGGATGACATAGCCCTTGCCGTCGCCGAATTCCTGGATCGTTGCGTCGCCAACTCCCAATGTAGCGACCCGCGCGCGGAGCTGTTCGATGCTCGACCGGCTGCGCGAAATTGACGCGCAGCTGCTGGCCGCCGACGAAGTCGATGCCCAGATTGAGTCCGCGAACACCGATCAGGACGATGCTTCCGATCGTCACTACCAGCGACAGCATCAGCGCCCAATTGCGCCAACGCATGAAGTCGATGTTGGTGTTGTCGGGAACCAGCTTGAGAAGTTTCATGGTCTAATCGCCCGTCAGATGTTGAGTTGCTTGGGGCGCGTCCGCCGGACCCATTGGGCGACCAGCATCCGGGTGAAGTTGACCGCAGTGAACACCGAAGTGACGATACCGATCAGCAGCACCACCGCGAAGCCGCGGATGGGACCCGAACCGAAATACATCATCAGCGCCGCGGCGATGGTATTGGTGATGTTGGCATCGAAAATCGCGGTCGAGGCTTCCTTGTAGCCGGTCTCCAACGCATCGATGGTCCTGCGGCCTCGCCGAATTTCCTCGCGGATGCGCTCGTTCATCAGCACGTTGGCGTCAACCGCCGCACCGATGGTCAGAACGAAACCGGCGATCCCGGGCAAGGTCAGGGTCGCGTTGAACAGCGCCATGATGCCAAGGATCATGAGCGCGTTCACCACCAGCGCGATGTTCGCGTAAACGCCGAAGCGGCCATAAGTAATGAGCATGAATAGCATCACCACGATTGTCGCGACGACGCTGGCGATGGCGCCTTTTCGAATCGAATCCCGGCCCAGCTCGGCGCTGACGGTGCGTTCCTCGATCACGTTCAGTTTCACCGGCAGCTGGCCCGAGGCGAGGCTGACCGCGAGGTCGTTGGCGGTCTGGACCGTGAAGTTGCCGCTGATCTGGGCTCGTCCGCCAAGGATCGGCTCGTTGATGTTGGGCGCCGAGAGCACCTTGTCGTCGAGGATGATCGCGAACGGCTTGTTGACATTCTCTTGCGTGACCCGCCCGAAGCGCCGGGCGCCGGAGGAGTTGAAAGTGATGTCGACCACCGCGCGGCCGTCCTGGTCATAACCCTGCTTGGCGTCGATCAGCTGCTCGCCGGAGACCATCACGCGGCGCTTGACCGCGATGAAGCCGGTGCCGTCGGCCATCGGCAGCACCTGGCTGCCCGCGGGCGCGCGGCCTTGTTGGACATCGTCGGGATTGGCCGACTGGTCGACCAGCTTGAACTCGAGCCGCGCGGTCTGGCCGATCAGCGCCTTCAGCGCTTCGGGATCCTCGACGCCCGGCACCTGGACGAGCAAGCGGTTGCCGCCCTGGGTGATGACCGTAATCTCCTTCGTCCCGCCGGGATCGATCCGGCGGCGAACGACGTCGCGCGCCACGGTCATCGCATTTTTCATCGCCTGCGCCGATCCGCTCGCGGTTGGGGTCAGCACGATCCCGGTCGAGTTCACCACTGCAACGTCCCAGTCGCGAGTCGCGGTCAGGCCGGACGGCTGGGTCAGCTGGCGCAGGCGCGTCGACCGCCGCATCGACTTGTGCCGGGTTGCGAACCATGAAGGCAACGCGGCCGCCGACGGTGGAAACATCGCCGATCTCGATCCGCGGCGTGCGGCGGAGCTCGGTCGTGACCGCGTCCTCCATCGTCTGGAGGCGCTGCTTCTGCAGCATCGCGGGCATCCGCTTCGTACAGCAGATGGCTGCCGCCGGCGAGATCGAGGCCGAGGTTGATCTTATATTGCGGCAACCACGCTGGGTAGCTGACCGGCCAGCGTCGTCCCGGAAATCAGGCTTGGCACGGAAAGCAGGATGCAGACCGCCACCACCAGCCATATCGACCACACTTTCCAGCGCGGAAAATCGAGCACTTCGCCTGACCCTAATCGTTGGCGGGCTTGGCGGCGCCGCTGCCGATGATGTGGGTCAGCGTCGACTTGACCACGCGCACCCGGACGCCGGACGCGATCTCGACCTCGGCTTCATCGTCGCTGACCTTGGTCACCTTGCCGCGGATGCCGCCGCCGGTGACCACTTCATCGCCCTTCTTGACTGCCGCGATCGCCGCCTGATGCTGCTTCATCCGGCGCTGCTGCGGGCGGATCATCAGCACGTAGAAAATGACGAAGACCAGCAGCCACGGCACGATTCCGATAAGGAATTGGGCGGTTCCACCGGCTTCGGCGCCGGCGGCGGGAGTGGATTGCAGGAGGACCATGGACATTTGAGGGTCAAGCTTTCGAAATGAACCGGATGGTCGGGGCGACTGGATTCGAACCAGCGACCCCCACACCCCCAGTGTGATGCGCTACCAGGCTGCGCTACGCCCCGACCGTTCGCCAAAGCCTGCAAACCCTTTGCAAAGTCTGCTTGATCGGCGAACGGCGCATCTAGTGGGACGGGTTGGCCAAGGCAAGCGGAGACAGGTGATGGCGCGGCGGCGGAGAAGAACAGCGGCGAGTGCGCTGGAAGTGCATCCTGCGCCGCTGGTGGCTGCTGCCCGCCGCGGTCCCGGCGCTGTATCTGCTGGCCGCGCTGATCGGCTCGCTGGTCCCGGTCAACCGCGGCTGGAGCGAGCCGGAGCGCGGCGTCACCATCTATATCGCCGACAATGGCATTCACGCGCGACCTCATCCTGCCGGTCAACGCCGCAGGGGCTCGACTGGGCGCCGCTGATCCCGCGCCGCGATTTCGCCGCGCCGCCGCCCGGCGCGCGCTGGATCGCGTTCGGATCGGGCGAGGAGCGCGTCTATCTCGAGACGCCGCGCTGGCGCGACATCAAGCCGAGGACGATCTGGTCGGGACTGACCGGCGGCAACCGCGTGATGCACGTCGAATATGTCGCCGAGCCCGCAATATGCCGCTCGTGAGATCCGCTTGCGGCCGGAGGAATATCGCCGCTTGTGGGCGGCGATCCGTAGCGACTTTGCGCTCGACGAGCATGGACGGCCAAGGCGCATCGACCATCCGGGCTACGGGCCTGGCGACGCATTCTACCGCGCCACCGGCAAGGCCAGCGCGATCCGCACCTGCAACAGCTGGGCGGCGGGCCGCCTGCGTCTCGCCGGGGTCGAGACCAGCCTGTGGCCGCCCTTCGTCCAGGGCCTGGTGTGGCGCTATCGTCGAGCCGATCAGAGCACGTAGCGGCTGAGGTCGGCGTTGCGGGCGATGCTTGCGAGCTGGCCTTCGACGAAGGCGGCGTCGACCGTCAACGTCTCGCCGCGGCGGTCCTCGGCGGTGAAGCTGATGTCCTCGAGCAATTTCTCCATCACCGTCTGCAAGCCGCCGGGCGCCGATATTCTCGAGGCTTTCGTTGACCTCGGCGGCGATCCTGGCGAGCGCGGCGATGCCATCCTCGGCGAAATTGATCGTCACGCCCTCGGTGCCCAAGCAGCGCCTGATATTGCTCGGTCAGGCTGGCCCGGGTCGACGACAGGATGCGGACGAAATCGGCCTCGGTCAGCGCTTTCAGCTCGACCCGGATCGGCAGGCGCCCCTGGAGCTCGGGCAGCAGATCGGCGGGCTTGGCGAGATGGAACGCGCCCGATGCGATGAACAGGATATGGTCGGTCTTGAGCGGCCCATATTTGGTCGCCACCGTGGTCCCCTCGATCAGCGGCAGAAGGTCGCGCTGGACGCCTTCGCGGCTGACCGATCCGCCGCGCACGTCGCGAACCGCGATCTTGTCGATCTCGTCGAGGAAGACGATCCCGTTGGCCTCGGCGTCGGCAAGCGCGGCGCGGTTGACGTCGTCGGGGTCGAGGCGCTTGTCGGCTTCCTCGTCAGTCAGCCGCTGGAACGCTTCGGGCACCTTCAGCTTGCGGCGCTTGCGCGGCCCCTGGCCGAGCGCCTTGCCCATCATCGCCTTCAGATCGATCATCTGCGCGCCCATGCCGGGGATGTCGAACGGCATCGCCGGCGCTTCGTCGACATCGATCTCGACCTCGGCGGTGGCGAGGCTGCCGTCGGCGAAGCGCTGGCGGAAGCTGGCCCGCGTCGCCTCGCTCGATCCCTTGCCGGTCAAGGCGTCGAGCAGCCGCTCCATCGCCGCTTCCTCGGCCGCCGCCTTGACCGCGTTGCGGCGGCGCTCGCGCTCGAGCCGCACCGCTTCCTCGACCAGGTCGCGGGCGATCTGCTCGACGTCGCGGCCGACATAGCCGACCTCGGTGAACTTGGTCGCCTCGACCTTGACGAACGGCGCGTCGGCGAGCTTCGCCAGCCGCCGGCTGATCTCGGTCTTGCCGCAGCCCGTCGGGCCGATCATCAGGATGTTCTTGGGCGTGACTTCCTCGCGCAGCTCGGGGCCGAGCTGCTGGCGGCGCCAGCGGTTGCGAAGCGCGACCGCGACCGCTTTCTTGGCGTCGTCCTGGCCGACGATATGCTCGTCGAGCGCGGCGACGATCGCCTTGGGGGTGAGCGCGTCCTTCGTTGGGGAAGGGTTGCCGGCGTCCGCCGTGGGTGCCTGGTAATTCATGTGCTGGTTAAATTGGACGCTGGGTCACGCAGTTCAAGCGGTGCAGCGAACGGAGGCGAAGACGTTGCGGTGCGATTCGATGATCCCGGCGATGGTCTGCGGGTCGGGCGTCGTCTCCCAAACGCCGCGCTCGAACGTGCCGCCAAGGACGATGCCGTCGCCGCGCGGGAACATGTAGCCGTCGGGCAAAGTGTAGGCATATTGGACCTCGGGCTGGGGAGCGAGCATCACGATCTGGCCGCGGATCGGGCCGAGCTCCTCGTCGCCGAACAGTTCGCGCGCGCCAAGGCCGGTGCAGTTGAACATCAGCCGCTCGGGAAGCGGTGTCAGGTCGGCAGCGGTTCCGAAACGCCGGACTTTCATTTGCCCCCCGGCGCGAAGGAAATCGGCGGCGAGTTCCGAGAGGTAGCGGCCGACCTCGACGTACATGGTCCGGTAGACCGCGAGATTGTCGATCGCGAACGGATGCTCGCTCTGGCCGAGCAGCCGCGACGCCGAATAATATGGTTCGAGCCCGGGCGACGGCGACGCGGTCGCGCCTCGGTGTAGGTCGGCAGCCAGCGGATGCCGTAGCGGTCGGCGTCGAGCCGCTGGAATCGCGCCCAGCTGACCGCCAGCGCGCTCTGATATTGCTCGCGCCATTCGGGAGTGACCGCCGCTTCGCGATAATGGCCGGTCGGGCCCCACTGGCCGCCGGCGAGGCTGCGAGGTCGTGTCGGGCGGGAGTTCGGCGGTGTAGATGGTGACCGGTAAGCCGGCTTCCTGGACCAGCCGCGCGGTGGTCAGACCCATGACGCCGGCGCCGATCACCGCGACCGGTCCGCTGTGTCCGGCGAGACCGAGCTGGGCCGCGAGCTGCGAGGTTCCCCAGCTCAGCGTGATCCCGGCGCCGCCGTGACCGTAATTATGGACCAGCGCCTTGTCGCCGAGCTGGTCGCGGCGGACGACGAAGCCGCCGGCGCGGTACGGCCGGAGGCAGGCGTAACGTGCGCAGGATCCGGTCCGGTCCGAGGTTGAGCGGCGCCAGCGGAGTGCAGGCTTCGCGCCGCGAGACGGTCGCGCAGGCCGACAGGAATGCACGCGGATCCCGCGGCGACGAATGCGTCGCACGTCGGTCGCAGAACGCTACTCAACCGTCTCCACCGTCAGCCGGTCGTTGGTGAACACGCACACTTCCGACGCGATCTGCATCGCGCGGCGGGCGAGCTTCTCCGGATCGCTCTCATAATCGGTCAGGGCCTTGGCCGCGGCGAGCGCATAATTGCCGCCCGAGCCGATCGCCGCGATGCCGCCTTCGGGCTCGAGCACGTCGCCGTTGCCGGTCAGGATCAGCAGCACGTCGGCGTCGGCGACGATCATCATCGCCTCGAGGTTGCGGAGATATTTGTCGGTCCGCCAGTCCTTGGCGAGCTCGACCGCGGCGCGCATCAGCTGGCCGTTATATTGCTCGAGCTTCTTCTCGAGCCGCTCGAACAAGGTGAAGGCGTCGGCGGTGGCGCCGGCAAATCCGCCGATGACCTTTCCCTCCGCGCCCAGCCGGCGAACCTTCTTGCGCGTTGGGCTTCATCACCGTATTGCCCATCGACACCTGGCCGTCGCCGGCGATGACCGTCTTGCCGCCCGCCTTTACGCCGAGGATCGTGGTGCCGTGCCAGCTTTCCAAAGTGATGCTCCCGCTCAATTGCCTGGGGGGAATGTGGGAGAGGCGCGGCGTCGCTGCAACTAGCGGGCGTGGCGGAGGAGGAAATCGGCGCTGTCGTCGAGCACCGGCGCGGTGCCGCGAAACGGGCGCGACAGCGCCTTGGCGAGATCGACATGGTCGCGGCCGGGATAAAGCTTGAGCTCGACCGGCGCGCCGAGACCCTGGAGCCGCGCCGCAAGCGCCTTGCTGTTGCGCGGCATGACGATGGTGTCCGACGTGCCGTGGGCGAGGAACATCGGCGGCGCGTCGCGACGGGCGAAGGTGATCGGCTGGGTTTCGGCGGGGCGCGGCCATTGGCCCAGCGCGTCGCGGCCGCGTGCCTCGGTGAACGGGTAGAAATCGAGCGGCGCGGCGAGCAGAGCGGCGGCGCGGATGGTTTCTGGGATCGACCTTCGGCGTCGCGCAGGAAATGCGGATCGAGCGCGAGCATCGCGGCGATGTAACCGCCCGCCGAATGGCCGGCGAGCGTGATCCGCTTGGGATCGCCGCCATATTGCGCGGCATGGTCGCGCGCCCATTTGACCGCCAGCGCGCCGTCCTCGACGAAGGTCGGGAAGCGCGCCTGCGGGACCAGTCGATAATCGGGCAGGACGGCGATGAAGCCCTTGCTGGCGAAGGCCGCGCCGGCAAAGCCATAGTCGCCGCGCGCGCCATCCACCCAGCCGCCGCCGTAGAAGAAGATCACCACCGGAAGCGGCGCCTTGGCCGGGCTTCGCGGCGCCCACACGTCCAGCTTCTGCCGCGGGTCGGCGCCGTAGGCGATGCCCTGCGCGGCGCGCTTCGCCTCACCCGACGACGACAGCCGGTCGAGGCTGGTGAGCAATCCGGCGGGCGTGCAGGCGGTCAGCGCCAGCAGAGGCAGCGCCCAGGCCCAGGGCCGGGCGGAAGAACGAAGTGCGGCGATTGGTCATCGGCGCGCAAGTGGGCGGTCGCGCGCCGCCGGCGCAACCGGGGCCTAAGGCCTCGGGTCAGGTTGACGGGTTCGGATCGACGCCGTGCTGGCGCCGGACCCATTTGATCAGCTCGTCGAGCTGGATCGCCTGCTCGGTCGCGGTCAGCGCGTCGCCTGTCCCGAGCTTCAACGAGGGGAGTCGAGAAAGTCGAGCTTCGCCGGCGGCTTGAGCAGCGCCGCCGGGGGCAGCGGATAGGCCGGGCACTGGCGCTGCTCGGCGAGCGCCGGGATCGGCTGCGGCGGGGGCGTCTTGCCGGCGCAGGCGCTCAACATCGGCAGCATCAGCAGGCGCGAGCACGCGGGCAGCAGCCAGGCGGTTCTGATAGTCATCGGCGGTCCTTTCGGTGATGGCGGCTTGCGCGGCGGCGACGCGGGTCAGATTGGCCTGGTCGGCGGCGCGCGCGGTCGCCGCGGCGGCGCGGTAATTGGCGATGGTCCCGGCCAGCGCGACCTCGCCCGCGCGATAGAGCTGCTCATATTGGACGCTCTGGCGGCGCCAGTGGCGGGTTTCGCCCTTCTGGATCAGGAGCAGCAGCGCGAAGGCGCCGGCGAGGACGAGGCCTGCGATCCCCTGCCAGCCAATCAGGCGAAGCATCATACGAGGGTCCTTTCGTCATGCTGCCATTTGTCGACGCGGTCCATCTTGCGGTGGGGCGTCGCGCGCGGAGGCGCTGGCAGGCACAGAGACTGCTGCTGGGCCGGCGCGAATTGCGCGGCCGCGGGCAAGAGCAACGCGATGGCGAGCAGAGCGCGGGTCATTCGGCGCCGCCGTCGGCTTCGAGGCAGGCGCCGTCGCGGCTGGCGCTCATCTTGAACCGGCCGACCGGCCCGCCGGCGAGCAGCCCGACGATCACCGCGACCATCGCGGCGATGAACCCGCCGAGCGACCAGCCGAAGATGACGACGATGCTATGCTCGTCGAGCCGGAGACCAGCCGCCCCACATCAGAAGCGCGATCATGGCGACCGCGCAGAAGCCGCAGAAAATGCCGGCCGACGCGGCGAGCAGGCCATAGATCAGGCGCTGGCCCTCGGCGAAGGTCTGGGGTGGAGGAAGCCGCCTCACGCGGCCGTCCTCGCGGGGCGAAAGTTCCCAAAGTTCGCAGTGACGCCGTGCGGAGTGACGCAGCCCTGGGCCGAACGTCGATCATTGGCCTCCGCCTTCGCCGATGCGGTTGGCGAGCCAGCCGTAGAGAAACGCCTCATTGGCCGGGCGGCGCTCGGCGAGGCGCAAGTAGCGCTCGCCCTGCAGAGCTTCGAGCGCGCGCAGCAAGACGGTCTCGCCGCCGGTCTTTCCGCGCACCGCGAGGAAGCGCGTCGAGCGCGGCGAGCGTGCCCTTGCCGATGCGGCCGTCGGGCGCGAGGTCGGCATAGTCGCCGCCGTTGCGGTTGAGCGCGGTCAGCGCGCGCTGGAGGAAGGTCGCGGCGACCGCCGGGCCCATGTTGACGCCGGTGTCGAACAGCTCGGCGCCGCAACCGCCGCGCTGCGCTCGGCGACCGCGTCGAAGCCGGGGCGCAGCCAGTAAAGGCGGCGGTAGATTGCCGCCGCCTCGGTCTTGCGGCAGGTTGCGCATTCCGCCGCCATAGCCATGCGCGCGGGCAACCGATTCGGTTATTCCGTAACAGGTCGGCCCGCCCCGGTCGGCCGGGTGATTGACGTAGCCGCCTTCGCGCTCGATCAGGGCTGCGATCAGTAAGTCAACGTCCATAGCCAGGTCCTCGTTCGAGTTCGGAGTTATAACCACATAGGTTACAAATAGGAAAGTTGTTTGCTGCCTGTTGGCCGTTTCGCAGTGCCCGCGTGGCTGCGCTTCGCGGGGATGACGAAGCGGGGCCGGCTCGCTAGGCTGGCGCGATGACCGCACGATTCCTGCTCGCTTTCTTCGCCTTGTTCCTGGTTCCCGCCGCTGCCCCGGCCGCGCTGAGGCCGGCCGAGCAGCGCATGATCGCGACGGTCGATGCCGAACAGGCGCGGACGCTCGGCATGCTCGAGCGCTGGGTCAACCAGAACAGCGGGTCGCACAATCTGGCGGGCGTCGAAGCGGTCGGGCGGATGGTTCGGGCCGAGCTGGAGCCGCTGGGTTTCACCGTGCGCTGGGTGCCGCTGCCGCAAACCGGACGCGCCGGCCATCTGATTGCCACGCACAATGGCGCGCCGGGGCGCAAGCGCCTGCTGCTGATCGGCCATCTCGACACGGTGTTCGAGCTCGATTCGCCGTTCCAGCGCTGGGAGCGGCAGCGGCGACCAGGGTCATGGGCCTGGGGCGGCCGACGACAAGGGCGGCATGGCGGTTATGATCGCCGCGCTGCGTGCGATGCGCGCCGCAGGCACTTTGCGCGGCGCCAATATCGAGATCGTGCTCACCGGCGACGAGGAAGATTCGGGCACGCCACTGGAGCTTGCGCGACGCGATCTGGTCGCGGCCGGCAAGCGCGCCGACGCAGCGCTCGATTTCGAAGGGCTGGCGCAGGACAATGGGCTCGACATGGGCTCGATCGCGCGGCGCGGCGTGGTCGACTGGACGCTTCGGGTCAGCGGCCGAAGCGCGCATTCGAGCGGGGTGTTCTCGCCGACTGCCGGTTATGGCGCCAATTACGAGCTGGCGCGGATCGTCGATGCGTTCCGGCGCGAACTCCCCGAGGACAAGTCTGACCTTCAACGTCGGGCTGGTCGCCGGCGGCACCACCGCCAAGCTCGACAAGGACGAAGTCCGCGCCGAGGTCACCGGCAAGACCAACATCATCGCCGCCGAAGCGATCGCGCGCGGCGATTTGCGCGCCATTTCGCGAGAGCAGCTCGACCGCGCAATGGCCAAAATGCGGAGCATCGTCGCCGCCGCGCTGCCCGGCGCGAAGGCCGCGATCGACTTTGGCGAGGGCGGCTATCCGCCGATGCCGCCGACGCCCGGCAACCAGGCGCTGCTCGACCGGCTCAACATCGTCAACCGCGACCTCGGACTGGCGGCGATGGCGTCGCTCGATCCGTTGAAGCGCGGCGCCGGCGACATCAGCTTCGTCGCCGCCGACGTCGACGGGCTGGTCGGGCTCGGGCCGTCGAGCAGCGGCGACCATACCGCCGATGAAGCGGTCGACATCCCGTCGATCTTCAAGCAGGCCAAGCGCGCCGCCATCCTGATGAGCCGGCTTTCGGCGGAGCGGCGTTAATCCCTCATTCCAGTGCGTTGGCGGCGCCGTGTTGACAGCGCTCGCGCGTGGGCGTGTCATGCGCTTGGGCGCCCTGGGACGGCGGCCCGAGAGGGGGAAAAATGGATCATGCAATCGAGGCGCGGACTCCCGCGCATTTGTGGATCGTCGGCTTGCTCGCGCTGCTGTGGAGCGGCTTTGGCGGGTTCGATTATACGATGACCCGGATGCGCGACACCGAATATCTGGCGAAGATGATGCCGACCGTCGATCCCGACGCGACGCTGGCGCTGGATCGACGCCTTTCCAATGTGGGCGCAGTTCGGCTGGGGCCTCGGAGTGTGGGGCGGCCTGGTCGGCGCGGTGCTCCTTTTGCTCCGCAACCGCTGGGCGGTGTGGGCGATGGGCCTGTCGCTGGTCGGCGCGCTGCTCGGACTTGGGTACCAGATTGTGGGCGCACCGCCGCTTGCGGGCGCTGAAGGGCCGATGGTCGAGCTGATGCCCTATGTCATCATCCTGATCGCGCTTGGGCTGTTCCTCTACGCCCGGGCGATGGAGAAGAAGGGCGTGCTTCGCTAGCGCGAGCAGGCGCTCAGTTGGTCAAGCGGTACTGCTTGATCAGATCGTAGAGCGTCGGGCGGCTGATCCCGAGCAGCTTGGCGGCGTTCGAGATGTTGTTTTCGGCGCGGCTCATGGCCGAGCGGATGGCTCGGCGGTCGGCGACTTCGCGCGCCGCGCGCAGGTTTATGGGTGCGGGCGGCAGCGCATCGCTGCGCGACGCGAGGTCGAGATCGTCGGCGGAGATGGTGCGCGCGTCGGCCATGATCACCGCGCGCTTGATGCGGTTTTCAAGCTCGCGGATGTTGCCGGGCCACGGATGCGCGTCGATCGCCGCCAGAGCGTCAGGCGACAACCCTTGCACGTTGGGGTTCAATTCGCGCGCGAAGCGGCGGACGAAATGGCGCGCGAGCAGCGCTGCGTCGCCGGGCCGCTGGCTGAGCGAGGGGATGGCGACGACGATCTCGGCGAGGCGGTAGTAAAGATCCTCGCGGAAGCTTCCCGCGGCAATCATCGCTTCAAGATTCTGGTGCGTCGCGCAGACGATCCGCGTGTCGACCGCGATGGCGGTGCGGCCGCCGATGCGCTCGATCACCCGTTCCTGGATGAAGCGCAGCAGCTTGACCTGGAGCGGCAGCGGAATGTCGCCGACCTCGTCGAGGAACAGGGTGCCGCCCTCGGCCAGCTCGACCTTGCCGACAGTGGTCTTGACCGCGCCGGTGAACGCGCCGCGCTCATAGCCGAACAGCTCGGCCTCGAGCAGGTTCTCGGGGATGGCGGCGCAGTTGATCGCGACGAACGCGCCTTTGCGCGCCGCTGCGCTCGTGAAGCGCGCGGGCGAGCAATTCCTTGCCGGTACCGCTCGCGCCGAGCAGCATCACCGAGACGCTGGTTCCGGCGACGCGCTCGATCGTCCTGGCGACCTTGAGCATTTCCGGCGCACCGGTGACGATCGAGCCGAGCACCGTGCCGCCCAAGTCGCCGCTGTCGAGGCGGCGGTTTTCCTGCTCGAGCGCTTGAAGGTGGAAGGCGCGCGCGACGATCAGGCCGAGCTCGTCGATGTCGACCGGCTTTTTGTAGAAATCATAAGCGCCGAGCGCGATAGCGCGGAGCGGGCTTTCCGGCGCGCCGTGTCCGCTTGCCACGATCACCTTGGTGTCCGGCTTTAGGCGCAGTATCTCGGCAAGCAGGGCGAAGCCTTCCTCCGTCCCGTCGGGGTCCGGCGGAAGGCCGAGATCGAGCGTCACGACGTCTGGCTCATGTGCGCGCAGGGCGGCGATCGCGCTCGGCCGGTCCGTCGCGCAAATCACCTCATAGCCGTCGTACGCCCACTTCAGCTGGCGCTGCAGCCCTTCGTCATCTTCGACCACGAGGAGCGTCTTGCGGGCGTCGGGCAAGGTCTTGCTGGCATGGCCTGGGTCATGCGATTTTCCGGACTGGCTCGGCTGCCGCTTGCGCGGCTGGCACGAGGATGGTGAATGTCGTGCCCTCGCCGGGGCGGCTGTCGACGGTGATCCGCCCGCCCATCGCAGCAACAGCGGTGCGCGCTTCGAAGGCGCCGATGCCGAAACCGCCGGGCTTGGTCGAGACGAACGGCCGGAACAGGCGGTTAAGGATGAAATCGCGGTCCATGCCGCAGCCCCGGTCGGCGATTGCGATCGCCACCGAGTTCCCGTCTTGCGCCACATTGACGCTGACCGGCGCATCTTCGGGGCTGGCCTCGATCGCGTTGCGCAGCAGATGTTCGAGCGCCTGGCCCAGCGCCGCGGCGTCGACCGTGGCCCACAGTCCGCGATCGCCGCGGAGCGTGACGTTGGTCGCGCTGCAACGCCGCAATCGACGCGGCGAGGATCCTATCCAAGGGCTCGGCCGCCAGCTGCTGTGGGCGTCCCTGGGCGTGCGGGGCGAGCCGCGTGAGAAGGTCGTTCATCTTGCCCACCGATGACTTCAGGGTCGCGACCATGTCGGCGCGGAAGTCAGGGTTATCGGCATGACGCTCGCTGTTGCGCGCGAGCAGCGACAATTGGCTGACGAGATTCTTGATGTCGTGGAGGATGAAGGCGAAGCGGCGGTTGAACTCCTCGAACCGCCGGGCATCGGCAAGCGCATCCTGCCCCTGGGCCTCGGCCAGCGCGCTTGCGGCCTGGCGGCCGGCGGTGCGCAAAAGGTCGAAATCCTCCCAGTCGAGCGCGCGGCGATATTCGGGCGCGGCAAGCAGGACGAGGCCGATCAGCCGGCCGTGATGAACCAGTGGAACGCCCGCCCACGCGTCAGGCTCCGCGACCAGCCAGTCGGGCACTGCGAGCGCCTTGTCCTTGCTGCTCGCCCAGCCCTTGCGGAACGCCTCGAGGTCCAGCACCCGGCCGCTGCGCTCGACTTCGGTCCAGAACGAGGCCGAATCATCCAGCCGATCGGCCGGCAGATTGTCGCCGGGCCAGTTCCACGAGGTCGCCACGCCAAGAGCCCCGCCGGCGCCGTCACCGATCAGCAGCAGGCCGCCGGGCGCTTCGGCGATGTCCGCGAATGCCTTGACGATGCGCTCGCCGAGCGGAGCTTCGTCGGCCCCGGCGCGACCGAGCGTGTCGGTGAAGCGGAGCCATTCGGCGCGGTAGTCGAAGCGATGCTCGAAGAGATGCTTGGCCACCTTGACCTTGAGCCAGCCGCGCGCCCGGCCGCTTGGCAGGACGACCATCGCGCCGACCGTCATCACCGCCAGCACGCCAATGGTCAGCGCCGCCGGCCAATCGACGCTCGACCCGCGAAGCGCGGTGGCGACGATCGCCATCAATGCGAAGTAGGCGCAAATCGCGAACAGCGAGAGGGACTGGAAAGTGGCGGCGCGCGACAGCTTGATGCGCCACACGTCGCCGGCGCGAAGGCCCATTGCGAACAGCGGCGCGGTCAGCGCGACCGCAAGCCCGCGCCAGCGCTCGAGCCCCGCCGCACTGGGCGATTCGAGATAGGCGATGGTGTAATAATTGAGGTCGTAGACCCACATCATCGCCAGCCCGAGCATCGCCAGGCGAATGCTCGAACGGCTCGCAGGCGCGGCCTGGCCGTAGACATTGTGGACCAAAACCAGCGCTCCGGCGGCGGTGGCGAGATGAAGGATGAGGGCGGTCTGACCGACCGTTCCGCCGGGGCCGAGCAAGGCCAGCGCATCGGCGACCAGCTGAAGGCCGATCGCGGCGGCGACCGCGGCATAGACCAGCCGGACGCCGTGCTGCCGCTCGCCGCTCGCGGCGGACAGACTGTAGAGTAGCCCAATCCAGATGAGGTTGCGGGCGCTTTCCGCGAACGCGACGAGCGGGTCGCCGGGCGCGACCGCGCTGAGCCAGGCCCAACAGGCGGTCAGCGCGAATGCCCCGAGCAGCAGCCGCTGGCCGGGGCGGCGTGACGCCTCGCCCAGACGCCAGATCGCAAGCGCGCCGAAGGCGACCGCCGCGAGCGCATGGCTCCAGAAGGCAATCAGCGCGCTCATCCGGCTTTCGGTCGCGCCGCAGCTGTAAAATCGTCCGACATGCGACGGGTGTCGCTAAATTTTACAAAGAAGTGATGAACGGATGCGCTAGAGAGCGCGATGATGGACAAAAGACGGATCGGAAACAGCGACCTCGAAATCACGCCTTTGGTGCTGGGCGGCAATGTGTTCGGCTGGACGGCGGACGAGAAAACCAGCTTCGCTTTGCTCGATGCGTTCGTCGATGCTGGCGGCACCATGATCGATACCGCCGACGTCTATTCGGCGTGGGCGCCCGGCAATCAGGGCGGCGAAAGCGAGAGCGTCATCGGGCGCTGGCTAAAACGCGATCCTGCCAAGCGCGACAAGGTGCTGATCGCGACCAAGGTCGGTTTCCTCGACGGCCCCGCGCAGCCGGCAAGCTATGACGGCAAGGTCGACAGCGGCGAGTTCGTCGCCTCGCTCGATCCGGCCGTTATCGCCCGCGCCGCCGAGGCTTCGCTGAAGCGCCTGGGGGTCGAGACGATCGATCTCTACTATCAGCACCGCGACAATCCCGACGTGCCGCTGGCCGATAGTCTTGGCGCCTTCGAAAAACTGCGGACGGCGGGAAAAATCCGCGCGACCGGACTGAGCAACTTCACTGCTGAGCGGGTCGCTGAAGCGATCGCCACCGCCGAGCGCGAGGGGATCGCTCCAGCGGTGGCGGCGCAGGGCTGGTACAATTTGCTCGAGCGCGACAAATATGAAGGGGCGCTGCAGGAAGTCGCCTTGGGCCGCAGCCTCGGCTTTTTTAGTTTCTACGGCCTCGCCAACGGCTTCCTCGCCGGCAAATATCGCTCACGCGAGGACCTCGCGAAATCGGTCCGCGGAATGCGCAACGTCGAATATCTCGAAGGGCGCGGCCCAAAGGTGCTCGAAGCATTGGACGCAATCGCCGCGGAGACGCGCGCGCCGCTGGCCAGCATAGCGCTGGCCTGGGCCATGGCGCAGCCGGGGATCGCCGCGCCGATCGCAAGTGCGACCAGCCTCGATCAGCTCGATGAAATTCTCGGCGCGCTGACGCTTGAGCTGACCCCGGCGCAGATGGCGCTGCTCGACGAAGCCAGCGCCTAGTTTTTCTTGAGCGTGTCGAGCGCGAGCTCGGTCATTGCTTCGGTCGCGGTCGCGATGACCGCTTCGGCATCAGGCGCCCAGAAAGGCGAATGGAGCGAGACCAGTTTGGCAGGGTCGCCGCCGACGGCGTCCCACTTGGCCTTGGGCACGCCCCCAACCCAGAAAATCAGCCCCTTGATGCCGCTGTCGCGGGTCGCGAGCTCGCCGAAATCCTCGCTGACCATGACCGGCCGCTGCAGGCTCGCCCGCTCTCCGAACCGCGTCTTGAACAGGCCGAGCGCATGGTTGGCGAGACCTTCGTCATTATAGGTCGCGTTGCCGCGCTCATCCTCGCGCACCGTGACGACCGGCATCTTGTCGTCGGGCATTCCGGCGGCGATCGCCTCGCCGCGCGCGATGCGCTTGATCCCGTCGAGCAGAAGCTTGCGCGTTTCGGGATCGTAGTTGCGCACCGTCAGCTCGAGCTTCGCCTCATCGGAAATGATGTTGCGCTTGGTCCCGGCATGGAAGCTGCCGACGGTCACCACCGCCGGGGAGCGCGGGTCGATTTCCCGGCTGACGAGTGTTTGCAGGGCGAGCACGATGCGGCTGGCGAGCACCACCGGATCCTTGCCGAGATTGGGCGCCGCGCCATGCGATCCGACGCCTTTGACGAGGATGTCGACCGCGTCGATGTTCGCCAGCGCATAGCCCGGCGTGACCCCGATCGCGCCGGCTGGAAGGCTCGCGCTGTCGTGGAAGGCGAGCGCGTGCGTGGGCTTGGGAAAGCGGGTGTACAGCCCGTCGGCGAGCATCGCCTGCGCCCCTGCGCCGACTTCCTCCGCCGGCTGCCCGATGAGCACCAGCGTCCCCGACCATTGATCCTTCATTGCCGCCATCCGCCGGGCGACGCCGATCCACGCCGTCATGTGCGTGTCGTGGCCGCAGGCGTGCATCACCGAGGTGTCGAGCCCGGTGTCGGTCTTGGTCCGCACCTTGGACGCGAACGGCAGCCCGGTTTTCTCCTCGACCGGCAGCGCGTCCATGTCGGCGCGGATCAATACCGTCGGCCCGGCGCCGTTCTTCATCACCGCGACGACGCCGGTCCCGCCGACCTTCTCGGTCACCTGATAGCCGAGCTTGCGCGCCTGGGCGGCGAGGATGGCGGCCGAGCGAGTCTCACGGCGGCTGAGTTCCGGGTTGGCGTGCAGGTCGCGGTAGATGGTCATCAATTCCGGCATGTCGCCACGGATCGCGCTGGCGAGGGTGGCGGAATGGACGGGCGCAGCCGCGGTCATTGCGACAGCCGCGAGCAGGAGCTTTTTCATGGCGATGTTCCTTGCGATAGCGGGACCAGCTCCATCACATCGAGCTGGGATTCGAAATTGGGGCGCGGCATGATCAGCCGCCAGCGAGTCGGGGCCGATGCGCTCGATGTACCCGGCCACGTCGCGGGTCGCGTCCTGCCCATATTGGAGCGCACGCCGTTCGTCGCCGAGGACCAGCGTGCCGAGCAAAACCTGGCGCATCGCGTCGGCCGGGAAAATGAGTCCGACGACGCGCTGCGAGCCGCCTGTCTTGGCCAGCCGCTGCAGCTCGCGGTCGGCGGTCACGCGGCAGCGGTAGGCCGGGTAAGCCACATAATCGAGCAGGCCCGTGGCTTTGGCGCCGAGCTTGGTGATGCGGCACGAATAATCGCCGTTGGGGATCGGGCCGCCGAGCGCGGCATCGGGCTCAAGCAACGCGCCTTCGCGCGCGATCTCGCCACCGTGGCCAGCCTTGCGCGCGGCGGCGAGCCCGTCAGCGAACGCGTCGCGCCAGTCGCGCAGCCGGGCACGGTCGGCGGGCGTGACCACGCTTCGCCAGTCGGTGGTCCAGTCGGAAATCATCGTCGCCGGCTGGCGGATGGCGTTGCAGCCGGAAAGGACCAGTAACCCGGCGAGGAAGAGCGCGCGGCTCATTGCGCGGTCCATCCGCCGTCCATGCTCAAATTGGCGCCGGTGATCGACGCGGCTTCTTCGCGGCACAGGAACAAGGCGAGCGCCGCGACCTCGTCCGGGGTGACGAACCGCTTGGTCGGCTGGGCGGCGAGGAGGACGTCGTTGACGACCTCATCGTGAGTCAGGCCGCGCGCTTTCATCGTGTCTGGAATCTGGCGCTCGACGAGCTCGGTCCAGACGTAGCCGGGCGATATGCAATTGACCGTGACGCCGTCGCGCGCAGCCTCCAGCGCGACGCTCTTGGTCAGGCCGGCGATGCCGTGCTTGGCCGCGACATAGGCCGATTTGTTGGGGCTCGCGACGAGGCTGTGGGCGGAGGCGGTGTTGACGATGCGGCCCCAGCCGCGCGCCTTCATCGCCGGCAGCGCAAGGCGGATGGTGTGGAACGCGCGCGGTCAAATTGACCGCGATGATCGCGTCCCATTTGTCGGGCGGGAATGTGTCGACCGGCGAGACGTGCTGGATCCCGGCATTGTTGACCAGGATGTCGGGCGGCCCGAGCGTGTCGCCGCAGCGCTCGATCATCGCTTCGATTTCGGCCGGCTTCGACAGGTCGGCGCCGTCGTGAACCGCGCCAAGCTCCTCGCTCAGCCGCGCGATGTCTTCGGGCGGGCCGAACCCGTTGAGCATCAGCTTCGCGCCCTCGCGGCCAAGCGCGCGCGCGATCGCCAGGCCGATGCCCGAGGTCGATCCGGTGACCAGCGCAACCTTGCCGTGGAGAATCATGGACAATGTCCTCGCGGCGCGGGCAGAGAAATGCAACCGCAGCGGCCCGCCAAGCATTTCGGCTGCGCAACAGGAGGAATGAGCGATGCGGCTAGGCGGCGAAGGCCCGAGCGGGAATTTCCAGGACCGGACAGGCGGCGGCGGTTTCGGTGGCGGCGGTAGCGGTATGCTCGGTTGCCTGCTGCCACTGGTGATGAGCCGGTTCGGCATCGTCGGCGTGATCATATTGCTGCTTGGCTATTGCGCGCTGCAGTCACTAGGCGGCGGCGGCGGCGGCGTTGCTCGGCGGCGGCGGCCCGACGACATCAGCGCCATCCGGCAAATCGACGCTCGACCCGAACATGCGCGATTTCCTGACCCGCACGCTCGGATCGACCGAGGAAACCTGGGGGGAAATCTTTGCCAGGTCGAACCAGCGGTATACGCCGACGACGATGGTCGCTTACTCTCGCGGGACGCAGACCGGCTGCGGCTTCGGCCAGGCCGCGATGGGGCCCTTCTACTGCCCCAACGACCGCAGCATCTACATCGACCCGGGCTTCTTCAACGAGCTGTCGACGCGGTTCGGAGCGGCCGGCGACGCGGCCATGGCCTATGTCATCGCGCATGAGGTCGGGCACCATCTGCAGCACCTCGACGGCACGCTCGACCAGGCGCAGAGCGCCCAGGCGCGCGCCGGCAAGGCCGAGGGCAATGCGCTTCAGGTCAAGGTCGAGCTCCAGGCCGATTGCTATGCGGGCGTGTGGATGGCCAATGCGCGCGACGCGCAGGGCACGATCATCGAGCCCGGCGATGCCGAGGAAGCGATGCGCGCCGCCGAAGCGATCGGCGACGACACGCTGCAGCGCCAGACGCAGGGCACGATCGTCCCCGAAAGCTTCACCCACGGCACCTCGGCGCAGCGGCTGGCGGCGCTTCGGCTGGGGATGCAGTCGGGCGACCCGGCGAAGTGCAGCTTCTGAGCTGGAGTCCTAAAGCCGGATGAGCATTTTGCCGGTGTTGGCACCGCTGAACAGGCCGCGGAACGCGCCCGGCATCGCTTCGAGGCCGTCGACGACCGTGTCGTGCGACTTGACCGCGCCGTTGGCGAGCCACGGGCCCATCTCGCTGTAGAATTCGCCCATCCGCGGCTGATAATCGGTGAAGATGAAGCCCTGCAGGCGGATGCGCATTGCGATTATGCGCATGATGTAACGAAAACGCGCCGGCTCGCCCTTGTTGTAGCCCCCGATCATCCCGCAAATGGCGAAGCGCGCATCCCGCCGCGCAAGGGCGAACGCGGCGTCCAGGTGATTGCCGCCGACATTGTCGAAATAAACGTCGATGCCGCCGCTCCCAACCGACTTAGCCGCGGCGGCGAGCGATCCAAGCAGCGGGCCGGCGGTGTAATCGACCGCCGCGTCGGCGCCGAGCGAGCGGACGAAATCGCATTTGTCCGGGCCGCGCGCCGAGCCGATCACGATCATGCCCTTGGCCTTGGCGATCTGCACCGCCGCCGAGCCGACCGCACCCGCCGCGGCTGAGACGAACACGACGTCGCCGGCTTTGGCCGAAGCAGCGTCGAGCAGGCCGAAATAAGCGGTGCCGCCGGTCAGGCCGAGATGGCCGAGGAATGCCTGCGGGGGACACGCCGAGATCGGGCAATTTGGTCAGCGCTTCAGCCGGCAGCACGGCCTCGTCTCGCCAGCCGGACATGTGGATCACGAGGTCGCCCGCGGCGAAGCCTGCGGCCTTGCTGGCGACGACCTCGCCGACCGCGCCGCCATCCATTGGCGCATCGATTGCGAACGGCGGGACGTAGCTTTTGACGTCGTTCATCCGCCCCCGCATGTAGGGATCGACCGACAGCCAGCGGTTGCGGACATGGACCATGCCTTTGCCAGGCGCCGGCAAGGCGACATCCTGAAGCGCGAAATTGTCGTCGGTCGGAAGCCCCTCGGGGCGGCTCTTGAGGTGCCAGGCGCGGGCCATGATCAAATCCTTTCAAACTGCGCGAAAGACGCGGAGCGATCGGATCGGCGATAGGCGCGGCGCGGCGGATTCAAAAGCGCTGATGAAAAAGGCCCGGCGGTGAAGGGGAAACACCGCCGGGCCTGTATTGGCCCGGGCTGGAGGCCGGGCCGCCCGCCTCCGCCATGTGGAGGCTGTAATCGTTTCGACTTGGTCGGTCGCGGGGTGGGAAACGAACATCCGGCGTCGGCTGTTCCGGCTGGCGCAGGTAATCGCCGGGCAATGCGGCGGAGCGACGCGGCGGCGGGACAAATGAGCGGCCCGACAAGCGCGTTGACGCGCGGGATGAGTGCCACGCGACAAGCGCGTTGCACGGGCCAAAATTCGCAGGTAGTGGAGCCGCTCTCCCGGGCCCGATGGCGCATCGGGCCCCGTCCTGGCTGGGACGCGGGGCTGTAGCTCAGATGGGAGAGCGCTGCAATCGCACTGCAGAGGTCAGGAGTTCGATCCTCCTCAGCTCCACCAGCCATTTCAACGCCTTAGATCACACCCGGCAAGGGGTCCGGCGGCCCCTGCAAGGGACCGCCGCCGTATGCCGTTAGCAGCTAGAAGCTGGTCCGCAGTCCGACCTGTGCCGACAAGTCGAGGCCGTCCTTTCGCCCGGTGGTGCTCGAAATCAGGAAATCGAGGCCGAGCCTGTCGAGCACGCGCACGCTGCCGCCGGTCGAGAAGCGGGCATAGGCCTTGCGCGACCGCTTCTGGAAGTCCCAGCGATTGACGATGATCGGCGCGCTCTGCTGCGCGAAATGGACGGTGTCCGCGTTGCCGGACAGCTCCTTCTCGATCACCGTGGTGGAAAACAGCTGCAAGGCGCCCGGCCCGTCACCGAAGCTCCTGCGGACTTCGGCGCCGATGCTGCCGACGAACGACTTGGCTGTGACACTACTGACATTGAGGTTCAGCACCGCGTCACCTTCTTCGGCATAATCGTCGACCCTGGCCTTGACGTACTCGACTGCGCCGACAGGTCCGGCGCGCATCGCGCCAAGCAGCGGCAAGGTCATGTCGATCAGATAGCCGGCCTTCGCTCCGGCGACCCAGTGCGACCCGTCGGGCGACGCATCGAGGTCCTCGACCACGCCCTCGCGGCGCAAGTCATGATCGTCCTTGCCGTAACCGACATGGCCTTCGGCGAAGAGGTTGGGCCCGCCAAAGCCGGCGAATGCGCCGATCTGCCACGCGCTCATCTTGCTGCGGGCGGTATCCCTGGAGAAGCGGTTGCGGACGCGCGAGTAGTTACCCGCGAGGCCGACCACCGAGTTGCCGAAGCGGTAGCTCATGCCCACGGTTCCGCCACCGCCATTGACGTCGGCCTCATCGGTGGAATCCGTTTCATTGAGGTCACGCGAGAAGGCGTCGCCGATGGCGAACCACTCAATCCCCTGGATGCCAGCGGCCGCCGGCGACCGTGCAACGTCCGCTCGATTGCGCAATGTCCGTCCGAACTGAAAACCGGTGGCGAGCGCGGTCTCGCTCGGTCCCTGAAGGATCAGCGGACCGTCAAGCTGTGTGGCGATGTAATGAGCGATGATTGCCGACCCTTGCGAGGTCGGATGAAGCAAATCGCCGTAGAACAGATAGCCCGTTCCGCCATTCAGAAGGCACGTCGGATCAGGGAAGGCGGGACAGGTGATCGAGCTCAAGCCGTAGGCCTGCGGATTGGCCTCGACGTTCGCAAGGAGCGCCGAAAGGTCGAGATAATGGACGATCACGCCATCGGCGGCGTAACCGGCGAGGGCATTTTGCACCCCGAGGTTGAATGCACTGGAATAGGCCGAGCGGATCGCTGCAACCGCAGGATTGGCGGCGACTTCGGGCAGCTCGCCAGTATCGCCGGCCAGGAAGCTGATCGTGCTTGCGCCCGCGTTGACGAGAGCGTCGAGGCCAGCGGTGGTCGCCGCAACCGCCGGCACACTGGCGGCCGCTGCACCTTCCACGGTTGCGCCCGGAAGATTGCCGTAGGCGCGCGCATCGTTCCCGCCGATTGAGACGGTGACAAGGTCGCCTTGGTCGAGAGTCGGGCTGACGACCGGGAAGACGCCCCCGCCGCCGGCCAGATAGGTGCCGACCTCAAACAGGAAAACAGGGTTGGCCGTGGCACCGCCGATGGCGAAATTTTCGACCGGCACATCGAGCAATTCGGCAAGAACATCGACGTAATTTTCGCCGCCCGTGAAGCGCTTCGTCGGATATAAGGGCAACAGCTGCGCCGGCACCAGTCCGAGCTCGAAAGCGTTGCCATCGTCAGCATAGCTGTCCCCGAACGCCACAATGCTGTCGACACGTTGCGCGGCGACCGGTGCGGACAAAGCCGCCACTCCAGCGAACAACAAAAGACGAGCGCAGAATGTCTTGGTCATGAAAACCCCCCGCCGGCCGCGCAACTGCGGCCCAATATTGCGAGGCTAGCCTTCACTCGAAAGTGCGCAAGTCATCGAGTCTTCAAAGTCACTGAAAATTCCGCAACTGTGCTCAAACGACCACTGTCGCCGTCATTGAATTGTGAGCGCAAGCTCGCCCGCTAATTCGTCGCCTTGGCGTCGCTTGTGTCCATCACCGTCTGCTGCACGCCGGTCGAGTCGGCGTTGACGCTCGCCTGCGTGACGAGGACGGTGGTGCCGGGCGTCATCACCGATCGCATATTCTTCACGAACTCGGCGGGCAGATGCATCTGCTCGACGCGCTCGGTCGAAATGATCTCGGCGGGCTCGCCGGTGAGCTCGCCGACGCCGACCTGGATCCATTCCGGCTTCGGCCCGCCAGACAGCGTCATCACCTGGGATTCGGTGGTTTCCTGAGCGACCACCGCATGGGCGCGCCCGATCTCGACGCCGTTGCGCAACACGACCACTTGCTGGTCGCCGGTCGAAATGATGATCGACACTGGCCCGCTCGGCGAGGCGGCCGCGTTCCAGCTGAATTCGCCGGTGGGCGCCAGCGGCATGCGCGGCGCCTTGCTGACTCCGGCCATGACCGGCGCGAGCACGCCCGCGACCGGGCGCTTGATCGGGTCTTCGTGGCCGCCGGCGATGACCACCGTGCCGCCCATCGGCGTAATCGTGAACAGCTTCTTGGCGAATTCCATCGGCAGGCGGACGCAGCCGTGGCTGGCGGGATAGCCGGGCAAATTGCCGGCGTGCATCGCGACGCCCATCCAGGTCAGCCGTTGCATGTAGGGCATCGGCGCGTTGTCGTAGGTCGACGAGCGGTGGTCCTTATTCTTCTGGAGGATGGTGAAGACGCCCGTCGGAGTCGAATGGCCGGGCTTACCCGAGGAGATGGTCGAAACGGCGATCCGCACGCCGTTGCGGTAGACGGTCGCGCGCTGGCGGCCGAGGTCGACATAGACCAGCACAGGCCCCTTGGGCGCAATCTGCGGCGCGAAGACGAACTCGCCCGGCTTGAGTTTCTCCGCCTGCCGGGCGAGCTTCAATTGCGCCGAGGACTTCGCGCCCTGGGCGAGCAGCGGTGCCGGCACAGCGGCCAGCAGGAGCCCGGCGAGCGCGAGATTGCGGATGGTTTTCATGCTTTTGCCCCCAAATTGCACGCGCCTAGCTTAGCGCTGAATCGCCGCGGGACAAAGCCCGTCATTGCAGGTCCGAGTCGCACGGCGCCGGTCCATTTACTTTTGGCTTAACTGTTTCGCGGGCCGGGCATTGCCGACCAATCGGTGGAGTCCGTCGCCGAGCGGAGCTGGCATTCGCCAGGAAAAGGCGGAAGCTCCGAGGCTTGGGAATCGGTCCGCCGGCCAGAAAAATGCCGCGCGATTCGGGGAAGGGAACAGCAATGGTCACCGCGGTACGCTCACGGCCGAACCACTATGAGACGCTCGGGCTTTCGCCGAGCGCTACCGACGACGAGATACGCCGCGCCTTTGCACGGATGATGGGCATGTTCGGCGCTCACCCGGTGGTTGCCGCAGCAAGCGTCAGCGCCGCGTTCGAAGTCCTTCGCAACCCCGACAAGCGGCGCGCCTATGACCGTACGCTCGGACTTCGCCCCGAACCGAGCAGCGGCCAGTGGAAGGTCGGGGGCGTCGGCTGGAGCAGCCCGGGCCTGACGGGTTCGCGATGGGCGCCGCTAGCGAAGGCAGACGTCATCGACAAGGACGTCCCCTCGCCTGCCGATGCGCCGAGCGATGCGGGTCAGGGACCATCGGCCGAGCCGAGGGTCGCGTCGTTCATCAGCTCGTCGCTTCGCGACCTGGCGCGACCCATCGCCGCCGAAGTCGCGAGCGAGGCGGCCCCGCAACCGTCGCCGCAGCCGGATCCGCCGGCGGCGGCCGTAGCGCCCGTCGAGGAGGGCCCGCCGGCTGCGCCCGGCCACGGCGCAGATATGTGGCTCGACGCCGAACCCCGCCCGCTCGATTTGAAGCGGCCGGCCCTCATCGGCTTGGGCGCAGTCCTTGCCGCCGGGCTGATCGGGGCGATTGCCGGAGCGTCGGCCGACGATCGCGACCAGCAGCCAGCCCCGCCCAAGCGCGGCCTCACCGTCGCCCTTCCAGCGGCCGCGCCGGAAGCTGACAGCTCCGCGGCAACGCCGGCCCCCGTCCCCCAGGTGGCGCTCAGGCAAAATGAGACGCCAGGACGGATGCCGGCGCCTTCGGCTGGCGCGAAGGGCGAGCGCGCAACGCGCCAGGCCGAAGCCTCGATTGCGCGGCCGGCCGAACGCACTCAGGTGGCGGACAGCGGGCTAGCCGCAACTGCGCCAGTAAGCGCCAGCGATGCTCAGGCCGAGCCCGAAACCGCCGCCCCGACGGCGGTCGCGGCGAAGTTGCCACTGCCCAATAGCGTGATCGCGCGAACGATCGCGCGGATCGGCTATCCATGCGGGTCGGTCGTTTCGACCACCAGTGTGGAGGGCGCCGGCGCCGGCGTTTACAAGGTCGCGTGCAGCTCCGGCCAGACGTACCAGGCAACGCCGGTGCGCGGCCGCTACCGCTTCCGCCGCGCCGGCCAATAAAGAAAAGGCCCCGCATCGCTGCGGGGCCTTTCCTGTTTCAACAGCCGGCTGGCTCCGGACCAAGTCCGGGACTGATGAGGAGGATTAATCCTCCTTGTCGCCGGTCAGGAATGCGGGGGCGAATTCCGGCGCAGGGCCGCCATCGCCGCCGTCGCGGTCCTGACGCGGACCGCGGTCGCGGTTGTCACCGCGTCCCTCGCCGCCAGCTTCGCGGCGCGGTCCGCGATCGCGGTCGCCGCCCCGACCTTCGCCACCACGTCCACCGCCGCCACCGTCGCGACGCGGGCCGCGGTCACGGCCACCACCGCCATCACGGCGGGGACCACGATCACGGTCGCCTCTTGGCCCCCGATCGCCGCCTTCACGCGGCTCGCGGGGCGGACGGGTGTCTTCGAGCTCAGCGCCGGTTTCCTGGTCGACCAGGCGCATCGACAGGCGCACCTTGCCTCGGCTGTCGACCTCGACCAGCTTGACCTTAACCTCCTGCCCTTCGGAGAGGACGTCGCGGACATTCTCGACCCGCTCGTTCTTGATTTCCGAGACGTGGACGAGACCGTCCTTGCCCGGCATGAAGGTCACGAAGGCACCGAAATCGACGATGCTGGCAACCTTGCCGGTGTAGATCGTGCCCGGCTCCGGCTCTGCGACGATGCCGCGGATCCAGTTGCGCGCGGCCTCGATCTGGCTGACGTCGGACGAGCTGATCTTGATCACGCCCTCGTCGTCGATGTCGACCTTGGCGCCGGTCTCGGCGACGATTTCGCGGATGACCTTGCCGCCGGTGCCGATGACTTCGCGGATCTTGTCCTTGGGGATCTGCATCGTCTCGATGCGCGGCGCGTGAGCGGAAAGCTCGCCGCGGACTTCACCGAGCGCCTTGGCCATTTCGCCGAGGATATGCTCGCGGCCGTCCTTCGCCTGGGCGAGGGCGATCTTCATGATCTCCTCGGTGATGCCGGCGACCTTGATGTCCATCTGCAGCGCGGTGATGCCTTGCGACGTCCCCGCAACCTTGAAGTCCATGTCGCCGAGATGATCCTCGTCGCCGAGGATGTCGCTGATCACAGCGAAGTCCTTGCCTTCGAGGATCAGGCCCATCGCAATGCCCGCGACCGGGCGCTTGAGGGGCACGCCGGCGTCCATCATTGCGAGGCTTCCGCCGCACACCGTGGCCATCGACGACGAGCCGTTGCTCTCCGTAATGTCGGACAGGACGCGGATCGTGTAGGGGAACTCCTCGTTCGACGGCAGCATCGGACGAAGCGCGCGCCAGGCGAGCTTGCCGTGGCCGGTCTCGCGCCGTGACGGGGCGCCGAAGCGGCCCACTTCACCGACCGAATAAGGCGGGAAGTTATAGTGCAGCATGAAGCGCGAGTAGCTCAGGCCCTCGAGACCGTCGATCATCTGCTCGGAGTCCTTGGTGCCGAGCGTGGTGGTGACGATCGCCTGGGTTTCGCCGCGGGTGAACAGCGCCGAGCCGTGCGTGCGCGGAAGGAAACCGACCATCGCTTCGATCGGGCGAACGGTCTTGGTGTCGCGGCCGTCGATGCGGCGGCCTTCCTTGAGGATCGCGTTGCGGACGATCGCGGCTTCGAGCTTCTTGGCGAGCTTGCCGGCTTTGATCGCGGTGTTGGGCTCGGCGTCGACCAGATACTCCTTGAGCGGGGTCTTGGCGGCGGCAATCGCGGCGACGCGCTCGGCCTTGCCGACCAGCTTATAGGCCTGCTCGAGGCCCGACCCGGCGAGATCTTTGAGCTTGCCGAACAGCGTTTCGCTGTCCTCGTCTTCGGGCAGCTCCCACGGCTCCTTGGCGGCCTGTTCGGCAAGACTGATGATGGCCTCGCAGACCTTCTTCGATGCGGCATGGCCGAACATCACGGCCTTGAGCATCTCGTCTTCCGACAGCTCCTTGGCTTCGGATTCCACCATCATCACAGCGCTCATGGTGCCGGCAACGACCAGGTCGAGATCGCCCTCGGCGATTTCGGTCTGCGTCGGATTGAGGATATATTCGCCGTCCTTGAAGCCGACGCGGGCAGCGCCGATCGGCCCCATGAACGGAACGCCGGAAATGGTCAGAGCGGCCGACGCGCCGATCATCGCGACGATGTCAGGCTCGTTCTCGCCGTCGTAGGAAAGGACCTGCGTGATCACCAGGACTTCATTGTAGAAGCCGTCCGGGAACAGCGGGCGGATCGGGCGGTCGATCAGGCGGCTGGTCAGCGTTTCCTTTTCGGTCGCGCCGCGCTCGCGCTTGAAGAAGCCGCCCGGGATGCGCCCGGCGGCCGAGAATTTTTCCTGATAGTGGACGGTCAGCGGGAAGAAGTCCTGCCCCGGCTTGACGCTCTTGGCGGCCGTCACGGCGCACAGCACGACGGTTTCGCCCAAAGTCGCGAGAACGGCGCCATTGGCCTGGCGCGCGACGCGCCCGGTTTCGAGCTTCAGCGTCTTGCCGCCGAGGTCGATTTCTACGGTTTTGATATCGAACATTTTATTTCCTTCACCCCGCGGGCCAGATGCCGGCGGGACAGCTTGGGCAAGCATCCGGCTCACCAGCGGTTGGGGCATATTTGCGGCCCCGCGGACATCCCGCCTCATTGCGGGAATTTCCAAAGGCAAAGGGCGCCGCACGGGCGCCCTTTCAAAAAGTTACTTACGGAGACCCAATTTCGCGATCAGGTCGGTGTAGCGCTGCTCATCCTCGCGGCGGAGGTAATCGAGCAGCGACCGGCGCTTGTTGACCATCATCAGCAAACCGCGGCGCGAGTGATTGTCCTTCGCGTGGGTCTTGAAATGGTCGGTCAGCGTCTGGATTCGGCTGGTCAGGATCGCGACCTGGACTTCGGGGGAACCGGTATCGTCCTTGCCCCGGCCATGGTCCTTGATCACTTCTGCCTTGCGTTCGGCGGTAATCGACATCGATGTACTCCTGTAATTAGAGGTTGAACCCCCGGACGACCGTGAGGCCGTCGGCCGTGGCTTCGACGAGAGCCACCGGACGGTTGCCGTCCATGGCCAACAGAAGCCCCGGCTGTTCGGGGAAACCGGCAAGCCGTCTGCCCATGAGCGAGCAGACTGGCCTGGCCGGGAGTGACGGGGAGGGCCGGGATGTCGTCCAGCGCCGCTTGCAGCGGCAATACCGCCCGCGTCAGTGCGCGCTCCCTAGCCGATTGCGCGAGAAAGTCCAGTGAAACGGCGGCGTCGAGCGCGAAGGGCCCGGCGCGGGTGCGGCGCAGCATGGCGACATGGCCGACGGTGCCGAGCGCGCGCGCGATGTCGCGGGCGAGGCTGCGGATGTAGGTGCCTTTTGAAACGGTGGCAGAGAGGGTGACTTGACCCGCTCCATCGTCGCCGCCCCGAATTGACAGCGAATGGATCGTGACTTCCCTCGCCGTCATCTCCAGCTGTTCGCCGGCGCGGGCGCGGGCGTAGGCGGGTTTGCCATCGATCTTGAGCGCGGAATAGGCTGGCGGGACTTGCTCGATCGGGCCGGTGAAGCTCGGCAGGATCGCCTCGATCTGCGCCCGCGTCGGGCGGACGTCGCTGGCCGCGAAAACCTCCCCTTCGCCATCGAGCGTGTCGGTCTCCGCCCCGAAGCTTATCGTGAAATCATATTCTTTGCTCGCATCGAGCATGCGGCCGGCGAGCTTGGTCGCTTCCCCCAGCGCGATCGGCAGTACGCCACTCGCCAGGGGATCGAGCGTTCCGCCGTGCCCGACCTTGGTCTTGGGCTCGCCGGCTTCGCGCAGCAGCCGTTTGATCGCGCCGACCGCCTGGGTCGAACCGAGGCCAATTGGCTTGTCGAGGATGATCCAGCCGTGGAGCAATCAGGCCGGCCATTCGTCGCGCAGAATCGAAAACAGCACGGTGTCGCGGACGTGGCCGTTCCAGGTGATGCGGTCGGCGCGGAGCACGCCTTCGCGAACCGCGCCGAGCTTGGTCATCGCCGCCTGGCTACGGTCGTTGCGGGCGTCGACCCGGAACTCGACCCGGCGGATTCCGCAATCGAAAGCGCGCTTCAGCATCATGTCCTTGACGCGGCGGTTGAAGCCGGTGCCGCGCAAATGCGGGCGGTAATAAGTGCCGCCGATTTCAACGCACTGGCGGTGTTCATCAATTCCGAGAAAGCTCGACATTCCAGCGAAATCGTCGCCGTCGAACAGCACGAACATGCGGTTGCGCGCGCTTGACCGGTAGAAATCGACGCTTTCGTCAAAGCCCTCGGGGCCGAAATTGTTGGCAAAGATCGACCAGATGTCGTGGTCTTCCGCGCAAGCGGCCTTGAGCGCGGCGCGATGCTGCTCTTCGAACAATTCGGCGCGACACCCCTCGCCGGTCATCGGCGCGGACAGGCACTCGATCATTGCGCGTCGCAGGGCGGAGGTTCGCCGGCAATCGTGTCCGAAGGGATGAAGTTCCCATCGTCGAAACTTTCGAGGGTCAGGAGTGGGCCCGGCTTCACGCGCCGCGCCACGGCGGCGCCTTTGTCCTTCCTGATCGGCGTGTTTTCCCACCGCGCTTTGCCGGTCAGGTAATTGATGCTGATCGTCTCCGCGCAGCCGCCGGACGAACCGCCCGTTTCATAGCCGATCAGCCGAAACGCGTCTTTTTCCCAGCGAAAGCGGTAGCTTTCATGGCCACGCAGATATTCGTTGGACAGCAACAATGTCCCGCGCTCGATCCGCACGCTGTCGCCTTCCCCTGGCGGAAGATCCCCGCTGTGCGGGAATTCGACGCGCCGGAAAATTCCGCGGCTGCTGCCCGTGACGCGATATCCGCCGCCGCCTTCGGCAAAGGCAATTGCGAGCAAAAACGGGTTGGTATCGAGGGTCGCCGGAGGGCTGCTGTCCGGGATCGGCAGGACGTTGGCCTTGCTGTCCATCTTGAGCAGCAAAGCAAGGTCGCTTTTGCCGTCACCATTGAGGTCGCCGGCCTGGCGCTCGACGATCTTCCAGCCGGCCGGGACGATTGCGGCTTCGCTCGCGGCGGTTTGGGGCAGCCGGGGAAAAGTGACTTCCGGCGGTTCCGGCATTTCCGCGGCGGCCGACGACAATAAGGCAGCGAAAAGTGCGCGCATTATCCGTCCTTGATATCCTGCGCGACCTTGTCCGAGCGGAGAATGGCGTCGATGCGGTTGCCCTCGTCGAAACTTTCGTCCGCGCGGAAGCGAATCTTTGCGGCATATTTGGTGACCACCCGCCGCGCGACCTCGCGCTGGAAAAAGGCGGTGTGGGTACGAAGAGCTTTGAGCACCACTTCCTCGTCCTGGCCGAGCAAAGGCTTCACGAAAACAGTGGCGTGGCGCAGGTCGGGCGACATGCGGACCTCGGTGACGCTGATCAAATGTGAAGCGAGCGTGTCGTCATGGACCTCGCCGCGCATCAATATTTCCGCGAGCACATGGCGCACCTGCTCGCCGATGCGGAGCAGTCGGACCGAGCGGCCTTCGGGGGTTTCGATCTTGCGCATTTAAGCTCCTCCCCTGCCACGCGCGGCAGGGGGAATAATCAAAGTGTACGAGCCCGTTCCTCCACTTCGAACACCTCGAGCATGTCGCCGGCCTTGATGTCGTTGGTGTCGGCCAGCATGACGCCGCATTCGAGGCCGGAAGCAACTTCGGCGACGTCGTCCTTGAACCGGCGCAGCGACGAGATCGTGGTCTTCGACACGATGACGTCTTCGCGCGTGAGCCGGGCATTGAGCCCCTTGCGGATATTGCCTTCGAGGACGAGCAGTCCGGCGGCCTTGTCGCGCTTGCCGGCGGGAAAGACTTCCTGAACGCGGGCACGGCCGACGATCGTTTCGATGATCTCCGGGCCGAGCTCGCCGGCCATCGCCTGCTTCACCCAGTCGGTCAGGTGATAGATGACGTCGTAATAGCGAAACTCGACCTTTGACCGAGCCGCGACTTCTCGCGCCTTGGCGTTGGGACGGACGTTGAAGCCGATGATCGGCGCGCCGCTCGCGCTCGCCAGCGTGACGTCGCTTTCGGTGATCGCGCCGACGCCCGAATGAAGCACCCGGACCTTGATCTCGTCGGTCGAGATGCGGTGGAGCGCGTGGACGATCGCCTCGACCGAGCCGTGGACATCGGCCTTGACGACCATCGGGAATTCCATGGTCGTCGAGGCGTGGTTGGCGAACATATTTTCGAGGCTGATCGGCGCCGATGTGGTCCGCTTGCGGTCCATCACGCTCTGGCGATAGGCGGCGACTTCGCGTGCGCGCGCCTCATTTTCGACGACCGTGAAGGCGTCGCCGGCCGACGGGACCGCGCCGAGGCCGAGAACCTCGACCGGCATTGCCGGACCGGCTTCCTTCAACTGGCGGCCCTTGTCGTCGATCATCGCGCGGACCTTGCCGCTCGATGCGCCGGCAACGAACACATCGCCGACGCGCAGCGTGCCGCGCTCGACGAGAATGGTGGCGAGCGGCCCGCGGCCCTTGTCGAGCTTGGCTTCGACGACAGTGCCTTCGGCGGCGCGGTCGGGATTGGCCTTCAGTTCGAGGATTTCGGCCTGCAGGTGGATCGCCTCGAGCAGCTTGTCGAGATTGGTTTTCTTGGTCGCGGAAACTTCGACGTTCTGAACGTCGCCGCCCATCTCCTCGACGATGATCTCATGCTGGAGAAGCTCCTCGCGGACCTTTTGCGCCTTGGCTTCGGGCTTATCGATCTTGTTGATCGCGACGATCATCGGCACGCCGGCCGCCTTGGTGTGGTTGATCGCCTCGATGGTTTGCGGGCGAAGGCCGTCGTCGGCGGCGACCACGAGCACGACGATGTCGGTGACATTGGCGCCGCGCATGCGCATTTCGGTGAACGCTTCGTGGCCCGGCGTGTCGAGGAAGGTGACCTTGGATTCGTCCGGCAGCGTCACCTGATAGGCGCCGATATGCTGGGTGATCCCGCCCGATTCCCCGGAGACGACGTCGGCGCCGCGGATGGCGTCGAGCAGCGAGGTCTTGCCGTGATCGACATGGCCCATGATCGTGACCACCGGCGGGCGCGGAACGAGCGTTCCCGCCTCGTCCACGTCGGCCGCGCTGTCGATGTCGACATCGGCTTCGCTGACGCGCTTGATGGTGTGCCCGAACTCGGTGACCAGCAGCTCGGCGGTGTCCTGGTCGATGGTCTGGGTGAGCGTCACCGGCATGCCCATCTTGAACAATGCTTTGACCAGGTCGGCGCCGCGCTCGGCCATGCGGTTGGCCAGCTCCTGGACGGTGATCGCCTCGGGCACGACGACGTCGCGGACCTGCTTGGCCGACGGTCCGGACGACTGGTGGGCGCGCTTTTCCTTTTCGCGCGCGCGGCGCAGCGCGGCGAGGCTGCGGGCGCGGCTGTCGTCCTCGCCCGACAAAGCGCGGCTGACGGTCAGCTTGCCGGCCTTGCGATGATCCTCGCGGGCGCGGCCCGGGCGTGACGGCTCGGCGCGCTTGGGCGCGTGGGACGGAGCACCCGCGGGGCGGGTGAAGCGGCGTTCGTCCTCGCCCTGACGGTCGGCCTCGCCGGGCGAAACGGTTCGGCGGCCGGCGCTTCGTCGGGCTGCGGCTCGGTCAGCGCGCGGGCTTCTTCCTCGGCGCGGCGGGCGGCCTCCTCGGCAGCGGCTTCCTCGGCCGGCGATTTTCCTCGGCGCGCCTGCGCTCCTCGTCGTTGGCCGAGCTCTTGGCGCTGCTCCTCGCGGCGGCGCGCGTCCTCGAGCGCAGTCATGCGCGCTTCCTCGGCCTCGCGCAGCAGGCGGGTCTGCATTTCCTTGCGCGCCGTAATGTCGTCGATCGCGGCACGGCGCGCCGCGGGCGGCGGTGCCGGCGTCGGCCGGGCGCGGGCGCGGGCGTTGCGGCGACCGGCTCGGGCTTGGGCGCTTCGGCCGGCGGCGGATCGCCCGGACGGCCGAGGATGCGGCGCTTCTTGACCTCGACGACGACCGTGTTCGAGCGGCCGTGGCTGAAGCTCTGCTTGACCTTGCCGGTCTCGACCGTGCGCTTGAGTGCCCAGCGGCGGCCGGGTGCCAAGCTTCGGCTTTTCGGTCTGGTCTACCATTCTAATCCTTCGTCAAATCGTCTTCAGCCGAGCCGGTCCTCAAGGCGGGTTCACCGCCTTCCGGACCACAATCGGGGCCAGTGAAATTCCGCCACCGGGCAAGCGCGTGGGCCACACGCGCCGCGGCAGCGGGATCAGTCAGCGCGACATGTACCACATTTTCGCGTCCAAGCGCCACGGACAAGATAGGGCGGGCTTCGGGGAAAATCACCCCGCGCGGCTCGCCGCCGCCCACGCGCCACGCCTGGTCGAGCGCGCGGCGGCCGTCCTCGCCCGCGTCGGCGGCGTGGATCAGCAGGCTGAACCTTGCCGGCGCGGGCGGCGGTCTCGACCTTGTCGGCAGCCGTTGATCAGCTTGCCCGAGCGCGCTTCCATGCCGAGCCGGTCGAGCGCGGTCTGGCGCAGCGCGGCCTCGATCCGGGCGCCGAGATCGGCGGGGACGCTGAGCGCCTGGGTCTTGAAGGCGCGCTGCAGTGCGCCCTTGAGCTTGCCCTTGGCATTGGCGTCGTCGAGCTCGGCCGGCCGACCGAGATCCACGCGCCGCGGCCCGGCGCCCGGGCGCGGACGTCGGGCGCGACCTGGCCGTCGGGGCCGAGCGCGAGACGGATGAACGTCGTCGCGGCTGCCCTTGGCGCGGGTCAGGATGCAGGTGCGTTCGGGGTCCGCCTCGCGTTCGCGGGACGGCGCAGTCGCTACCGTATCATTGCTCGTTTTCCGCAACCGCGTCCTCCCCGGTTGCAGGCTTCGGCAGCGGCCTGGTCCTCGTCCTCGAACCAGTGGGCGCGGGCGGCCATGATGATCTCATTGCCCTGCTCTTCGCTGAGGCCATATTCGGCGAGCAGGCCGCCCTTGTCCTCGGGGCGCGTGCTCGGCTCGCGGCGGCGCGGCTCGACGCGCTTTTTCTGGACCAGCTCGTCGGTCGCGAGATCGGCGAGGTCGTCGAGCGTGCGGATGTTGGCCTTGCCCAAGGTCACCAGCATCTGCTCGGTCAGATGCGGCATCTCGGCCAGCGCGTCGTCGACGCCGAGCTTGCGGCGCTCCTCGCGCGACGCGGCTTCGCGCCGCTCGAGCGCTTCGGCGGCGCGGTTCTGAAGTTCGGCCGCGATGTCGTCGTCGAGTCCCTCGATCGAGGCGATCTCGTCGAGCTGGACGTAGGCGACTTCCTCGAGGCTGGTGAAGCCTTCGGCGACCAGCAGCTGGGACAGCGTCTCGTCGACGTCGAGCTCGGTCTGGAACATCTCGGAGCGCTCGACGAACTCGCGCTGGCGCTTCTCGCTGGCGTCGGCCTCGGTCAAAATGTCGATCTGGCTGCTGGTCAGCTGGCTGGCGAGGCGGACGTTCTGGCCGCGGCGGCCGATCGCGAGGCTCAATTGATCGTCGGGAACGACGACTTCGATGCGGCTTTCCTCCTCGTCGATCACGACCCGGCTGACGGTCGCCGGCTGGAGGCGCGTTGACGACGAAGGTCGCGAGGTCCTCCGACCAGGGGATGATGTCGATCTTTTCGCCCTGAAGCTCCTGGACCACCGCCTGGACGCGGCTGCCCTTCATGCCGACGCAGGCGCCGACCGGGTCGATCGAGCTGTCGTGGCTGATGACGCCGATCTTGGCGCGGCTGCCGGGGTCGCGGGCGGCGGCCTTGATCTCGATGATGCCGTCGTAAATCTCGGGCACTTCCTGCGCGAACAGCTTTTTCATGAACTCGGGGTGGGCGCGCGAGAGGAAGATCTGCGGGCCGCGGGCTTCGCGGCGAACGGCGGAGATCAGCGAGCGGATGCGGTCGCCGACGCGGACCATTTCGCGCGGGATCTGCTGGTCGCGGCGGATGACGCCCTCGGCGCGGCCAAGGTCGACGACGACGTGGCCGAACTCGACTCGCTTGACGACGCCGGTGATGACTTCGTTGGCGCGGTCCTTGAACTCCTCGATACTGGCGCTCGCGCTCGGCGTCGCGGACCTTCTGGAAGATGACCTGCTTGGCAGCCTGGGCGGCGATCCGGCCGAACTCGATCGGCGGCAGCGGGTCGACGATGAAGTCGCCCGATCGCGGCGCCCTTCTCGAGCTTTTGCGCGCCCTTCGACGTCGACCTGCTTGAAATGATCCTCGGGCTCCTCGACCACTTCGAGGACGCGCCACAGGCGAAGGTCGCCGGTCTCGGCGTCGAGCTTGGCGCGGATGTCGTTCTCGGCGCCGTAGCGGGCGCGGGCGGCGCGCTGGATCGCGTCTTCCATCGCCTCGATGACGATCGCGCGGTCGATCAGTTTCTCGCGCGCGACGGCGTCGGCGATGGCGATCAGCTCGGCCTTGTTGGCGCTGACGGCGGACGTTGGGGCAGCAGTGGCCATGGTGGATCAGTCCTCTTGGGTCAGGATGGTATCGGCGCCCTCGGTGCTGAGCGGCGCGGTGGCTTTGATGAGCTTGTCGGTCAAGACCAGCTTGGCCGAGGCGATGGCGGCGAACGGGATGGCGCGGGCGCCCTTGGGCGAGCCGATGCTGACGATGTCGTCCTCGACGCCTTCGATCACGCCCGAAACCTGCTTGGCGCCGTCGACGGTGTGCGGCGAGCTTCACGCGCGCTTCATGGCCGGCCCAGTCGGCGAAATCCGTGAGCCGGGTCAGCGGGCGGTCGATGCCCGGCGACGAGACTTCGAGGCGGTAGGCGCCGTCGATCGGGTCGCGGCCCTCGGCTTCGAGCGCGTCGAGCTTTTCCGACAGCGCGCGCGAGATGCGCTCGCAATCCTCGAGCGCCAGCTGGCGCGTGTCGGGGCGCTCGGCCATGACCTGCAGCGTCGGATCGCTGGTGCCGCCGATCATCGCCACGCGCACCAGCCCATAGCCGAGGCTTTCGACCTCGGGCTCGATCAGCGCGGTCAGTGCGGCAGTGTCGGTCATGCGGCTCCGTGAGCGATGAATACAAAACGGCTCTCGGACCGGCCCCCGGGGTGGGAACCAGCCTCAGCATCATTGACGATGTCGAGGAGAGAGAGCGGGATATAGGCCCAACGGCCGCCGCGCGGCAAGCGAGCTATTGAATCGGCAGTTGCGGCCTTGGCTTCTGATCGAATTCGACCCGGAAGAAGCGGCCGGGACGGCGCAGTTCGTAGGCGAAGCATTGGCCCGGCCACGGACCTCGATCGCCCAGACATTGGCGTTCGACTGCGGCGTCTTGCGGCGGGTGAACAGGTCCTGGGAAAAAGCGTCGGCGGGGAATTCCTGCCGCGCCGCGGTCCCGGGCGAAGCGCGTGTCGCCGCCGTAGCGCGACAGTTCGTCCTCGGTGCCGTCCTTGTGGAGATGGACGTGCTTGAGGCGAAGGCCGCCGGGCGATGCGCGTGATCACCCAGTTGCGCGACGTGTCGTCGCCGACCGCGAAATTGATGCGCACTTCATTCGCCGGCGCAGCTGCGCGAACCGCGCGATCATCGGCTTGGCGGCCATGTCCGCGTCCTGCGCGTCGTTGCGACGAGCCGGCCCTGACGAGCGTCTGCCGCAATGGCTCGAAAGCGCGGCGAAGAATTGGTCCTGCGGGCTCGGCGCCGGCGTGGTGCGCAGCCTGAGAAGTGCGGCGGAAGCGATTGACGATCAAGCTCATCGCCCAGCTGCTAGGCCGGCCGCGGACGATTGCGCCAGCGCGCGATCTTCTCCGCCCGGACGCGGATCGCGAGGACCAGCGGCATTGAGGACGCTGAACAGCAGCGCGAACTGCCACAGCCCGAAGACCAGGGGCAGCACCGCGATTTCGCCGATGACGACCAGATAATTGGGATGGCTGACGAAGCGGAACGGGCCGCTGCGTGACGAGCGGCGCGCCGGGCAGGACGATGATCCGTGTCGTCCAGCGAGGGCCGAGCGTGCGGATCACCCACAAGCGGCCGAGCTGGAAGCAGCGCGAACATGAGCAGGAACGGCCAGTGCGACCGGCGCGGCCTGGCGCGAGCCACCACAAGCTGATCAGCCACGATGCGTGGAGGCGCGACGATCAGCGGATAATGGCGACGGCCATGCTCGCGCGCGCCCAGCGCCAGCAGCGCGCTGCGTGTTCTCGCGCGCGAGGACCAGCTCGCCGAGCCGTTGCAGCGTGACGAAGGCGAGGATGGCGATGGCCGGCCACATCATGGCGCTTCGAGCAGCAGTGCGGCGCAGGTGAAGCCGGGGCCGAACGCGGTCATCATCGGCCGCTCCGGAAGCCCGCGGGCAAGCAGCCGTTCGAGCACGAACAGCACGGTCGGCGCGCTCATGTTGCCGAAGTCGCGCAGCACCTCGCGCTCGAGGTCGAGCTCGCCCTGCGGCAAGCGCAAGCGCGGTCTCGATCGCGTCGATCACCTTGACGCCGCCGGGATGGCAGCAGAAGCGGTCGATGTCCGCGCGGGTGATGCCAAGCTCCGCCGCACATGGCGTCGAGCGCGTCGGCGAGATTGGCCTCGATGAACGGCGGGATCGCGCGGTCGAACATCACGCCGAGGCCCGGGTCCTCGACCCGCCAGCCCATGATCCCGAGCGTGTCGGGCCACAATTTCTCGGCCGACCGGCCGAGCTGCGCGAGGCCGCCGTCCCCGGCGCCGGACGACCGCCGCCGCCGCGCCGTCGCCGAACAAGGCGGTGGCGACGATCGCCGCGGGATCGTCGCTGTCGAGGCGGATCGAGATCGAGCAGGTCTCGACGGTGACGAACAGCCAGTTGGTTCCGGGCTCGGCGGCCGGCGAGGCGCGCCGGCGAGCGCCAGGCCGCTGACCCCGCCGGCGCAGCCGAGGCCGAACACCGGGACGCGGCGGACGTCGGGGCGAAGACCGAGCCGCGGACCGACGCGGGCTTCGAGGCTCGGGGTGGCGATACCGGTGGTCGAAACGGTGACGACGCCGTCGATGTCGGCCGGACGTCAGGCCGGCGCTCGGCGATCGCCGCCTGCGCGCCGCTTGCGCGAACAGCAGCGTCGGCCGCTTCGAGATAAAGCGCATTGCGCTCGGCCCAGCCGTGCGCCTGCTCATACCAGTCGAGCGGCGCGACCAGATGGCGCCGGTCGATCCCGGCATTGTCGAACACGCCCGACAGCCGATCGAACAGGGCCGCCTTGCCGCGGAACGCCCGCCGGCCGATTTCCTTGGCCGCCGATTGCTCGACGACATGCGGCGGAACCGCGGTGGCGAGAGACAAGAGGCTGCAAGATGCCATTGCGGTCCTATATAGGAAGTCGATGACGACCGGCGATGAAGGCCACGAAGAGAAAAGGACAAGTGGATGACCCGTAAAGCGTTACAAGCCCTGCTTTTGGCCAGCATCGCCGCGTGCACCCAGGCGCCCCCGGCCGATGCCCAAAGTGCCGACGCGGCCGTTCACGGCGACCGAGGTGGCGAGCTTCTCCACACCCGTGGGCGATGGACTTCCTGCCCGGGCAGCGGCGTCGCGCACGACCACCTGGCGCTGGTGACCGAAAAGGAAGGCAAGCTGTGGCTGGTCGACACCGCCAGCGGCAACCGGCAGGCAGTGAGCGGCGTCCCCGCGGTCAAGGTCGCGGGGCAAGGCGGCCTCGGCGACGTCGTCGCGCACCCCGATTTCGCCGGCAATCAGCGCGATCTATCTGACCTTCGTCGAGGCCGGCCCGAACGACACCAGCGGCGCGGCGCTCGGGTACGGCCGGCTGGTCATGGGCCAGGGCGCGCCGCGGCTCGAGGGCTTCAAGATCATCTGGCGGCAGACGCCAAAGGTCACCGACAACGGCCATTTCGCGCACCGCATCGCGTTTGCGCCCGACGGGACGATTTTCCTCAGCTCGGGCGACCGGCAGAAGATGCAGCCGGCGCAGGACCGCGGACAGCGACCTCGGCAAGATCGTCCACCTGACCGCCGAAGGGCAGCGCGATCGGCGGCCGCTTCCACAGCATGGGCCACCGCAATCTGCTCGGGCTGGCGTTCGCGCCCGACGGGCGGCTGTGGTCGGCGGAGATGGGTCCGCAAGGCGGCGACGAGCTCAACCTGATCGTCCAGGGCAAGAATTACGGCTGGCCGGAGGTCTCCTACGGCAGCCATTATGACGGCGCGGACATTCCCGACGACCACCAGGAGCCGCGGCTTCGAGGAGCCGAAAGCTGTGGTGGAACCCGGCGATCTCGCCGGGCGGCCTGATGATCTACACCGGCGACCTGTTCCCGGAGTGGAAGGGCGACGCCCTGATCGGCGGCGCTGTCGGGCCAGGCGCTGATCCGCGTCGACATCGACGGCGACAAGGCGCGCAAGGCCGACACAGTGGGACATGGGCCAGCGCATCCGCGCAGTCGACCAGGGACCGCGCGGCGAGGTTTATCTGCTCGAGGACGGCCGCGGCGGCAGTGGCGCGAGGCTGCTGCGGCTGGAGCCGGTTCAGGCGCGCCGATAGCGCAAATAATAAGGCCGGCGGCCTTCGCGGCGCGCCTTGGCGCCGTAGCGGGTTTCGATCCAGCCGCCCGACGGCTCGAGGAAATCGCGCCGGGCGTTCGCGCGAGCCATTCGAACGCGTGCGCGATGGCGCTGCATGACCATCAGCGACCAGGCGAGATAGGTCGGATCGTCGGTCGCGAGGCGGAACTCGCCGCCGGGGCGAAGCTTGGCCGCGAACAGGCCGAGCGGGCCGTCGTTGACCATCCGCCGCTTGGCGTGGCGCGCCTTGGGCCACGGGTCGGGGTGGAGCAGATAGACGAAGCTCAAGCGCGCCGTCGGGGACGCGCTGGAGCACGTCGAGCGCGTCGCCGCGCCACAGCCGGACATTGGCGAGCCCGTTGTCGCGGATGTGGCCGAGCGCGGTGGCGACGCCGTTGAGGAACGGCTCGGCGCCGATGAAGCCGTGGTCGGGCAGCATGTCGGCGCGCGTCGGCGAGATGCTCGCCCGAGCCGAAACCGATCTCGAAATGGAGCGGGCGGTCGTCGCCGAACAGCGAGCGCGGCGCTGATCTCGCCATCTTCCGGAACCGCGATCTGCGGCAGCAGCGTATCGATCAGCGCCTGCTGGCCGTCGCGCAGCTTGTGCCCGGTCGACCGGCCGTAAAGCCGGTTGAGGGTGAGCGGGTCGCCAGGCTTGAACGCGGTCATCGGTGAGCGCGCCTAGTCGCTCAACTTGCGGTTCAGCAAGAAAGGCGCAACCTGTCGCGCCCATGAACAAACTCGCTCCTTGTCCCCGGCGCTCGCGCTGTTCGCGGCAAGCCCGGCCCACGCGACTTCAAGCCTGTTGTGCAGCACGGCCGGCGCCAAGCCGATCGAGGTTCATCTGGTGATCGGCAGGGGCGCGGTCGGCGCGATCTTCCAGGCGCGGCTGATCGACAACGAGCGAGACTATTCCGGTGACGCTCGCCCAATCCTGGCTCGAGCAGAATCGAAGTCCGCGTCGACCTGTCGACCCCAACGCTCGAACGCCACGAGCTGCGGCTGCGCGCCAAGATCGCGCGGGCAATAATTACGACGGTTCGATCTGGCGCGGCGGCAAGCGCCGCTGGGTCCGCTGCCGCGAAGGCTGCACAAGCCGCACGCAGGGAACGTGCGGACGCGGGTCGGCCAGCGCCGCCTTCAAATCGTCGATCAGGTCGGTCTTTTCCCACGGGAACAGATTGCCTTCCGGCCTTGCGCCCGAAATGGCCGTAGGCCGCGGTCTTCGCGTAGATCGGCTTGTTGAGCCCGAGGTGGGTGCGGATGCCGCGCGGGGTCAGGCCGCCGAGCTTCTCGATGCGGCCGATGGCCGTCTCGATCGCGTCGTCGCCGACCGTGCCGGTGCCGATGGGTGTCGACATAGAGCGACAGCGGCTCGCGACACGCCGATCGCATAAGCGAGCTGGATGGTGCAGCGCGTGGCAAGGCCGGCGGCGACGATGTTCTTGGCGAGGTAGCGCGCCATGTAAGCGGCCGAACGGTCGACCTTGGTCGGGTCCTTGCCGGAGAAGGCGCCGCCGCCGTGCGGGCGCCGCGCCGCCATAGGTGTCGACGATGATCTTGCGGCCGGTGAGGCCGGCATCGCCGTCGGGGCCGCCGATCTCGAAGCTGCCGGTCGGGTTGATGTGATAGACGGTTTCGTCGCTCGAGCAGATGCGCCGGGAATGACGTCGGCGACGACGCGCTTCACATAAGCGTGGAGCTCCGGCTTCCTGGTCACCCTGGTCGATAGCCCTTGGCGTGCTGGGTCGAGACGACGATGGCGGTCGCGGCCACCGGCTTGCTGTCCTCGTAGCGCAAGCGTGACCTGGCTCTTGGCGTCGGGCTCGAGGAACGGCGCCGCGCCCGAGTGGCGATCGGCGGCCATGCGCTCGAGGATCTTGTGGCTGTAATAGAGCGTCGCCGGCAGCAGCTCGGGCGTTTCGTCGGTGGCATAGCCGAACATGATGCCCTGGTCGCCGGCGCCTTCGTCCTTGTTGCCGCGGCGATCGACGCCCTGCGCGATGTGCGCGGACTGCGCCGTGCAGATTGTTGGCGAAGTCGAGGCTTTCCCAGTGGAAGCCTTCCTGCTCATAGCCGATGTCCTGGACCGTCTTGCGGACGACCTGCTCGATTTCCTGCTCGCGCCGGGCGCCCAGTGTGCTCGGCGCTTCGTCCATGATGCCGCGCCCGCGAATTTCGCCGCGCGAGGACGACTTTGCTGGGTCGTGGTCAGGGTTTCGCAAGCGACCCGCGCTTCGGGATCCTTCGCCGAGGAAGAGATCGACGATGGCGTCGTGAAATCTGGTCGGCGACCTTGTCGGGATGGCCTTCGGAAACGGATTCGGACGTGAAGAGATAGGAGCTGCGCATGGCCCGCGGCGGATTCCTGTGACTGGGATATAAGGAAGTCTTTATATGAGCGCGCCCTAGCGCTCGCGCCGGCCAAGCACAATGCCGACGGCAAGCAGCAGCGAGAGCGAGCAGCAGCGGGATCAGGTTGCCGAAGCGCGCGAAGATTGGCGGCGAATCGGCTGCCGGTGGAAGCACGCGAGTCGATCACGCCGGCCTGTTGCCAGCCGATCTGCTTGAGGACCTTGCCCTTGGCATCGATCACCGCGCTGATCCCGGTCGGAGTCGCGCGGATCACCGGCAGCCCTTCCTCGGCCGCGCGCAGCCGCGCCTGGGCGAGATGCTGCGGCGGGCCCCAGGTGCCGAACCAGGCGTCGTTGGACGGGTTGAAGATGAAGCCCGGGCGGTTGCGCTGATCGACCACCCGGCCCGAGAAGATGATTTCGTAACAGAGCTGGAACCCGACCTTGCCCCATTGACCGCCGAGGTCGATCGTGCGCGGGCCTGGCCCGACGGTGAAATCGATGTCGCCCGGCGCGAGGCGCGCCAGGCCGAGCGACGACAGCAATGAGCGCATCGGCAGATATTCGCCGTAAGGCACCAGATGCGCCTTGTCGTAGCGGCCGATCATCCGGCCGCCGGGGCCGAGCACGAAAACGCTGTTGGACGAGGCCGTCGACGCTGCCCGCCATCGGCCGAGGTGACCCCGAGGCCGCCGGTCAGCAGCCGGTCGTTGGCGCCAAGCGACGGACGCGGCGCGCGTCGCGCTGGGCTTGCGCGAGCGCCTGATATTGCGGGCGCGGATCGTCGAGCGGCTCGGTGACCGCGGATTCGGGCCACAGCAGCAGGCGCGGCTGGGCCGAAGGCGCGCCCGAGAGCCCGGCGAGGCGGCGTGCGGATTGATCCGCGAACCCCGGACGCCACCTGTCCTGCTGGCCGATATTGGGCTGAACGACGCGAATCGTTGCGTACGGCAAGCGGATTTTCGGGCACCGACGAGGCGGGCAGCAGCCACAGCATCGTAGTGACGCCGACGATGACCACCAACGGCAGCCAGCGCTTGTGGAATTCGAGCCACATGGCGCCGCCCAGCAGCACCACCAGACCCGACAGTCCATAAGTGCCGATCAGCGGGGACATGGTCACCAGCGGCGTCGGCGCGAGGACCACGGCGGCCGGGTTCCACGGGAAGCCGGTGAAGAGCGTGCCGCGGAGCCATTCGGTGATGACCCACGCGCCGGCGAGAATGAACAGCAACCCGAGCCGGTTCTTGCGGCCGAAGCGCCAGGCGAGCCCGGCGGCGAGCGCGGGATACACTGCGAGATAAAGCGACAGCAAGTACGACGGCGACCCAGCCGAGCGCGGGCGGCATTGCCGCCTGGAAGGTGAATGCGGTCGCGATCCAGTTGAGGCCGACGACGAACTGCCCGAAGCCGAACGCGAAGCCGGCGAGAATGCCGATCCACAGCGAGCGCGCGCGGCAGATCAGCTCGCACATTATGGCGAACGCGACGAGCATCAGCGGCCACCAGCCAACCGGCTCGAACGCGAGCGCGGAAGCAGCGCCGGTCAGCAGGGCGTAAAGAACATACAGCATCACGGCTCCGTCATGGCCAGGAGCGAAGCGACGAAGAATTCCACTCCCCGCGCATGGATTGCTTCGCTGCGCTCCCAATGACAAGAGTTATGAATGGAGCTGCGCCCATTCCACCTTGCTTTTCCGGTCGACGACCTGGCCGCGGCGCGGCGCTTTTACGGCGAGCTGCTCGGCTGCCCGGAAGGGCGAAGCGCGGACCATTGGATCGATTTCAATTTGTTCGGCCACCAGATCGTCGCGCATCACGCGCCTGGAGCTGTGCGGGCGCGGGCGAGCAACCCGGTCGATGGCGAAGACGTGCCCGTGCCGCATTTTGGGGTCGTTCTCGACATGGCGGATTGGCGGGCGCTGGCGTCGCGGCTTGAGGACGCCGGGACGCAATTCGTAATCGCGCCGGGCGTTCGCTTCGCCGGGGAGCCGGGCGAGCAAGCGACGATGTTCCTGCTCGACCCGGCGGGCAACGCGCTCGAGTTCAAGGCGATGGCCGACCCCGCGAAACTATTCGCGACGGATTAGCTTATTCCTCGGTTGCCACCGCATCACTGTCGGGCGCGTGGAGGCGTACGCGCATGATCCGCTTCGAGTCGGCCGCGACGCATTCGATTCGCCAGCCCGAGGGATGCTCGACGCTTTCGCCCGCACCCAGGATGCGGCCAGCGAGCAAGAAGGCGAGGCCGCCGATGGTGTCGACCTCATCGTCGACCGCAGTCAGCCGCGCGTCGACCGCTTCGCGCAGATCGTCGAGCTCGAGCCGGGCGTCGGCTTCCCACAGGCCGTCCTCGAGCAGGGTCAGCATCGCGCTGTCCTGCTCGTCATGCTCGTCCTCGATTTCGCCGACGATCTCCTCGACGACATCCTCGATCGTCACCAAACCCTCGGTCCCGCCGAACTCGTCGACCACGATCGCCAGATGGATGTGGTCGGCGCGCATTCGCGCAAGCAGTTCGATGACACCCATCGATTCGGGCACGAACAGGGGCTCGCGCATTAGCGCGGTCATCGCCCGGTCGCGGCTTTCATCGACGTTGGCGATGAAAACATCCTTGATGTGGACCATGCCGACGACTTCATCGAGGCTTTCGCCAAACACAGGAAGGCGGCTGTGTCCGGCGTCGGCGAAGGCGAGCACGAGGTTTTCGAAACTGATGCTTGACGGCACCGCGATGATGTCGCCGCGCGTGACGCAGATGTCGCCGGCGGTCTGGTCGCCGAACTGCAGCAAGTTCCTCAGCATCTGCCGCTCGGGCGGCGTCAGGTCGCCTTCGACCGGATTGGAATCCTCGGCTTCCTCGATCGCTTCCTCGATCTGGTCGCGCAGGCTCGGCTCCTTCGCCGCCGAAAATCAGGTGCCGCATTCCGCGCCACAGCCGCGAGCCGCCATCCTGGTCGTCGTTGCGAGCGCTGTCGTCGTTAGTCGCCATCAGACGGACGCCGGATACGGGTTGGCGATACCGAGACGCCCGAGAGCGCGGATTTCGCGCGCTTCCATGTCATCGGCGGCGGTCGTCGTCTTCATGGTCGTAGCCGAGCAAGTGGAGGGTGCCGTGGACGATGAGGTGCGCGGCATGGTCCTCCAACGCTACGCCCTTGTCCGCGGCTTCGGCGGCGCAGATGCCGTGAGCAAGGATCATGTCGCCGAGCAATAGTTCCGGACCCGCAACATTTGTTTTGAGCAGATCGGCTCTTTCGACCATTGGAAAGGACAACACGTTGGTGGGATGGTCCTTGCTGCGCCACTCGGCGTTGAGGGCGCGCACCGCCTCGTCGGTTGCCAGCCGCACCGAAATCTCGACCGCACGGGCCGAGCCCGTCAGCTGTGGGAACGCGCTTTCGGCGACGGCGGCTTCGGCGGCGCGGCGGGCGAGCGCATCCCAGCCCGTTTTACTGTCCCACTCCGCATCGGCTTCAAGGGCAATGTCGAGCATCACTTGGCGCTTCTCGCTTTGGCGCTCATGCGAGCTTTCCCGTTTTTGGCGCTCATGCGCCGGGGCCCTCATAGGCATCGACGATTCGCCCGACGAGCGGATGGCGGACGACATCGGCGGACGAGAAGCGGACCATCGAGATACCCTTGACGTCGTCGAGCTTGCCCACCGCATCGGCCAGGCCGGACTTCGACGGGTCGGGCAGATCGACCTGATTGGGGTCGCCGCAGATGACCATCCGGCGCGCATCCCGAAGCGGGTCAGGAACATCTTCATCTGCAACGGCGTGGTGTTCTGCGCTTCGTCGAGGATGATGAAAGCGTCGTTGAGCGTGCGCCCGCGCATGAAGGCGAGCGGCGCGATCTCGATCTCGCCCGCTGGCGATCCGCCGCTCGACCTGCTCGGTCGGGAGCATGTCGTAGAGCGCGTCGTATAGCGGGCGCAGATAGGGATCGACCTTCTCCTTCATGTCGCCGGGAAGGAAGCCCAACCGTTCGCCGGCCTCGACCGCCGGTCGCGACAGGATCAGCCGGTCGACGCTTCCGGTGATCAATTGCGACACCGCCTGCGCGACCGCGAGATAGGTCTTGCCGGTGCCCGCCGGACCCAAGCGCGAAGATCATGTCGTCGCGGCCGAGCGCTTCCATGTAGGTGGTCTGCGATCGCCGAGCGCGGGACGATGGTCTTCTTGCGCGTGCGGATCATCACCTTGGGCGGCGAGGTGACTTCGTCCTCGATAATCCCGTCGAGGTGCGGCTGCGCGGCCATGCCGAGGACTGCCTGCGACCGCTTCGGCATCGACGTCATGACCCTGGTCGAGTCGGTTGTAGAGACCGAGCAGCACGTCGCGGGCGCGCGCCGCGGCATCCGCCTCGCCCTCGATCTGAACCTTGTTGCCGCGCGCCGCGATATGCACGCCGAGCCGGCTTTCGATCGTCACCAAATGGCGGTCGTAGTCGCCGAACAATGGCCCGAGCAGATAGGGCTGGTCGAACTCCAGCTCGAGCCGCGCGCGGCCCTCACCATTGTCGACGACGGCGGCGAGGTCGCGGCGGGCCATCAGGCGGCCTCCGCCTGCGCCAGCGCGACGCCGCCGAGGCTGTTGGGCAGTGCCTCGACGATATGCACGTCGATCATCTCGCCGATGCGGGCGTCGGTGGTGGCGAAGACCGACTGGAGCCAGGGTGACTTGCCGATCATCTGGCCGGGCTTGCGGCCGACGCGGTCGATGAGGATGCGCGTGTCGCGGCCGACGCAGTCGCGGTTGAAGGCAATGCTGTGCTCGGCAAGGCGCGCCTGGAGGCGCTGGAGGCGGTCGTCCATTACGAGTGCGGGTATCTGGTCCTCCATGGTTGCCGCGGGGGTCCCGGGGCGCGGCGAATATTTGAACGAATAAGCCGCTGCATAGCCGACCGCGTCAACTACATTGCAGCGTCGCTTCGAAATCCGCCTCGGTCTCGCCTGGGAAGCCGACGATGAAATCGCCCGAAATCGCGATGTCGGGCCGCGCCGCGCGAACCCGCTCGATGGTCCGCAAATAGCCGTCGACGCTGTGGCTGCGGTTCATCGCGCGCAGGATGCGGTCGCTGCCCGACTGCACCGGCAAATGGAGATAGGGCATCAGCTTGGCCACCTCGCCATGCGCGGCGATGAGGTCGTCGCCCATGTCGGTCGGGTGGCTGGTGGTGTAGCGGATCCGCTCGAGGCCATCGATGCGCGTCGAGCGTGCGAATGAGGCCGGCGAGGCCGAGCGCGCCGTCGCACCATGCGTTGACGTTCTGCCCGAGCAAGGTGATCTCGCGCGCGCCGCCGTCGACCAGCGCATGCGCCTCGGCGACGATGTCGGCGGCCGGTCGGCTGACCTCGGCGCCGCGGGTGTAGGGCACGACGCAATAAGTGCAGAATTTGTCGCAGCCTTCCTGGACGGTGAGGAAGGCCGACGGTCCGCTGCGGCGGCGCGCGGGCATAGCCTCGAACTTCGAAATCGCCGGCATGTCGGTGTCGAGCGGCCGGCCGCCGCGCGCCGCCTCGGCGACCAGTTCGGGCAAGCGATGATAGGCTTGCGGACCGACGACGATGTCGATCAGCGGCGAGCGCCGCTGCGCCTCGGCGCCTTCGGCCTGGGCGACGCAGCCGGCCAAGGCGACCATCGGCTTCGAGCCATCCTCGCGGCGCAACCGGCCGACGTCCGAATAGGCCCGCTCCGCCGCTTTCTCGCGGATGTGGCAGGTGTTGAGCACGACGAGATCGGCGTCCTCGCCCTCGCCTGCCGCGGTCATGCCGCGGCTCGCCAGCAGCTCGCCCATGCGCTCGCCGTCATAGACGTTCATCTGGCAGCCGAAGCTTTTGATTCGGTACGTGGTGGGGGTCATTCGGCCAACTCTATAGGCGGTGTCGCGTCCGACTTGAAGCCGAGCGCGGACGCGATCGCGGCATGCGCGTGGGCGGCGAGCAGCTTGCGGTCGCCGGTCCGTTCCAGCGCCGGCGAGCAAGTGGACGGTAACCGGAAAGCTGCCGCGCCGTCCAAGCAGGCGCAGCGCGTTGGACATGGCCTGGCTCTTCGAACCAGCCGACTTCCGCGGCGGCCGCTCCATAGTGCAGTGCAACTGGCCGGATGGCGACATCCTTGGCGGCGAAATTGGCGGCTTCGAGAAGGGTCGAGCGAAACGGCAGCAGATGGCGTCCCTGGCCCGGTGGTCCCTTCGGGGAACAGCGCGACCGGCTTGTCGCCTTCAAGCGCGCGGGCGATGGTCAGCGCCTGGTCCCTGGCCCCGCGCACATGGCTGCGCTTGACGTAAACCGTCCCATTCTGGTCGGCGAGCCAGTGAATCAACCCGTGACCGAGATCGTCCTTGGAGACGAAAGCGCAACGGGTCGCACCGCCGAGGATGAGGATGTCGAGCCAGCTCATGTGATTGGCGATGAGCAGGCTGTGCGGAGCGATGGGATGACCCCTGGTGCGCACTCGCGCGCCGGCAATCCACGCCGCGCCGCTCAAGAACCGGTGCGGCCAGGCCGAGCGGCCGAACATCAGCTTGCTCAGGAAATGCGGCGGCGCGCAGATCAGGAACAGGCCGATCAGCCCGGCGATGCGGAGCGCCGGCGCGCACGGTTACGCGCGGGGTCGGGCGCTCAGCGCTCGCGGTCGAGGGCGACGCCGTACAGCTCCATGCGATGATCGACGAGGCGGAAGCCGAGCTTTTCGGCGATGCGCTTCTGCAGGGTCTCGAGCTCATCGTCGACGAATTCGATCACCTTGCCGGTCTCGACGTCGATCAGATGGTCGTGATGCGCGTCAGACGCGGCTTCGTAGCGCGAGCGACCGTCGCCGAATTCGTGGCGCTCGAGGATACCGGCCTCCTCGAACAGGCGGACGGTGCGGTAAACGGTCGCGATCGAAATGTTGGCATCGATCGCCGACGCGCGGGCGTGAAGCGTCTCGACGTCGGGATGATCCTCGCTGTCGCCGAGGACGCGGGCGATGGTCCGGCGCTGCTCGGTGATGCGCAGGCCCTTGTCGGCGCACAGCGCCTCGATGTCGATGCTTCGCGGCATAGAGGTGATTTAGGCGGAGCGGCAGCCGAATGCCAGCGCCATCCCCGAGACGTTGGGGCTGACGCCGGTCTTCGCGCTCGGCGCTTTACTTGCCGCGCGTCTTGCGGCGCTTGGTGCCGAGCCCGATCGACTTGGCGAGCGCGCGCCGTTGCTCGGCATAATTGGGCGCGACCATCGGATAATCGGCGGAAAGGCCCCATTTCTGGCGATATTGGTCGGGAGTCATCTGATAATGGGTCATCAAATGGCGCTTGAGCATCTTCATCCGCTTCCCGTCCTCAAGGCAGACGATATAGTCGGGCTTGATCGACGAGCGGATCGAGACCTTAGGCTCGGGCCGCGCCTCGGGCGCCGACGATGCTCCCGAAATGCCGGCCAACGCGCCGTGGACGTTCTGGATGAGGTTGGGCAAGTCGTTCACCGCAGACGCTGTTGTTGCTGACATGCGCGGCGACAATGTCGGCGGTCAGCGTGAGCAATGTATCTTCGGCAAATTCGTTGTCGGCCATCAATGAGTTCCTGTGGTTCGAGCAGATTGACTGCAGTTTTTCTGCGTAGTCTGCATGGTCCATTAGTCGTGGCCACGGACGCACGGCAATGCGGCCTTTGGTTCAGATAGCCCGGGCGAAAGTCAGAGCGTCGAACCGTTGCCCGTCGGACGCTCGATAATAATTGCGGCGACGGCCGACCGGCGCGAAGCCGGCGGCCTGGTACATGCTCGTCGCGGCATTGCCGTCGCGCACCTCGAGATGGACCCGGGTCGCGCCCGCGTCCCGGGCGCGGGCGAGGAAATCGTCGAGCAGCGCGGTGCCGATGCCCTGGCGGTGACGGTCAGGCGCGACCGCGATCAGCAGAAGTTCGGATTCGCCGGCGACCGTCCGGACGAGCGAAAAGCCGGTCGACTTCGCCGCCGCTCGAGGTCCGGGCAAGCGTAAGCGACACGCCCGGCATCGGCAGGATTCCGGCGCATTGCGACCGCGTCCACGCCTCGCCGAAGCGGTCGCCGAACGCCGCTTCCATGACGGTCATCACCCCATCGAGGTCATTCGAATCGCCCGGGTTCGACGAGGAGACGCCCAAGCGTCATGTCGGCAGTCGCCATCAGGCCGCGACCTTGGCGCGGGCGTCGGGCGCACGGGCGTAGATCGGCTTGGGCGGAAAGGCTGCGCAGCGCTTCGGGCAGACGCATGGCATCGGCCGCGGCCGGCCACGCGCTCGCGTGCCTCGCCCGACCCGCGCGCCTCGACCAGCGCGGCGGCGCCCGAGCCAATCACGACGTCGGCGTGGATCAGCTGCAGCCGCACTTTCAGGGGCCGCGTTGTGGAGATCGGTGCGTGGCTGGAGCTGCCCATCAAATTGCTGGACGAACAATTCGCCGTGGCCGCCCGCAACCGCGACGGCGACTTCGCCTTGCGCGCCCTGCCGCAATCAGCGCGAGCGACGACATGCCGGAAATCTCGCAGCCCCAGCCGATGGCGAGGCCGTGCGCCGCGGCGATGGCGACGCGGATTCCGGTGAAGCTGCCCGGGCCGACGCCGACGAGGATGGGCCGGGCCGGCGGCCGTCGAGCAGCTCGGCGAGCATCGGCACCAGCCGCTCAGCATGGCCGCGGCCAATCTGCTCGTCGGCACGCGCGATGCAGAGGCCATCCTCGAACAAGGCGGCCGTGCAGGCTGCGCTCGACGTGTCGAAAGCCAGGATCATGGGACGATTGTGGTCACAAGCGAAGCGTTGCCGCAACCCCCGGGTTGAACCGCTACGGCCTAGACCGCCTCGACGCTTTCGACTTCGGGGACATAATGGCGGATCAGGCCCTCGATCCCGCGCTTGAGGGTCACCGCCGAGGACGGGCAGCCGGCGCAGGCGCCGTGCATCGACAGATAAAGGCGGCCGTCGCGATAGCCCTTGTAGGCGATGTCGCCGCCGTCCTGGGCGACCGCCGGGCGGACGCGGGTTTCGATCAATTCCTTGATCTGGTCGATGATCTCGGCATCCTCGGGCCGGTCGTCGAAATCGTCCGCGGCGATGTGGATGCCGGCCGCGGTGCCCGGAGCAAATAATGGCGCGCCGCTGACAAAATGGTCGAGCAGGGTTTCGATCACCAGCGGCTCAAGGTCCGTCCAGCTGACGCCGGGCGCTGCGGTGACCGAGATGAAATCGCTGCCGTAGAACACGCCTTCGACCAGCCCGCTGTCGAACAATGCGTTGGCCAGCGGCGATGCCTCGGCCGCGGCGGCGTCAGCGAAATCGCGCACGCCGGTTTCCATCACCGGCTGGCCGGGAAGAAATTTGCGGGTCGAGGGGTTCGGCGTCTGCTCGGTGCGGATCAACATCAGCGCGATGTGGCCCTCGGCGCGACGGCGATCAAGGTCTGCGCGTCAAATGCCGAAGGGCGGCGCGCCAGCGATAACCCAGCGGGTCGTGGCGATCGCCGCGATCAGGCACAGCAGCGCCACCCACCAGCGGCCCGGGCGCATTGGCTCGATCCCCGGTTCGGCCTTGGCGTGGCCGGTCACCATCGGCCCGACCAGATTGCGGCCGCGCCAATGGTAATAAGCGACGGCCGCGACATGCAGCGCGATCAGCGCGAGCAGGACGTTGAACAAGAGCTCATGCGCGTCATGCGCAAAATCGGCCGTTTCGAAGCTGACCAGCGGGGCAAGCGGGGCTTCGGTCAGGCCGTCGTCATCGGCGTTGATCAGGCCGGTGGCGACCTGAAGCTTGAGCACGACGAGCATGGCAAGGACGCTTAACGCGCCGATCGGCGAGTGGCCGATCTTGCGCCAGGCGGCGCTGTTGCGGACATAGGCGATGACCGCGCGCGGGCCGTGGATGAAGCTCGAGAAACGAGCAGTCGAGCTGCCGAAAATCCCCCACAACACACGGAAGATAACCGCAGTGAGGACCGCGAAACCCGAGTACATATGCAGCTCGAGTTCGTCATTCTTGGCCGACCACCAGCTGAATGCGACCAGCGCGACCAGCGACCAGTGGAACAGCCGAACCGGAAGGTCCCAAACCGCAACTTTGGCAGTCGCGGGCGGGGCTTCAGCCGGAGCCTCCATCAATGCTTTTCGCGGTAGAGATCGTGGCACGCCTTGCAGCTTTTGCCGAGGTCGCCCTGGGCCGCGCGGATGGCCGCCAGGTCGCCGCCCCGCGCCGCCGCCTGGAACGCGGTTGCCGCGCGAACGAAGTCGTCGGCCTTGGCGTTGAAATCGTCGTTCTTCTGCCAGATTTCCGCCTTGGCCTCGGTCTTCCCGACGTCGGGCCCGGTGCCGGCCGGGAACCAGGTTTTGACCTGCGGAGCGAGCGTCGCGATGGTGTCGGCGCCGGTCCGCACCACGGCGAGGTCGGGCGAATCCGATTTGAGCGTGCGGCCGATGCGCTTCATGGCGTCGCCGATCTTTTCGTAATTCTCGTGTCGCTCCTTCATCAGCGCCACCGCGGCCTGCTTCTCGAGTGGGGCCGCCGGGGAAGCGGCGATCGCGTTCTCGACAGCATTGCCGGCGGCATTGCCGCTGGCGTTCGCTTCCTCGAGCGAGACATTGGATTCGCCCTGATTGCAGGCGGCAAGGGCCAGAGCGGCGCAGGCGGTAAGCAGAATACGCATCAGTTTTCCTTCTTGTCGGGCGCGACCCAGCTGTCGTCGATCATCTGAATGATTCCGGAGAAATCCTTGTTCCCGCCGCCGCGGTCGACGAACCTTTGGTAAAGCTCCTCGGCCTCGCCGCCCATCGGCGTATAGGCGCCGCTCGCCTTGGCGGCCTCCATTGCGAGCTTCAAATCCTTGAGCATCAGCGCCGCCGCGAAGCCGCCTTCATATCCCCGGTCGGCCGGGGTTTCGGGGCCCACTCCGGGCACCGGGCAATAGGATGTCATCGACCAGCTTTGCCCCGACGCCTTGGACGAGATGTCGTAGAATGTCTGGAGATTGAGCCCGAGCTTCTCGGCCATCGCGAACGCCTCGCAGGTCGCGACCATGGTCGCGCCAAGCAGCATGTTGTTGCAGATCTTAGCCGCCTGCCCCGCGCCTGCCTCGCCGGCGTGAATCACCGCCTTGCCCATTTGCTCGAGCAGCGGCCGGGCCCGCTCGAAGCCCTCGCCGGTCCCGCCGACCATGAATGTCAGCGTCCCGGCATTGGCGGCGGCGATCCCGCCCGACACCGGAGCATCGACGAATTCGAAGCCCAGCCCGCGGAATTGCTCTCCAACTGTCTTGGCGGTGGCGACGTCGATCGTCGAGCAATCTACCATCAGCGTGTCTTTGGCGGCGCTCGGCGCGACATCGTCCTGATAGACCTGGCGCACGTGCTTGCCCGCTGGGAGCATGGTGATCACCGCCTCGGCATCCTTCACCGCGTCGGCGGCCGATGAGCAGCGATTGGCGCCCTGCCCCTCGGCGCGGGCCAGCGCGTCTTCGCTGAGGTCGAATGCGCGTACGTCATGCCCTGCCTTGACCAGATTGGCGGCCATCCCGCCGCCCATGTTCCCAAGCCCGATGAACGCGATTTTCATACCTTACTCCACTGCATTCCTGCGTAGGCAGGAACCTTGGCCAACGCTCCTGCCTGCGCAGGAGCACAGCCGTCTATTTCCCCGTCCACTTGCCGGGCCGCTTTTCGACGAACGCCGCCATGCCTTCCTTTTGATCCTGCGTCCCGAACAGGCCGTGGAACAGGCGACGCTCGAAATTGATTCCGGCGGCGAGCGGCAGCTCGAACGCGGCGTTGACCATTTCCTTAGTGGCGATGGCAGCGAGCGGCGCCATGCCGGCGATCGTCTCGGCAGTCTTTAGCGCTTCGTCGAGAAGGTCGGCGGCGGGGACCACTTTGGCGACGAGGCCGGCGCGCTCCGCCTCCTCGGCACCCATCATGCGGCCGGTCAGGCACATCTCCATCGCCTTGGCCTTGCCGATCGCGGCGGTCAGGCGCTGCGATCCGCCCATGCCGGGGGTGACGCCGAGTTTGATCTCGGGCTGGCCGAATTTGGCGCTGTCGGCTGCGATGATGAAGTCGGCCATCATCGCTACTTCGCAGCCGCCGCCGAGCGCGAAACCGGCGACCGCCGCGATCCACGGCTTTCGCGTCGCGGTGACCCGCTCCCACCCCGCGAAGAAGTTGGACGAATACATGTCGGCAAAGCCCTGGGACTGCATTTCCTTGATGTCGGCGCCGGCGGCGAACGCCTTTTCTGAGCCGGTCAGCACCAGGCAGCGCTGGCTGTCGTCGGCGTCATATGCGGCGAAGGCGGCGATGAGGTCGGCAAGCACCTGCGTGTTGAGCGCGTTGAGCGCTTGGGGACGGTTGAGCGTGACCAACGTCACCGCGCCCTTTTGCTCGACCAGGATGGTTTCGTATTCGCTCATTCTTCTGTCCTCAAATCTCGAGCGGCCGCCATTGCTCCTCGGGGGGGAGCGGGGCGAAAAAGGCGTCGACCTCGGCATCGCCGATCGCGGCGGGATCGGCCGGCTGCCACTTCGGCGCATTGTCCTTGTCGATCAGCAACGCGCGCACGCCCTCGCGGAAGTCAGGGTGCTGGATGAGCCGAACCATGATCGCATATTCGAGCTTCATCTCGTCGATGAAATGGAGCTGATACTGGCTCTCGACGAGCAGCTTGAGGCTGACCTTGCACGCCATCGGCGACTTGGCGCGGATGATCGCCGCCTGCTCCTCCGCCCACTCGCCGCCGTCGGCGTCGAGCGCGGCAAGAATGTCCTCGAGCCGGTCGGAAGCGAACAGCCGGTCGATATCCTTGAGCCGACCCATCAGCGGCGCGTGCGGCACTTCCTCGGCGGACAATTCGTCAAGTATCGCCTCGGTCCGGAACGGCTGGTCGATGATCCGTTCCTTGGCCTCGTCGAGCCGGCCAGACGGCACATAATGGGTGGCCAATCTGAGCGCGACGCATTCCGCCCCGCTTAGCCGGGCGCCGGTCAGCGCGAGATATTGCGCAAGCCGCCCGCGCAGTCGGGACAAATAGCGTCCGCCGCCGACGTCGGGGAACAGGCCGATGGTCGTCTCCGGCATGGCGAACACGGTGCGCTCGGTGGCGACGCGGAAACGGCACGGGCAGGCGATGCCCACGCCGCCGCCCATGGTGATCCCGTCCATGAAAGCGACGCCGGGCTTGGGGTAGGTATATTCGAGGTGGTTGAGACGATATTCGTCGAAGAAAAAGGCGCGTGCGGCGGCCTCGTGACCGGCGACGTCCTGCGCAATGCCGACGACATCCCCGCCGGCGCAAAAGCCGCGCGAAAGCTTTGGATCGCCATCCGGCGCGGGCGCATGATCGATGAGAATGATGCGCACTTCGGGATCGTTGCGCCATTCGAGCAGCGCCGCCGCCATGTCGCGGACCATCTGGCGGTTAAGGCTGTGGAGCTGCCTCGGGCGGTTGAGCCGAAGCCGGCCGGCGGCGCCCTGCTTGAGCGTCAGCACGTCCTTTTGCGTAGCCGCAATGTCCATCACGGCATCATCGCATAGCGGCCGGGAGCCGGCTCGATGCCGTCCTTGATCGCGCGCGCCTTGACCTTCTTGCCGCTGCCCCTGGCGTCGAGCCAACCGGTCCACCACGGCCACCAGCTGCCCTCATGGCGCGTGGCGGAGGCGAGCCATTGCTCCGGCGTCTTCGGGCCGGGCGCTATTGGTCCAATAGCCGTGCTTGTTGGCTGCCGGTGGGTTGATCACGCCGGCGTTATGTCCCGAACCACCGAGAACGAAATCGGCGTCGAGCAGCCGCGCGCCATCATAGACCGCGGTCCACGCCGACACATGGTCGTCCTTCAAGGCGATCGACAGGACCGGCGCCTCGATCGCCGCGAGGTCGATGGCGGTGCCGCCGACCTTGAACCCGGCCGGCTCCTTGAGGCTGTTGGTGAGCAGAAGGTCGCGATTGTAGGATTTGAGGAAGGCCGCGGGGATCCGGGAACCATCCTCGAACCAGGTCAAAAGGTCGGACGGCGGCGCGGGCTGATCGAGCAGATAATGCTGGACCACCGACGACCAGATGAGGTCGTTGGCGCGCATTGCCGCGAACAGCCGCTGAAGCTCGACGCTGTCGATGAAGCCTTGGGCCTCGAGATGGTCTTCGAGCGCGCCGAGATGGCCTTCGTGGACGAACGCCGACCAGTCGCGCATGTCGGCGAAGTCGATCATCGAGCCGATCAGCGTCGCCGAATTGACCTCGTTGGCGCGGCCTTCGGCGGCGAGCCAGGCGAGGGCGATCGCGGCTAGCGTCCCGCCGAGGCAGAAGGAGAAGAGGTCGGGCGCGTGCCTGGCCCGCTTGCGGACCTGCTCGATCGCGGTAACAACGCCCTCGGTCACATAGGCCGCGACATCCTTGTCGCGATGCTCGTCGCCGGGATTGACCCAGGAAATGACGAACACCGTCCGTCCCTCGTCGACCAGCCATTTGACCAGGCTCGAGCGCGGCTGGAGGTCGATCATGTAATAACGGTTCACCAGCGGCGGCACGTATAGCAAAGGCTCGGCGGCGACCTTGGCGGTGGTCGGCGTATATTGGATGAGCTGGAACAGCGCGTTTTCGAACACCACTTGGCCGGGCGTCGCAGCAATGTTCTGGCCTTTGACGAAGGCGCGGTCGTCGGTGCGGCGGCGGACAATGCCTTTGCCCGACGAGAGGTCCTCGAGGAGGTTGGCGAAACCCTGGACGAGGTTCTGGCCGCCGGTCTCCTGGATGCGCTTGACCACCGCCGGGTTGGTCAGCGCGAAATTGCTCGGCGAGACAGCGTTCAGATATTGGTCGAGCAGGAAGCGGTTCATCGCCTTGCCGCTCTCATCCCCGCCGCCGCGCGAGACGAGGTCGCGCAACTGCTGCGAAGCCAGCAGATAGGCGTCGCGAAGCCCGCGATAATATGGATCGGCCTGATATTCGGGCGCCGAGAAGCGACGGTCGCGCGGCGGTTCCGGGGGCTTGCCGCCAAGCGCGCCGGTCCAGAAATCGCCCCACTGGCGCGCGGCCTGCATCTGCACCTCGAGCAGCTCGGCGGGCTTGGCGGCGAGTCCCCAGGCAAGATCGGTCGCGCTTTTGGCCAGGGCGAATGGGTCGAACGGCATCGCGGGCTTGCTCACTGGCGGGTCAGCTCGCGGCCGACGATCATGCGCATGATCTGGTTGGTGCCTTCGAGGATCGAGTGGACGCGGAGGTCGCGCCAGAAGCGCTCGATCGGATAATCCTGGAGATAGCCGTAGCCGCCGTGGAGCTGCAGCGCGCGGTCGACGATCGATGAGCCGCTGTCGGTCGCGAGGCGCTTGGCCATCGCCGCGAACTTGGTCTTGTCGGGCGCATTGGCGGTGACTTTGGCGGCCGCGACGTAGAGCAGATAGCGCGCTGCCTGGAGCTCGGTCTCCATGTCGGCAAGCGTGAATTGGGTGTTCTGGAAATCGGCGATGGCGGTGCCGAACTGCTTGCGGTCCTTGGTGTAATTAACCGCTTCGTCGAGGCAGCGCTGGGCACCGCCGAGGCTGCACGCGCCGATGTTGATGCGGCCGCCGTCGAGGCCCATCATCGCGATGCGGAAGCCCTCGCCTTCCGCCGCCGACGCGGTTGGCGACCGGCACGCGGACCTCGTCGAAATTGACCTGGGCAGTCGGCTGCGAATGCCAGCCGAGCTTCTTTTCCTGGCGCGCCGAAGCTGACGCCCTTCATGTCCTTGTCGATGACCAGGCAGGAGATGCCCTTGGGGCCTTCCTCGCCGGTGCGGACCATGGTCACATAGACTTCGTTCTCGCCGCCGCCGGAGATGAACGCCTTGGAGCCCGAGACGACATAGTGGTCGCCGTCAAGGACGGCCTTGGTCTTCAATGCGGCCGCGTCGGAGCCGGACGACGGCTCGGTCAGACAATAGCTGCCGATCTTCTCCATCGGGATCATCGCCGGCAGATACTTCGCCTTGACCTCCGCCGAGCCGAAGCGGTCGATCATCCACGCCGCCATGTTGTGAATCGAGATGAAGGCGCTGGTCGACGGGACAGCCATAGGCCATCGCCTCCATGATCAGCGCCGCCTCGAGCCGGCCCAGGCCGATCCCGCCGCTTTCCTCGCTGACATAGATCGCGCCGAAGCCGAGCTCCGCCGCCTCGCGGATCGTGTCGCGCGGGAAGATATGCTTCTCGTCCCACTCGGCGGCGAACGGCGTGATCGCGTCGGCGGTGAATTTGGCCGCCATCTCCTGGATCTGGAGCTGGTCGTCGGTGAGGTCGAACTGGCTCATCGCGGCGGCCTTAGCCCGCGTTCTCCCGGGCAAGCAATCCTTCGGCATCGAAGCACGATGCGGCACCGACTCGCGCTCCATCATGCGCTTGCGGAAGGCGGTCAGGTTGGGCCAGCGGTCGAGACCGATCATCTTGTCTGTCCAGCCGGTGATGACGAACAGATAGGCGTCGGGCAGCGTCAGCGTCTCGCCCATCAGGAACGGACCGTCGCCGAGCTGTTGCTCGACGTAATCGAGCTTCTTGCCGATCAGCGTCTTGAAGAAGTCCTTGGTCTCCTCGCCCGCGTCCGGCGAAAACAGCGGGCCGAACGACTTGTGCAGCTCCGTGGTGATGAAATTGAGCCATTCGAGCACGCGGTAGCGGCTGAAATTGCCGATCGGCGGAAGGATTTCGCCAAGCCCCGATCGGTCGCCGAGATATTGCAGGATGACCGCATTCTCGGTGAGCATTTCGCCGCTTTCCATCTCCAGCGCCGGGACCGACCCTTTGGGATTGATGTCCAGGTAAGAACGGCCGTTCTCGGTCTGCTTGGCGCGCAGGTCGACCCGCTCGCTGCTGTGCGACAGCCCAAGCTCGTGAAGGATGATGTGCGGAGCCTGCGAGCAGGCGCCCGGGGAGTAATAAAGCTTCATTCCTGATGTCCTCAATTGGCGTTCACGGCCTCGGCACTGGCGTCGGCGGGGTCTTCGGTCCCGTCCGCGGTCTCGTCGGCTGGAACCGCCTCGATGTCCGACGGGGTCCGCGTCATTGATGTCGATTGCCACGTTCTGGCCGGTTTCATCCTGCTTCGAGCAGCCGCCCAGACGCTGTGGCAGCTCCAACCAGCAGCGCCATCGTCAGTGCCTTGCATCTGTCGCCTCCATATGTTGTCCAGGCCATCAACGAACTTAGCCCATCGTCGGGATGTTGAACGTGTTTTCGCCATGCGCCCCGCCATCGGGCCAGCGCTGCGTAATGGTCTTGGTCTTGGTCCAGAAGCGCACGCCCTCGGTGCCGTGCTGGTTGATGTCGCCGAAGCCGCGAGCGCTTCCAGCCGCCGAACGTGTGATAGGCGACCGGCACCGGGATCGGCACGTTGATGCCGACCATGCCGACGTTGACCCGCGCAGCGAACTCGCGCGCCGCGTGGCCGTTGCGGGTGAAGATGGCGACGCCATTGCCGTACTGATGGTTCGGACGGAAGCGCGACGGCTTCCTCGAAATTGTCGGCGCGGACGATCTGCAGCACCGGGCCGAAAATCTCCTCCTGGTAGCTCTGGAAGCTCGGCTTCACATGGTCGAACAGGGTCGGGCCGATGAAAAAGCCCTCCTCATGGCCCTGGAGCGAGAAGCCGCGGCCGTCGACGACCAGCTCGCCGCCCTCGTCGATGCACATCTGGATGTAATTCTCGATGCGCGCCTTGTGCGCGGCGTTGACCACCGGGCCGTAATGCGCGTCGGGGTCGGTCGAGACGCCGACCCGCAGCCCCTCGATCGCCGGGATCAGTTTCTCGCGCAGGGCGTCGGCGGTCTCGGCGCCCGACCGGCACGACCACCGGAAGCGCCATGCAGCGCTCGCCGGCCGAGCCGAACGCGGCGCCGGCAAGGTCGTTGACGACCTGGTCGAGGTCGGCGTCGGGCATGACGATGCCGTGGTTCTTGGCGCCGCCGAACGCCTGGACGCGCTTCCCGTTCGCGGTGCCGCGCGAGTAGATATAATGGGCGATGTCGGACGACCCGACGAAGCTGATCGCCTTGATCTCGTCATGGTCGAGGATCGCGTCGACCATTTCCTTGTCGCCGTGGACGACCTGGAGGATGCCGTCGGGCGCGCCGGCTTCCTTCATCAGCTCGGCGAGGCGGACGGGCACGCTCGGGTCGCGCTCCGACGGCTTGAGGATGAACGCATTGCCGCAGGCGATGGCGACGCGCGAACATCCACATCGGGATCATCGCCGGGAAGTTGAACGGCGTGATGCCGGCGACGATGCCGAACGGCTGGCGCATCGAATAGACGTCGATGCCCGGGCCCGGCGCCGATGCTATATTCGCCCTTGAGTACATGCGGGATGCCGCACGCGAACTCGACCACTTCGAGGCCGCGCTGGATGTCGCCCTTGGCGTCGGCGATGACCTTGCCATGCTCGCTGCTGAGCATGAGCGCGAGCTCGTCCATATTGGCTTCGACCAGCGCCTTGAAGTTGAACATCACCCGCGCGCGGCGCTGCGGATTGGTTGCCGCCCAGCCGGGCAGCGCGGCGTTGGCGGCGTCGACCGCGCGCTGAAGATCGGCGGCGGTGCCGAGGCGGACGCGGGCCTGGACCTGGCCCTGGTTCGGGTCGAACACCTCGCCGGCGCGCTCGCCGCTGGCAAAGCTGGAGCCGCCGATGAAATGGTCGATGTCACGAAGCATGGATGCCTGTCCTGATGCGCTGGAGCTACGGGGTCACGCGCTCCTAGACCCGAGCAGGCTCAATTTCCAGTTGGGCAGCCCGCGTAATGTGCGCGGGTCATTGCGTCCCATGCAGACTGGCCGCCAGGCTGGATGCGGTCGAGACGGAGGCGGAAGTCGCGATATTCCTGATGATTGGGAAGCCCGAGCTCGGCCTCGACGATGAAATTGCGCCGGGCGTCGATCCATAAGGCGCCGCTGGAGGGCTGGGCGCCTTCGACGGACAGCAGGAACTTGGCGGTGGCGCGGCCGAGGCGGGTTTCATTGCCCGCGAAGCGCGCGACGAGCGTGCCATAGTCGCGGAACAGGCTGCCGCCCTCGCCGGGCCAGATGACCGGCAATGCAAATCGGAAGCCGTTGCGCGGGCGGTGCTCCTGGAGGAAGGCGTTGAGGTCGGCGAAGTCGAAATCATAAAGGATGAACGGGCGCGATCTGAGCTTTTCTCGCTGCTGGAGGCGCGGCCCGCCGGGCGGGGTGATGTCGACGGCGAGCGCGGGACCGCCGGGATCGAGCGTCAGCGTGCCGAAGCTCGCCTGGGTGCCGTCCCGTGCGACTTTGCCCGCCACATAGCGCCGGCCCTCGCGCACGGCCGCATCCATCTCGGCCGTGACATAGGCGGCGTTGGTGCACTTCTCGACCCATTTATAAACCGCGATCTGAGTTCGCGCGGGACGGAAGTGGACGACGTGCTCGGGTTCGCTGCCGTCGATGTTGGTGCGCGAATAATGGAATATGTCTTCCGCCCCGCGCTCGGCGGGAGGGACCGTCGCGCATCCGACAAGGAGGCTGGAGGCAAGCACGGCAGGGGCAAGCTTCATTGTCATTCCTCGCGATGTCGCGCGCGGTCGGTGCCGCCGGCAAAGTTCGCATGGCTCAACCGGACAGTCTGGCCAAGCATTTGCGCGCGTGTCACTGGCTGCGGCGCTGATGAGGGAGAGTTGGATGCGTGTATTGCTTGCACTGTCATCGCTTTTGGCCGGATCGGCGGCCGCCGTCCCGCCGCGGCCAGGCCCCGAGGACATCGTCGCCGAACATGCGCGCAGCGTCGAACCGGCGGAGCTTCGGCGCACGGTCGAATCGCTGGTCAGTTTCGGCACCCGCCATACGCTGTCGTCGCAGACCGACCCCAAGCGCGGGATCGGGGCCGCGCTCAATTGGACCGAAGCACGGTTCAAGAGCTTTGGCCTGCCGACCGAGCGACCGTGCGATACAGTCACGGGCCGGCGCGTGCCGACGCCGACGCGGGTGTGCAACATGATCGCCATCCAGCGCGGCACCGAGCGGCCCAACGACGTGGTCATCATCACCGGCCATATCGACAGCCGGGTCAGCGACCCGATGGACGCGGTCAAGGACGCGCCGGGCGCCAATGACGACGGGTCGGGCACCGCGGCGGTGATCGAGGCGGCGCGCGTGCTGTCGAAGCACAAGTTCCCCGGGACGATCGTCTATGCGGCGCTGTCGGGCGAGGAGCAGGGACTGCTCGGCGGCAAGATCATGGCCGACTACGCCAAGGCCAAAGGCTGGAACGTCGTCGCCAATCTCAACAACGACATCATCGGCAACAGCTGCGGCAGCGACGGGGTGTGTGATACCAAAGCGGTGCGAGTGTTTTCCGAAGGACCGCGGTGGCAGGGCCGCGAGGATCTTGCGCCAAGGCTCCGCAGCCTCGGCGGCGAAAACGACAGCCCATCGCGCAACCTGTCGCGCTTTCTCGCGCGGCTGGCCGAACGGGTCGGGCCGCCGGTCAATCTCGACGTTCGCCAGATCTGGCGCAACGACCGCTTCGGGCGCGGCGGCGATCACACCGAATTCCTCAACGCCGGCTTCCCCGCGGTCCGCTTCACTGTCGCGGTGGAGAATTACAACCACCAGCACCAGGATTTGCGGGTCGAAAAGGGCATCGAGTTTGGCGACACCATCGACAAGATGGACTTCGGCTATCTAACGGCGGTGACCCAGCTCAACGTCGCCGCGCTGGCATGGCTGGCAAGCGCGCCGCCGCCGCCCGAGGTGACCGTAGAAGGCGCGGTGAGCACGGATACGCGGCTGGAATGGAAGCCCATCACGTCTGCAGCCGGCTATGTGGTCAGATGGCGCCGGACCGACGCAAATCGATGGGAGAAACAAACCGTGGAACCCCACCGTGACTCGCGGCTCGGCGTCTCGTGTCAAGGCGTGCTGCAGAGGCAGGTCGGCGATTTAATAATTCTAACGTTGGCGGACTCGAAGGATGCGTCGCAATGTTTTGCCGTCCTGAACGGAATCCGTGTCGACGATTGGGTGTTCGGCGTGTCATCTGTAAGCAAGGACGGCTATGAAAGCCCGGTCGCGAGCGCGGTGCCGGGCGGTGCGTTCAAGCCTTATGTGGCGCCGCCACCAGCAACACCGTAATCGTCATTGCGAGCGGAGCGAAGCAATCCAGCCGGCGTTGGTGCCGCTGGATTGCTTCGTCGCTGCGCTCCTCGCAATGACGACACGTGGAGGCGACAAGAATGGCCGGCGGATGGACGCGCGACGGCGCGGTGCAGGACCAGATCGACGATACGGTCAAGGACGCGGTGTTGCGCGCGCGGGCTCTCACGCCGCAAGGCGAGAGCGCCGAGGAATGCGACAATTGCGGCGAGCGAATCCCGCCGAAACGCCGCGCCGCCCTGCCCGGCGTGCGCACCTGCGTGGATTGCCAGTCGGAGCGCGACAAAGCGGTTCAGCATTCGAGCTTCAACCGCCGCGGCAGCAAGGATAGCCAGCTGCGCTAGCCGCGGTTAGGGCGCCCACATGCCTCGCAAGCGCGCCCCCGGCCTGCCTAGCCGCAAGCAGATCCTCGATTTCATCGCCTCGTCCGACACGCCGGCGGGCAAGCGTGAGATCGCCAAGGCTTTTGGGCTTGGCGGGCAGGACAAGATCGAGCTCAAGCGCCTGCTCAAGGACATGGCCGATGAAGGACTGATCGACGCGTCGCCGGGCCGCGCTTTCCATCAGGCCGGCGGCGTGCCGAAGGTAACGGTGCTTCGTATCGCCGCGGTCGACGACAGCGGAACGGTGTGGGCGCGTGCCCGAGCAATGGCATGCCGAAACGCCGCCGCCGCGTCTGCGGGTGCTGGAGCGCGGGCGCCGCGGCGCGCTCGGCATCGGCGACCGCGTGCTCAGCCGCACCGAGGAGAAGGGCCAGGGGCTGGTCGCGCACCCGATGAAGAAGCTCGAGCGCTCGGCCGAACTGGTGATGGGCGTGGTCAAGCGCGAGGGCGACCGCCACTGGCTGTCGCCGGTCGACAAGCGCGAGCGGCGCCAGCTGATGATCAGCGACCTCAAGGACGCCGAGGCCGGCGACCTGGTGCTGTGCGAACTCACCGGACGCCCGCCGCGCGTCACCGTTCGCGTCGATGCCGTGCTCGGCGACCCGTTCGCGCCGCGCAGCTTCTCGCTGATCGCGATCCACAAGCACGGCCTGCGGCACGAGTTTGCGCCCGAGGCGATCGAGGAAGCGCACCGCGTTTCGAAGCTGCCGCTGGGCGAGCGCGAGGACCTTACGCATCTGCCCGATCGTCGCGATCGATCCGGCCGACGCGCGCGACCATGACGATGCGATCTGGGCGGCGGCGCGCGAGGATGGCGGCTGGGACGCGATCGTCGCCATCGCCGACGTCAGTTTCTACGTCCGGCCCGGCTCCGAGCTCGACCGCGAGGCGCGGGCGCGCGGCAACAGCGTCTATTTCCCCGACCGCGTGGTGCCGATGCTGCCCGAGGAACTGTCGGCTGACATCTGCTCGCTGAAGGAAGGCGCGGACCGCGCGGCGATGGCCTGCCATCTGACGGTCGCCAAGGACGGCACGGTCACCGGCTGGCGATTCACGCGCGCCAAGATCCGCGTCGCCGCGAACATCGCTTATGAAGATGCGCAGGCGGCGATCGACGCGGCCGGCGAGGAGCGGGTCGATGTCGCCTCGCCGACCTGCGCGATGCCGCCGGTCGAGGGCCGGGTTCCGCAGGACATCGTCGAGAGCGCGTTGAAGCCGCTGTGGGCGTGCTGGCGGGCGCTTTACGCGGCGCGGCAGAGGCGCGATCCGCTTGAGCTCGACCTGCCCGAACGGCGCGTGGTGCTCGACGAGAAGGGGCGGATCATGTCGATCGCGGCGCGCGAGCGGTTGGACGCGCACAAACTGGTCGAGGATTATATGATCGCGGCCAACGTCGCCGCGGCGCGCGCGCTCGAGGCGAAAAAGGCGCCGGTGATGTACCGCGTCCACGAAAGCCCGAGCCGCGAAAAGCTGGTCGCGCTCAAGGATTATCTGGCGACTTTCGGGGTCGAATTCGCGCTTGGTCAGGTAGTCACGCCCGGCACTTTCAACCGCGTGATCGAACGGGTCGGCGATGGAGACGGGCGCGAGGAGATCATGGAGCAATTGCTCCGCACCCAGATGCAGGCGCGCTACGGCCCCGAGCGGCTCGGCCATTTCGGGCTGGCGCTTGCCACCTACGCTCATTTCACCTCGCCGATCCGCCGTTACGCCGACCTGCTCGTCCACCGCGCCTTGGTCAGCGCCTACAAGCTTGGCGAGGGCGGGTTGCCGCCGGGCGAGGATGAGCGGTTCGACCAGATCGGCGAGCAGATCTCGATGCTCGAGCGGCGCGCGATGGAGGCCGAGCGCGACACCGTCGACCGCTATGTCGCGGCGTTCCTCGCCGACCAGGTCGGGCAATTGGTCAAGTGCCGGATCAGCGGCGTGCAGCCGTTCGGCTTCTTCGCGACTGTCGAGGACTTGGGCGGCGACGGGCTGATTTTCGCCAAGGACCTCGGCCGCGAATATTTCCGCTATGACGAAGCATCGAAGGCGCTGATCGGCGACGAGACCGGCGAGACCTACCGCGTCGGGCAGCGGCTGACGCTGCGCCTGGCCGAAGCCAATCCGGTGTCGGGCTCGCTGCGATTCGAATTGCCCGAAGGAAGCTATGGCGGAAACGCGCCGCGCCGCGACCGCACCACCCAGCGCCGCGGACGCCCAGCCAATATCCGCCACCAGGGGAAGCGGCGCTAAAAGGAGAGATGGATGGCCAGTTACAAGATCGCGATACTCGTCGGCAGCCTTCGAGAGGAAAGCATCAACCGCAAGATCGCGCGATCCATGTGCGCCATTCGCGGCGACAATCTCGACTGCGGAATGGTCGAGATCGGCGACCTGCCGCTTTACAATCAGGACTATGACGCGCTGCCCGAGCAGCCGGCGGCATACACCCGGTTCCGCGAGCAAATCGCCGCCGCCGACGGCATATTATTCTGCACGCCCGAATATAATCGCGGCGTTCCGGGCGTCCTCAAGAACGCGGTCGACGTCGGGTCGCGGCCCTATGGGTCGAGCGTGTGGGACGGAAAGCCGGCGGCGATCGTCAGCGCATCGCCCGGAAGCATCGGCGGGTTCGGCGCCAATCATCAATTGCGCCAGGCGTGCGTGTTCCTCAACATGCCGGTGATGCAGCAGCCCGAGGCCTATTTGAGCAACGTCACGGACGACAGTTTCAATTCCGACGGTCAGCTCAAGGACGGCCCGCTAAAGGAATTCGTTGAAAAGATTGCCCACGCGTTTCACGATTGGGTCGATGTAATTCATCGTGCGCGCTCCGCTCTGGCAAGTTGATCTGGGAGACAAGCAGATGGAATTCAGATGGCTTTCGCGCTGGCAGCCGCAGCTGCTTGGCATATTGCGGATCGTAACGGCCTTGCTGTTCATCGCGCATGGGACGGTCAAATTGTTCGGTTTCCCCGTTCCGTTCGACATGCCGGGCGAGCTTCCGCCGATGATCCTTGCCGCCGGGATTATCGAGCTGGTTGCCGGCACACTCATACTGCTCGGGCTGTTCACTCGCCCGGCCGCATTCATTGCATCGGGCCAGATGGCGGTGGCTTACTGGATCGGCCACGCCACCCAGGGCCCGTGGCCGGTGGCCAACGGCGGCGACGCGGCGATCCTTTACTGCTTCATCTTCCTGTACATCGCCGCCGCCGGGCCGGGTGCGTGGAGCGTCGACGGAGCGCAGAGGGGGCGGCGGACTAGGTGACCTTGCCGCGAGCGTGGAAGCGCGGCTGATCCCATTCCCCGCTTGCCAAAATGTCGCCGAGCATCGCCGCCGCGCGGACCACGTCGACAAAGCCGTTGTACAGCGGCGCGAAGCCGAAGCGGAGCAGGTCGGGGGCGCGAAAGTCGCCGATCACGCCGTGCGCGATGAGCGCCTGCATCACCGCGAAACCGTGGCGGTGCGCGAACACCACGTGACTGCCGCGCGCCGCCGGGTCGCGCGGGCTGGCGAGGCGCAGCTGCTCGCCGCAGCGCGCCTCGACCTCGGCGATGAACAGGCTGCTTAGAGCCGCCGACTTGGCCTCTAGATCGGCCATGGCGACATCGGCGAAGGTATCGAGCCCCGCGTCGAGCGCGGCCAGCGCGAGGATCGACGGCGTTCCGCTGAGAAAGCGCGAAACGCCTGGCGCGGAACGGTAATCCGGGTCGAACGCGAACGGCTCCGAATGCCCCATCCAGCCCGGCAGCGGATTGGCGAGCGCGTCCTGGAGCCGTTCGGCGACGTAGAGGAACGCCGGCGCGCCCGGGCCGCCGTTGAGATACTTATAGCCGCAGCCGACCGCCAACTCGCAACCGTCGGCGACGAGGTCGAGGCGAAGCGCGCCGGCGCTGTGTGACAGGTCCCATACGCATAGGGCGCCGTGGAGCGCCGCGGCGCGATTGATCGCGCGCATGTCGAGCCGGGCGCCGCTGGTATAATCAACATGGGTCAGGGTGATCGCGGCGACATCGTCGTCGATCGCGCCGGCGATCTCGCTCGCCGGAACCGCTTCGAGGCTCAGGCCGAGCAGGGCCGCCACGCCCTGGGCCACATAAAGGTCGGTCGGGAAATTGCCTTGCTGCGTCAGGATTCTCGACCGCCCAGGGCGATCGCGCGCGGTGGCGGCGAGAAGCTTGAACAGGCTGATGCTGGTCGAGTTGGCGATTAGGAGCCCGGCCGCCTCGGCGCCGATGATCGGCGCAAGCTTCTCGGCGACCGCTTTGGGCCAGTCGATCCACTCATGCCAGCTGGCGATCAGGCCCTCGCCCCATTGCTCCTTGGCCGTCCGGCGCAGTTTGCCGGCGGTCGCGACCGGAAGTGCGCCGAGGCTGTTGCCGTCGAGGTAAATGATGCCGGGCGGGAGCTGGAAGCGGTCGCGCAGTGGCGCCAGCGGGTCGGAGCGATCGAGCGCGCGGGCGTCCTCGAGATTAGTCGTCATTGGCGATCACAACTTGGGAAGGGTGACGCCCTTCTGACCCATATATTTGCCGGCGCGGTCGGCGTAGCTGACTTCGCACGGCTCATTGCCCTGGAGGAACAGGAACTGGCACGCGCCTTCATTGGCGTAGACCTTGGCCGGCAGCGGCGTCGTGTTGGAGAACTCGAGCGTCACATGGCCTTCCCAGCCAGGCTCCAGCGGAGTCACGTTGACGATGATTCCGCACCGCGCATAGGTCGATTTGCCGAGGCAGATGACGAGCACATCGCGGGGCACCCGGAAATATTCGACGGTGCGGGCAAGGGCGAAGCTGTTGGGCGGGATGATGCATACGTCGAGCTTGCGGTCGACGAAGCTGTTGGCGGCGAAATTCTTGGGATCGACGATGGCGTTGTCGACATTGGTGAAGATCTTGAACTCGTCGGACACGCGCGCGTCGTAGCCGTAGGAGGACAGGCCGTAGCTGATGCAGCCGTCGCGCCGCTGGCTTTCGACGAACGGCTCGATCATGCCGTTGGCTTGTGCCTGCTCGCGAATCCAGCGGTCGGATAAAATCGCCATCGTCCGGGCCTAACCGGCGCCCCCGATGCCCGCAATTCGCCGCGGATTATTTCTGTGGACGGGGGCCTGGCCCGTAAAAGCCTGCATTCGACGAACGGCGGGCGCGATCCGTTCACACCCTATCCACAGCCGTGCTATTGATGTTCCGGCTTTCAACTGCGCGCCGGGTGAGCCTAGGGCCTTTGGACATGGCAGAAATCCTTCGATATCCAGGCGCCGGCGACGCGCATACCCCCAACACGCTCCCGCAGAACGTCGAGGCTGAAGCGGCCCTGCTGGGCGCGCTGATGATCGACAACCGGCTGGTCGAGGACATCGGGCTGCGCCTCAAGCCGCACCATTTCTTCGAGCCGCTCCACGCGCGGGTGTACGAAGCCATATTGATGATGACCGACGGCAACCGCATTGCCAATCCGGTCACTTTGAGGCCATTGTTCGAAAGCGACGAAGGGATGAAGGAGGTCGGGGGACCGGCCTACCTAGCGCAATTGACGGGATCAGGTGCGGCGGTCATCGGCGCACGCGACTTCGCAAACCAGATCTACGATCTGGCTTTGCTGCGTGCATTGATCGGCGTCGGCCGCGACCTGGTCGAAGGCGCGCTCGACACGAGTGAGGATGTTGCCCCCCTCGCTCAAATCGAGCGCGCCGAGACCGAATTGTACAAGGTCGCCGAGGAAGGCGGAGCCGATGGACGGGCGCTCAGCTTCGGGGAAGCGGCCAAGGCGTCGATTCGCAATGCCGAGGCGGCGCTTAACCGCGGCGGCGGGCTGACCGGCACGACCACCGGCCTCACCGGGGTCAATGCGCGTATCGGCGGCCTCCAGCGATCCGATCTGATTGTCGTCGCCGGCCGCCCGGGCATGGGCAAGAGCGCGCTTGCGACCAACATGGCGTTCAACGCCGCCGAGCGCTTCCTCCAGGACCAGGCCGACGGCATCGAGGCCAAGGAATTGGCCGGCGCGGCGATCGCCTTCTTCAGCCTTGAAATGTCGGCCGAGCAACTGGTCACCCGCGTGCTGTCGGAGCAGGCGCAGGTCACGTCCGAGCAGATTCGCACCGGCAATATCGGACGACACGAGTTCGCGTCATTCGCGCGGACCGCGGAGCGCCTCAACAGCCTGCCCTTCTACATCGACGACACGCCGGGACTGACGATTGCGGCGCTGCGCGCGCGGGCGCGGCGGATGAAGCGGCAGAAGAATATCGGCATGATCGTGGTCGATTACCTCCAGCTGCTGCAAGGCACCGGCCGCGGCGGCAGCAACGAGAACCGCGTCCAGGAAATTTCCGAGATCAGCCGCGGGCTCAAACAGCTCGCCAAGGAACTCGACGTGCCGGTTCTGGCGCTCTCGCAATTGAGCCGCGCGGTCGAGCAGCGCGAGGACAAACGGCCGCAGCTGTCGGACCTGCGCGAATCGGGCTCGATCGAACAGGACGCCGACATCGTGATGTTCATCTATCGCGAGGAATATTACCTCAAGTCGCACGAGCCCAAGCACCCCATCCCGGGCGACCCCCCAGAGGTTTTCACGGCGTTCGAGGAATGGGAAGCCAAGCATCGCCAGATCGAGGGCATGGCCGAGCTGATCGTCGCCAAGAATCGGCACGGAGCGACGGGCAAGGAGCGGCTTCGCTTCCAGGGCCGCTTCACCAAGTTCAGCGATCCGGCCGACGACGACCGCCTGCCGGAAATGCGCAACTAGCTAAGGTTGGGGGCGGGGCGCGGGGGCGCCGGGTTCATCTCGGCGCCCCCGCTGCCAAAAGCGGAAACGTTAGTCCTCCAGCAAATTGGGGTCCCGGAGACCCTCGCCGATCTTCGCGCGGGGCCGCTCGGCTTCGCTGCTGGTCACAGGATAAGCGCAATAATCAGCGGCGTAGAAGGCGCTCGGCCGGTGGTTGCCGCTCATTCCGACGCCGCCGAAGGGCGCATTGGACGGCGCGCCGTTGGTCGGCTTGTTCCAGTTGATCACGCCGGCGCGGACATTTGCCCAGAAGCGCTCGTAAAACGCCGGGCTGCCGCCGATCAGGCTCGCCGCCAGCCCGTATGAAGTGTTGTTCGCCTCCTCGATCGCGGCGTCGAAATCCTTGACCCGGATGAGCTGCAACACCGGCCCGAAAATCTCCTCGTCGGGCCGGTCGCGGACGTCGGTGACGTCGATCAGCGCGGGTGTCAGATAGGGCCGCTCCTCGAACGGCCGGTCGAGCCGGCGCAGCGGCTTGCCGCCCTTCATCATCAGGTCGAGCCATTGCGACTGGACATGGTCGGCCGCCGCGTTGTCGATCACCGGGCCCATGAACGGCTGCGGATCGGCGAAGGGCTGGTCGACGATCAGCCGGTCCATCAGCTTCTCGACCGCCGCGATCAGTTTTTGATGTTTGCCGTCCTCGACGATCAGGCGGCGTCCGGCGGTGCAGCGCTGCCCTGCGCTGAGGAACGCCGACTGGACGACCATCACGGCCGCGGCGTCGATGTCCTTGGCATCCCACACCACCAGCGGATTGTTGCCGCCAAGCTCCAGCGCGAGGATCTTGTGCGGAGTCTCGGCGAACTGGCGGTGGAGCGCCATTCCGGCGCGCGCCGAGCCGGTGAACAACAGCCCGTCGATGCCTGGCTGCGCGGCCAGCGCTCGGCCCTGGTCGGGTCCGCCAATTAGCAGGCGCAACACGCCTTCGGGCACGCCCGCGTCGTGGAAACAGCTGACCAGCATTTCGCCCGTCGCGGGCGTTTTCTCGGATGGCTTGAACACAATCGCGTTGCCGGCAATCAGCGCCGGGACGATGTGCCCGTTGGGCAGATGGGCGGGGAAATTATAGGGGCCGAGGACGGCGAGGACGCCGTGGGGCTTGTGCCGGACCGCGATCTTGTTGCCGAGCGCGGCTTCGAGTTTCCGCTTCGGAGTGCGCTCGGCATAAGCGTCGACCGAGATCTGGACCTTGTTGATCACCGCGCCGACTTCGGTTTTCGCCTCCCACAGAGGCTTGCCGGTTTCGCGCGAAATCAGCTCGGCGAATTTCAGCTCGCGGGCGCGGACTTCATTGGCGAAGCGGCGCATGGTTTCGACGCGGAAGGCGACGGAGTGCGCGGCCCATTGCGGCCATGCGACGCGCGCGGCGGCGACCTCGGCTGCGGCGTCGCCCAGCGCGCCGGACCAGATTTCCTCGCCCGTGGCCGGGTCGCTCGAAGTCAGTTGCTCGGACATCGCGGCGCGCTCGCCCACTTGGCTGCCGCCGTCAAGCCGGTCCATCGTCCTTCATTGCCTCGCCCATTTCGCGGATTGCGGCGACCTTATCCTCAAATGGCCGCCAGTCGTCGCTCGCGTCGATCGCGCTCCAGATCGCCTCGACTTCCTCGATCGACAGGGAGCACGGGCCGGGACCCGACCAAAAGGCATGGCAAGGAGTTCTCGCGCGCCCTTCGAGCAAGGCAGCAAGCGCGCGGAATTCTTCGGCGGGATAGGCGTCCGCGCCAGGGTCGCGGCCGCCGCGCCAGTCGAAGAAGATGCGGTCGATGGTCGCGGCGCGTGTCGCCAGCGCGCGGATCAGGGCGCCGGCGAGAGCCTTGTCGTCAGGACCGGCGGCGATGCCGAGCCGCTTGACCAGCGCGGCGGCCAGCGCCTGTTCGAACCGGTCACCCCATCCCCCGAGGAGATCGGCCAAGGGCGGCGCTTCGCTGACCAGCGCCAGGCAGCCGGCGAAATGGGCAAGATCCCAATGGATCGCCTCGGGCTGACGGCCGAATGCGTAGAGGCCCGAATGGTCGAAATAAGCGGCGGTGAACTCCGGATCCCACAATTGAGTGAAGCGCCACGGGCCGTAATCGAAGCTTTCGCCGGTGATGTTGATGTTGTCGCTGTTGAGCACCCCGTGGACGAAGCCGGCGGCAAGATAGGAAGCGGCAAGCGTCGCGGTCGCCTGGGAGACCAGGTCGAACAGGCGCAGCGCGTTGGTCGCATCGTCCGCGTCCGGCTGCTCACCGTAGAGCTGTTCGAGGGAATAGCGCACGAGCATGTTGATATTGTCGGCCTGGCCGAAGAAGGCGAGCCGCTGGAACGTGCCGATGCGAATGTGGCCGTGGCTGAGCCGCGTGAGCACCGCCGAACGGGTCGGCGAAGGCTCGTCCCCGCGCTCGAGCTCCTCGCCGGTTTCGAACAAGGCGAAGCTCTTGGAGGTGTTGACCCCGAGCGCTTCGAGCATCTCGGTCGCGAGCACTTCGCGCACTCCGCCCTTCAATGTCAGGCGGCCGTCGGCGGTGCGGCTCCACGGCGTCTGGCCCGAGCCCTTGGTCCCGAGATCGAGCAGGCGGCCCGCATTGTCACGCAGCTGGCCGAACAGGAAGCCGCGGCCGTCGCCGATATCCGGATTGTAATGGCGGAATTGATGGCCGTGGTAACGCAGGGCAAGCGGCTGTTCGAGGTTGCGCGGCAATGGCTCGAAGCGACAGAAGTGCGCCGCCCAGTCGGTTCCGCCAAGCCCGACGCGTTCCGCCCAGCGGCGGTTGGCGAATCTCAGGGTGCATTGCGGAAAGTCGGCTGCTGCGACCGGATCGTAGAAATCGCTGCCAAGCGTCAAAATCTGCGGGTCGGGCCGGTAGTCGATCATGGCCCTCCGGGCAGCAGCGAATCGGTTGGATACGTCGGGAGTAATTGTCGATCGAACGCGGCTGAAGCAGCGATCGTTCCTTGAAGGTGGTTCTTGACGAGCGTGCTTGTGTATTATATCACCGATACACCTGTTTTTGGGCCTGGCCCGGGAACGGCCGTTGGAGTTTCGAGACTCATGAACCAACGACTTGCGCCGATGATGTCGATCGCGTCGCGTGCCGCGATCGTCCTGCTGACCGTCCAGATCGCGACCGTTTCGCTGCTCAAATATCTGACCGAAAACGGCGGCGCGCCGCCGCCGATATTGGGCAACGCATTCGCCAACCCGTTTCTGGTCGTTCACGTCATCGCCGGCGTAATTGCACTGGTCATCGGCCCGCTACAGTTCGTGCGCCGGATTCGCGAACGCCGGCCAATGGTCCACCGCGCGACGGGCATGGTCTACGTCGCCGCCACTATCGTGTCCGCGCCGGCCGGCCTTGTGCTTGCGCTCGGCACCACTGCTGGACCGGTTGCCGGGTCGGGATTTGCGCTGCTGGCGCTGCTCGTCTCGCTGTTCACTTTTCTAGGCCTGCGCGCGGCACTCGAGGGCCGATTCTCCGACCACCGCGAATGGATGCTTCGGTCCTATGCCATGACTGCGGCCGCGATAACGCTCCGGCTAATGCTCCCCGCATCGGCATTTCTCGGCTTCGAATTCCTGCCCGCCTACCGGGTGATCGCATGGCTATCGTGGATGACCAACCTGGGGATCGTCGAATTGTATATCCGCCGGGCTCGCGGCTCAGCCACGCGCTATCCGCTGCTCGCAGCCGCCTGAGTATCGTCCCGCTCCTCAACCCGAACTTGACGACTCGCGAGCCAATCGCGACTGCCGACCCCTGTCATCATTAAAAACGGGTCCCCGCACATGCTTGCCAGAGTTTCTCTCGTGTCGATGCTGCTTGCGAGCAGCGCTGCTGTTTACGCGCAGGAGCAAGCGCCGCCCGAGCCGAACCCAAGCGAAGCTGCGACCCAGCACACGCCTCCGCAGGGGCCAGCCCCGGGCGCACAGCCCGCGCCGGCCCCGCAACCCGGCGCGGCGCAGAAGTGGGATGTCGAGCGACCCCGCGGACTGACGCTAGGGCGAGTGCGGCTCGATACCGCCGAGGGAACGTGGATGAACCTCGACGTCTCCCCCGACGGCAGCCGCGTCGCCTTCGACATGCTCGGCGACATCTACGTGATGCCGATCACCGGCGGGACGCCGATACGGATCGCCGAGGGGCTGTCCTATGAGCAGCAGCCGCGCTGGTCGCCCGATGGAAGCCGGATCGCCTTCGTCTCCGATCGCGGGGGCGGCGACAACGTGTGGCTGATGAATGCCGACGGCTCGAACAAGAAGCAGCTGACCAAGGAGGATTTCCGCCTCCTCAACCAGCCCAGCTGGAGCCCCGACGGACGCTACATCGTAGCGAAAAAGCATTTCACCACTTCGCGTTCGCTCGGCACAGGCGAGCTTTGGCTGTACCATGTCGATGGCGGGGGCGGGGTCCTGCTGGTCAAGCGGCCCAACGAGAAGCACCAGAAGGAGCTCGGCGAGCCGACTTACGCGCCCGATGGCAAAAGCGTCTATTTCACCCGCAACATCACGCCCGGCGGGACCTTCCAATATGCGCAGGACACCAATCAGGAAGTGTTCGCGATCGAGCGCTATGAGCTCGAGAGCGGCGAAACCCACCGGGTGACCGCAGGCCCCGGCGGCGCGGTCCGCCCGACGCCCTCGCCCGACGGCAAATATCTCGCATTCGTCCGCCGCGAGCGCGCCAAGTCCAAGCTCTACGTCCGCGAGCTCGCCACCGGCAACGAGTGGAAGGTCTATGACAATCTCGACCAGGACATGCAGGAGACCTGGGCGGTCACCGGGGTCTATCCTAACATGGACTGGACCGCGGACAGCCGCGAGATCCTCTTTTGGGCCGGCGGAAAGATACGCCGCGTCGAGCTAACCGGCGGCGAGGCGCGCGAAGTCCCGTTCCGGGTAAGCGACGACCGCATCGTCGCCAATTCGGTGCACCCGAGCGTCGACGTGGCGCCGGCGAGCTTCCAGACCAAGATGATCCGCTGGGCTCAAATGTCCCCGGACGGGCGGCAGCTGGTGTACGAAACGCTCGGCAAGCTGTGGCTTCGGCCGGCAGGCGGCGGTGCGGCGCGTCGCCTGACGCGGGGCAACAACGATGTGTTTGAAGCGTGGCCGACCTGGTCGCGCGACGGCCGGTCGATCGCGTTCGTGAGCTTCGACGACCAGGGTTTGGGGCGAATCCAGCTGGTCGGCGCGGGCGGCGGTTCGCCGCGCAATGTGACCACGGAGCCGGGTCATTACGGCAGCCCGCGTTTCACACCCGATGGCCGCACGATCGTGTTCGAGGCCGGATCGGGCGGTTATCTGACATCCGGCAATTGGGGACGCGACGCGGGGATTTATTCGGTGCCGACAAGCGGCGGCCGGCCCAAGCTGGTCGAGCGCGGGGCATCGAACCCGCAATTCGGCGCCACCGGCGATCGCTTGTTCATGACCGTGCAGTCGGACGACGACAAGCTGCAGCTCGTCAGCACGGACTGGTCGGGCGAAGCGCGGCGCGTGCACGCGTCCGGCGACATGACCAGCGAATTCCAGGTTTCGCCGGATGGGCAGTCGGTCGCCTTCCGCCAGAATTACGAAGCCCATCTGATGCCGCTCATGCCGGGCGCGCAGGGCGTCGAGGTGCAGCCCGAGAAGGGCCCGCTACCGGCGGTGCGCCTGAGCGCGGGCGGCGCCAACTTCGTCAATTTCTCAAGCGGAGGCGCGCGGGTCCACTGGAGCATCGGGCCGAATGTCTACACGGCCGACACGCGCGGCATCTACGGCTCGCCGTTCACGCCGCCCAAGAGCGGCATTTCGCTTGCAACGACCGTTGCAGCAGCCAAGCCGACCGGCCGCGTCGCACTGACCGGCGCTCGGATTATAACCATGCAAGGCGCCGACGGCGGCGTCATCGAGGACGGCACGATATTGGTGGAAGGTGACAGGATCGTCGCGGTCGGCCCGCGTGCGAGCGTCGCCGTTCCCGCCGGCGTCCCGGTCGTGAACGCCGCCGGCAAGACCATCGTGCCCGGGTTCATCGATGCGCATGCTCACGGCCCGCAAGGCGAAAACGGCGTCGTGCCGCAACAGAATTGGTCGACGCAGGCCAATCTCGCGCTCGGCACCACGACCGTCCACGACCCGTCCAACAGCGCGGTCGAGATTTTCGCCGCGGCCGAAATGCAGCGGGCGGGGCTGATTCTCGCGCCCAGGATCTTCTCGACCGGCGAAATCATCTACGGCGCCAAGGCGGCCGGCGTGTTCGCCGACATCGGCAAGTTCGAGGATGCTCTTGCCCACGTGCGTCGCTTGAAGGCGCAAGGCGCGATGAGCATCAAGAACTACAACCAGCCGCGCCGCGAGCAGCGCCAGATGGTCGTCGCCGCAGGCCAGGCCGAGAACATGCTCGTCGTCCCCGAAGGCGGCTCACTGTTCAACATGGACATGACGCTGATCCAGGACGGAAATGCGACCGTCGAGCATAATGTGCCCGGGAGCACTTTCTACTCGGACGTGATCCAGTTCTGGACCCAGACCAAGACCAACTACACGCCGACGCTGGTGGTCAGTTACGGCGGGCCGGGGGCCGATCCTTACTGGCGCGCGCGCATGAACCTGTGGGAGCATCCGTTACTCACCGCCCACACGCCGCCGCGGATCCTCGCCGCCGGCAGCGCTCGGCGCAACATTGCCCCCGAGGAGGATTATGCCGACACGTGGGCGGCCCGCGAGGCACGGAAGCTCGCCGACCGCGGCATCCAGGTCAACATCGGCGCGCATGGGCAACAGGACGGAATCGCCGCGCATTGGGAAATCTGGAGTTTCGCGAAGGGCGGCTGGACCCCCCTTCAAGCGCTTCAGGCCGCGACGATCAACCCGGCGCGGACGCTGGGCATGGAGCGGGACCTCGGCACGCTGGAGGCGGGCAAGCTCGCCGACCTCGTGGTGCTCGACGCCAATCCCCTGGAGAACATCCAGAACACGGATAATGTCAGCCAGGTGATGCTCGGCGGCAGGCTCTACGATGCCCGCACGCTTAACGAGCAGGTGACGGGCGACCGCCAGCGTCCCGCTTATTGGTGGGAGCGCAGCACCGGTCCACAGCCCGCGGCAAGCCCGAGACGTCGGCGCTGACGACCGATTGAGCG
>CAVYKA010000004.1:0-317500 GCA_963768995.1 uncultured Alphaproteobacteria bacterium | reverse complement strand
CGGCCTCCGCCTCGATCCGCTCCATGCGGTATTTGACGAGGTCGCCGATCGATACGATTCCACGAATCGCGCCGTCTGAAACCACAGGCAAATGGCGGATGCGACGCTGGGTCATCAGTGCCAGCGCGGCCATCACCTCGGTTTGAAGATCGACCGTGATTGCCGGGGCGCTCATCAGCCGCGCGACCGGCCACTCGAGCATCGCGGGGCCATGATCGCGCAAGCAGTAAATCACGTCGCGCTCGGAAATGATGCCCGCGATCTGCCCGCTTTCGACCACCGGCAGGGCCCCGATGCGCTTCTCGCCAAGCCGCCCAACGGCTTCGGACACCGGGGCGTCGGCGGCGATCGTTTCGACCGCGCTGCCCTTGCGGCTGATCACTGCGGCGATGGTCACGGGTCATTTCCTTTCGAGACTCGGGGAAACGCGCCGTTTGATTCTTCCACGGCTGGTGGCCAAAGGGAAGCCGTGCCGATCCCCGATCCCATTCCTGGCCCGGACCCCATCCCGGGCCCGCGCCACACGATGATGCACCGCTTCTGGCGGATTTTCCGCCTGCTTGCCTTGCTGTCGATCGCGATTGCGGCAATCGCGGTGGTGCTGGTCGCGCGGGGCGATTCCACTGTCCACGTGCACATGATGATCGCGACAGCGCTCGGCGTGGGGCTGACGGTGTTGCTCGGAACCGGATTGATGACGCTGGTCTTCCTTAGCTCGTCGAGCGGCCACGACGACCAGGCCAAGGGCAGCGCCGCGGAAAGGGACGACCACAAGTGACCAATCTCGAGCGCGTGCCCATCCTGCGCGTCGTGCCGGCGCCCGCCGACATCAACGCCAACGGACATATCTTCGGCGGCTGGGTGCTGAGCCAGATGGACATCGCCGCCGGCATCGTCGCTTCGCGCCGCGCTCGCGGGCCCGTCGCGACCGTGGCGATCGAGGCAATGACGTTCTTCCAGCCGATCCATCTGCGCGACCTGATTTCGGTATTTGCCGAAATCGGCAAAGTCGGGCGGACGTCGATGGCGGTGAAGATCGAGGTTATCGCCCACCGCGACCTCGGCGCGACCGAGGTCAAGGTGACCGAAGGCGTGTTTACTTTCGTCGCGCTCGACGCCGACAACCGCCCGCGGCCAGTCGATCCACCGACCGAGACCGTCTGATTAAAGCCTGGACTGCCTGAAAGTTAGGCGGCGGGAGCGACGTCCGTGTCGCCGTCGGGACGGCGCGGAGTCCGGGTCCGGCGACGCACCGGCGCCTTTTCCTCGGGCGCTTCGTCATCGCCGCGAACATCGCTGGCAACGTCGAGCCCGATGGCCGGCGGAAGCGCGTCAAACGGAATTGTCTCGCCGCGGCCGTTGCCGCGATCGGACACTTCCCGATCATCGCCGTCCTGTACATCGGCGGCGACGTTGCGCGGCGTCCGCTCGCGGGTAGGCCGGGGACGCTCGCTGCGCTCCGGGCGCTCGTTGCGCTCGGGTCGCTCGTTGCGCTCGGGTCGCTCGTTGCGTTCAGGCCGCTCGGCGCGCTGCGGCCGATCTTCGCGCTGCGGACGATCGTCGCGCTGCGGCCGATCGTCACGATGCGAGCGATCATCGCGCTGGCCGCGATCGTCGTCGTCATTGTCGGAATCGCCGGCCTCGAGCTGCTCGTCGTCGCCTTCGTCGTCGTCCATCTCGTCGCCGCGCCGCGGGCGCTGCTCCGTAAAGCGCGACTGGGTCTCGCCGAGCACGCGGAAATAATGGTCCGCATATTGCAGATAATATTCGGTCTGGACGCGGTCGCCCGCAAGCTGCGCGTCGCGCGCCATGCTCTTGTATTTTTCGAGCAGCTGGGCCGCATTCCCGCGCTGGCGATTGTCCTGGCGATTGCCCGACTGCCCACCACCGCTAACGTTCGGGCCTCGCTGCCCACCGCGGCCACGCCTGCGGCCACCCTGACGATTATTGATCAAATGCTACTTCCTTACGCAGTAGTCGCTAGCCCCCTGGGCTGCGCTGGACAGACCGGCTTCCGCTTGTCTGGAAGCAGGCTCTGACCCTCTCGTTCCGGTCTGCGCTTTATGAAGCGCGAAGCGAACGGCCGATAGCGTCGGGGGAGGGTGAGGATGCGCTCTTCAAATTTCTTGGCGGAGCGGACCCGGCCCTGCCAGAGGATTTAGTGAACTTCGGCCATCATGCCAAGCACTTTCGTTCAAACCCAGGTAAGCAGCACCGCGCGCGGGCGCCCGCCGAGGTCCAGCGCGACGGCGGCGCCAAGGCCGTCCCGCGCAAGCAGTTCCGTCGCCGCTTCGGCTTGGTCGAAGCCGATTTCGACACTCGCCAGCCCGCCCGGCGCAAGCAGGCGGGGCAGCTGCGGCGCGAGCACGCGATAGGCATCGAGGCCTTCCTCCCCCGCGAACAAGGCTTCGCCGGGCTCATATTCGCGAACGCCGGGGCCGAGCTCCGCGTCCTTGGCGACATAAGGCGGATTGCACAGGATCAGGTCGAACTGCTCGTCGATCCCCTTCGCCCAGTCCCCGGGCCTGAGCCGCAGCCGGCCGTCGACCCCGAGCCGCCGCGCGTTCGACGCCGCGTAGGACAAGGCCTGGCGCGACCGGTCTATGCCGAGCCCGGTGGCGCTCGGCCAGACATCGAGCGCGGCAAGCAGCAAGGTGCCCGGGCCGGTCCCCAGGTCGAGGATCCGCGCGGGGCCCTCACCGCCGGCGAAATGCTCGATCGCGGAGGCGATCAGGACCTCGCTGTCGGGCCGCGGGACAAGCACCCCAGGGCCGACGTGAAGGTCGATGTTCCAGAATGCCCGGCGGCCGGTGATGTAGGCGACCGGCTCCCCTGCGGCGCGGCGTTCGACCATCGCCCAGAAGCGCTTCGGCACCGCGCGCGGCGGCGGCGACAGGAGCAATTTGTCGCGGTCGATGTGCAGCGCTTCGGCCATCAGCAGCTCGGCATCTAGCCGCGCGCTGTCGCTGGTCTCGCTCAGCTGGCGCGCGGCATCGGCCAGCGCGCGCGAAATTGCTTTCACGCCTCGTCGAGCCCCGCGAGCCGCTCCGCCTCATCCTCGGCGATCAGGGCTTCGGTCAGCTCCCCAAGCCCCGGCCCTTCGAGGATCGCGTCGAGCTTGTGCAGCGTCAGGTTGATCCGGTGGTCGGTCACGCGCCCTTGCGGGATAATTATAGGTGCGGATGCGCTCCGACCGGTCGCCCGATCCGACCATCGACTTGCGCGTCCCCGCCCGCTCGTCGGCAAGGCGGCTGCGCTCGAGTTCATACAGACGCGTGCGCAGCACCTTCATCGCCTTGGCCTTGTTCTTGTGCTGCGACTTTTCGTCCTGCTGGATGACCACCAGGCCGGTCGGCAAGTGGGTGATGCGGACCGCGCTGTCGGTGGTGTTGACCGACTGCCCGCCCGGTCCCGAAGAGCGATAGACGTCGATGCGCAGGTCGCTGTCGTTGATGATGACGTCGACGTCCTCGGCCTCGGGCAGTACCGCGACCGTCGCCGCCGACGTGTGGATGCGGCCGCCGCTTTCGGTCACCGGCACGCGCTGGACGCGGTGGACGCCGCTTTCGAACTTCAACTTGGCGAACACGCCCGTGCCGTTGATCGACGCAATCGCTTCCTTGTAGCCGCCCATTTCGGACGCGCTCGCGGAGATCAGCTCGAACCGCCAGCCCTGGAGCTCGGCAAAGCGCTGGTACATCCGCAGCAGGTCCCCGGCGAACAATGCCGCCTCGTCGCCGCCGGTGCCGGCGCGTAGCTCGAGCATCGCGGCGCGGTCGTCGGCGGCGTCGCGCGGCAGCAATTGGATCGCCAGAGCGCGCTCGGCGGCGGGCAGGCGCACCTCGATCTCCAGCAATTCCTCGCCCGCGATGGCGCGCAATTCCTCGTCGGCGTCCTTGGTCATCGCGGTCAGGCTCTCGCGCTCGGCGCGCAGCCGGCGGACCTCGCGCGCGGCGGCCGCGACCGGCTCGATCGCCGCATAATCCTTGGACAGGCGGACGAACTCGTCGGGCGACAGGTCGCCGGCCGACATCGCCTCGGCAAGCTCATGCTTGCGCGCCTCAATCGACGCGATCCGCTCCGACGAAATCCCGCTCATGCGCTCAGCGCCGCAGCGATCTGATCGAGCGCGACCGAGCGCTGCTCGCCGGTGCCGAGATGCTTGAGCTGCGCTTCGCCCCGGTCGAGCTCGTTGTCGCCGAGGATCAGCGCATATTCGGCGCCGGATTCGCTCGCCTTGCCCATCCGCTTCTTCATGTTGCCGCGAAACGCCATGTCGACCGCGATGCCGTCGCGGCGCAGCTCCGTGAGGATCCGCTGGGCAGCCGCGACCGCGCGATCGCCAAGGGGCACCAGCACGGCGCGCGGAACTTCGGGCCGCGGTGCATCGATCATCATCGCCAGCCGCTCGATCCCGGCCGCCCAGCCGACAGCCGGCGTGAATGGCCCGCCGAGCGTTTCCATCAGCCCGTCATAGCGCCCGCCGGCGAGCACCGTGCCCTGCGCGCCGAGCCGGTCGGTAACGAACTCGAACGCGGTGTGGCGGTAATAGTCGAGCCCGCGCACGAGCGTCGGCGCGCGCTCCCAATCGACCCCGACGGCATCGAGCCCGGCGGTCACCTGGGCGAAAAAGTCGGCCGCCTCGGATGTCAGGAAATCATCGATCGGCGGAGCGCTGTCGACGACCGGCCAGTCGCCGTGCGCCTTGCTGTCGAGAATGCGCAGCGGGTTGCGGTCGAGGCGCGCGCGGCTGTCCTCGCTCAAGTCTTTTCGGCGCGCGCTGAAATGCTCGAACAGGGCGTCGCGCCATGCCGCCCGTGTCTCCGGATCGCCGAGCGTATTGAGCTGGAGGATCGCGCCTTCGCCAATGCCCAGCTCCTTGAGCAACTGGTCGGCGAATGCGAGCAGCTCCACGTCCGCCTGCGGCTCGGCCGCGCCGATGATCTCGGCGTCGAGCTGGTGAAACTGGCGAAAGCGGCCTTTTTGCGGACGCTCGTAGCGGAACGCCGGGCCGTGCGTGGCGACCTTGAGCGGGGCATGCTGCTGCCAACCCTCCGTTAAATAGGCGCGCGCGATCCCCGCTGTGAACTCGGGCCGCAGCGTGATCGACTCCCCGCCGCGGTCCTCGAAGCTGTACATTTCCTTCGACACCACGTCGGTCGTCTCGCCGATGGTGCGGGCGAATATTTGGGTCGGCTCGATCACCGGCACTTCGACCCGCTTGAAGCCGTACAGCCGGCGCACTCGGTCGAACGCCGCGACTACCGCGGCGAGGCGGTCGGCATCTTCGCCAAGCAGGCTTTGCGTGCCGCGGACGGGCTGGGTGGACGAACGATCGGGCGTCATGGGCGCGACGCTTAAGCAGTTTCCGGCCAAAGCGGAAAGGGCCGCCGACTGCACTGGGCAGGCGGCAGCTTCAGTCTGGCTGTAACAGACTCTAGCGCGGGCGCCGGCCTTCCTCGCGTTCGCGCTCTGCACGCCACGCGCCGGGGCGCGGCGAAAACAGCTTGCGAAAGCTGATCGATACCGTCCGCCCGAGCGGGTCGAGAAGATCCGGCTGGTAATTGAGCGGCGTCAGGCCGGCCGCGTCACGAACCTTGGGCCGGGCGTTGAAAATGTTGCTGACCTCGAACCGGACCGAGCTGCCGCGCAGCCATGGCTGCTTGAGGACGAGGTCGAGCTGCTCGCCGAGATTTGCGAACAGCCGCAGGTCGAAGGTCGCAAGCGAACCGAAGCGGAGCGCGCCCGTCCCGAGCGAGTCGACCCGCGTCCCGCTGCGCCAATTGCCGCTGAGCCGCGCCCCGAGGCCGTTGTTCGACCAGCCGGCCTGTGCCTCGACCCGGTGCCTCGGAGTGCCGCCGGATGAGCCGACCGCGTCGCCGCGCAGAAAATCGAGCGCTGGAAGTCCGGGCCTGATCGTCACCTTGTCGGTGAAGGTGATGGTGTCGGTCAGCGAGAATTGAAGCCGCCCGCGATTGCCGCCGAACAAGCCGCCCCCGCCACCGCCAAAACCACGGCCGCCACGGCCGCCGCGCCAGCTGCGCTCACCGCCGCCCTCACCGGCGCGCTCGCTACCGCCCTCGCTGGATGGCGGAGGGCCGCTTTCGCCCGAAGGCTGTGTCGCGCCCGGCGGTCCGCCGCGGCGACCGCCGAATTGCGCGCGGAGCTGGTCGAGCGCGCTTTGCGACGGGCGGCGCGACTTGAGCGGCTTGGAGAAATCGAACCCAACGCGCAGCGTGTCGCGCCTCGCTTCGTCGAAATTGATCGGGCGCAAGTCCGCGCTGATGAGCTGGCCACCCGAGCGCGGGAAGCGGTCGCGGAACGCGGCCTCGATCGCCGGGGTCACGGCAAATATGTTTTGGATCGGGCGGTCGATGGTCGAGCTGACGAACTCGGCGCGCAGGCGAAGGTCGGTTTCCTTGAGGGGCTTCCAATTGCCGCCGACCTTGAACACCGACCGGCGGTCGGCCTGAAGGTCGGGGTTGCCGCCGGTGATCGCGGTGACCAGCACGGTCTGGCCGGTGGTGAAGTCGAAAATTCGCGCGCCCGGGGTCTCGAGGATGGGATCGCCGAGTTGCTGGACGCTCGGGGCCCCTTCCTCGCGCCGCCAGCTGGCGAGGAGATTTAGCGGCTCGGCCGGTGACCAGTTGGCGCTCGCCCCGAGCGTCGTCAGGGTTCCGAAATCGGACAGTTGCTCGACACCCGCGTCGACGCTGAAGGTCAGATTGCCGAGAGCGCTGAAGTCGCGGTTGCGGCGCGAAATCGGCAGGTCGAGATTGACCGCCGCATTGCCGCTCCTGCGGCCGAGACTGTTGGAGCTCGTCTTGCCGAGGCTGGTGCGGCGGGCGTCGAGGTGGATTCCCGCAGCGCCTACCCTGAGCGTCGTCGAAGCATCGCCCGCAGGAAGCTTGAACAAGGTCCCGTTGGCGGTGCCGAGCAGGTCGCCCGATGCGCGCTCCTGGCGCGTCCGCTGCTCTGGGAATACGGCATTGTCGCGGTCGGACCGGCTCGTGTCGCGGGACAAATCGGCATTGCCGGTCACGGTCCAGCGCCACTTCGCCTTGGTTCCGTTGAGGACGAAGCCGGCGTGCGCGCTGTCGCTGCGGGTTTCGCGTCCAAGCGTGTCCAGCAAAATATCGCCAAAGCCGAGCAGCGAGCGGCCGGTCGAATGTTCGAGCTCGGCGTTTCCGGTCGCGGAAACGTCGCCGAAAATTTTGCGGTTGATCGTCGCCGTGCCGCGCAGCTGGCGCCTGCTTCCGATCAGCGAGCGCGCTGTGCCCTCGCCTTCGTCAATGTCACGTTCGGCCTCGGTCAGGATGCCGTTGCCCTCTGCGCGCAAGTTGAAGGTCGTGCGGCCTGCGGTCCCGAGCATCAGTCGCGTGATGTCCCCCCGGCCGCTGGTGTGACCGCCGTCGGTCGCGTCGGTTATCGCGGCGAGCACGGAGGTCGAGCGGAAACGCTCGCGAAGGACGATGTTGACCACTTTCTGGGTCGGCGCGAAGCCATATTTGAGCGCGACTTCCTCGGGCAGGATCTCGACCCGGCTGATGGCTTCAGTCGGGATATCGCGAAGCTCGCGGAAGCCCGAAATGCGCTGACCATTGAGCAGCAGCACCGGCCCTTCGCTGCCGCGGCCCTGCGCGCTTCCGATCTGGGGAGCGAGCGCCGCCAGCAGCTCGTTGATGTTGGTCGCGCCGGTCGCGCGGACGTCGCGCGAATCCAGCGTTTCGAGAGGCGGTATGTCGCCCAGCGCCGCACCCCGCGCGCGTTGGCCGGTAACAACGATTTCCTCTTCTTCGTCCTCCTCCTCAGCGCTGGCACCCGCCACTCTGGACGATCGCGGATTCCTCAACTGCGGCCGGAGGCTGCGCCGCCTGGCCGAAGGCCGGTGCGGCGAGGAATGCCGTCGCCCCGGCGAGCTTTTGCAGTCGGTTGGTCATGGCCGCGCCGGCTAAAAGGCCAAGAGTGAACCTTGAATGACGGCGGCTAGCACTGTCCGACGAACCGCCGGACGGCCCGACCAACGTCAGCTGGTCAGGCGCAGCGCTGCGATCGCGGCGACGATCGCGAGGATCAGCAACACCCGGACCGTGCTTGCCGGCTCCTGGAACCACAGCATCCCGACGATCACCGTTCCGACCGCGCCGATGCCGCCCCACACCGCATAAGCGGTGCCCATCGGGATCGAGCGCGCGGCGAGCTCGAGCAGTGCCATGCTGATCGCGACCGAGACCAGGAAGGCGATGGTCCACGGCCAGTTGCGGAAGCCGTCGACGAAGCGCAGCGAGGTCGTGAAACCGATTTCGAACAGCCCACCGATGATCAGATATACCCAGGCCATCTGTATGCTCCCTCCCGCCGGTTGGCACGCGTGTCTTCTCGCCCATGCCGCCCCAAGCCGCTCGCAACTTGGCTTCTAAGCAGTCGGCCTCGATTTCCGGCGGGACTGCGGCGATCGCGGCGAGCGGCGATCAGGCAGCCGCCGACGATCAGCGCGGCGCCGGCGATAGTGTAGGTCGATACCGGCTCGCGGAACACCAGCCAGCCAAGCGCGGCCGCCCACAGGAAAGCGCTATATTCGGTCACCGAGAGATAGCCGGCCTCGGCGCGGGCATAGGCCCAGGAGAACAACAGCCCGCCGGCCGTCGACATCAGCGACGCGATCACCACCCAATGCCACTCGAACGCTGGCCATTCGGGCGCTCCGATCAGCGGCAATGCCGCGAGCCACGCGACGGCCTGAATGAGCGACTGGAAGAAATTGATCTCCAGCGGTTTCGCGGCGAGGGCCTGCGCGCGCATCAGGACGATGTTGACCGCATAACATAGTGCCGAGCCGAGCACCGCGGCGCTGCCCAGAAGCACTCCGTCGCCGAGCTCGGCGCGCGCCTGGCCAAGCACGATCACGACCACTCCCCCGAATGCGAGAAACGAGCCGCCGATCGAGCGCGGGCCAATCTTTTCGCCGAGGAACAGGGCCGCGAGCAGCAGCGCGATCAGCGGGGCGATGAAGGTCAGCGCGATGCCCTGCGCGAGCGGCACCTGACCGATCCCCCAGAAGAACAAGACCGCCATGACCAGCACCACCGCGCTGCGCATGATGTGGAGCTTGAGGGTCGCCCGGCTGGGCCACGGCAGCCGCCGCGGGAGGTAGAGCGCGGAGGCGAAGCTGAGGTTGGCGAGCGAACGCCAGACGCTCACCGCGACGATGCCGATGGCGAGGACGAGATGCTTCATCACCGCATCCATGATCGACAATATCGCTACCGCAGCGAGCGCGGCGGCAAAGGCTTTTACGGGATGTTGCGCGACGCGGTTCACGCGGCCGCGCTTAGCGGCGGTTACTCCGCCGCGTCGAGCGTTTCGAGCGGGGCGTGCGCGGCCGCCTCGAGCTCGGCCGCCTTGGCCTCGACCAGCCGCACGATATGATCGATCATCCCCGCGTCCTGGACGTGGTGGTCGGTGATCCCCGACAGATAGACCATGTGGGTGCCGTTGCCGCCGCCGGTGATGCCGATGTCGGTTTCACGCGCTTCGCCCGGGCCGTTGACGACGCAGCCGAGCACCGAGAGGCTCATCGGCGTCTTGATATGCTGCAGCCTGGTTTCGAGCGCCTCGACGGTGCGGATGACGTCAAAGCCCTGCCGCGCGCACGACGGGCACGAGACGACGCGGACGCCGCGGCTGCGGATGCCGAGCGACTTCAGCAGCTCATAGCCGACGCGGACTTCTTCCTCGGGCTCGGCGGACAGGGACACGCGAATCGTATCGCCGATGCCGGCCCAGAGCAGGCTGCCCATGCCGATCGAAGATTTGACCGTCCCGCCGATCAGCCCGCCGGCTTCGGTGATGCCGAGGTGAAGCGGGCAATCGACCGCGTCCGCAAGCTGTTGGTAGGCGGCGACGGCAAGGAACAGGTCCGACGCCTTCACCGCGACCTTGTAGTTGGTGAAGCCATGGTCCTCGAGGATGCGGATATGGTCGAGCGCGCTTTCGACCAGCGCTTCGGGACAGGGCTCGCCGTATTTTTCGAGCAGGTCCTTTTCGAGGCTGCCGGCGTTGACCCCGATGCGGATCGCGCAGCCGTTTGCCTTGGCCGCATTGACGACTTCGCGCACGCGCTCGTCCGAACCGATATTGCCCGGGTTGATGCGCAGGCAGGCCGCGCCGGCGTCCGCCGCCTCGAGCGCGCGTTTATAGTGAAAATGGATGTCGGCGACGATCGGCACGCGCGCCTCGCGGACGATCTCGCGCAACGCGGCGGTGCTCGCGACATCGGGGCACGACACCCGCACGATATCCGCGCCGGCTTCCTCGCACCGCCGGATCTGGGCGATTGTCGCGGCGGCATCGGAAGTCAGCGTATTGGTCATCGTCTGCACGCTGATCGGCGCGTCGCCGCCGACGGGGACGGCGCCGACCATGATCTGGCGCGACTTGCGCCGCTCGATCGATCGCCAGGGACGAAGGGAGGACATGCACGCGCATATAGGGGCTTAGGGACGGCAGGCAAAGCTAGGCCAATGCTATCGCCTTGTGTTAACAGGCTAACGAACGGACTCCTTGGGGGCGGTCCAGATGGCCGATGCAGACCCAATGCCGGCAAATTACCGCGCACCGAACGCGGATGCGCCGCGCGGCCCACCGCCCGATCGGCCCCCGTCCCACTATTACGCGTTCCTCAGCTACAGCCATAAGGACGAACAGGTCGCCGACTGGCTCCACCGCGAGCTCGAGCGATTCCGCGTTCCTCCCGCGTTGGCCGGGAAGCTCGGCACGAACGGCGTAATCCCCGGTCGACTGACACCCATATTCCGCGACCGCCACGAGCTCGCGGCGGCGAGCGACCTCGGTGCCGAAATCAAGCTGGCGCTGGCCTCGTCGCAATATCTGATCGTTCTGTGCTCGCCCGACGCAGCCAATTCGCGCTGGACCAACGCCGAGATCGAAGTGTTCAAGCGGGCTCGGCCCGACGGCTGCGTGCTCGCCGCGATCCTCGGCGGAGAGCCCTTCGCGAGCGACAGTCCAGGGCGCGAGGCCGAAGAATGCTTCCCCCCGGCGCTGAGGCAGAAATACGATCGCCGCGGCCGGCCTACAGGCAAACGCGCAGAGCCGCTCGCCGCCGACCTCAGGGCGGCGGGCGACGGACGCCGGATGGGGTTTCTGAAGCTCGTCGCGGGAATGCTCGGCGTCGGGCTCGACGAGCTGGTCCAGCGCGAAACGACGCGGCGGCAGCGCCGGCTCGCCTGGCTTGCCGCGGCGTCGCTCGCGGGGATGGGAGTGACCAGCACATTGGCGATCGTGGCGTTCGATTCTCGCGACGAGGCGCAGGACCAAAGGCGCGAGGCCGAGGGCCTGGTCGGCTTCATGCTCGGCGATCTCAAGGACAAGCTCGAGCCAATCGGCCGGCTCGACACGCTTGACGCCGTGGGCACCCGCGCGCTCGCTTATTTCGAGAAGCAGGACAAATCCGAACTGTCGGACGAAGCGCTCGCGCAGCGCGCGAAAGCGCTGACCCTGATGGGGGAAATCGCGCAGACCCGCGGCGATACTGCCGGTGCACTCAAACGCTACCAGGAAGCGTTGGCTAGCACCGGGGAGGCGGTCCGGCGATATCCTGACGACCCGCAGCGCGTGTTCGATCACGCCCAGAACGTCTTTTACGTCGGTGCGATTGCTTACCAGCGCGGCGACCTCGGCCAAACCGAAGCTGCATGGCGCGAATACAAGCAGCTCGCGGACAAGATGGCCGCGCTTGCCCCCGCCGAGGCCGAGTATCGTCTTGAGCAGGTCTACGCGAACACCAACCTCGGCACCGTGTACATGGACCAGCGCCGCTATCGCGAAGCGGCGGCGAAATTCGAATTGGCCCTCCGCGGAGCGGAATCGCTGGCGGCAGCGGACCCGCGCAACCTCGAATATCAGAAGCGGCTGAGCAACAGGCTCGCCTGGCTTGCGGACGCGCATGAATATTCCGGCGCTCTCGACCAGGCGCTCGCCGACCGCGAACGGCAGGCCAGGCTCCTCGCCGAGCTTGGACGCATGGATCCGCGGGACACGGCAATTCAGCGTGACGCAATGACCGCGCACCGGTCGATCGGCCGTCTGCTTGCGTCCCGCGGCGATGCCGCCGGTGCACTTAAGGAACTTCTCGCCGGCGTCGAAATTTCGGACTCGCTGTTCCGCATCGAACCGGAAAACACCGAATGGCTTCAGGCGAGCGCTTCGGGGCGCTTCGACCTTGCAAGCGTGCAGCTGGCGCTCGGCCAGATCCAGGCGGCCGGAGCGATGGCTCGCTCGGGCTGCGATATCGTCGATCGCCTGGTTCGGCGCGACGACAAGGTCGCCGACTGGAAGTCGGAGAAGCGAACTATCTGCCTCCTCATGCGCGCCCGCATAGCCATGGCGGCCGGCAATCCGGACGAGGCAATACAACTTGCCAGGACGGCGACAGCGGCGGCGCGCGCTGCGCCGCCATCCCACGATGGACGGCTGTTGCTGTTCGAGTCTTTCGCCGTCGGCGGCAATGCGCTTGCACTGCTCAACCGGCGCGCCGAAGCGGTGAAATGGTGGCAGACGGCGCTGGCCAGCATTCCCAAGTCGATCGAGCTTCGCCCGCGGGAGCAGGCGCTGATCGCGCTGACCCATTCTCGCCTCGGCAACGCCGGCGAAGCCCAGCGGATGATGTCGTCGCTGGCGGCGATGGGCTATCGCCATCCGGCTTATGTTGCAGCGGCTAAGACACAAGGGATCCAAGCATGAAGGAACCACCATCGCCGGCGATGCGCGAATGCGCACCTGAGACCGCGCGAGCCGGCACCCCGGTTATCGTCGATGTTTTCGCCAGAACGGGTGCGGACGACAGCGTCGAATTTACCCATGCTTGGCGGTGGGGAGAGAAGGGGCCCAGCGAGGGCAACGGCTCAATCAAGATACCCGAGCGCCGGCCAAATGACCCTGAAACGCCGATGCATTTCCATCTTCGTGACCAGACCGATCCAAAGCGCGGTTTGGTTTTCAGCGACAAACAGGGTGCGGCGATGTGGGTGAACAGAGATTGTTGTCCGCCCGACAGCCCAAGGTGTGACGACCCGCAAATTCCCCACGCGGAGATGGAGACTGGTTTGAAGCTGCTGAAGGTCGTGAACCGCAACAGCGAGGAGTGCACGCTGCACTATCGGCTGTGGTTCAAAGACAGGGATGGAAAGCGCGAATCATATGATCCCGACATCATCAATGGGGGCAAGGGGCGCCTGTGAGATAACCGGGACCAGTTTCGACGCGGGAACGCCCGTGCGCAACAACAGGGGAGGGAATGATGCAGGCCAGCCATTACAATTTCGAAGTCACGCCGACCGTCAAGAATGGGAAGGTAGCGAGCTGGGAGCTTTGTTTTGTTGGACCTCGAACTCCGCACAATAAGCTCGGGTGCGGCGAGGACGCGGACGTGTACGTTCCGATGAACCAGTCGAACCAATCATTCAAATACACCATCAAGGGTGATCCCGGATTGGGTTTGGTGTTCGCACCGAACCCACCTGCGGGCGACGGACCGATCTGGATCGCGTTCGACTACAAGCCCAAATCACCGTTTGTGGAGGGTGAAATTAAAGGTCTCGGCACGGCGACCAAGCCCCACGGAGGTCAGAACAATCTGAATTTCGTCGATAAGAACGACACCGAGGGAATCTTGCAATATCAGCTGAATTTCGTCGACAGAAATGGCAACAAGAGTGAGCTTGACCCTGACATCATCAACGGTGGCAAAGGCCGGCTGACCGACGCCGCCTTCCTGATTGCCGCGGGTGTCGCCCTCGCGTTGCTGGCATTGTGGACGTTGCAAGTCATCGCCGCCCGTCGTGCCCGTCCAGCAAATCCGGCCGGAGCAGACAACGATAAACGCGCAGGTTGATCCAGTCGGGACGCGGGCCCTACGCCAAGTTCCGCCGCAGCTGCCGTTCGTCCTCTCGGTGGGTGTCACCGGGCATCGCGCCGATGTGTTTGGGCCGGGCGCGCTTGAGGGGCTCGCGCCGCGGTTGCGCGAGATGTTCGAATTGATCGAAGCGGCGGGCCAGGGCCTTCTCGACCGCGAGCAGGACTGTTTCGCCGAGGCGCCGCTGCGCCGGCGGTTCGTGTCGCCGATTGCCGATGGGGCTGACCAGGTCGCCGCCGAAGTCGCGCTCGAGCTCGGGTGGGAGCTTCAGGCGGTGCTGCCGTTCGAGCGCGCTTATTACCGCTCGACGCTTGCCAACCACGGCGCGCGCGAGCGGTTCGACGCGCTGCTCGAGCGGGCGACCTGCGTGCTCGAGCTGCCCGGCGCGGCCGGCCAGGATCTCGACGCTTACGTGATGACCGGCCGGGCGACGGTCTCGCATTGCGACATCCTGATCGCGGTGTGGGACGGGCTTCCGCCGCGAGGCCGGGGCGGAACCGGCGAGGTGGTGCAGCTCGCGCTTACGCGCGGTACCGCGGTGCTGCACGTTCCGCTCGAGCGCGAGGGTAAGATGCGGTTGCTGTGGAGCGCGTTCGACCCGACGGTGCTGACGCTGGCCGATGAACCGAGCGTCGAGCGCCCCGTCGACCGGCCGAGCATGGACCTGCTGCTGCGCGGCCTGATGATGCCTCCGCCGGACGAACTGGAACAGGGCTTCATCAAGCGCTTCGCAAGCGAGCGCTTGCGGCGCATCCGAACCCGGATCGAGTATCCGTTGTTGCTCGCGGCGGCTGGTGTCGGCCGCATCGGAGCTAAAGATTTCCGTGACAAATATTGTGAAGCGCAGATCCGCGAGGAATGGCAACAGCATCGCGCGGGGTGCGCCGAAGCCCACCAGATTGCAGCGCCGATCGAGCTGCTGGAAGAGGCCTATAGCTGGGCCGACCGCCTCGCGACTCACTTCGCCCAGACCTATCGCAGCGGGCATATCTTCAGTTTCGTGCTGGGCGGCGTCGCGGTGTGCCTCGGGCTCAGCGCGTTCATGGCGCCGCAGTATAAATTTCAATTCGCAGCGGCCGAGATGGTGATCACTTTCGGGATCATTCTCAACGCCTACGTCGGCACGCGGAACGAATGGCACCGGCGCTGGCTCGACTATCGTCAACTCGCCGAGCGGCTGCGGCCGATGCGTAGCCTCAAGGTCCTCGGGATTGCCGCGCCCGATCCCCCCGGAACCGCGACCAACCCGGTGCCGAAGCGGTGGATCGACTGGTATGCGAGCGGCATCTGGCGAGCGATGGGCTGCCCGGGTGGGACTATCGATGTGCAGCGCGCAAACCAGCTAGGCGATTCCATCGCGGAGCATGAAGTCGCGCCTCAGGTCGGCTATCACGAGCGCCACGCCCGGCAAATCAACATGCTCGACGAACGGCTTGAGCGAATTGCGACGGGCCTGTTCCTGAGCACCCTGATTGTGTCGATCGGCACACTGATCGGGCTCGCCATCGGCTCCGCCTGGGTCGACCGTTACGGGGACTGGCTGACTTTGGTATCGGCTGGATTTCCGGCCCTTGGCACGGCGGTGTTCGGAATTCGTTTTCAGGCCGATTTCGGCGGCGACGCAGTGCGATCTTTGGCAACGGCCAGGACGTTGAAGGCGATCGACGCGGAATTGCGCCGCGAAGTCGGCCTAAACCGCGTCGCCGACCTGACCGAGCAAGCCGCGCGGATCATGCTTGCCGACCTCGACGAGTGGCGCTTGGTCAATCAGCAACGCGATCTGTCGGTCGGCTAGTCGCCCGAACGCCAGCGCCAGCCGCCGCGGGTGGTTTTCGCGGCAATCAGCAGGAAGAGCGAGGTGATCGTCACCACGACCGAAAAATAGACGAGGAGATGGTCGGGCAGAAGGAAGGACGAGGCGAGGACCAGCACTAGAACGAAGCCGGCCATCAGCGCCCAGCCTTGCCAGCGGATCGGCAGGCCCGCGCCATAGCCATAACGTTTCGGCGCAAACCAGTCCGGGCCTTCGCTCATTTCGCCCGCTCCTTGCTCGGCCGGCCACGCCGTCGCGGCGTTGGCGTCTTCAATTTGACGCCGCGCTCGTTCAGCGCCTCGCGCAGGAGGCACTCGACTTGGGCGTTCACGCTGCGCAGGTCGGCCGCGGCGCAACGCTCGACCGCTGCCCACAAGGCAGGATCGATCCGAAGCGGATAGGCCTTGCGCTCGCCTCCGGGCATGATCGATTATTGGTAGAGCGTGCCGGCGTTGACGACCGGCTGCGTATCGCGCTCCCCGCACAGCACGACCATCAGGTTGGAGACCATCGCCGCGCGACGCTCGTCGTCCAGCTCGACGACGTTCTTCTCGCTCAGCATCGCCAGCGCCATCTCGACCATCCCGACCGCGCCTTCGACCAGCGTCTTGCGGGCCGCGACCACTGCCTGGGCCTGCTGGCGGCGAAGCATCGCGCCGGCAATTTCCTGCGCGTAAGCGAGATGGGTGAAGCCGCATTCGTCGACCGTTATCCCGGCGACCGCGAGGCGCTCCTGAAGCTCACCGCGAAGCTCTGCGCCGACTTCGTCGTGATTGCCGCGCAGGGTCACCTCCATATGCTCGAAATCGTCATAGGGGTAACGCGAGCCGATGGTGCGGATCGCCGCTTCGACCTGGACCCGGACGAACTGCTTGTAATCATCGACGTCGAACAGCGCCTGCGCGGTGTCGACCACGCGCCACACGATCTGCGCCGCCATCTCGATCGGGTTTCCGCGCAGATCGTTGACCTTGATCCGATCGGAAATGAAATTGTTGGCCCGGACGGAGACTTTCTTGCGGATCATCCACGGCAGCACCCAGCGCAGCCCGGTGGCACGGTCGGTGCCCTTGTAGGATCCGAACAATGTGATTGCCGCGGCCTGGTTGGGCTGAAGCATGTAGAAGCCGCAGGCGACGAACAGAATGATCAACGGCGCCACGATCGCGCCCAGAATATGAGCCAAGCCATCACCCTCGCCCATCAAGCCGAGGATTCCGTAGACCTGCAGGGCGATCGCGGCGAGCAGCACGAGCAGCATCGCGTAACCGCTGGCTGTCGAGGCGGACCGCTCGCGGCTCGACGTCAAGGCAAAGATTGGATCGGGCATAGTTTGGCTCCCTGTTTTATTTGATATCATCATTATATCGGCACTTCACCGCCGTCAACTGGCATCGTCGCCGGACCGCGGCTAAGGCCCGTGAGAACGGAGGATCGCCATGCGATTGCTGCTGATTCTTGGAGTATTGACCATGGCGACTGCCGCCCAAGCCGAGCCTGGACGCGACTGGAAACTGGTGATCCACGGCGGCGCCGGCGTAATCGAGCGAACGCGAATCACGCCGGCCAAGGATCGCGAGATTCGCGCCGCGCTGGATCTTGCCCTGGCGACCGGCTCGCGCGTGCTCGACGCCGGAGGCAGCGCATTGGATGCGGTCGAAGCGGCCGTGCGAGAGCTGGAGAACAATCCCAATTTCAACGCCGGGCACGGCGCGGTTTTCACCTACGAGGGCAAGAATGAGCTGGATGCGTCGATCATGGACGGGCGCACTCGCGCCGCCGGCGCCGTCGCCCGAGTGACCGCGACGAAAAATCCGATCAGCCTCGCCCGGGCGGTGATGGAAAAGAGCCCGCACGTGTTCCTCAGCGGCGACGGCGCCGACCAATATTCAAGGGAGCAGGGACTCGAGCAGGCGCCGCCCGAATATTTCGCGACGCCCGAGCGCCGACGGCAACTCGACCTCTTCAAATCCGGGAAGGTCAGCGCGCTGGAGGTCGAATATAAATATGGCACGGTCGGCGCCGTCGCGCTCGATTCCAGCGGTCACGTCGCCGCCGCCACATCGACCGGCGGAATGACCGGAAAGCGCTGGGGCCGCGTCGGTGACAGCCCGATCATCGGCGCCGGCACCTATGCCGACGACCGCGGCTGCGCCGTGTCGGCGACCGGCGACGGGGAATATTTCATCCGCGCCGGTGTCGCGCACGAAATCTGCGCGCGTGTCCGGTTCAAGGGCGAAGCCGCGCAGGTCGCCGCCGACACGGTGATGGCCGAAGTAAAGGCGCTGGGCGGGACCGGCGGCGTGATCGTCCTCACCCCCAGGGGCGAGACGGTCTATTCGTTCAACACGCCGGGAATGTACCGAGGCATGGCAAGCAAGGCAGGCCGGAGCGTCGGGCTCTACGCCGAAGAAGACGAACGGTAAGGCAGGTCGCGCCGCAGCCACTCGATCTCCTGCGACACCGCCGCGCGCTCGCTGGCGAGGAAGTCGGCGACCGCGTCGCGGAACCCGGGGTTGGGCAGATAATGCGCCGAGCGCGTCAGCACCGGCTCATAGCCGCGCGCGATCTTGTGCTCCCCCTGCGCGCCCGCCTGGACCGAAGCGAGCCCGTGGTCGCAGGCCCATTCGATCGCCTGGTAGAAGCACAGTTCGAAGTGGAGGAACGGGACGTCCTCGGTGCAGCCCCAATAACGGCCGTATAATGTGTCGCGCCCGACGAGGTTGAGCGCCCCCGCGATCGGCCTGCCATCACGGCAGGCAAGCATCAGCAGCAAAGCATCGCCCATTCCCTCCCCGATCAGGTCGAAGAATTCGCGGGTGAGATAAGGACGGCCCCATTTGCGGCTGCCGGTGTCCTGGTAGAACGCCCACACCGCGTCCCATTCGGCGGGTCCGATGTCGCCGCCTCGCAAGGTCCGGAACTCGAGGCCGGCGCGCGCTGCGGCCCGTTCCTTGCGGATTGCCTTGCGCTTGCGGCTGGTCAGGGCGGCAAGGAAGTCCTCGAAGCTCGCGAAGCCGCGGTTGAGCCAATGATATTGGACACCGTGACGGATCAGCCAGCCGCGCGCCTCGCATTCGGCCGCCCCGGCCGGGTCGATGAAAGTGATGTGCGCCGACGACAGCCCGTTCTGCACCGCGACCGCTTCCGCCGCGGCAAGCAGTTGCTGCGGCCGGCGCCCCAGCAGCCGCGCGCCCGGCACCGGCGTGAACGGCACCGCGATCTGCAGCTTGGGATAATATTGCCCGCCGGCGCGCTCCCACGCCTCGGCCCAGCCATGGTCGAACACATATTCGCCTTGGCTGTGCGCCTTGAGATAAGCCGGCGCCGCGGCTTCGAGCGCGCCCTCGCCGTCGATCAGAATCGGCGCCGACGACCAGCCGGTGCCCTGGCCGACGCTGTTCGATTGCTCGAGCGCCACAAGGAAGGCGTGGGAAAGAAAAGGATCGCCCCCGGCAAGCGCATCCCACTGGTGCGGGTCGGCTTCGGCAACTCCGGACCCGAGACGGGCGATAAATTGCGATTCGCGGTCGGCCACGCTCAGCCGCTTAGCGCAATCGCGATGAACTAGCGCTTCACCGCGACGATCGCGTCCACTTCGACGGCCACGCCGAGCGGCAGCACGGTCACGCCGACCGCGCTACGGGCGTGGCGGCCGGGTTCGCCGAACACCTCCTGCATCAGCTCCGAAGCGCCGTTTGCGACTTTGGGCTGATCGGTGAAATCGGGCGTCGAATTGACGAACACGCCGAGCTTTACGACGCGTTCGACCCGGTCGAGAGAGCCGAGCGCGGCTTTCATCTGCGCCACAAGCATGATCCCGCAGCGCCGCGCAGCTGCAATGCCGCCGTCAAGGTCGACGTCGTCGCCGAGCCGGCCTTTGATCAGGCTGCCGTCCTCGGCGAAGCTGATCTGTCCCGAAATATGCAACAGGCCCCCATGCTCGACGGCCGGGACATAGGATGCGACCGGAGCCGCGGGCTGGGGCAGCGTGATGCCGATCTCGGCAAGGCGTTGGTCAATGCTCATCGCCGCGCCCAAGCACCGGCAAGCGCCAGAATCAACCCTCGCATCAACCGTCCCGCGCCACGACGAAGCCGGCCCAGCTCTGGCTGACCGGCATCAGCTCGATGGCGTTGATGTTCAGATGCGGCGGCAAGGTCGCGACCCACCACAGGGTCTCGGCGAGATCCTCGGCGGTCATCGGGTTCATGTTCGCATAGAGCTTGTCCGACGCTTCCTTGTCCCCGCCCGTGCGAACGATCGTGAATTCTGTCTCGGCCATGCCCGGCTCGATCGACGTCACGCGGACGCCGCTGCCGTGGAGGTCGCAGCGCAGGTCGAGCGAAAATTGGCGGACGAACGCCTTGCTCGCGCCGTACACCGCGCCGCCCTTGTACGGGTAGGACGCCGCGACCGATGACAGGTTAATGACCGCGCCCTTTCGCGCTATCAGCGTTGGCAGGAGCGCCCGGGTCAAGGCGATCAGACCGGTGATATTTGTGTCGAGCGCGGTCTGGATTCTGTCCCACTCGCTGTCCTGCAAATCGCTCATTGGCGGGGCAAGCCCGGCATTATTGACGAGCAGGTCGATGTCCCCCCAGCCGCCGTCCAGCTTCGGGAGGCTTTCGAGGGCATCCCGGTCGCGCATATCGACCTCGAGCGGCAGGAACGCCTCGCCGAGCTCCTCCTGAAGCGCGCGCAGCCGGTCGGCTCGGCGGCCTGTGCCGATCACTCGCCAGCCGCCAGCGACAAAGCGCCGGGCCGCTGCTTGACCGATGCCGGCAGTCGCGCCGGTAATCAAAGCTATCCTGGTCATTCTTGCTTCCCGTTGCGATCGAGCGAGCGCCGCGCCGCGATCAGTGCCTCCGGCTTCACGCCGATTTCCCCGGCCACGGCGATCAGGTCCGGCTCATAAGCCTCAAGGAAGGCGATCAGCGCTACCAATAGCGTCGGCTCCCCTGCCCGCGCGCGCAGCTCCTCTGTCCCGATTCCGGTCAAGTCGAGGAACCGCTGCGCCCGCTTTTCGTCACCGAGCGTTGCCGCCAGCGCAGTGAGCGCTAGCGCCGCAGGGTCGGCAGGATTTGGAGACGGCTCTCGCACGGGCTAGGCTCGCGTCATTGAGGGGGAAGAAGTTGGCGAAGATCCTGATCGTCGAGGACAACGCGCTCAACATCAAATTGTTTTGCGACCTGCTCGCCGCGCATGGCCATCAGCCCGAGGCCGTGACCGACAGCCGCACTGCGATCGACGCCGCGCGCAGCTTTGCGCCCGACCTGGTGATCACGGACATCCAGCTGCCGCACGTCAGCGGGCTTGAGCTGATCCGCCTGATCCGCAGCGACGAGCAGCTGGCTGCGATCCCGATCATGGCGGTGACCGCTTATTCGGCCCAGGGCGACGAGGAGCGCATCCGCGCGGCCGGCGCGCAGGCCTATGTCTCCAAGCCTATTTCGGTGGTTCGTTTCGCTCAGACGGTCGAGGATTTGCTGAGCGAAGGAAAGGTCGAAGCGACGCCCTAGGGCTTCACTTGATCTTAGCTTCCTTGAAATCGACGTGCTTGCGCACCTTCGGATCATATTTGCGCATGACCATTTTCTCGGTCTGCGTGCGCGGGTTCTTCTTGGTTACATAGAAGAAGCCGGTGTCGGCGGAGCTGACGAGCTTGATCTTGACGGTTGCCGGCTTGGCCATCGCGCATATCCTGATGCTGAAATAATGAAGGCGGCGCATGACGCCGCCCTTGTGTCGCGCCCAATGACGCTCGGGGCCGATTCTGTCAAGTTGAGGGCCCCTTGGCCCTCGTCATCAATCGTTTGCGGAACGCCAGCGCCTGCTGCTGCGAAAGCGCCAGATTGTCGATTTTTTCGTCGAGCGAAGCAACATATCGCGTCATTTGCATTTCGAGACCAGGGGCGGCGCGTACCGCCGCGGCTGCCTTCGCAGCCTCGGCGGGGGGTATGGCCAGGGGGCACGGCGACACCGTGACGACCCCGACCAGCCGCTGCTTGTAGAAGACGTCGCGGTCGCCGCATGCCTCGCGAATCCCGAACTGGATTGCATAGGGCAATACCTCGCGGAGCAGCGTGCGATAGGGGAGAATGGTTTCGTTGGTCCGCTGGCTGACCTCCGCGGTCAGGTAGAAATCGCTTGCCAGCTGCTGGGTTTCTGCATCGCCCAGCCGGTCGCTGAGGCCGCTTGCCGCCATTTCCTCGTAGACGCCGGTCTTGGTCCCCGTCGTGTCAGTCTGGGTCAGCTGGTAGGCGGCGATTACGAACTCGCGGTCGGACAGCGGACGACTCCCGTTCAGCACGGCGAGCGCCTTCAGGCCGTAGTCTCTGGCTCGCTGGTAGTATGCGGTCTGCACGGCATATTGGCGTGCGTTGAAGTCAAGCTCGTCGATCAGCCGGGCGCGATAGTCCTGTGCCCGTTCGCGATCGATCCGCTCCTCGTTCCAGTTGCTGACCTGGGTGGCAATCAACACGCCGAGAACGACGATCGCAAGGTCGATCGCGACCGCGAACCAATTGTGCGTCGTGACGTGCTCGCGGATGCGGCGAACGACCATATCAACCCCGCTCCTGCGCTTCGAGCAGCAACCGGTTGCTGTCCGCAAGCCGGCTGAAGCGATCGAACCCGGACAGCTTCTGGTCGATGTCGGCGATGTGGCGGGTGAGGTCGTCCCTCAAGTCGGCGTCCGCGATGCGCGATACCGCCACCGCGATGGTGCCTGGATCGAGGCCGAGCGAACAGTCTTCGGGAAGAGCCGCCATCTGGGCACCGCCGGCTATGGTGGTGACCTGATCGCCGCACTTCTGCTGGACCGCCTCTTGAACCATATAGGGCATGGCGCGCCGGAGACGCTCGCGATAGCTGGTCATACCCAGCGCAGTGACGTCGAACTGCCGGATCTGGGTGTAATAAGCGGTCAGCCGTCCGCGCGCGTCGCGGTCACCGATGCGATTGCTGAGGCGTGCGCCGACCATCTCGTCATAGCCGGTGCGGGTCAGCGGCCGCAGCCACACCTGGCTCGCCTGGAAGGCGTCCACCAGGAAGGGTTCGCCGCGTGGCAAGGATGGATCCTCGATCGCCGCAAGGGCCGCCAGGGCGTGACGCCGGACCGCCATATAATAAGCCTTGCGACCGCCGATGTCGGTCGCGTTGCTCTTGAGATCATAGACGATCTGCTGGCGGTAATCGGCCGCCGCCGCGCGCTCCAGGCGGGCCTCGTTCCAATTGTTCGCCTGGGTGCCGAGGAACACGCCGACGACGACGATCACGAGGTCGATCCCGACCGCGAACCAATTATGTTGCGAGACATGCTCGCGCACCCGGCGAAGTATCATGCGGCCCCCCAGTCATCGATGCGTAAGCCAGCTTTCGCGAGCTGTTAACAATTTTCGTTGATAATGGCCGGGTCAACGAAGGATGAATCCATGGCTGCGCCCGACCCGATCGAGCTTATCCGCCAGCGCATCTGCGAGTGTATCGCGGAGATCGAAACGCGGATGCCACGCCTCGCTCCGCAGGCGATCAGCCGTCAGATGGATGCCATTCGCGCCATGGCCGCCGAGCATGGCCTCGCCGCTCTCGAAGGTCTCGCCGATTATGGCGCGCACCACGCGATGCTTCCGGGCCGCGTCCAGGCGACCCGCGCCTGCCTCGCGCGGATGGACGATGCGCTGGTCAGTGGAAATCGCGCAAGCGACCGCGAATCCATCCTCGCCTTGCTCGCGGTTCGCCTCCACTAGGCACTGCTCTCTAGGCACAAAGCCGCGGCCCGCGCATTGTCGCGAGCGCGATGCGCGCATTTTCCCAGCTTCTCGACGACCTCGTTTACACGCGCTCGCGCAACTCCAAACTGCGGCTGATCGGCGATTATCTGAAAGCGACGCCCGACCCTGACCGCGGCGTTGCGCTAGCCGCGCTCACGGGCACACTCGACATTCCGGCGGTCAAGGGCGCCGCGATCCGGGCCATCGCTTCCGAGCGCATTGATCCGGTCCTGCTGACGATGAGCCGCGACTATGTCGGCGACATGGCGGAGACTGTGTCCCTGCTATGGCCGCCTCCGGCGGGCGAGCCCGAGATCGATGACGGCAGCATTCGCATATCCGACGCGGTCGAGCGACTGCGCAGCGCCAGCCGGATGGACGCGGCGAGCGTGCTTGCGGACATGCTCGACCATCTCGACGCGTCCGGGCGCTACGCCTTGCTCAAGCTGGCCACGGGTGAGCTGCGCGTCGGGATTAGCGCGCGCTTGACCAAGCAGGCGCTTGCCAACGCATTTGGACTGGAAGTCGATGCGGTGGAGGAGGTGTGGCACGGCCTGAAGCCGCCCTTCACCGAATTGTTCGACTGGGGCGAAGGGCGCTGCGAGCAGCCGACCGCGCGCGACGTGCCGGTGTTCCGACCGTTCATGCTCGCTCACGCGCTCGACGACGGCCGCGTTTCGCTCGACGATTACGCGGCCGAGTGGAAGTGGGACGGGATCCGCATCCAGTTGGTCCATGCCGGCGGGCAGACGCGGCTGTTCAGCCGCACCGGCGACGATATCTCGCGCAGCTTTCCCGACATCGCCGAAGCCTTTGCGACGCGCGCGGTGCTCGACGGCGAACTGCTCGTTCGCGCCAGGGAAGCGGATGACCGCGCCCAGGTCGCCGAGGAGCATGGCGGCGGCGCGGCGAGCTTCAATGTGCTTCAGCAACGCCTCGGCCGCAAGGTCGTCAGCGCGAAAATGCTTGGGGCCTTCCCGGCATTCGTTCGGCTGTACGATTTGTTGTTCGATGGCGACGAGGATTTGCGCGCCCTGCCGTGGTCCGAGCGGCGGGCGCGGCTCGAGGCCTTCATGCCGCGGCTGGACCCCGTTCGTTTCGATCTGTCGCAGCTGATCGAGGCCGATAGTTTCGAAGCGATCGAGGAGCTTCGCGCCGGCGCGCGCGACGCGAGCATCGAGGGGATCATGCTCAAGCGCCGCGACAGTCCCTATGTCGCCGGCCGCCGCGCCGGCCTGTGGTACAAATGGAAGCGCGACCCGCTTACCGCGGACTGCGTGCTGATGTACGCCCAGCGCGGTTCGGGGAAACGCTCGTCATTCTACTCCGATTTTACCTTTGGCTGCTGGAACGAAGCGGGTGAACTGCTTCCGGTCGGCAAGGCCTATTTCGGCTTTACCGACGAGGAATTGAAATGGCTCGACCGCTGGGTTCGCGCGAACACCGTCCAGCGCTTCGGCCCGGTGCGCGAGGTCGACAAGAGCCTGGTCATCGAAGTGGCGTTCGACTCCATCCACCGCAGCACCCGTCACAAGTCCGGCCTGGCGATGCGCTTCCCGCGGGTAAGCCGAATCCGCACCGACAAGCCCGCGGCCGAGGCCGATCACGTCGCGACTTTGCAGGGGATGGTCAGCTAAGTCCTTGCACGCCGGCGCTGGCTCGCGCAGCTTGAAGGCGATTTGTGGGGAGATGCGAGTGAGCCGGCCCTGGGCGAAGATCTGCCTGTTCCTGCTGCTCACCGTCCTGTTCAGCCTGGTCGTGTGGTTGCCGGCAGCGCTGGGCCAGCCACCGCTGCTCGGCGGGCAAGCCAACGCTCTGATGCTGATGTGGTCGCCCGGGCTTGCGGCAATTGTCACCAGGCTGGTGACCCAGCGCAACCTTGAGGGGATGGGCTGGATACCGCGAACTCCGTCGGTGCTATTGCTCGCGCTCATCCTGCCGCTGCTTTACGCTGGCCCGGTCTACGGGCTGGTCTGGGCGACCGGTGCCGGCGGGTTCGATTCGGGGGCCTGGGCAGGGCCGGGACAGAATCCGCTCGCCGGGCTTGTCCAACTGATCGCGTTCGGGATTCTGACCGGGTTGATCGCGGCGACCGGCGAGGAGATCGGTTGGCGCGGCCTGCTGGTTCCCGAGCTTGCCAAGCGCATGCGCTTCGCGCCTATGGCGCTGGTTTCGGGACTGATCTGGGCAAGCTGGCACATGCCGATGATGTTCCTCGCTGGATATCACGGGTCTGGCACGCCGTTCGCATTCAGCCTCGCCTGCTTTTTCGCAATGATTGTCGCGCTTGGCACGGTGATGGCATGGATGACGCTGCGGACGCGCAGCTTCTGGCCCGCCGCGCTGCTCCATGCGACTCACAATTTGTTCGTCCAGACGGTCTTCGACAGCGCCACGGTCGCGCGCGGCGCTACGCCGTGGCTGACCGGTGAATTCGGCATCGGTCTCGTCATCACCTTGACCATTGCCGCGCTGCTCCTGATCCGCTTTGGCGGAAAGCCACAGACGGCAGCGCGCCAGAACGCAAACCTGGGAGAATGAAATGAAACGATCAACGCTCGCAGTCGCAGCGACGCTGCTCGTCACTGCTACTGCCGCCAATAGCGAAACCTATGCGGTCCAGGCGGGCCGGTTGATCGTCGATGCATCGAAGCCCGCGCGCGGCCAATCTACCGTGATCGTCGACAATGGCCGCATCACGCGCATCGACGACGGATTTACCGCCCCTGCTGGAGCGACCGTGGTCGACGTGCGGGCAAGCACGGTTCTTCCCGGCCTGATCGACGCGCATGTTCATTTGACCGGCGATCCCGGCACGCCCTTCTGGCGCGAGACGATCGATCCCAACGAACTGGCGGCGATTGTCGGCGTCAAGAACGCCCTGCTCACCGCGCAGGCCGGATTCACCACCGTGCGCGACCTCGGCGCGCCCGGCGCATCGAGCTTCGCGCTACGTGATGCCATTCGCGACGGGGTGGTGCCCGGCCCGCGGATAGTCGCCTCCGGCGGCGCACTGTCGATTGTCGGCGGGCACGGCGACGTCAGCGGCTTTCGTCCTGAAGTGAATGCGGTGCTCGACCCCGGCGGCACGTGCACCGGACCGGATCAATGTGCTGCAAAGGTGCGTGAATGGGCCAAGCGCGGGTCCGACGTAATCAAAATCACCTCGACCGGCGGCGTGCTCAGCCAGCAGGGCCGCGGCCTTGAAGGCCATTTCGACCCGGCCGAGATCCGCGCCATCACCAGCACCGCCCATCGGCTCGGGCTCAAGGTCGCGGCCCATGCGCATGGCGCGCGCGGGATCGAGGACGCGGCGCGCGCCGGGGTCGATTCGATCGATCATGGGACCTTCGTCGACGGCCCCGCGCTGCAGGCAATGCGGCAGAACGGGTCATGGATGGTCGCGACGTTGATGGCTTTCACCGGGCTTCGCGACCGCGTCGGCAAGAACATTTATACGCCCGTTGTGGAAGCCAAGGGTCGCCAGGCTCTTGCTGTATGGGGCCGCGCGCTTGCGGCCGCTCGCCGCGCCGGGGTCAAGATCGCTTTCGGCACGGATGCCGGCGTGTTCGAACATGGCCGCAATGCCGAGGAGGCCGAACTGATGGTCCGCCTGGGCGGGATGACGCCGCGCGAAGTGCTGGTGTCGGCAACCACTGGTGCCGCGGAGCTGCTCGATATCAGCAGCGAGACCGGAACGCTCGATCCCGGCAAGTCCGCCGACCTGATCGCGGTCCAGGGCGATCCGCTGGCCGACCCGGCGGCGCTCACGCGCGTCAACTACGTGATGGCGCGCGGCAAGCCGATCCCGGCCAAGGCCCGCTAGCGCAAAAAAAGAGCCGGCGGAGGTTATCCGCCGGCTCTTCTGCCCCCTGCAGTGGTTCGCTTCAGCTTGCTCGCTGAAGGTTCACCGCCGCATATTTTCCGCGCCGGTCGACTTCGATTTCGAACTCGAGCCGGTCGCCTTCGTTGAGCGTCGGGATGCCCGCGCGTTCGACCGCGGAGATGTGGACGAACGCATCGGGCTGTCCATCGTCGCGCTGGATGAAGCCGAAGCCCTTCATCGCGTTGAAGAACTTGACCGTGCCGCTGGCCTTTTCGCCGGTAAGCTGACGTTGCGGGCCGGACTGGCCACCGCCGGCGTCGTCGCGGCTGCCGCCGCCACTGCGCTCGACCGCCATCGGCTCACCGTCGATGCGCAAGTTGGTTGCCGAAACGCGTCCGCCGCGATCGACAAGCGTGAATTCGAGCGGCTGGCCATCGGCAAGATCGGTCAGGCCGGCCTGCTCGACCGCCGAGATGTGGACGAACACGTCCTCGCCGCCATCATCGCGAACGATGAAGCCGAATCCCTTTTGCGGATTGAAGAATTTGACGATGCCTTTGCCTTCGCCAACGACCTGCGGGGGCATTCCGCCACCGCCACCGCCGCCGCCGCCGCCGCTGCGGAAACCACCACCGCCGCCGCCGCCGCGATCGCCGCCGCCGCGGAAACCGCCGCCGCCCCGATCACCGCCGCCACCGCCGCCGTAGCCGCCCTGCCGTTCGCCAAAACCGCCGCCACCGCCGAAGCCGCCGCGGTCGCCAAAGCCACCGCTGCCTCGTTCCTGAACCGCGCTCTGATCGTTGAAAGTGCTTTCGCCGAAGAAACTGTCGCGCTTGTCACGACCGCGTCCGCCGCGATCTCCCTTGCGCCCTCTATCGAAACCCATGAACGTCTAAACTCTCATTCGCCCGCCAAAAATCCCTGAACCGGCACGCTTGGGCAATTGGCGAACCCGGTCACGCACACGAAATCACTCGCGCACCGTTCGCGCCCTTACAGGAAAACCGGCGGTTGCTCCAGTGATTGAATCGCGCCGCGGGGGTGGAATGGCGGGCGCGACCGACTAAAGCTGGATGAAAGGCTTGCTCGAAGGGACGAGAATGGCAGTCCATTTTCACGAAGAAGACCTGCCGGCGGAAGTACGATTCGCCGACGGACCGATCGCCGTCGACACCGAGGCGATGGGGCTGGTTGCGACCCGCGATCGCTTGTGCCTGGTGCAATTGTCCGACGGCCGGGGCGACGAGCATCTCGTCCGTTTCAAGCGTTCGAGCGATTATTCGGCGCCGCGCCTCAAAGCCCTGCTGTCCGATCCGGGCCGTCTCAAAATCTATCATTTCGCGCGTTTCGATATCGGCATAATCCAGGCTTATCTGGGGTTCATGGCGGCGCCTTTATACTGCACTCGCACCGCATCCCGCCTGGTCCGGACCTATACCGACCGGCACGGGCTCAAGGATCTGGTCAAGGAACTCTTGGGTCATGAAATCAGCAAGCAGCAGCAGACCAGCGACTGGGGCGCCGAAGAGCTCAGCGACGCCCAGCGTGAATATGCGGCGAGCGACGTCCGCTATCTGCACGCGCTCAAGGAAAAGCTCGACCAGCGGATTGCGCGCGAGGACCGTGCCCAGCTTGTCCAGGCGTGCTTCGATTTCCTCCCCACGCGCGCGCTGCTCGATCTCGCCGGCTGGCCCGAGCAGGACATTTTCGCGCACGATGGATAGCTGCAATGTCTGACGCGGCGCTCCGCGGCCGCGCGGTCAAGCAGCGCTGGGCAGTGCCGGGCAGCGCCCACGACCGGCTTGTTTACTGGTCCAAGATCGCTTTGCCGAGCGCGGTCGGAGTGCTGATTGCCGTGCTGATGGTCGCTCCGCTCGACCGCAACGAAGACGTCAGTTTCATCCTCGACAAGAAGAAGGTCGAGAATGCCGCGGAGCGCATGCGGGTCGAATCGGCGCGCTACACCGGCACCGACAACCAGGGGCGGCAATTCGTCATGGCCGCCAAAAGTGCTGTCCAGCGTAACTCGGACACGCCCCTGGTGGAACTGCAAGGGCTGCTTGCCCAGCTTGGTCTGGCCGAGGGCCCGGTGCGCATCGCGGCCAACCGTGGCCAGTATAATATCGACACCCAAAGGGTCTCGATTTTCGGACCCGTGCAGGTCGCGGGCCCCGACGGCTATCGGCTGGCGACGAGCGACGTGACCGTCGACCTAAAGCAACGGCGGCTGGCCAGCGCCGGTCGAGTGACCGGCCAGATGCGGCTCGGTTCATTCGAGGCCGGGCGGCTCCGCGCGGATCTTGGGCAGCGCACAGTGACGCTAGATGGCGGCGCTCGCTTGAAAATCGTCCAGGGGGCCGTCAGATGATGCAGATGCGCCCGTTCGGCATCATTATTGCATTGTCCGTTGCAGGCGCAGCAGCATCGCTGGCCCATGCCCAGCAGCCGGTATCGGCTTTGCGCGGCCATGATTCGGACGCGCCGGTCGACGTCACCGCCGACCGGATCGAGGTCCAGGACCGCTCGGACCGCGCGATTTTCGCCGGCAACGTCCACGTCAGCCAGGGCGCAATGACGCTCGACACGGCACGACTGACGGTCGCATATTCGGGCGGCTCGGGCGGCGTTCAAATCCGGCGCCTCGATGCGGCCGGGGGCGTCACCGTGCGCAGCCCGTCGGAAACCGGCAAGGGCGAGTTCGGCATCTACGACCTCGACCGCAAGCTGATCACCATCATCGGCAATGTCGAGCTGACCCGCGGCCAGAACCGCGTGTTCGGGCAGCGGCTGGTGATCGACCTCAATACCGGCCGCGCGGTGATCGATGGCGGACCGCCAGGCGTCAACCAGAGCGGTGGCCGGGTGACGGGCCGATTCACGGTTCCCCAGCGCACGCGCCGATGAACCAGGAGGCAATTCTCGTCCGTCCGGACGGGTCGCGGCAGATGGCGCATAGCGGCCTTCAAGTGCGCTCGATTGCCAAGGCCTATGATCGCCGTGCGGTGCTCCACGATGTGTCACTGGACGTCCAGCCGGGTGAAGTGGTCGGGCTGCTCGGACCCAACGGCGCGGGCAAGACGACCTGCTTTTATTCGGTGATGGGGCTGGTCAAGCCCGACAGCGGGCGCATTTTGCTCGACGACGCCGACATTACGGAATTGCCGATGTACCGCCGCGCGATCCTCGGGCTCGGCTATCTTCCACAGGAAACTTCCATTTTCCGCGGGCTGACGGTCGAGGAGAATATTCTCGCCGTGCTCGAGGTGTCCGAACCGAGCCGGGCAGCGCGCCGGGCGCGGCTTGAGCAACTTCTCGCCGAGTTCGGACTTGCCGCCTTGCGCGACTCCTCGGCGATGTCGCTGTCGGGCGGCGAGCGGCGCCGCTGCGAGATCGCGCGGGCGCTTGCGACGGACCCGACGATCATGCTGCTCGACGAGCCGTTCGCGGGCATCGACCCGATCTCGATCGCCGATATCCGCGAGCTGGTGCGCGAGCTCAAGCAACGCGGCATCGGTGTCCTGATCACCGACCATAATGTCCGTGAGACGCTCGATATCGTCGATCGCGCCTGCATCATCTACGATGGCCAGGTGCTGTTCCAGGGCACTCCCGAAGCGCTGGTCGCCGATCCGGAAGTCCGGCGCCTGTACCTCGGCGAGAGCTTCGCGCTGTAGCGGGACGATAGGCCGGTGGGACTTTAGCCGGTGGGACTGGGGCCATCCTTAAGCATCCGCCAAAGCCAGACGCTGGCTCTGACGCCCCAGCTTGCCCAGGCGATCAAGCTGCTCCAGCTCAGCAACCTTGAGCTAGAGGCCTATCTGGCGGAGGAGCTGTCGAAGAACCCGTTGCTCGAATCGCGCTCCGATGAGGATGGCGACGCGCCGGGAGAATTCGGAGGCGACGATTACGACGGAGACGATGCGCCCGACGCGCCCGGCGCCGACACGCTGATCCTCGGGCAGGCCGACGACGACCGCCCGCTTGATCGCGACTGGGACAGCGAAGCGCGCGAGACGGACAGTCTGTCCGACCTCGGAGCGAGCAGCGGTGCCAGCGACGAAGCGTTCGATTTCGACCGGCTCGAATATCGCGCGGCCTCGCTGTCCGACCATTTGCTCGACCAGCTGCACGGCGTCGGCGGCGAGCGCGGCGAGCTTGCCCGGCTGATCGCGGGCACCGTGGAAGAGACGGGCTATTTGACTGTCCCGCTCGCCGATATCGCCGAGGGCGCGGGCGTGCCGCTGGCGTTGGTCGAAGAAGCGCTGGAGATCGTCCAGGGACTCGAGCCTCCTGGAGTCGGCGCCCGTTCGCTCGCCGAATGCCTCGCTCTCCAGGCCAAAGTGGCGGACCGCTACGACCCGGCGATGGCGCGGCTGATCGACAATCTCGATTTGCTCGCCAAGGGCCGCACGACCGATCTCAAGCGCATCTGCGGCGTTGATGACGAGGATCTCGCCGACATGATCCGCGAGCTTCGGGGCTACGATCCCAAGCCCGGCAGCCAGTTCGCCCCCGCCGGAGCGGAAGATGTGACGCCCGACGTGTTCGTCCGCCAAACCCGCGCCGGCTATTCGGTCGAGCTCAACCAGGCGACGCTGCCGCGCGTGCTCGTCAACCGCAGCTATTATCAGGAGCTTAAAGGCGGCCCGCACGACAAGCGCTCGCGCGCCTGGCTCAGCGAATGCCTGCAAAATGCGAGCTGGCTCGTGAAGGCGCTCGACCAGCGCGCGCGGACGATCGTCAAGGTCGTCAGCGAGATCGTCAAACGCCAGCAGGGTTTCTTCGACCGCGGCGTGTCGGCGATGACCCCGATGACCCTGCGCGAGGTCGCCGAGGCGATCGGAATGCATGAGTCTACCGTCAGCCGCGTCACGTCGAACAAATATATGCTGTGCGACCGCGGCCTCTACGAGCTCAAATATTTCTTCGGCTCGGGGGTATCATCGAGCGATGGCGATGGAGCTGCGGCCGAGGCGGTCAAGGCCGGGATCAAGGAACTGATCGCGGCCGAGACCGAGATACTGAGCGACGATGCGCTCGCGGGTCTGCTCAAGGAGCGCGGCTTCGACGTCGCTCGCCGGACGGTCGTCAAATACCGCGAGGCGATGGGCATCGGCTCGTCGATCCAGCGGCGGCGCCATCGAAAAATTTCCGGCGGCTGAGCCGCCGGCGGTGCGAAAGATCGCCGGCTAGCCCGTCTAGCTGCTAAGCCGAGCCCAAATAGGCAAATGATCCGAGGCCTTGCGCGCGGCGTCGCTCATGTGGACGCCGGCCGCTTCGATGCGCAGATCGGTGTGAACGATAATGCGATCGAGCGCCGCGATGGGATGCCGCGCATGGAAACTCGCCCCGGTCGGAGCAATCTGGAAATCGCAATCGAGATCGCGGAGGCAGCCGGCCTCGGCGCGCCATTCGTTGGTGTCGCCCATCAGCACCGTGGGCATGGCTTGGGGCCGCGCCGCGATCGCGTCGAGAATCGAGCGCATCTGCCGCCGCCGCCACAAGCCCGACAAATCGAGGTGCATCCCGACGACGCGCAGCGGCTGGTCCCGGATCAGCAGCTCGGCCATCACCGCCCCGCGGGGCTCGAGCGCGGGAAGCGCGATCGCGCCGCAGTCGGTCACGCCGATGTGGCGCTTCACCAGGATCGCATTGCCGTGCCACCCGATGTTGCGCGTATCTAGCTTCAATAATTTGTCGGCGTGCTGGCGCATCTTCTCGAGCTTGCGCCTGTGCCGCAACCCAAGGTGCACCGGCTTGTACAGGCCGTAATCGTCGATTAGCTCATGGGGGACAGCGGAGCCACGGCCGCCCATGCGCTTGTCGGCTTCCTGCAGCGCGACAATGTCGGCGTCGATCTCATGGAGCACGTCAAGCACGCGGTGCGGATCGCGCTTGCGGTCCGTTCCGATCGCCTTGCGCATGTTGTAGCTAGCAACGGTGATGGTGGGAGCGCCGCTCACTCGCCCGCCAATCTCACGCACCGCGACAAGTTCCTAGACGTCGAGATTCGCGACGCTCAGCGCATTGTCCTGGATGAACTCGCGGCGCGGCTCGACGACGTCGCCCATCAGACGCGTGAAGATTTCGTCGGCGACGTCGGCCTGCGCGACCTCGACCCGCAGCAGCGAGCGGTGCGAGGGGTCGAGCGTGGTTTCCCACAGCTGCTCCGCGTTCATTTCGCCAAGGCCCTTGTAGCGCTGGATGCTGAGGCCCTTGCGGCCTGCCGCGAGCACCGCGTCGAGTAGCTCCGACGGCCGGCTGATTTCGACGGTTTTGACGCTGGCCTCGGCCTCGGTGGTCTCGGCAGTCTCTGCTGCCTCACCATCCTCGCCGTCGCCAGGCTGCGTTTCGGCGACTGGCTCGGCGGCGGCGGCGGCGCCCCTTTTTCGCGTCTTGAGAATGGACGGTCCCGAATAAGCCGGAAGCTGCTCGGCCGCCAGCTTGTGGAGCTTGCGGGCTTCGGCCGAAATGAGGAAGCTCGGCTCGACCAGCATGCGCTCGGTCACTCCGCGCCACACGCGGGTGAGAAGATAGCCGCCTTCGTCGCCGCTTTCGCCGGCCCATGTGGCTTCGAGGTCCGCCGCCCCAAGCCATTTCGCGACACGCTGCGCTGCCGCGGCACGGCCCTTTGCGTCGAGCTTGGGGTCGAGCGCGCCGTTGATCGCCAGCGCCTCGATCAGCGCCGGATCATATTTCTTGGGGGCATAGCGCATCAGTGTGCGCACGCGCCGCGCATGCTCGACCAGAGCACGCAAATCCTTGCCCGTGCGCTGTCCGTCGGGCCCGTCCAGCAATTGGCCGTCGAGCCCGGCCTCGACCAGATATTCGTCGAGCGCACTGTCGTCCTTGAGATAGACTTCGGACCGGCCGCGCGCGACCTTGTACAGCGGCGGCTGGGCAATGAAGAGATGGCCGTTCTCGATCAGCTGCGGCATCTGGCGATAGAAGAAGGTCAGCAGCAAGGTGCGGATATGGGCGCCGTCGACGTCGGCGTCGGTCATGATCACGATCTTGTGATAGCGCAGCTTCTCGAGGTTGAACTCCTCATGGCCGATCGACGTGCCGAGGGCCTGGATCAGCGTGCCGATTTCCTTGGACCCGAGCATCCGGTCGAAGCGCGCGCGCTCGACGTTGAGGATCTTGCCCTTCAATGGCAGGATCGCCTGATTCTGCCGGTTACGGCCCTGCTTGGCCGAGCCGCCGGCCGAATCTCCCTCGACCAGGAACAGTTCGGACAGGGCGGGGTCGCGCTCCTGGCAGTCGGCGAGCTTGCCGGGCAATGAGGCGATGCCCATCACCGACTTGCGGCTTGCCTCGCGGGCCTTGCGCGCGGCTTCGCGGGCCGCGGCGGCATCGATCACTTTCTGAATGATCGAGCGGGCATCGCCGGGATGCTCCTCGAGCCATTCGCTCATCTTGTCGCTCATCAGGCTTTCGAGCGGCTGGCGCACCTCCGACGAAACAAGCTTGTCCTTGGTCTGGCTGGAGAACTTCGGGTCGGGCAGCTTGACCGAGACGATCGCGGTCAGCCCCTCGCGCATGTCCTCGCCGGTCAGCGTGACCTTTTCTTTTTTGAGCAGGCCGGACTTCTCGGCGTAATTGTTGAGCGTCCGCGTCAAGGCCGCGCGAAATGCCGCCATGTGCGTGCCGCCGTCGCGCTGGGGGATGTTGTTGGTGAACGGCAGGACGTTCTCGTAATAGCTGTCGTTCCACTCGAGCGCGACATCGATGCCGACGCCGTCCCGCACCGCCGAAATCGCGATTGGTTCGGGGAACAGCGGGGTCTTCGCGCGGTCGAGATATTTGACGAACGCGGCGATCCCGCCCTCATAATAAAGCTCATGCTCGACGCGCTCTTCGTGCCGCGCGTCGGCGAGGATCAGGCGAACGCCCGAATTGAGGAAGGCGAGCTCGCGGAAGCGATGCTCGAGGTGCTCGAAGTCGAACTCGACGATCTTGAATGTTTCGGGCGACGGCAGGAACGTGACCTTGGTGCCCTTCTTGCCTTCGGGGGCGGGTCCCATTTTTTTCAGCGGCGCCTCGGCCTCGCCGTTGCGGAAGCGCATGAAATGCTCCTCGCCGTCGCGCCAAATCGTAAGCTCGAGCCATTCGCTCAATGCGTTGACCACCGACACGCCGACCCCGTGGAGGCCGCCCGAAACCTTGTACGCGTTGTCGTCGGACGTGTTTTCGAACTTACCGCCGGCATGGAGCTGGGTCATGATGACCTCTGCCGCGCTGACGCCTTCCTCGGCATGAATGCCGGTCGGGATGCCGCGGCCATTGTCCTCGACGCTAACCGATCCGTCGGGGTTCAGCTGAATGAGAATGCGGTCGCAATGTCCCGCCAGCGCCTCATCGATCGCATTGTCCGAAACCTCGAACACCATGTGGTGGAGGCCCGACCCGTCGTCGGTGTCGCCGATGTACATGCCGGGCCGCTTGCGCACCGCGTCGAGGCCCTTGAGCACCTTGATCTGGTCGGCGCCATAGAGGTTCTGGTTGGGGTCTTCTGCCATGTCCCGAATATAGGGAGTTCCGGCGAGAAGTCACGCGTGCGCGCGTGCGTGCGTACGCGTGCGCGAGGGAAATGGATTGGGCCGCGACCCAAAGGCAGCGGCCCATTGAAATCAGTAGCTTGGGCGCTGACCCGAAGGGCGTCCGCCGCCGCGGTTGGAGCGCTGCGGACCGCGCGGCCCGCCATTTCCGGCCGGACGGTTGCCGCCCGGACGGCCTTGTCCCTGGGGACGGGCCTGTCCTTGCGGACGGCCCTGGCCCTGCGGCCGCGCGCCATTGCCGGCATGAGCCGGACGCTGCCCATTGCCGGCGTGCGCCGGACGGGCGGTGCCCTGGCGTGCGCCGTGACGCTCACCGTCGCGGCGAGGGCCGCCGCGGCTATGGCGCTGCGCCGGACGAGCGCCGCGTTCGCGATCCGGCTCGGCCGCCGGGCGAAGCGCACGCATGCGCGACGCTTCAGCGGCAAAGTCGGCGGGAAGCGGGACGATCTGGATCGACTGGCGAGTGAGTTTTTCGATGCCCTTGACGTAGGGACGCTCGTCGCCGGCACACATCGAGAAAGCGATGCCGGTCGCACCTGCGCGCGCCGTCCGCCCGATGCGATGGACATATTGCTCGAACACATTGGGCAGATCGTAATTGACGACGTGGCTGACGCCGGTAACGTCGATGCCGCGCGCCGCGATGTCGGTCGCGATCAGCACCTTCGTGCGCCCCGACTTGAAGTCGGCGAGCGCGCGTTCACGTTGCGGCTGGCTCTTGTTGCCATGGATCGCGCTCGCCTGAATGCCCGATGCCGAGAGCTGTTTGACGATCTTGTCGGCGCCATGCTTGGTCCGGCTGAACACCAGAGCGCGCTCGATCGGCTGGCGCTGCAGGTAGAGCGACAACAGGAAGCCCTTTTCCTTCTGGTCGACGAACGTCACCGACTGCTCGACGCGCTCGACGGTGGTCGAGGCCGGGGTCACCGCGACCTGCGCCGGGTTCTTGAGATACTGCGCCGCAAGGCTGCGGATCGCCGGCGGCATGGTCGCCGAGAAGAACAAAGTCTGGCGCACCTGCGGAAGCCTGGCGACGACCCATTTCAGCGCGTGGATGAAGCCGAGATCGAGCATCTGGTCGGCTTCGTCGAGCACGAGCACTTCAACCGCATCGAGGCTGATCGCGCGCTGCTCGACAAGATCGACCAGACGGCCGGGCGTAGCGACGAGGATGTCGGCGCCGCGCGCCATGTCCTGCTTGTTGCGATAGATCGACGTGCCGCCGAACACGGTGACGACGTGAAGCCGCGAACCGCGTGCGTAATGTTTGGCGCTGTCGGCGATCTGGCTCGCCAGCTCGCGCGTCGGGGCGAGCACCAGCATCCGGCAACGGCCGCTTTGCGCGGTCTTGCCGCTGGCCACAAGCCGGTCGATCGAAGGCAGCATGAACGCCGCGGTCTTGCCGGTGCCGGTCTGGGCGATGCCAAGCAGGTCGCGGCCGCTCAAGACGGTCGGGATCGCCTGCGCCTGGATCGGCGTTGGGATAGTGTAATTCTTCGAGGCAAGCGCCGCGAGGACGGGCTGCGAAAGCCCGAGTTGTGCAAAAGTCGTAATGGGAAATACCTAAAACATGCCGGGACGCAGCGCATCATTGCGCGCGTCGGCGGCGGGGTGTGTTGCGCCCCGCGTGATTTGGAGAGCTTGGCGAAAAATCGCTCCGAGGACACGGCCGGGGCCCGGTTTCCATCGAATGGAGGTGGGTCCGATCACGCCGCAATGTGTCTCGTGAGCCACCTAGCTAGGCGCTAAGGCCGCAAATGTCCAGTTTTTTGTGCAGCGCAGCAAAGACGACGCCTAGCGCGGCTCTATGCGGCCATCGGCAACGGCGAAGTGGGTTGCCGCGCCGATGCCGTCGAACAGCGCGGGCTCGGTTGCCGTCATCCATACCTGGCCGCGCCCTCCGAGCCGCGCAAACAGTGCTGCGCGGCGGCGCGGGTCGAGGTGGGCCGCGACCTCGTCGAGCAGCAATAGCGGGGGCTCGCCGCGGCGTTCGGTCACCAGCTCCGCGTGGGCGAGTACAAGGCCCAGGAGGAGGGCCTTCTGCTCGCCGGTGGAGCAGCGCGCCGCGGGGAGAGCCTTGGTGCGATGCAGCACGACCAGATCCTGACGGTGCGGTCCCTCCGTCGCGCGAGCAGCGGCAGCGTCACGCGCGCGGTTGACTGCAAGGGTGGTCCCAAGTTCGCCGCCGCCCCACCCTTCGATCGCGATCTTGGCACCGGCGAAATCGTCGGCCGGGGCGTGCGCCAGCCGTTCGTCGAGCCCGGCGACGGTACGCGTTCGTGCCTCGGCGATTGCCGCGCCGTGCTCGGCCATGGCCGCCTCGAGCGACGCCAGCCAGGCCGGATCGGCGCGCTCCTCGCCAAGCAGCTTGTTGCGCGCCCGCATCGCCGCTTCGTAGCGCGCGCTATGGTGCGCATGCCCAGGTTCGAGCGCCAGCACCAGGCGATCCAAGAAACGCCGGCGCTCCCCGGCGCTGCCGGCGAACAAGCGGTCCATCGCCGGTGTCAGCCACAGCACGCCGAGCCACTCGCCGAGCGCATTGACCGACGCCGGCGCGCCGTTGACGCGCAGCACGCGGCGTTCGGGCGTCGCGGCGAGCGTGCCGGTCCCGAGATCGGTCTCGCCAATCGACGCGGCGACCGAGAATCCGCCTGCGCCGCCGATGCGGGCCATCTCGGGCAGCGCGGAGCCGCGAAGGCCGCGCCCGGGCGCGAGCAGGGACAGCGCCTCGAGCACATTGGTCTTACCCGCGCCATTCTCGCCGCTGAGCAGGACGAAGCCCGGCCCGGGCTCGATCAGCGCCGACGCGTAGGAACGGAAATCGGTGAGGGCGAGGCGGGTGACAGGCACCAGCGCCCATTAGCGGCTATTGCGGGGAACGGTCGATGACTTCCTGGCGGACAAGCGGTAGCGGGCCCGGGCGCGGAAATCACGATTTCTCGCGGTAGGGGCGCGGCGGCGGGACGCAGCTGTTGACCGCATTGGGCGTCGGGTCGTCACTTTGCGCAACCCAGCAGTCGTTGAACACCGAACAGTAGCACAGGCGCGTTTCAATTCGGTCGTCGCGCCGCGCCCGGTCGAGCGCGAGAAGCTGCGCGCGATTTTTGAGGTTCTCGCGGAAATCTACGAACGTCACTTGATCGCCGCTGCGGACCATCCGCCCTTCGAGCGTTGCCGAGTGAAGGTCGGCGTGTTCGCCGGGCCCGCAGCAGGCATCGATCAATGCGTCGAGGGACTGGACCGGGGTGCCGTCAACCAACACCTCCGCGGTCATGATCTTGGCCGGCCCGACACCCTCGTTCGCGGCTCTGATGATCAGCCGATGGTCGTCGTTACTGCCCGAAATTTGTAGATAAGGCAGCGAGTTTGCCTCGACCAGTTTCTCGTTCTGGTGAACGAGTTCCTGCATGATCCGTCCGTGGTGCCAAGCAATCGCGATCGACACGAACGAAATGAACAGCGCCGAAATCGGCAGAACAAGGTCGATATGGCGCCGGCCCGTGGCGTGATGGATATGCGGCTTCTCGACTTCCACATCCATCGTGCGTTTCCTCCGGGTCACACCCGCATCGGCATCAGCACGTACAGCGCATTCGCCTTGTCATTTTCGCGCAGCAGCGTCGGGGCCGCGGCATCGGCGAGATGGACTTCGACGACGTCGCCGTCGACCTGGCCGAGGATGTCGAGCAAATAGCGCGCGTTAAAGCCGATCTCGATCCCGTCGGAGCCATAGTCGGCCGATATCTCTTCGGTCGCGACGCCGTTTTCAGGGGAGGTCACCGACAATGTGATCTTGTCGCGGTCGACGCTCATCTTGACCGCGCGGGTCTTTTCGCTGGCGATGGTCGAGACCCGGTCCACGCCGGCGGCGAAGCTCTTGGGATCGATCTTCAGCAGCTTGTCATTGCCGGTCGGAATCACGCGATTGTAGTCGGGAAAGGTGCCGTCGATCAGCTTTGACGTCAGCACCGCGCTGCCGAGCCCGAAGCGGACCTTGGTCGGCGAAAGCGATACCTCGACGGTGCCTTCGAGCTCCTCGAGCAGGCGATACAGCTCCTGAACGCATTTGCGCGGCACGATCACGTCCGGCATCCCGTCCGAACCATCAGGCTTGGGCACGGTAATCCGCGCCAGCCGGTGGCCATCCGTAGCGGCGGCGCGGAGCTGATCGTCGACGAGATGGAAGAAGATGCCCATCAGATAGTAGCGCGTTTCCTCGCTCGAGATGGCGAAGCGGGTCTTTTCGATGATCTGGCGCAAGGTCGCCGCGGGCAGCTCGAAACGCGTCGGCAGCTCGCCCTCGGCAATCACGGGGAAATCGTCGCGTGGCAGGGTCGACAGGTTGAACCGCGACCGGCCGGCGTTGACCTGCATCTTCCCTTCGGCCGCGGAAAGCTCGACCTGGCTGCCTTCGGGCAGCTTGCGGACGATGTCGAAGAAGGTGTGCGCCGAAACCGTGGTCGCGCCCGCCTGGGTGACGTTCGCCGGCACGCTTTCATCCACCTGCAGGTCAAGGTCCGTCGCCATCAGGCGGATGGAACCGTCCTCGCGTCCCTCAATCAGGACGTTGGACAAAATGGGTATCGTGTTCCTGCGTTCCACCACCGATTGGACGTGGCCGAGGCTCTTCAGGAGGGTCGCCCGTTCAATCGTCGCTTTCATTCTGGTCCTGCCCCGGTTTCACGCGCCTGAGCCCGTTATAGCGAGCCGCGAGCACGGTGCCAGAGGCAGTTTCGTGGCCTTAGCCGCCGGTGCCTTTGCCCGTTTGGGTGGGCATCAGAAGCGCGTCGACATGGTGGACGACGCCGTTGCTGAATTGCTCGTCAGCCTTGGTCACGACAGCCTTGTTCCCGGCGCCGTCGGTCAGCACGACGTTGCCACCCTCGCGCGTCGCAGTCAGGGCGCCGCCGCCCATCGTTGCAAGCAGGGCCTTGCCCTTGCCGTTGTCGATCGCTTTGCCGATGTCCGCGGCCATGACGGTACCGGGCAGGATCATGTTGGTCAGGACCCCGGTCAGCTGCGCGCGGTTCTCCGGCTTGGTGTCGAGGGTTCCGGCGGGGGCCTTGGCGAAGGCCGCATCGTCGGCGACCAGGACGGTGTACGGCCCGGGGCCGGCGAGCGTCTGGTCGAGGCCGGCGGCCTTGGCGATGCCGGCGAACTGGCTTCCCGGCGCAAGCCCGGCGGCGATGGTCCTGTCACCGGCGGCTTTTTGCGCGGCGGGCGTCTGAGCCGTCGAATTGCCGGTGGCCTGGTTGTCATTGCTGCAGGCGGCGACACTCAAAGCGGCCGCGGCCAGGCCGAGCGAAAGCAGGCTTTTCTCCATTATCATTATCTCCTGTTGTTCGCAGTCAAACGAATGGCCCGGCAACGCATGCCGGGCCATTCCCGATCCATAAAGCGAAATTTAGGTGAGGATCGAAGCAACGATCGCCGTGACCAGCTGGGTGGTCGGATCGATCTGGTAGATGTTGCCATTGTTGTAGCGATACCAGGCGTCGTTGGTGTCGTAATAGGTATCGCGATAGGCGTAAGGCACATTGTAGGTGTTGTAGCCCATCGGCAGCTGCTGGCCGATTCCGAAACCCGGTGCCAGCAGCGCGGCGACCGACGTAATCAGGCTTGAGCCCTGGTCGTACTGATAGATGGCGCCCGGCGCATAATAATAGCCGTAGTCGTCATTATCCTCATACAATCCGCGATACTGATACGGCAGGTTGTAATAGGTCGAAGGCAGCATCTGCCCGACGCCATAGCCGCCGGCGTACAGCGGAACCACGTCCTCGATCATGCCCGTGACGCAATCGACCTGATAGACGATGCCGTTGACGTAGCGGTTACACTGGTACGGCGAGTCCTGATAAAAACTGCTGAACCCGTAGTTCGCCGGCACGAAGCTGTTCATGTAGTTGTTCGGCAAATACTGGCCGGGCATGAATCCGCCGGCCAGCAGCGGAATCAACGCGCTGATCAAATTGGTGCCGCGGTCGACGCGATAAGCGTAGCTATCGTCGTAACGGTAAAAATAATTGTCCGTGTCGGGGTACAGATAGCTGACGTTGCTCGGCAGCGCGTTCAACGTCGTCAAGCCCGCAAGAGTCGCAAGCGGCGCGCCGACAAACTGCTTCCGGACCTGGCCCGGGGGCATGCAGCCGATGTTCGTCGTGACCAGTCCCGGAGGGCAACCCTCGAACAGGGCGCGGGTCCTGGCACTGGCAAAGCGGGTATTGCCGCGCTCGATGCGCTGGTCGATGCGCTGGTCGCGCATTTCCTGGCGCGCAATCATGCGATCCTGAACCTGGCCCCGGCGATCGGCACGCTGGATCTGGCGATCGGCCCGCTGGATCTGGCGATCTGACCGCTGGATCTGACGGTCGGCAACGCGCGTCTGCATACGGTCGCGGACTTGAGCCCGATCGACGCGATCGCCGCGGACGGCCTGACGTTCCACGCGATTCTGCGCGCGCTCGACGCGCTGGGCGCGAACTGGACGGTCGGCGGCCCGAGCCTCGGCGCGATCGACGCGCTGGGTTCGAACCTGCTGACGCTCGGCGCGCTGGGCCGTGCGATCGGGGCGGGCAGCGCGCTCGGCGCGGATCTGCTGGCGGTCGGCACGCTGGGCGCGGACCTGCTGGCGGTCGGCGCGCTGAGCAGAGCGATCGACCTTTTGCGCTGACTGGCGCGCGGCCTGTCGATCGGCGCGGTCGCCTCTCTGCGCGGCCGCGGGGGCACTGATTGCGAACGCCGCGACGCTCGCAGCAAGAAATAGCTTGGTCATCACGTGAATCTCCTTGTTCGCGGCAAGAACGGCTCGAAGGGCCGCCCGTTCCATCATCTGTCGGGAAGAAGACGCATCTTAGCGCAGTAGCGTGAACCTGACTTGTCTTTGTTGTTCAGATACTTGCGGTCAGCGACCCGGCGCTGGGCGGGGCGAGGTCACGCTTGAGGCGACCGGCCGCTAGCAGCATCAGAAGCGCCGCAAGCGCATAAAGCAGCGTCGTCGCCATCGCCGAATAACGCAGCGCTTCATCGCCATAGCGGCCGGTAAGAGCATCGGAGATCGCGCCGATCACCAGCGTGCCCGCGCCAAGGCCGACGAGATTGTTTATGAACAGGAACATCGCCGCCGCGGTCGCCCGCATCTCGGGCGGAACCAGCCGGGTGATGGCCGTGACTACCGGGCCGAGCCAGGTCAGCCCTAGCGCGGTTGGAATCACAAACAAGAATGAGCTCAGCAGCAAGGAATTGCTCGAGAAGGCCAGGAGATAGGCGGGCAAGGTGATGGCGAAGGCAACCGCTGGAACCAACGCATAGCCGCGCGGATGGGCGTTACCGAGCCGGTCGCCGGCGACTCCGCCGAACCAGATCCCCGCGCTTCCGCCGACGAGGAGGATCGCGGCGAATATGAGCGAACGGTCGACCAGCTCGAGCCCGTAGCTGCGCGCGAGGAAGCTCGGGATCCAGAAAGCGAGGCCATAAGATACCAGGCTAGCGGTTCCCGCACCGAAGCTGAGCAGCCAGAAGGCGGGCTTGGCGGCAATGGTCCGGAACACCGTCCCGACCGAAGCGGCGGCGCTGCGCGGCCCTTCCTCGGCGCGCCCGTGTCCCGGGTCCTTGACCACGGCCTTGAAGAGCGGAGCGAAGAGGACCCCGAGGAGGCCGATGACGATGAACGAAAATCGCCAGTCGACTCGCGCCGCGAGAAGCCCGCCAAAGAGGACCCCGAGCGCGCTTCCCAAGGGGATGCCGAGGGAGAATATGGCCAGCGCCCGAGCGCGCTTCTCCGGCGGATACAGATCGGAAATCAGCGAATAAGCGGGCGCCACTCCGGCCGCTTCGCCAACCCCGACACTCATTCGCGCGGCAAATAGCTGCCAGAAGTTCTGTGCCAGTCCGCACAAGGCTGTCGCCGCGCTCCACACCGCGAGGCCGATCGAGATGATCCAGCTGCGGTCTCGCCGGTCCGCCAGCATCGCCAGCGGAATGGCCAGCGCGGTGTAGAACAATGCGAAGGCGGCGCCGCCCAGCCAGCCAAGCTGGGAGTCGGTCAGCTGCAGGTCCTGCTTGATCGGCTCGGCGAGGATGCCGATGATCTGCCGGTCGATGAAATTCAGCGTGTAGCAGACGACGAGGAAAATCATGATCAGCGCGCGATTGCGCGGTGCGGCGGCCGAGTTCGACGTCATCGCATGCTCCCGATCATTGCCGCCAGCGCGGCCACGTCCTGTTCGTCCTGGTAAAGGCCAAAGCCGATGCGCAGCACGTCCCCGCGCACATCGGTGATGCAGTCTTGCGCGGCGAGCCGTTCGTACCAGCGTTTCGCGTCGGGGTGGCGAAAGGCGAGAAAGCGGGCGTGCGCGCTTCCGTCCAGCGGATTGAGCAGCTCGGCCTCGCCAATCGCGCTTCCATCGATCGCGGAGAGCAGGGCCTGTTGAAGCTGCTCGACATGCGCGTTGATCCTGGCTGTCGTCAGACCATTGTCCGCCAGCATTCGCTGAACCGCGTTAAAGCGATAAAGCCCCGATGGATCGAACGTCGCGCCGAGGAACCGCCGCGCGTCGCGGGCGTAGCCGATGCTTCCCGGCGGCAACGTCAAGTCCTCGAATTCGGCGAACCAGCCGGTGACCGGCGGCCGCGGGCCAAATCCCGGCGGCGCGTGCATGAATGCGCAGCCCTCCCCAGCCATCGCATATTTATATCCGCCCCCGAGATAGAAAGCCGACGCCGCGGCGCCTGCCTCAAAGGGCCGGTCGATGGCCATGAATGCGTGATATCCGTCGATTACGATCCACGGGCCATCCGGCCGACCGAGCGCCGCGAGCTCCTCGACCAGCGAGAATATTCTCCCGCTATTAAATAGCGTCTGGCTGACCATGATCAGATCATGTCCGCCGCTCTTCGCCGCCGCCGCGAAGCGCTCGGAAAAATCGTCGAACGGCTCGGCTCCGACAGTGTCGACGCGTAGCCACCCATCCTCGGCCCAGCGGGCGAACTGGCGGCGGGCGGAATGGAATTCGCCATCGCTCACCAGCAGCCTCAGCTGCGCGGGCTCGGCCCGCGGGCATGCCGCGGCTAGCCGGACGAGGAAGTCGTGCGTGTTGGACGAAAACAGCAGGGCGTCTGGCTGGCCCGTCCCGAGCGCCCGCGCGACATGGGCCTGCGCCTCGGGCCACACTTCGCCCATGACCCTGTCCCACTTGCGGTCGGCAAGACGAGCCGCGTCTTGCCACGCCTCCATCTGGCCGTTGTAACTCGCGTCGGGCCACAGATGATGGCTGTGCGCAGCGAAGTGCAGCCGCTCGGGAGCCGCCTCGAGGCTCCGCGAGAACAGCGCCTTGAAGCTCAAAGCGCGGTTCTCAGCGCCCACAGTTCGGGGAACAGGCGTTTGTCGAGGGTGGATCGGAGGTAGGACGCGCCGGCCGATCCGCCGGTGCCCATGCGCCCGCCGATGATTCGCTCGACCGTCACGACATGCTTGTGCCGCCAGCCGGCAAGCGCGTCGTCGATATCGACCAGTTTTTCGGCGAGCTGGTAGAGCTCGAACCAGCGGTCGGCATCGCGGTAAACTTCGAGCCAGGCGGCCGCCAGCGCGTCGGTCGAACGGTCGCCGACGTCGAAGCCACCGCGCTCCAGCGCGTTGATTGACGCGTCTCGGAGGCTTGTGCCGGCCAGCGCTTGATCGAGGCGGATGCGCTCGGACGTGCCTTCGGCATAATGGACGAGATAGCTGGGATCCTTCAGCCCAAACCGGAATTCGAGCTCTCGAAACTGTGCTGACTGGAAGCCCGAGGATGTCCCGAGCACGTCGCGAAATGCGAGGTAATCGACCGGCGTCAGGGTCGACAAAATGTCCCACGACATGGTCATCACGGCCTGGATCCGTCCGACCCGCGACAGCGCCTTGTATGCAGGCGCGAAGCTGTCCTCTTCGATCAGCCGGATGGCGAGGCCGATCTCGTGAAGCATCTGCTTCATCCACAGCTCTTTGGTCTGATGGATGACGATGAACAGCATTTCGTCGTGCAAGTCCGACAGCGGCCGTTGCGCGCCGAGCAGGTTCTCAAGCTTGAGATAGTCGGCGTAGGTCATGCCGGCAGGCGTCGCGGTCATGAAGCGACGCTTAGGCCAAAGCGGCGGCCCTAGGAAGCCGGCGCGCGGCGCGGCTATCGCGGCGTGGAAACCGAGCCGACCGTGCCGATATTGCCGAACAATTCCTCAAAAAAGCCGCGTTTGCGGCCCAGCGTCGGGGTCTTGCGGTTGGCGGGATCGAGATTGAGCGCGATTTCTTTGCCGCTCCAGTCGATCTTCGACACGTTTCCGGCCGGATCGAAGCGCACGATGAGCGTGAGCTGGCGCTGGACTCGCGGGTTACGGAACACCAGCTGGCTGGTATCGCGCGAGACGTAATACCAGTCATTGGCGTTGAACTGACCAATGAAACTGGGACGGCCGAGAACCTTTTCGACCGAAGCCTTGTTGTCGACGCCCGGCTGGATGGAATTGACCATCTGCTCGTCGAGCACTGCGCCCTTGTGCGCACGCACCGTCGCGCAGCCGCTCGCGAGCAGTGCCGCAGCGCTGATGATGATAACCTTCTCGAATGCCGTCTTCATGTTCCTGCCAACCTTCTCGAAGGAATTTCGCCGCCACTTGCCGAAGCGCGGGAGCGGTTCAATATGCGACCATCAAGTCGCGGCGCAACCCTGCCGCGTCCGTTTCGGTGCCAGCCCTATGCTCAACTACCTGTTCGGAGGCTTAACGGCGCAGCCCGCGCAAGGGTCGGCGCTGTTCGACGCCGCAACGCGCGAGGCCCGTTCCCCGGGCTGGTATCGCGAGGGCAAGGTGCCCGATACGCTCGAGGGGCGTTTCGCGGTCCTCGCGACCGTCACTGCATTGGTTATGGTCAGGCTCGAAGCGCTTGGCGAGGATGGGAGCAGGCTGTCGGTGGCGCTGACCGAGCGATTTATCGAAGTGATGGAATCTGAGCATCGCGAGCTTGGCATCGGCGATCCGACGCTTGGCAAGACGGTCCGCAAGCTGGTCTCCGCACTGTCGCGGCGAGTCGACCTGTGGCGTTCGGCGCTGGCCGGCGAGCGCGACTGGTCCGAAGCCGCCATGGACAGCGTGCCCGGTGAAGCGGCAGCGGCCGGCTACCGGGAAAATTCGTTGCGCGCGCTCGCCCAGCGGCTTGAGGGGAGCAGCCTGCAGCAATTGGCTGAAGGAGGAATCACGTGACCGACCCATTCGCCCAGGCGGTGCGCATCGACACCATCCGCGATGGCGAACGCCTGGATGTGACCGCCGACGAAGCGGCGCGCGCTGCGATTGCCGAGCGCCTCCGACTCACCCGGCTCGACCGGCTCGAGGCGCATGTGGTGCTCGAGCGAGACGGCTCGAACATTCTCGCCAAGGGGCGCGTGCTGGCTTCGCTTGATCAAAGCTGCGTGATCACCGGTGACCCGGTCGCGGCCCATATCGACGAGCCATTTGAAGTGAAGTTCATCCCCGAGCCGACCGTTGCGGCGCCGGACGAGGAGATCGAGCTCGCCGCCGAGGATTGCGACACGATGTTCCACGACGGCGCGACGATCGACCTTGGCGCCGCAGTCGCCGATTCGCTTGCGCTCGCGCTCGAATCCTTACCCGCGCAGCAGCGCCGCTGACGCCGCGCTGAAAGAGGCCGGCGTAATGACCGAAGCCGAAGCAAGCCCGTTTGCCGTCCTCGCCAAATTGAAGGGCGGCGACGAGAGCTGAGCCGGGGCCCTGAAATGGGCCCTAGAACGGAACGTCGTCGTCGAGGTCGGTGTCAAATGCCGCCGGCTGAGGGCGAGACTGGCTGCGGGCGGGTGCGCTGGAGCCGCCGCTGAAGTCATCGCCGAAATCGCTGCGTCCGCTGCCGGAGCCGCCGCCTTCGCCCCGGCTGTCGAGCAGGACCATTGCGCTGTTGAACTGGCGCAGCACGACGTCGGTCGAATAGCGATCGTTGCCGGACTGGTCCTGCCATTTGCGGGTTTCGAGCTGGCCTTCGAGATAGACTTTCGAGCCTTTGCGCAAATAGCTTTTGGCAACCCGCGCGAGGCCTTCCGAAAAGATCGAGACATTATGCCATTCGGTCTTTTCCTTGCGGTCGCCGGAAGCCTTGTCCTTCCAATTCTCGGATGTCGCGACGCTGAAGCTGACGACCTCGCCGCCATTGGCGAAGGTGCGCGACTCGGGGTCCTTGCCCAGATTGCCGACCAGAATCACCTTGTTCACGCTGCCTGCCACTTCGCCTCTCCCAAATGCTTCGCAGCCACCTAAGCCAAGCCGCTATTCGGCGGCAAGCGGAACCGCTTGCGGGCGACCCGCGGCGCGAAACCCGAACAGTACTGCGGCCAATGTCAGGAGCTGCGCGCCGACGGCTTCTACGGTGGGGAACAACCCGAGCATGGGGATTCGCGGTACCCCGGCGAGTGGCGTGATGGGCACGACGCCGGCTTCCTGAAGAGCGCCAATGCCCTTGCCGGCAAGGACCACCGCAAGCACCGCGATAAGGATTGCGCTGTAGCGGAAGAACTGGGTGATCGGCAGCGTCCTGCTGAAGCGCAGCATCACCCAGGCAATGGCGGTGAGAAGCACCACCGCGGCCCCCGCACCCGCCAAAATCGTGCCGCCATTGTCCGGCGTCCACAGCGCTGCATAGAACAGGATCGTCTCGAACACTTCGCGATAGACGACGATGAACGCGAGGCCGAACAGGAACCACGCCGAGCCGCGCGACAGCGCGCCCTGCATCTTCGCGGCGATGTAGCGCCGCCATTCGGCCGCCTGCGACTTGCCGTGCATCCAAATGCCGACCGACAGCAGGATCACAGCGGCGAGCAGGGAACCGAAGCCTTCGGTCAGCTCGCGGCTCGCGCCGCTGATGTTGATGGCGTAGGTCGCGACAGCCCAAGTAGCGGCCCCGGCGACCAGCGCGGCGACCCAGCCGCCGTGGACATAGGGCATCGCTTCCGGCCTCTCGGCCTTGCGCAAAAAGGCAATCATCGCGATCACCACGAGCAGAGCCTCCAGCCCTTCGCGGAGCAGGATGGCGAACGCGCCGAGAAAGGTTGCGAGACTGCTTTCGGCCTCGGGCGCGAGCGCCGATTCCGCTTGGTCGAGCAGCGCTTCGGTGGCGGTCAGCCGGGCGCGGAGCTGGGGGATGGATTCACCGCGGTCGAGCGCTGTGCGGAATCCGGCCATCGCCGCTTCCGTCCGCGTCATCAACCCGCCGTCGCGGGTGGCGAGCACGGCTTCGACGGGCTCGAAGCCGTCGAGATAGGCCGACAATGCGAGATCGTTCGCTGCATCTCGATTGCCCGCGGCTGCCGCGGCAAAACTCTGTCGCAACTTGTCGCGCGCAAGCTGGAGCGAGCCCGGCGTTGTGCTGGTCACCGCGCCCGGATTGGCGCGCAGATACGCCGTGACCGCCGCAGCCTTGTCGGGGCCAATCCGTTGCTCGAGCGCCGCCGGGGTCAGGCCGGCTAGCGCGGACATGTTGGGAATCAATGCGCGGATCGCCGGGTCGCTGCGCCACAGTTCCTCACCCTTCCCGACATCGCGATAAGCGTGGCCGCCACTATGGAAGGCAAGCGCCCAGCGATCCTCTTCCGGCAGCGAAGCAAAGCTTTGCATCGCCGTGCCTTCGAGGCCCTGCGAGATCACCTGGTAAAGGCCGAAAAGGCTGCGGTCGCGCGCCCGCGCGCGATCTGCGAAGGCGATCGGTGGGGGGTCGAGCTTGGCGAATTCGCCGCGGCCGCCCTCGCCCTTGGCGCCGTGGCATGAAGCGCAATTCTGCGCGTAGAGCGCGGCCCCGCGCGCTGCGTCCGGCGTTTGCGCCGGAGCGATGGGCACCGGATAAGCGGCGAGCAAGCCAGCGGCGATCTTGCGCGCGCTTGCAGCAATCACCGGCGGCTCCACCTTGGCCGCGATCGACGCCTGCAACGCCTTCGCCTGGCCCAGCAATTCAGTGCGCGCCTGGCCCGGAGGAAGCCCCTCCAGACGCTTGGTCACCGAAGCGGAGAATTCGGCCATTTCCTGATATTCGGCGGCGTTGATCACGCGCCCGCCGGCAATCGCCTCGCGATAATCGACTGCGATATAATCGAGCAGCCGCCAGCTCGTCTGGACCTCGTCAGCCAGCGTCGCCGCCTGCGACGGCGCGGCGACCGCGAGGCACAGCAGGACGAGGAGCAAGCGCAGCGACTTGAACATGCCGCCGCTTAGCATGTTGCGAATGATTATCAATAACGGCTGGCGGTCTAGCGAGGCGGGTAGCGGAGCCGGCCGAGGAAGCGCGAAAGGCTCAGGCGCCGCTCGCCCGACCCGCGCCATTCGGCCTTCACCTTTTCGAACCGCATCACATCCTCGATGCGCCGGTCGAGGAACGTGCTTGTGTCGACCCAGCCCTCGCTCTGATCGTCGAGCCACACCAGCAGCGTCGAGCCATACACCGCGCCCAGCGTCAGCCGCTTGGTATAATGGTTGAAGTCAGTGCTGTTGTCGCCGGCAAGCCGCCACATCAAGTCCGCAGAACGCCACCCGATGCGCGCGCCGTGCGGGAGGTTCTGCGGCATGGCGAGAAAGGCGACCGCTGTCCTGACCGCCTCGCGGGCGGGCGCCATGATCTGCAACCGCTGCCACACCAGGCCGCGGATTTTCTCGCGGATCTTCATTCCCGCGACATGGTCCTGCGCCCAGGCATCGAGAGCCCGGTCGACCGCCTCGATATAAGCGTCGATCAGCCCGCTTTTGGTCTTGGGCATCGCGAGCCGCGCCTGGACCGGGTCGAGGCCGAGCTGGACGGCGGCGCTGTCGACCGCCGCGCGGGTCCAGCCGTCGAACACGGCATTCTCGCCGACCGCGAGGGCGAGACTGCGGCGCAGCTGCTCGAGCGGGGAAAGCGTCGCCATCGGGCTCAACTGGGCGCGGCCTTGCGCTTGCGCAAGCCCCGATCGGGCAGGCGCACGAGAACCAGTGCAAAAGCGATGGCGAGCGCCCCGATGACGTCGGCGACGGACAGCGTCTCGCGATAGGCGAACCAGCCGATCAGCGCCGAAACCACCGGCTGGGTCAGGAGCGCCAGGCCAACGACCAGCGGCGGCAGCGTGCCAATCGAATAGACCAGCAGCCCCTGGCCGAGGACCTGGCTCGACAGCGCGAAAATCAGCAGCGGCGTCCAGTCGCCGGGCCACAGCCGCTCGCCAAGGGCGAGGCTGATGATCAGCAGAATGGGCACGGAAAAGACCGTCACGAGCAGCAGCAGCGGGAGCGGCTCGAGCGCGGTGCGCCCCTTCTCGACGAAAATCAGATAGCCGCCGTAAAGCAGCCCGGCGACCAGCGTGAGCAGATCGCCGGTGAAATTGCGCGGCGAGACTTCGTAGCTTCCATTCATCAGCAGCGCGGTCCCGGCGGCGGCGAGGAACAATGCGACGGCGTGCTTGAGCGGCGGCCGGCGACGCGCCAGCCACAGGCCGTAAATGGCGAACACGAAGCTGCCGCTATTGCCGAACAATGTCGCATTGCCGAGCTTGGTCATCAGGATGCCCGCGTTCCAGGTCGCGAGGTCGAGCGCGTAAAATAGCGCGGCGATGGCGACGACGACGAGCAGCGGGCGCGACGGCCAGTGAATGCGCTGCCGCGCGATCCGTGCCACCAGCCACAAAAACGGCAGCGCAAGAACGAGGCGCCAGAAACCAACTGCGACCGGCCCGACGTCCGACAGGCGCACCAGCCACGGCCCGAAAGCGAGCGCGACATTGCCGAGCAGCAACGCTGGGAAAGCCAGCCGATGCGGCGGCGAGGAGCTCCTTTCCGGGGCCGGTTCCCCGCGCGGGCGAGTCACGCTCCGTACTGTTCCCTGAGCGCATGGAGGGCGAGCGCGGCGCGGGCCGCGTCCCCACCCTTGTCGCCCTGTGCGGGGTCGGCTCGAACCCGGGCCTGCCCCTCATTCTCGACCGTGAGGATGCCGTTGCCGATGGCGAACCCTTGCAACGTCAGGGCCATCAACCCGCGCGCGCTTTCTTCCGACACAATCTCGAAATGATAGGTCTCGCCGCGAATCACCACGCCCAAGGCGACGAAGGCGCAAAAGCGCCCGCTTCGCGCCGCCAGCGCGATCGCTCCGGGAAGTTCGAGCGCGCCGAGCACGGTGAGCGTTTCATGCTTGTGGCCGGCCGCCTCGACCGCCGCGCGGGCGCCCGCGAGCAGCATGTCGTTGAGCTCAGGATAAAAGCGCGCTTCGACCAGCAGGATCGTGGCCATCAGCGCGACTCCGAATCGGTTTGAATGCGGCGCTCCTCGACGATCGCCAGGCCATAGCCGGCCAATGCAACCGGCGCGTGATGGGTGTTGGTCAGCAGGATCATGTCGTGGACGCCAAGCGCCGCAAGGATCTGCGCGCCGGTGCCGTATCCGCGCACGGGATCGCCGCCTTCGACCGGCTTGCCGGAGCGCAAATCAAGCGCGCGAGACAAAGCACCAGGCGCCGCCGCGTGAAGCGCTACGACAATGCCGGAGCCATGCGCCTCGATCATCCGCATCGCCCCCTGAAGAACGCCGGCGCGCGATCCTGCCTCGCCGAGCACGTCGGCGAACAGGTCAAGGCTGTGCATCCGCACCATGACGGGCGCATCGGGGTCGAGCGCGCCGTGGACCAGCGCCATCTGCTCCTCGCCGCTGGCCTTGTCGCGGAACACCTGCGCCTGCCACGCCGCCTGGCTCGATGCGGTGAATGGCGCGATCGCGACCCGCTCGACCAGATGATCCTTCTTGAGCCGGTAGGCGATGAGGTCGCGGATGGTGCCGATCTTCAGCCCATGCGCCTGAGCGAACTCGATGAGGTCACCAAGGCGCGCCATAGTCCCGTCCTCGCGCATGATCTCGCAAATCACGCCGCTAGGGTTGAGGCCGGCGAGGCGCGCAATGTCGACGGCACCCTCGGTGTGCCCGGCGCGGACCAGCACCCCGCCGGGCTTGGCAACGAGCGGGAATATGTGGCCGGGGGAGACGATCGCCTCGGGGCCATGTGCGGCATCGATTGCGACCGCGATGGTGCGGGCGCGGTCGCCGGCGCTGATTCCGGTCGAGATGCCGTCCTTGGCCTCGATTGAAACGGTGAACGCAGTCTCGTTGCGCGAGCGATTGGTGACCGCCATCGGCTGGAGCTCGAGCTGCTCCGCGCGCTCCCTGGTCAGCGCCAGGCAAACCAGCCCGCGGCCGTGGCGGGCCATGAAATTGACCGCGTCGGGCGTCGCCATTTGCGCTGGAATGATCAGGTCGCCTTCATTCTCGCGGCTTTCATCGTCGACCAGGATGAACATGCGGCCGTTGCGGGCCTCGTTGATAATCGTCTCGGTCCCGACCAGCACTTCGCTATTGCCCTGCTGGATCAGTTTCTCGAGCCGCGACAAAGTGTCCGCGGTCGGGTTCCAGTCGGGCGCGCCGAGTTTGCGCAGCGAATTGGGGTGGAGCCCGGCGGCGCGCGCCAGGCCCGAACGGCTTACCTCGCCAGTGGCGATAATCGCCTCGATTCGCTCAATCAGGGTGGTGCTCATTCGCCACTTATCACACTGCGATGTGATCTTCGCAAGGGCGAACTGTGGTTCTACTGTGCTCGAACCGCCATCATCCGCTCGAGATAGCGCGCAAGTACATCGACTTCGACATTCAACTGTTGCCCTGCCTCTATCTGGGCAAAGGACGTCTGCGCGGCCGTGTGAGGGATGATGTTGACCGCAAAGTGGGTCGAGCCCTCATCATCGCGAACATCGTTGACCGTCAACGAGACCCCATCGAGCGTTATCGAACCCTTCGGCGCGATCATGGGCGCCAGCGAACGCGGCACTTTGACACCCAGGCGCTGCGAATCGCCTTCGGCGCTAACCCCGATCACTTCGCCGACCGCATCCACATGCCCGGTGACGATATGGCCGCCGAGCTCGTCGCCGAGGCGAAGCGCGCGCTCGAGATTGAGTTGCGCGCCTTCGCGCCACAGCGCCGCGGTGGTCGCCGACTGCGTCTCGGCCGAGACATCGACCGCAAACCAGTCCCCGCCTTGGTCGCCGACGCCCTTGTCGACCACGGTCAGGCATACGCCCGAGCAGGCGACCGAAGCACCAAGATCGATGGTGTTGAGATCAAAGCCGGTGCGAATGCGCAGGCGAAGGTCTCCGCGCTGCTCCGCCGCGATGACGGTCCCGACGTCAGTGACAATCCCGGTGAACATCCCCGCCGCCTAGCCGCCGCGCAACCGCTCGTAAACTTCGAGCCGGTCGACGCCGAGCCGTTCCTCCCGCTGCAGCTCCCAGCGCGCATGGGCGTCGGCGATCGCGTCGAGGCCGATGAAACCGAGCGAGGACTTGCCTTCGCCAACGATGATCGGGGCGCGGTAGATGAGGATCCGGTCTACCAGGTCTTCGGCAAGGAACGCCGTGGCGGTCGCCGAGCCTCCTTCGACAAGCAAATCGTTGACGTCATGAAGTCGGAATACTTCCTGGGGGCTGCTGAGCGTTTCCCACCCGTCGACGGCGTCGCCGCGCGTCAGCAAGGCCCGCCGCGGGGAACGCTCCTCCAGCCCGGGCAAGCGCACGTCGAGCCGCGGCCGGTCGGCGAGGTAAGTGCCACGGCCGACCAGGATCATGTCGGCGTGGGCGCGCTGGAGGTGGACGTGGCGGCGGGCATCCTCGCCCGTGATCCATTTCGATTCACCCGACGGGAGCGCGATCTTGCCGTCAATGGACAAAGCCAGCTTGAGCGTGATCCGCGGGCGGCCGAGCGACTGGCGCGTCAGCCAGCCGGACAGCGAGCGCCGCGCCGCTTCGCGCGCGATGCCGAGCCGGACAGCGACCCCGGTCTCTCGAAGTCGCTTGATACCGCGTCCAGCCGTGCGAGGGTCGGGATCTTTCAGCGCGACAATCACCTGCGCCGGACGAGCAGCGATGAGCAGGTCGACGCATGCCGGACCACGGGGGCTGTCATGGGCGCACGGCTCGAGGGTTACATAGACTGCGGCGCCGCGCGCTTTCTTGCCCGCTTCCGCAAGCGCAACCGCCTCCGCGTGCGGCCTTCCTCCCGCAGCGGTCGCGCCACGGCCGACGACTTTGCCACCCGACGCGACCACCAGACAGCCAACATTGGGATTGGGCGCGGAGCTGCCACGGGCGCTTTCGCCGAGCGCGATTGCTTCGGCCATCAAGCGCCGGTCTTCGCTCACATTCCGAGCTGGTTCTCGAGCTTCTGGAATTGCCTCTGCCGCTCCTTGCGTGCCGCCTCGAGTTTCGCCTGGTCCGCCTTCTGGTCGGCGATGATCTCGGCATCGCTGCGGTTCACCGGCCAGCTTTCGGCATAGACCACGCGCGGCGGCGGCGCAGTGCCGATCTGCGCGTCGACGATGAACTCGATGATGATGATGATCGTGACCAACAGCGCAAGGGCGCCGCCGATGACCTGCTCGCGCGTCGGCTGGCCGATGACATAATTCTTGAGATCGACGAGCGCGGCGCGCGGGCTCGATGGGCGAGGGAACCAGGACATGGCGCGAAGATAAGGCGGCTTGCGCTCCGCCGCCACCCCGCCTGGCTCAACTATCGAGCTGGAACCGCAGCGTTATCACGACGCTGGAGCCAACGGCGCGGCCGCCCTCGCTTGCCGGGCGGTAACGCCAGTGCGCGAGGATATGGCGCCGGGCGGCGTCGAGGAACGCGGGGTCGGCGCGAGCCGCCGGCTCGACCGCGGTCACCCGCCCGTCCGCCCCGATGGTCAGTCGGAGCTTGAGCACCGCCTCTTCCTCGCTGACCAATTTGGACTGCGGGTAGGGCGGTTTGAGGCGCTCGGCGGGGGTCAGCAATTGCGCCGCGGTGCTGGCCTGCCCCGGCCGCGGTGCGGGATCGATCGCCGGAACCGGACGCGGACCGATCAAGTCGCGGATGTCCGGCAGGACGGGTGACGCGCTTGCGATATCCAGATCCGACGGCGGTGTCGGCACGATGGGCGGAACAGGCGCGAGCCTGGGCTCGGCGGTACCCTGGGTCGGCTCGGCCGGCCGCACGCGCTCGACCGGCCGGGGGTCGGCAGGCAGGAATTCCACAATCGTCGGCTTGCTGGTGAAGGACTTCGGCAGGTCCATTTTCGTGCTCATTACTACGGCGAGCGCAGCGATATGCGCTGCCACGACGATCAGCATCACGCTGGGGCTCGAGGGTCGGGCGGCAACGACCGGGCGGCGAGCTATATAGTCCAGCATGATGGTCTCCTCTCCAGGACTGACCATTGCATGTTACATCATATCATGACCTGCCGAAAGGGTTTTCTGCATGAGGGGCGCGGCTAGCGCTTGGCCGCCGCCTCGAGCCTGGCGACTGCACGGGCCTGGCCCATGCGGACGAGCATCCCGGCCATTTCGGGGCCACTGTCGCGCCCGGTCAGGGCTAGGCGCAGCGGGTGGAATAATGCCCGGCCCTTGAGGCCGGTCGATTCCTTGAGCGCGCCGGTCAGCGCCTGCCACGGCTCGGATGACCAATCGGTGCGTGATGCAATCGCCGCCGCGTCGCGCGCCAGCAGCCGTTCCTCGTGGCCAAGCTCGGGCGGCTCGATCTCGCCGGCCAGGACCTGGTGCCAGGCCGCGAATTCGTCGATCCGCTCGAGATTGCCCCGCAGCAACAGCCACTCCGCCTCGTCGGCATCGGCCGGAAGACGCCCGGCGACATCGGCGAAAGCCATTCCGTGGAGCAACCGGGCATTGACCAGCTCCACTTCCTGCGCGTCGAAGTGCGCTGGCGCGCGGCCGAAATGCGCGAAGTCGAAACTCTCTGCGAGCCCGTCGAGCGACGCCATTGCCTCGACCGGCTGCGACGTCCCGATCCGCGCCAACAGCGACAATAATGCCATCGGCTCCAATCCCGCCCTTCGGACTTCGTCGACGCCATAGGATCCGAGGCGCTTCGACAGCTTACCCTCCGCAGCGACGAGCAGCGCCTCGTGCGCAAAGTGCGGCGGCGCCTTGCCGAGCGCGTCGAACATCTGGATCTGGACCGCGCTATTACTGACATGATCTTCGCCGCGGACGATGTGGGTGACGCCGAGGTCGATGTCGTCGATCACGCTCGGCAGCAGGTAGAGCCAGCTCCCGTCCTCACGGCGGACCACCGGGTCGCTGAGCAGTTTCGGGTCGAACTTCTGCTCGCCCCGAATAAGGTCGGTCCACGCGATCGGCCGGTCATGATCGAGCTTGAAGCGCCAGTGCGGCGCGCGGCCTTCGGGCACCGGCGCATCTTCCGGCGGGCGCTCGTAGACCGGCGGAAGTCCGCGCCCCAGGAGGACCTTGCGGCGAAGATCGAGCTCCTGCGGCGTCTCGTAGCAGGCGTAGACCCGACCGGCCTGCCTGAGCTGCTCGAATTCGCGTTCGTAAAGATCGAAGCGCTCGGACTGGCGAACAACGCGGTCGTGCTTGAGCCCAAGCCAGGCGAGATCGTCGTGGATCGCCTGGTCGAACGCCGCGGTCGAACGCTCGCGGTCGGTGTCGTCGATGCGCAGCAGGAATTCGCCGCCATGCTTCCGCGCAAACAGGAAATTGTGGAGGGCAGTGCGGATATTGCCGACGTGCAGCCGGCCCGTTGGGGAGGGCGCAAAGCGGGTGACGACCTTCACTTGCCGGTCCGGAAGGCGTTGGTGATCGGATAGCGTCGGTCACGGCCGAAATTGCGGTTGCCGATCTTGACCCCGGGCGGGGCCTGGCGGCGCTTGTATTCGGCGCGCAGCAGCTTGGTCTCGATGTCGCTGATAAGCGATGATTCCTGGCCGGTAGACGCAGCGACTTCCGCGACCGACATCTCCTTGTCGACCAGTCCTTCGAGGATCGGGTCGAGCACCGAATAGGGCGGCAGGCTGTCCTCGTCCTTCTGGCCGGGCCGCAGTTCGGCGGTTGGCGGCTTGGTGATGACGCGCTCCGGCATCACCGGCCCTTCGGGCCCCAGCGATCCAGCGGGCCTTACGCGGTTGCGCCACTTCGACAGCGCGAACACCGTCGTCTTGTAAGCGTCCTTGAGCACTGAATAGCCGCCGGCCATGTCGCCGTAGAGCGTGGCATAGCCGACGCTCATCTCGCTCTTGTTGCCGGTTGTGAGAAGCATCTCGCCGGTCGAATTGGACTGCGCCATCAGCGCGACCATCCGCAGCCGCGCCTGCACATTCTCGGCCGCGATACCTGACATATCCGGAAGCATCTGCGCCACCGCATCGACCGCGGGCGCGATGGAAATGACGTCATGGCGGCAACCGAGCAGGCGCGCGCATTCAGCCGCATCCTGGAGGCTTTCCTCGCTGGTGAACTTGGACGGCAGCATCACGCCGAGTACGCGATCCGGCCCAAGCGCGTCGACCGCGATCGCCGCCGAAAGCGCGCTGTCGATTCCGCCCGACAGCCCGAGAATGACGCCGGGAAAGCCATTGCGCTCCACATAATCGGACAGCGCCATCATCATTGCCCGGTAGACATCCTCCGGAAAGCGATCGAGCGCATGTTCGCAGCGGGTCTCGCAGCGCCATCCGTCGGGCCCGCGCGCCCATTCCGTTATCAGCAGCGCTTCGTCCCAGTCGGGCATCTGCACCACACGCTCGCCGTCAGGGTGAACGACGAAGGACGATCCATCGAACGCCAGCTCGTCCTGTCCGCCGACGCGGTTGATGTAGGCGATCGGCAGGCCCGTCTGGAGCGCCCGGCTGCGCACCAGCCGGTAGCGCAGGTCGTCCTTGTCGAGCTCGTACGGGCTGCCGTTGGGTACCAGCAGGAATTCGGCGCCGGCGTCGGCGAGATGCTGGCACACCACTTCCTGCCAGATGTCCTCGCAAATCGGCACGCCGATCTTGACGCCCTTATATTCGATCGGCTCGGGCAGCGGTCCCGGCGCGAAGACGCGCTTCTCGTCGAAGGTGCCGTAATTGGGCAGCTCGCGCTTGACCGTTCGCGCCAGCACGCGCCCTTCATTGGCGAGAATGACGATATTGAAGTTAAGCCCGTGCTCGCGAATGATGCTGCCGATCAGGATCGCCGGCCCAGGTTCCGCGGTGGCATCTACCAGCCGCTCGGCGGCTTCCATCGTTCGCCGCACGAACTCTGGCTTGAGCACCAAATCCTCGGGCGGATAGCCGGTCAGCTGCAACTCCGGGCACAATAGCAAGTCCGCGCCCTTTGCCTTTCGCCGCATCTCCAGCATCGCCTCGGCATTGCCCTCGAGGTCGCCAACCCGCTGGTTCATCTGGGCGAAGGCAATCGTCAGGCGATCGGTCATGCTGGGCGCTTTAACGCACGGCCGTGGTCCCGCAACCTTTACGCTGGCCGCAACTGGTCGCTATGGCCTCACCTAGCGCTGGGGGACTCGAAGACCATGAAACTGCTCGCCGGGAACAGCAATCTGCCGCTCGCGCGCGCCATTTCCAACTATCTCGAAATGCCGCTGACCGACGCCAGCGTGCGCCGCTTCGCCGACGAGGAAGTGTTCGTCGAGGTCAACGAGAACGTCCGCGGCGAGGACGTCTTCGTGCTCCAGTCGACTTCCTACCCGGCCAACGACAATCTGATGGAGCTGCTGATCTGCATCGACGCGCTGCGCCGCGCGTCGGCCAAGCGGATCACTGCCGTCCTGCCCTACTTCGGCTATGCGCGGCAGGACCGGAAACCGGGGCCGCGAACGCCGATCTCGGCCAAGCTGGTCGCCAATCTGATCACCACCGCCGGCGCCAACCGCGTGCTGTCGATCGATCTCCATGCCGGCCAGATCCAGGGCTTTTTCGACATCCCGACCGACAATCTGTTCGCCTCCCCGGTAATCGCCAGCGACATCAACGCCCGCTTCGGCAAGCGCGAGCTGACGGTCGTGTCGCCCGACGTCGGCGGCGTGGTCCGCGCCCGCGGCCTCGCCAAGCGCCTCGACAACGCCCCGCTGGCGATCGTCGACAAGCGCCGCGAGCGCGCCGGCGAATCGGAAGTCATGAACATCATCGGCGACGTCTCGGGCCGCACCTGCATCCTCATTGACGACATCGTCGATTCGGCCGGGACGCTGTGCAACGCCGCCGCCGCGCTGAAGCAGCAGGGCGCGATCGAAGTGTTCGCTTATTGCACCCACGGCGTGCTGTCGGGCGGCGCCGCCGCGCGAGTCGCCAAGTCGGAGCTCAGCGAGCTGGTCGTCACCGATACCATCTGGAGCGGCGAGGACGACCCCAAGGGCGGCAAGATCCGCCGGCTGACCATCGCCCCATTGCTTGCCGAAGCAGTGCGCCGGATCGCCGACGAAAGCTCGGTCTCGAGCTTGTTCGACTAAGCGGAACTCCGCTCGCTCGGCGCGTTATACCGCCATGCCGACAGTCCTCATCACCGGCGCGAACCGCGGCATCGGCCTCGAGTTCGCGCGCCAATATTGCCGCGGCGGCTGGGACGTCGTCGCCACCGTGCGCGAACCGAGCGACGAGCTCCAATCGATTTGTACCCAGGTCGAAACGCTCGACATGCTCGATCTCGAAGCCGTCGCCGGCTTCGGCGAGCGCGTGGACGCCCTCGACCTGCTGATCGCCAACGCCGGCACTTATGGGCCAAGAAGCGTCACCGGCGCCGACGATGCGCGCGGCTGGTCCGAGACGTTCACCGTCAATACGATCGCCCCGTTCCTCCTGGCGCAGGCCGTGCTTCCGCAAATTCGTACGGCTGGCGGCAAGCTGGTGGCCATCAGCACGCGCATGGGCTCGATCGAGGACAATGATTCGGGCGGCTTTATCGCCTACCGCTCGGCCAAGGCGGCGCTCAACATGGCGTGGCGCAGCCTGGCGATCGACAGCGGCGTCACTTGCGCGGTGCTCCACCCCGGCTGGGTCAAGACACGCATGGGCGGGGCCGGCGCGCCTCTCGACGCCGAAACCAGCGTCACCGGGATGCGCCGGGTGATCGATGGCCTGACATCCGCGCAGTCGGGCGGGTTCTTCGACTATGACGGCTCGCCCGTCCCCTGGTAAGTTGCAACGAACCGCGCCTCCGACTATAGGCGCGCCATTCCAGATCATTGGAAAACGAACGGCCCGGCCAGTTAGGGCTGCCGTGGCAGTTCGAAAACGTCGTCCCCCGACTAATCATCGCCTGGGGCACAAAGGAGACGAAAATGCCCAAGCTCAAGACGAAGAGCGGCGTCAAAAAACGCTTCACGCTCACGGCCAGCGGCAAGCTCAAGCATGGGGTCGCCGGAAAGCGCCACCGCCTGATCAGCCACAACGCCAAATATATCCGCCAGAACCGCCGGACCGAAGTGCTCGACAAGGCCGACACGGCCCGGGTCAAGCTCTGGGCCCCCTACGGCCTCAACTAGGGAGTAGCGGAACATGGCACGCATCAAGCGCGGCGTAACCACGCGCGCAAAGCACAAGCGGATCCTCGACAATGCGAAGGGCTATTACGGCCGCCGCAAGAACACGATCCGAATCGCCCGCCAGGCCGTCGAAAAGGCCGGGCAATATGCCTATCGCGACCGCAAGGTGAAAAAGCGCAGCTTCCGCGCCTTGTGGATCCAGCGCATCAACGCTGCAGTTCGCGCGGAAGGCCTGACCTACGGCCAGTTCATCCATGCGTTGAACCTCGCCGGCATCACCCTCGACCGCAAAGTGCTCGCCGACATCGCGATGCACGAGGGCGAAGCGTTCTCGGCGATCATCGCCCAGGCAAAGGGCGCGCTGGAGAAGAAAGCGGCCTAAGCCCTTCTCCAACTCAATCATCAAGGGCGCCCGGAGAGCAATCCGCGGCGCCCTTTTTGCTAAGGGGCGACGGGCGCGCGCTCCAGCGCCTCACGGTCCCATTTCGCCAGGTCGGCCGCGGCGTCGTAAGTCGATTGCAGGAACTCGCCGAGCATTTGCGCAGGATCCTCGGCGTCGCGGACGGCGGCATAGGGCAGGACAAATTCGCCAAAGCCTTCGTCGAACCGGCCGTGCCCGATGGTCGCGGCGCGAAAGCCCGGCGGCTCCGGATAGATATAGCTGTAGAAGAAAGGTTCAGCGGCGGTAGCGCCGCCGGCCCAGAAGCCGGCGCTCGACACTTCGTGGCTATAAGCTTCGCGGGTGATGCGGTCGGGCAGGCCCGGCAGCCCGCCCGGGTGTTCCGGCGCCGGCCGCCCCGAGAAGCGGCTCGCGGCCAAGTCGAAAGCGCCCCACCAGAAGTGGACGGGGCTCGCCTTGCCGACGAAACCCGCACGAAAATTCTCGAACACCGGCAACATCGCCGCGAGCGCCTCGCGCAGCCGCTCGGCCGAATCGCGGCGGTAGTCGCGCTTCGCTTGGTCGGCGCCGAACGGCACCGCGCCGTCGATCTCGCTCGGCACCGCATTGAAGTCCGAGGGCAGGCCGTTGCGTTCGAGCATCGCGACCAGTCGGGAGTGGAGCGCGGCGATGCTTCCCGGCGTTGAGCGGCAACTCATCGCGCGATTCGTCGCTCACCCACAGCACGATCGCGTGGCGGCACAAATCCAGCACCAGTGTGAACGCCCGCCCGTCACCCGCCGCCGTTGGCAAGGTCTCTAGCCCATTCGCGCGCGGCTGCAGCGCGACATGCCAGCCATGGTTGGTCCACGGCGCGTTGGCGACGCGAATCTTGCCCAGCATCTGCGCTGCCAAATGGAGGACGGTGAAGGTCGCGTGATCGCGCTCGGAATCCAGCTCGGGCCAGTCGCTCATCCACCCCTTCTAGCACAGGCTTTGCATTTTGCGCCGCAGCACGGCTAGAGCGCGCGGCATGGCGACGGACGATAAAATGCTCGATGACATCCGCAAGGCCGGCGACCTCGCGGCGGTCGAATCGGTGCGTGTGCGGCTGCTCGGCAAGTCGGGGGAAATCACCGCCTTGCTCAAGTCGCTGGGCGGCATGGACCCCGAAACGCGCGCCGCCGAAGCACCCAAGATCCACGCCCTGCGCGAAGCGGTCACCGCCGCACTCGCCGAGCGTAAGTCCGCGCTCGAAGCGGCCGATCTCGATCGCAGGCTGGCAACCGAGCGGCTCGACCTGTCGCTTCCGGCGGCAGAGGCGCCCCAGGGCAGCATTCACCCGGTCAGCCAGGTGCTCGACGAGCTAGCGGAGATTTTCGCGGACTTGGGGTTCGCCGTCGCGGAAGGTCCGGAGATCGAGAGCCAATGGTATAATTTCACCGCGCTCAACATGCCCGAGAACCACCCGGCGCGCGCGATGCAGGACACTTTCTATCTCGAGCCCAAGGATGGCGAGAGCGAGGCGCGCGTCCTCCGCACGCACACTTCGCCGGTGCAAATCCGGACGATGGAAAGCAATCCGCCGCCGATCCGGATCATCGCCCCGGGCCGCGTCTATCGCTCCGATAGCGACGCCACCCACACTCCAATGTTCCATCAGATCGAGGGGCTGGTGATCGACCGCGGCATCACGCTCGGCCATTTGCGCTGGACGCTCGAGACCTTTTTGAAGGCATTCTTCGAGCGTGACGACGTCGCGATCCGCATGATCCCGAGCTATTTCCCGTTCACCGAACCATCCGCCGACGTCCATGTCGGCTGGTCGTGGGAGAACGGCCGGCGGGTCATCGGCGGGTCGGAAAACTGGATGGAAGTGCTCGGCTCGGGGATGGTTCACCCGCGCGTCATCGCCAATTGCGGGCTCGACCCCGACGAATGGCAGGGCTTTGCGTTCGGCACGGGGGTCGATCGGCTGGCGATGCTCAAATATGGCATGAGCGACCTGCGCGCCTTCTTCGACGGCGACCTCCGCTGGCTGCGCCATTACGGCTTCAGCTCGATTGCCGTGCCGACCCTGTCGGCGGGGGTGGGCGCGTGAAATTCTCTTTTTCCTGGCTCAAGCAGCATCTCGAGACCGACGCTTCGCCGCAAGAAATCGCCGACAAGCTGACGTCGATCGGCCTCGAGGTCGAAGGGCTCGATAATCCCGCCGAAGCGCTGGCGCCGTTCAAGGTTGCGCGCGTGCTTTCGGCGGAGCGCCATCCGCAGGCGGACAAGCTCCAGGTGCTCAGCGTCGATGCCGGGGACGGTCCCATGCAGATTGTCTGCGGCGCGTCCAATGCGCGCGCCGGAATGCTCGGCGTGTTCGGTCCGCCCGGGGCTTATGTGCCGGGGTCCGACATGACCCTGAAGGTCGCGGCGATCCGCGGCGTCGAATCGCACGGCATGTTGTGTTCGATCCGCGAGCTTCAGCTCGGCGACGAGCATGAAGGCATCATCGAACTTCCGGCCGACGCGCCGGTCGGCGAATCCTATGCCGCTTACGCCGGCCTCGACGACATGGTCCTCGACGTCGCGGTCCTGCCCAACCGCCAGGATTGCATGGGCGTACGCGGCATTGCGCGCGATCTCGTCGCGGCCGGCATGGGGACATTAAAGCCGCTCGGCGTGCCTCAGATCGAAGGCAGCTTTCCCTGTCCGGTCCCGGTGCGGATCGAGGATCCCGAGGGATGCCCGGCATTCTTCGGGCGGGCTGTCCGCGGGGTCGCCAATGGCCCTTCGCCGGACTGGATGCAGCGGCGGCTGAAGAGCGCCGGCCAGCGGCCGATATCGGCGCTGGTCGACATAACCAATTATGTGATGCTCGACCTCGGCCGGCCCGCCCATGCCTATGACATGTCCAAATTGAGCGGTTCCCTCATCGCCCGCGCCGCGCGCGACGGCGAGCGGGTGCTCGCGCTCAACGAGAAGGAATATGTCCTCGAACCATTCGTCACGGTCATCGCCGACGACAAGCAGGTTCACGATATCGGCGGGATCATGGGCGGCGAGGAATTGGGCGTGTCCGAAACCACCACCGACGTGATGCTCGAAATCGCTTATTTCCCTCCCGAGCGGATCGCGCGCACCGGTCAGGCGCTTGGCCTGACGAGCGACGCGCGCAGCCGGTTCGAGCGCGGCGTCGACCCCGCATTCCTCGACGACGGCCTTTCGATCCTGACCGGATTGATCCTCGACATTTGCGGCGGCGAAGCGTCGGCCGACGCCCGCGCCGGTGAGCCCCCGATCGCGACCAAAACAATCCGCTTCGATTTCGCACGCACCAAGGGACTTGCGGGCATTGACGTGGCGGAGGGACGTCAGCGCGAAATCCTCGAAAGCCTCGGCTTCACGCTCGACGGCGACCAGGTGACCGTGCCAACTTGGCGTCGTGACGTCGACGGCCCCGCCGACCTGGTCGAGGAGGTCGCGCGCATCACCGGCTATGACGCAGTGCCATCGACCCCGCTCGAGCGCGCGCCCGGAGTGGCGCGTCCCACGGCCACCCGCAGCCAGATGATCGAACGCCGGATCCGCCGCGCTGCGGCATCCCGCGGGCTCAACGAAGCGATAACCTGGAGCTTCATTGCCGAGGGTGAGGCCGAAGCGTTCGGTGGAGCTGCCTGGCGCCTCGCCAATCCGATCAGCGAGGACATGAAAGTCATGCGTCCGTCGCTCCTGCCCGGCCTGATCGCCGCGGCGCGGCGCAACCTCGCTCGCGGCGCATCGTCGATCCGCCTGTTCGAAATCGGCCGGCGTTACCTCGATGACGGCGAGCGGCCGACCTTGTCACTGCTCCTCGCCGGCGAGCGCCAAGCGCGCACCTGGCAGTCGGGCAAGGCGCGCGAGTTCGACGCGTTCGACGCGAAGGCCGAAGTGCTTGCCTTGCTTGAAGGGGCCGGTGCTCCAGTCGGCAGTTTGCAGATCTTTCCGGATGCCGGCCCGACATGGCACCCGGGCCGATCCGCCACTTTGCGCCTCGGTCCCAAGACCGTCGTAGCCGCGTTCGGCGAGCTTCACCCGGCACTTCAGAAGAGCCTCGATGCCCCGGCCGGCGCAGTCGCGGCCGAAATCTATCTCGACGCGATCCCGGCGCCGCGTTCAACGGGCCGTTCCCGCGACGCCTTCACGCCGCCCGCATTGCAGCCTCTAACCCGCGATTTCGCCTTCATCGTCCCCGCGGAGCTTACCGCCGACTCGCTGCTCCGCGCGATTCGCGGCAGCGACAAGGCCGCAATCAGCAGCGTCCGCCTGTTCGATCAGTTCGAAACCCCCGACGGCCTGTCGCTGGCCTTCGAAGTCACTTTGCAGCCGGTCGACAAAAGCATGACCGACGAGGAGATCGGCGCAGTGTCGCAGCGCATCGTCGCCGCCGCCGAAAAATTAGGCGCCAAGCTGCGCTCCTAGCCTGACGCCTTCGCTCCTAGCTCGAACGCATTGATCGCGGCGTGAACGCGGGCCTCGACGTCCTCGCGTTTCAGGCCTGGTGGAATCGTCTCCCCGATGCGAAATGTGATGGTGCCGGGACGCTTGATCAGGCCGTGGCTCCATAGCCGCCCGCTGTCCATCGCGATCGGCAGCACCGGCAGGCGCAGCGCCCGGTACAGGCCGGCGAAGCCCGGCTGCAGCGGCGGCGCCGAGCCGACGGGAACGCGCGTGCCTTCGGGGAAGATCACCGCCGAGCGTCCCGCGGCGACAACTTTCGCGCTCGCGGCAAGCATGTCGCGAAGAGCCTTGGCGCCGCCCTCGCGGTCGACCTCGATATTGCCGTAGAGCCGCGTCAGCCGACCGAACAGCGGGATTGCGCCGAGCTGACGCTTCATCACCACCGCCGGGCAGCGCCCGATCCGGACCATCTCGAGCGTTTCGAACATCGACTGATGCTTGACCGCGATAAGGTGCGGCCCGGGCGGAACAACACCTTCGATGCGCGTGTGGATGTTGAGCAAATGCCGCGCGAGCCAATAATGCCAGCGCGACCAGCCAAGGACCACCGCCTCAGTCTGGCGCTGGCCAATGAGCGAGGCGAGCAGCCCGGCGATCACGAATGCCAGCGTCCCGGGATAAAAAATCAGCGTGTACAGAGCGGAGCGAATGACGATCAAAGGTCGGCCCACACGGCGAGCCGCCGAAGAACATATTTATTATATTCGGCGAACAAGGTGACGAACCCGGGGGCCGAGCGAACGGCGTCGGTGTGCAGCGAATATCCCTGGCCGAGCCCGCGTTCGAATTCGTAGCGCGCGCGATGCATGTGCCAGTCGCTGGTTATCAGCCTGACCGACTTGAACCGGTGCTGCGCAAGCCAGCGGCTCGCCTCCTCCGCATTGGACCGCGTGTCGACCGATTCGCTGCCGAGATCGACGCAGCATTTGAGCAATCGCTCGCTGCCGCCGAGGCGGCGGGCAATGTCGGCCTTGGTCACCGAAGGGTCGGCGCCGGCGACGAGCAGTCGCCTGGCCTTGCCCGCCCGAAGCACGGCGACGCCATGCTCGATCCGCCCGCTTCCGCCGGTAAGGACGATCGCGGCGTCGGTCGCGGCGGCATCGGCCGGTGCCGGGCGGCCAAGCGTGAAGGCGAACAGCATGAAGCCGAGCGCATAAAGAAGGACGAGCAAGGCGGCGGCGCGGCTGATCATCACAAGGCGCGCCGCAATGAGGCGAGCACCGCCATACGCGCAACCACCGTAGCGAGCGCGGCTAGCGCAAAAGGCAGCACCCCCAGCAGCAAAAGGTCGCGTCGAGTGAGAACGGCCCCCCCGGTAAGCTCTCCCGCGAAGGCCGCGCCGGCGGCAACGCCGAGCAGGACCATGCCTGCCGCCCCGGCGCCAAGCAGGCTGCCGGCGAGTGCGTCGATCGCAATCTTGCGCTGAAACAAATGGGTTATCTGAACGTCGGTCGCACCGATGCCGTGCATCACTTCGATCGTTGCTCGGTGCGTGTCGAGGGCTCCGCGCGCGGCAAGCACGACCGCAGCCGCGGCAGCGGCGCTGAGCAGGGCGACAAGCCCGAATGCGAGCCACTGCAGCAAGTGCAGCGATTGCAGCAGGGGGCCGACCGTTTCGCGATGCGCGACGACGCTCGCGCCTGGGGCGATCGCCGCGACGCGGTCGGCGATTGCCGGGATGTTGGCTTGAGAGGCGGCGTCGAACTCGACCATCGCCGGCACCGGTAGCGCCGGGCTCGACGCTTCGGGGCCCAGCCAGCGCTGAAGCGTCCGCCGCATCTCCTGTTCGCTCACCGGCGCGACGCCGCGTACGCCGGGCACCGCGCTGATGGCGGCTGTCACCGCCGCGGCGTTGGCCGCACCATCGGGCACGATGACCGAGTAGCGCCCATCAATCGCTTTACCCAGCAGGGACGCGCTGTTGGCGAGGGCGAGGCCGCTGGCGGCGATGACCAGGATGGTGAAGCTCATGATTGCGATTACCCAGGGAGTCGGCCCGCGCAGCGGCGCGCCGCCGAGCAGGCGACGCTCGAACGGCGACGCGAAGAGCCACGGCGCGATCATTGCCAGGCACTCATTGTGCGCCTCGCTGGCGCGGCGGATTGCGCAGCGCGCCGGTGCGGTCGACGACCGTGCCTTTCTCGAGCCGCACGATCTGCGCGCCCGGCGTCGCGCTAATCAGCCCGACGTCGTGGGTCGCGACGATCACCGTCGTGCCAAGGCGATTGAGCGAAGTGAACAGATGCAGCAAGCGCTTGGCCATCTCGGCGTCGACATTGCCGGTGGGCTCGTCGGCAACAAGCAAATCCGGACGGTTGATCACCGCGCGGGCGATCGCGACGCGCTGCTGCTCGCCGCCTGAAAGCGTCAGCGGGCGCGCGCCCGAGCGGTCGGCGAGTCCGACCCAGTCGAGCATTTCGCGGACCGGTCCCTCGATCTCCCCTTCGTTGGCACCGGCGACCCGCAGCGGAAGCGCGACATTGTCGAACGCGGACAAATGGCGGATCAGGCGGAAGTCCTGAAACACCACGCCAATCCGGCGCCGGAAGCCGGGCAACGCTTCGCGCGGAGCATCGCCGAGCTCCTCTCCGAACAGGCGGATGCGACCGCGCGTCGGGCGCTGGGCAAGGTAAAGCAGCTTCAAAAGCGATGTCTTCCCCGCGCCGGACGGACCGGTGAGGAAGTAGAAGCCCCCTGCCGCGAGGCGGAAGTCGAGGTCGCGCAGCACTTCCCCGCCCGTGCCGTAGCGCAGGCCGACGCTGTCGAATTCGGCAATCTCGGCCAGCTTTTCCCTCCCTGATCCGTGGCCGGCCGCTCCGCCTTGCCATTCCGGACGCATTCCTGTTTACCCTCGATGTTCCGTCCCGGAAGAGGTCTTTTACGAGAATGATCCTCAGCTGTCCGAATTGTGGCACGCAATATGTCGTAAAGGACGGTGCCATTCCGCCCGCCGGCCGACAGGTCCGCTGCGCATCGTGCAAGCATCGCTGGCACCAGGATCCGGACGAGACCGCGGCCCCACCGGCGCGCGACCACGCTTCTCCGGAGAATGAAGCCGGTGCCGATGGCGACGAGACGCTTGCAGAAGCCTCGCTGATCGAGCCGAGAAGCGGACCCGAAGCGGAGGAGCGAGCGTACACGGAATCGCTCGCCGAAAGCGAAGCGGCCGGCGAGCCGTCGCCGTCCGAACCGCATTATGAGCGGATGGAGCCGAGCGAGGCGCCGGCCCAATATGAGGAACATCTAATGCCGCGCCGCCCGGTCGAGGAAGCCGCTCCCGAAATGGAGACGGGCCCGGTCGAGCAGCCGGCGTCGTTCGAACCCGAACGCGAATTTCCGGCTGACGATGGAGCGGACGATTTCAGTCCGTTCGCGGCGAACGAATATGACGAACCGCGCCGCCGCAGCCCGCTGCTTAAGTTGCTGCTGATCGCGCTGATCGTGGCCGCGATCGCCGCCGCCTTCTGGTTCCTCGCGCCGCCCGAATGGAAGGCCCGGATGGGGCTCGGCAGCGGCGGGACCAGCCCTCTGGCCTTCGTCATCACCCACCGCGAGCGGCAACAATTGCAAAGCGGCAATCAGTTGCTCACCATTTCCGGCCGGATCGTCAATCCGACCTCGATCGAGCAGGTCGTGCCCCCGATAAAAGCGCAATTGAAGACGCGCGAGGGCCGCGTGATCTACAGCTGGACGATTGCTCCGCCGACCCGCAGCCTTGGGCCGGGCAAGAGCGCCAGCTTCAACAGCGCCGAAGTCAACGTTCCCCCCGGCGGCGACGATGTGACGATCACCACGGAATCAAACAGCTAAGCGGCCTATTCGAACTCAATCAGGCGGATCGGCTGCGCGGCGCCTGTCGCATCGCGAACCTTCGTCACCCGCAATTTGGGCACATCGCTCGACGCTGTTCCCCAAGCGATCGTCACGCCTGAGATGATCCGGACGCTCGCCGTAGCGCGAACCGTCGCCCTGACCGGAGGCGCCGGAGCGGCCTCCGGGGCCGGCACTGCAATTGCGGCGGCGAGAAGCATGAACATCGCACCGGCGTAACGCGCCGGCGGCTGAATGGTAAAGAAAGTCTTAAGGTCGTGTCCCGACTTGGCACGGAAATGCGCGTATCGGCCAGGATCTCGTTCCGGCGTGCGCGGCATTGCGCCCATAAGGGGCCTTTGCTAGTGGCCTCGCCTCTCCAGTCAGCGGGCCGTTCTTGCGAACCCCCTGCTGTTTCACGTGCGGTCGTGGCGGAACTGGTAGACGCGCAGCGTTGAGGTCGCTGTGGCCGAAAGGCCGTGGAAGTTCGAGTCTTCTCGACCGCACCAACTATGATGCGCCGGCAATGCCGGACTCGTCATCCCGATTTGTGAAGCCCCGGCCCAGGCTGGAGGCGCGATTGCCTATCGCGAATTGGCCGCTTCGCCGGCCGCGGCGATTTGCGGCAGCGGCGCAGCGTGGACGCTGCCGAGACGGACCACGGGCCGATCGGCCGTGACACTCAGCCGCACGCCCAGCTCGGCCTGGATTTTGCCCGCGATCGCAGAGCTTTGCGCGACCCGCAGCACATAAGCGCCGTAGGGCACCCGCTGAAACAGGAAGAAACCATCGAAATCGCTTCGGGTTGTGCCGACGACCTTGCCCGTGCCGTCGACCAGCTCGAGATCGACGCCTTCGAAACCGAGCCCGCCGCTTTTGAGCAGCGCACCTTCGACATCGCCGCCGCCGACGAGACCGATCTCGACCACTGCGGGCACGCCGGGCCGCGGGACGATCACTTGGAGCGCTTTCCTCGGCATCAGCGACGGGTCGGCAAGGCTGGTTGTGTCAAGTCCCACGGCGATCGGTGTGTAGGCGGTAAGCCCGCCGACCATCACTTGGCCCCGGGCATCGGTGGCCCGTTCGGCGAGCGCCATGCCCGTGGTGACCAAAGCGTCTTTCTCATAGGGCTCTGCGGCGTCGTGAACGCCATTGTCATTGAGGTCACGGTACACCAGGGCGCGAACCGATCCGGCCTGAGCCAGCGGCTTCCGCGAAAAGTTCGAGCCCGCGTCGGGGATCGAGCGAGAAGCTCAGGTTGACGCCAAAGGCGACCGAGCCGTCGGTCGCGGCTTCGCCAGTCAGGGCTACCGCCATGCTTTCGAGGCGCCGCACGTGAGTCAGGCGCGCGCGGCCGCGCCGGCCGGCAGCCTCATATGCCAGGCTGCCTTCCCAGTCCGTTTTCTCCGTTGCTGACCAATAAGCCGACAATTCAGCTGAGCCGAAGCGTGCTTTCGGCGCGATATCGAGGCTAGTGCCCGCTCGAAGGCGCACATCCCCGACGTGGCCGGTCCCGATCAGGTCCAGCTTGAGCTCCTTTGGCGGCGCCGGGCCCGAGGTCGCGAACTGGCGGCGGTAACGAAGGTCGGCGGCGAGGTTGAAACGGTTGATGTTGGCAGCAAGCCGGGCAGCGGCCTCCAACTGGCGGGTGCCGTCCTTACGATCGACGAAATGCGCCTCGGCATGAGCCGGGAAGGTCATTCGGCCAAGCTTGATCGGAACATCGAGCGCCACCCTGCCTTCACGAACGGTTTCCGCCCGACCACCGCGCAAATGAAAATCATTTGCAATAACGCCTTCGGCGCTGACGTTTACCGGGCCGAATTTGCCCAGCATCTGTGCCCGCGCGGCAACCCCGCCGGTAGATTCCCTTGCCGCGGCAATCTCCACCATCGCGGGTCCGATAGAGCGCCGGACCGAGCCTTCGACGAATGTCAGCCTCTCGTCGTCGACCAGCATGGCGCGTGCAATCACTCCGACCGACAGCCGGCTGTCGATGCCATGCTCGACAGAGACGGTCGCCTGGGCCTGGGGCTGCTCGTCCTGGTCCGAGCGCCTGTTCAGCGCGAGGATGTCGCGGTTGGGCTGGTTGAGCCCGGCCCAGTACCAGGTCGTGCCCGCCGGAACATTATCCTGGCCGACGTCGATCGACTCCTCACGCTCGCGGATTTGCCCTTGCGGCCCGTAGAGCACGATGCGGATGCGGTTGGCGCCGTAGAGCAGTTGGACGTCCTCAAACACGTAGCGCTGTGAAGCGTTTGTCTTGGCAAAACCGAGCAATTCCCCATTGCGATAGATTTCGGCTTCCCATCCGCTGGGCAAGTCGCCCTCGAACCTGGTGCGGTCGAACGCCGCGCGCGCCGCGAGAGGGCGGTTGGTGACCACAGCTCCGCGCCCGCTGACGGCCGATCCCGAAAGGCGGCTGTCAAAGCCCTCGACATCGCCAAAGCCGACATGTGTCGCCTTGAGTGGTCCGAGGAGGCCGGCGTCGGGGTCCGAACGATAGGCGCGAACGCGAATATTGCTCGGCCAGCCCTTCTGGGTCGTCGAGATTTGAGCGTCGTAAGACAGATGCGCGATCTCGCCCGCGGCATAGACCGAACTTTGGCGGTCAACCCGGACGCCATCGGCGGCGCGGTAGGTAACGCCCGCGCTGACGACGAAATCGAGCGCCGGCGCGCGCCACATTCGATAGGGGACGCGCACTTGGGGAAGCGCCGACAGATCGAAGCTCGCCGGCTTGAGCTGGGCGATGCGCCGCGCGCGTTCGGCCGCGAGCTCGACCGGCAGCTTGGCTTCGGACGACAGCATCAGGACGGCGCCTGAGGTGACGGGTTTAACGCCGATCCCGAACCAGCGAGACAAGGCGTCCGTCTGAACGCACCAGCCTTCCGGCGTCTCACGGATCGCGCCGCGTGCGATTGCCTCGCTCGCCTTGCCGTAGCTCGCGGTCATCGCGCTGTAATCGAGCGTGATCCGGTTATTTTCATTGAACGCCCAGCCGCTCGCCTTGCGTGCGCCGAGGTCGATCTTCATCGGCACGTCGAGCGCGGCCAAAAAGTCGCCTAAGACGACACAAGTGCCTTCCGGCGTATTATAGGCCCGGACGCCCTCGCCAAGCCGTAGCTGGCGAATGTTGACGTCGAGCAGGAATTGATCTTCCGGGTCGGCAATCCAGCCGGATCCGCCGGTCGGCTGAGGCGCCGACGCGCCGACACCGCCGGCGCACAGCGCCAGCGCCGCGGCCGCCTTGCCCAGCCAATGCCCGCGACGGAGCATCGCTTTATCCTGCGCTCGTCCCGGCGGCTCCTAGCGCAGCACCGTCTGCGTTTCGGCGACCAGCTGGGCGCCTTTGTCGGATGTTTCGAAATACTGGACGGTGACCGGGCCGGTCAGCGCGCCCTTATAATCGGCGCGAACGGGCACGGTCACTCGGCGGCTGCCGATCTCGGTATAGACGGCGACCGCTTTCTGGATGGCAATCGGCTCCCTCGTGCCGGGCTTGATCACGCGCACGTCCCCGAAGGTCGACCGGGCGCCCGAGCGGGAAAGGTCGAGCGCGACCGCGGCGCTGCCATTAGCCCCCCTGGCGAGATGGACATTGGCGATTCCGGCTTTGGCCTCGAGATTGCCGAGCCGCACGATCACCGGGATCGTCACGCCATAAACCGGAGTAAGCTGAAACCGCACGCCTTTCGGCGCTTCGGCGCCAGGCGCGGGCTGGGCCACGGCCGTGGCGGGCGGAATAGCCCGAAACAGCAGATGCACGCGATATTCGCCGTCGGGCAGGCCCTGCGGCGGGCGCGCGGCAATGCGGATCGCCTGCGGCTCGCGCGGAGCAAGCGTGACGCGGCGCGGCGCATAGACGATCATGTCGGCAGCGGCTTTGTCCCGGGCATTCGGCTCGGCGACGTCGCTCAACGTCCCGTCCGGATTCATGCGGCGGAAATCGACCGAGACGCGGTAGGTCGCGGGCTCGTCGCCGATGTTGTTGAGGATAATTTCGGCGCCCTTGCGGCCGTCCAGTACGATCCGGGTCGGAGCAACGAGCAAATCGCCGACGCCTGCGCCGGCCGGCGTTGCGACGCTGAGCAGTGCGGCGATGCCGAGCGCTGCTGCGCCAAGTGCCGCGCGGCGCGGACCGAGTCCAGTCAGTCATAAAAGCTTCCCCACTTTGATCCGTTTCGGATTGGGGTCAGCTTTGCTCCAAAATGGTTTATTTTCGGTCAACCATCCGGTGGAAACTGGAGCCGGATGCGCGCCTGGCGCACCTCAATAATCGACCGTCACGTTGAACGTGCCCGCATAGACACCGGATACAGTTTCCGAGCTGAGCGTGAGCGACCCGCCGAGGCTGAAGACCGCCCCAGGCTGCCCCGAGTTGGGCAAGGTCACGCTACCCGGACTGTCAATGGTCAGCAGAAGGGTGCGGGAAGGATCGCTTTGATTGACCATGGTGACATTGGGCGCGCTGATGCGCGCAACACGATTGTTGCTTCCAGTCACCTGATACTGGGCGACGCTGGTCGTTCCGGAGCAGGTCACGTTGAGGTTGCCGCAGCTAAGCTCGCCGGAGCGCGAAATGCCGATCACGGCTCCGCTCCAGTTGCCGGGGCCAAGCGCGATCGAGCCAAGGTCGAGGTTCTGGATCCATGTCAGTGTCAGCGGTTTGGTCACGCTGGCCGAGATCGTCACGACCTTGCTTTCGGCGGCGGCCGGCGAAGCGGAGAGGATCGCGGGACCCGCGAGTGCAAGAACGAGCAGCCTCAACCAAAGCCGTGACAGTCCGTCGACGGATATCGGGCGGTCTCAGACAATCTCGGGCCTAATAGTTTACAGTGACGTTGAACGTCCCGGCATAGGTCCCGTCGGGAGTGGTCGAGGCGACGGTTATCTGTCCGCCCAGATCGAAGGTCAGGCCGGCGGTGCCCGAATTGGCGAGGTTGATCGTGCCGGGATTGTCGACCGTCAGCAGGAGCGTCGAAACGCCGTCGGTCTGGTTGGTCATGGTGACGTTGGGCGCGCTAACCGTAACCGTCTGATTGTTGGTCCCGGTCACTCGATATTGGGCGGTTTGGGACGCGCCGGAGCAGGTGACGTTGCTGTTCGTGCAGCTGAACGCACCGGCGCGGCTGATCGAGATGGTGGCCCCGGTCCAGGTGCCGGCGCCGCTCAAGACGATGGTACCGAGGTTCAGATCGCGGACGTAAGTCAGGGTCAGCGGCTTGACGATACGCGCGGTCGCGGTCGAATTCTGGTTTGGACCGATCGCGGCTGCAGGCGTCGCGGCAAGCGAAACCACAACAGCGATTACGGCCAACGCCGTCCCTCGAAAATGCCTGCTCATTTCAGTCCCCACTGATTTAGCTGACGGCCGCTAGAGCGCGCTGGGCCATCCGTGACGCCCGCATTAACCTTGATCGCTTACGGCTTTGCTCAGCGTCATGGTTAATGCGCTGTTAGCCATTGGTTGAGGGCTCCCGAGGGCCCCGCCTGCGGGGTTCTCGGCAACAGAATCCCCGCCTGCGGGGTTTTCGGCAACTACAGAAATTCCGCTATTGATATTCGACGGTGATCGGCAGAGCGCCACGATAGTCGCCCTCGGCATCGCCGCGAATGCGGATGCGGCCGCCGAAGCGGAAGCTGAGCCGTCCGGCGCTGTCGAGGCGCGGCTGGGCCGGCAAGTCGCTGGTCACCTGGTCGAAGCTGATGGTGTCGCCGCTGAGCGAATGAAGTTCGATCCGCGGCGGCAGGTCGATGCGCAAAGCGCGTCCCGGCTCGCCATTGATGACGGCCTTGCCGACCATTGCGCGGGGTCCGATGTCGGCGATCGACCCCGCCGCGCTTCGCGACCCGTCGGGCGTGATCCGCGCGCTACCTTCTCCGGCGCCGAACAACACCAGGCGGTCGAAATTGAGGCTGGTCTCGATCTCAAGCTCAATTGGCATGCCCTGGCCGGGCGTTTCGCGCTGCGTGGTCGGCTTATCGCACAATCGGCACTGCGCCATCGCCGGCACCGCCATTGCCGCGGCAACGGCGGCAAATGCTCCGGCGGGGAGTGAAAAAGGCGCAATTCGACCCATCGCGCACTATCTACTGGGTCGAAGCCTAAAACAGGGTTAATCCTGGCGAAACCCTGACTCCACGAAGGGGCCATTGAATGGACAAGACAATCAAGCGCACCGACGCCGAATGGCGCGACAAGCTCACGCCCGAACAATATCGCATCCTGCGCGAAGGCGGGACCGAGCCGCCCTGGTCGGGCGATTTGCTCAACGTGAAGGACCCGGGCGAATTCTGCTGCGCCGCGTGCGGTGAGCCCCTGTTCGGGAGCGACAGCAAATATGACAGCGGCAGCGGCTGGCCCAGCTTCACCGCGCCGGCCGACGAGGCGATGGTCAGCAAGCATGTCGACACCGCGCCACGGCATGGTCCGGACCGAGGTCCGCTGCGCCAGGTGCGAAGGACATCTTGGCCATGTGTTCGACGACGGCCCTGGGCCGTCGGGCGAGCGTTATTGCATCAACAGCGCTTCGCTCGCGTTCAAAAAGGGCGGCGGCGACTGATCGCGCAGCCGGTCATCGTTCCCGCCTATTGTCGGCGCGACCGGGACTTTCTATCGCCGCAGGCTGAATGGCGCGCACTCCACATCAGGCCGGCTCGGCGAGGGGCTTTACCGTGATGAGCTTCGTCAAGGGCGCGGCCTATGCCGCGCTTGCTCGGACTGCTCGCGCTGATCATCGCGGTCGCCGTCGCAACGGCCTATCTGCCGAGCTATTCCGAGCTTACCCGTCGTTCCGATCTCGGCCAGATGATCCGCGTCCGCGCCGCCAACGGCGCGGTGCTGGTCTCGCTCGGGCCAAGCTTCGGCAAGTGGCTGCCTTATGAGCAAATCCCGCCGGAAATGCGTGCGGCGATGGTCTCGGTCGAGGACAAGCGCTTCCGGCGCCATCTTCGGCATCGACCCGATCGGCATCGCGCGCTCGATCAAGGTGCGCTTCGAAAGCGGCCGCTGGCGCCAGGGCGGCTCGACCATCACCCAGCAGCTCGCCCGCAACATCTTCCTGACCAACAGCCGGACCTTTGGCCGCAAGGTCAAGGAAGGGGTCCTGGCGCTCGCGCTCGAGCGCAAGTTCAGCAAGGACCAGATCCTCGAACTCTATCTCAACCGCGTCTATTTCGGCGGCGGCGCCTACGGCATCGACGCGGCGTCGCGGCGCTTTTTCGGCCATAGCGCCGGCAATCTCAGTCTCGGCGAAGCGGCGATCATCGCCGGCCTGGTCAAGGCGCCGTCCAACTATGCACCGTCGGCCGACGCCGAAGCAGCGCGCGGACGCTCGACAGTCGTGCTGCAGTCGATGGTCGACAACGGCTTCATCAGCGGCAGCGCCGCCGCCTCGGTCGATCCCGCGGAGGTGCGCATCCAACAGACCGAACATCAGAACAGCGTGCGCTACTTCACCGACTGGGCGCTGCCGCAGCTCGACACATTGATCGACGAAACGTCCGATCCGATTGACGTCTGGACCACTCTCGATCCGGGCATGCAGACGGCTTGCCGACCGCGCGATTGCCGCCAACGCGCCGAGGGGCGCGCAAGGGGCATTGGTCGCAATCGATTCCGATGGCGCCGTGCGGGCAATGGTCGGCGGCAGGGATTATGTCACCTCGATCTACAACCGCGCGACACAGGCGGAGCGTCAGCCGGGCTCGGCGTTCAAGCTGTTCGTCTATCTCGCGGCGCTCGAGAGCGGGATGAAGCCGACCGATACGATCGTCGATGCGCCGGTGACGATCGACGGCTGGCGCCCGCGCAACTCCACCCGCACGAACCTTGGCCCGGTAACGCTGCGCGAGGCCTTTGCGCGTTCCATCAACACCGTAAGCGCCAAGATCGGCGCGCAGCTCGGCTTCTCGACCATTGCCGACATGGCGCGCCGCTTCGGCATCACCACGCCCATCTCGACCTATCCCTCGATGGTCCTGGGCACGAGCGACTTGCGGCTGATCGAGCTGACGCGGGCGTTCGCCTCGGTCGCCAACAAGGGCGTGGCAGTCACGCCTTACGCAGTGCGAAAGGTGGTCACCGCCGATGGACGGCTGCTTTACCAGCATAACAGCAATGAGGAGCGGGTTCTGGTCGCGCCATGGGTGGCGGCTGAAATGACCGACCTGCTCCAGTCGGCGGTACTGACCGGCACCGGCCGCGCGGCGCAGATCGGACGTCCCGTTGCCGGCAAGACCGGCACCACCAGCTCCAACAAGGATGGCTGGTTCGTCGGTTTCTCGAGCGGCCTGACAACCGGCGTGTGGATGGGCCGCGACGACGCCCGGCCCGTCGCCGGACTTCAGGGCGGCACCGCGCCGGCGCGCGCGTTCCACGATTTCATGGCCAAGGCCGTTGCACGCCGCCCGGTCCAGTCGTTCGACACCCAGGTCCCGCTCCCGGACTGGCAGCTCACGCCTGAAGAAGAAATCTTCGGCGATCAGTTCGAGCAAAACGGATTTGCGCCGATGGTCGACGAAAATGGGATGCCGATCGGCATGCCGCCGCCGGATAGCGCGTTGCCCCCACCGCAGCAGCCGATGATCCGGCCCGACGGCAGCCGGGATCCAAGCCAGCAGGAGCTCGATCAGTTTTTCCCGCCGCAGCCCGCTCCAAGGCCACCGGACCCGCGCTCAGCGCCTCCGCCCGATCCGTCGGAGCCTGGGGCCGGCGCGGCGTAACGCCGAACGCGCCGCGGCCACCCCGTCGCCGAACAGGCGCGCTTCGAGCGCCTTGAACTCGGGCCCGTGATTGAGGTGGACGAGGTGCGCGACCTCATGCGCGACGACGAACCGCCGCACGTTGGGCGGCGCGAGAATCAGCCGCCAGCTTAGCCGGATGCGCCGCGCCGACGAGCAGCTGCCCCAGCGAGTAGCCGGATCGCCGATGCTGACGCCGGCCACGGTCACTCCGGCCACGCTGGCGAAATGCTCCACCTCGGCGGACATCGTCTTGAGAGCGATCCGTTTGAGAAAGAGCTCGATACGCCTCGCCAGCCCTTCGGCCGGATCCGCCGCAGTGCAGAATATCGCCTTCAAGCCGCGGCGTCCGCGGCGCGTCGGGCGACCAGGACAGGCGGACTTCGCGCCCCTCGACCGGGATTGTCGCGCCCGGCTCGAACGGTTCGGGCGGCTCGGCCCGCGCTAGCTGGGCGTCGATCCACGGGCGCTGGTCGGCCGCCCAGGCGAGCGCCGATCTACGGCTGGTACGCGCGGGGCAGGTCAGCTTAAGCCGCCCCGACACATCGTCGAAGCGAAGCCGAAAGCGCCGCGCCGATTTCATCGGCCGGATGTCGATCGGCACTGGCAGTCCAGCTTCGAGCCCTAGCGCTTCGAGCCCAGTTTCAGAGAGTGCGCTCGACGACATGATATTCAAGCTCCCCGGCGTCGTCCTCGCTGACCGTCCAGCCGCGCGTCGATTGGCCCGCCCGGTGGACGCTCTCGCGGTCGCCGGAAATCAGATAATGCCATTCGCGCAGGGGTTCACCGGCGGCGCGCAGGCGATAGGCGCAGGATTCTGGCAGCCAGTCGAGCCGCTCGACATTGCCCTGGGCCAGCGTCACGCAATCGCTGACCCTGAGCTTGCGTCGCTTATAGTCGGTGCAGCGTCCGCTTCGCCGGTCGAGCAGCTTGCAGGCGACGTTGGTGGCATAGATCTGCCCCGGTCTCCTCGTCCTCCAGCTTGTTGACGCAGCACCGCCCGCAGCCATCGCACAAGGCTTCCCACTCACCGCGGTCGAGGGCGGCGAGAGGTTTCTCCCAAAATGGCGTTGCGGCGTTCATGACAATGCCACCCTTGCTCTGCTATCGGCACCCGATCAAGCGGAAGACGAGGGCGCGCAAGTTGATGAGACTGTTGAAGATTGCCGCGGCTGGCGGCCTTTTGATGGCGGTCGCCATGCCCGCGCATGCTCAAAATGACGATGGGAGCGCCTTCGTCGAAGCGGTTCGGCAAGGCGACGGCAACAAGGCATCCGAGCTGCTCGGCAAGCGGCCTTCCGGCCTGCTCGATTCACGTGCCGAGGACGGGGAAACCCCACTGACCATCGCGCTTGGCCGGCGTGACGAGGAATGGACCAGCTTCCTTCTTACCAGGGGCGCCAGTCCCAACCTCCCGGGCAGAAACGGCGACACGCCGCTGATCGTCGCCGCACGAGTCGGCTATGTCGACGCGATTGGTTGGCTGCTGACCATGAAGGCCAAGGTCGAAACCGACAATCGCCAGGGGGAAACGCCGCTGATCGTCGCCGTCCAGCAACGCCAGTTGCCGATCGCCCGCACTTTGCTCAACGCCGGCGCCGATCCCGACAAGACCGACTTCTCGGGCTATTCGGCGCGCGACTATGCGCTTCGCGACCCACGAGCGCGCGACATATTGAAGCTGATCGAGACGAAGAAACCCAAGGCGTCAAAGCCCTAGTTGAAATCCCCGAGCGACGGGTCGACCTGCGCCGAGAGCCGCCGCGCCGCGCGCCGGGCGAAATGAAGCAGCTCTGCCTTCCGCCGTGCCGGTGCCAGCGGCCGGTGAACCGCGTCGCGCACCACCGCGGCATCATATCGATCGGCGACAATCAGGCCCGGCCGCCGACGGCAGAAAGCGCTCCTCTTCGAGCAATCGCGCCAGATGCGGCGGCACCGCCCAGAAAGAAACGGTCGCAATAATCGAGATAGTCGCCCCACTTGCAGTCGCCGACCAAATCCGCCTTGGCCACCTTGATCTCGACGATTGTCAGACCGCCCCTGGCGTCGATGGCCATGAGATCGGCGCGCCGGCCGTTGGGCAGCGGCATTTCGCACACCGCGAACAGATCCTGACGGCAGAACAGGCGCGTAACCCCGCGCGCAACTTCGGCCGCAAGCGGGGATGCGTCCGCGAAGCATAGCGGTTCGAGTTGCGATTCGGCTTGGGTCGCCATCGGCCCGGAATAGAACGAAACGGCAACGGTGCAAAGAAAGACGGGCGAACTTTCGTCCGCCCGTCTGCCCCCTCGTCTGCTCCCCGCTCTAGCGGTAGAAAATATGATTGCCGATCGATGCCACGCGCTTCAGCCGCCACTTGGGCGAGACGTAGCGCGCGTGGAAGAACAAGGCGTTGGGCGCGGCCGAAGTCTTGAGCTTCTGCGCGACGATCTTGGCAACGGCGACCGCGGTCTGCCACTGCTTGTTCGACCGCGGCACGAAGGGGATGCTGCCCCGGCGCACAAACGAGAACTGCCCGCGCTGCGTCAGCACGCCGCAATAAGTTTTGGCGAACCGGCCACTCTTGGCGCGGTTGGCGATAACTTCGCCGACGGCCAGCTGACCGGCGAGGGGTTCGCTTTTCGATTCGAAATAGATGCCGGTCGCAAGGCATTCGAGTTCGCGGCTGCCGGCCGCGCTCCCGCGCAGCTGGGCGACCATCGCGCTGAGATCGCCGGTCGGCTTGACCGCAGGAGTCGCGGCGGCATCCGCAGCCTCGTGGGCGGGCGCGGCTTCAGTTTCGCTGCTGGTGAGAACCGGCTCGGCCTCGGCATCGAGCAGCTCGGGCACTGCGACCTTGGGCAAATTGGTGCTGGTCACCGGGATCAGCGGCTCGTTGATCGAGCTAATCAACGGCTCTGCCGAAGGGTCGGCACGGGCCGGCGCGATAGTGCTCACGGTGAACGCAGCACTAAACAACATCGCTGTTCGAAAAGAAATCAAGTCTACTGCCGTATAATTGCGGCGAGCAGCCCACCTATTAAGCGAATATTACGCGCGAAACACTTTCGCTGATCGCCCCTGGGCCAGTCCCCGTCTCGCGTGGCATTCCGGTTTCTTTTGGACCGGTAATGCCCCCCGCTCTTATGTTGTCGCCTGTTTGAACGGTCCCGCGCGCTGGTCAACCCGCAGCGGTCGTTTCAGCGATGAATCGTTCGGGGTTCGCGATGTCCAGTTCAATTGCCCAAGAATCCGGGTCGAAACGTGCGCGTTTCTGGAGGAATGCCGCAACTTCCTGTGATTCGGCCGAATCGTCGGGGCCCGAACGATCCCAGCGATAGGCGCCGTCAGCCCTCAGAACCCTCTCCAGGATTGCGACATGCCGTCCCCGACTGGTGACCAGAAGCACGATCGAACCGCGGTCGGGATCGCCTTTCTTGAGCAATGTCGCAAAGTCGCCTTCGCGCTGGGCCCGTCGAACGATAGCCGCGGCCTCAAGCCCCGCCGGAAGGCGATCATCGGTCAACGACAACACTCATCGGCGATCCCTTGGAGCCGCGCGGAAGGCTCAGGCTGCATCCCGCTCGTCGGCGCTCATCAGGACTGCGGCGAGCGCATCGCGGCTGCGAGCGCCGCGCATCCGCTCGAGGGTCGCGGCATTGCGAATGATGCGGCTGATTACCGCGAGCGCCTTCAAATGGTCGGCGCCGGCCTCGGGCGGGGACAGGAGAAGAAAAACAAGATCCACCGGCCGACCGTCGATCGCTTTGTAATCGACCGGCTCGGCGAGCCGCGCGAACAACCCGTAAATCCTCTCCAGCCCGTCGATCTTGCCATGGGGAATCGCGACCCCCTGGCCAAGGCCCGTCGAACCTAATTGCTCGCGTTCGACAAGGCTGGACAGCACCGCCGCCGGGGCGATTTCCAGCCGCTGCGCAGCGAGGTTGGCGAGCTGCTGAAGCAAGCTGCGCTTGTTGCCGCCGGGAAGGGCGGGGCGGATCGCGTCGAAATCGAGGAACTCTGCAAGCAACATGTCGACAATACTCTGGCAAGCGTCAGGCCCAGCCGCCCGCCGCCGTGAAACAAATAGGCGAAGCGGCCTTCAGTCCGTGTGCGGCTCGACCCAGCCGATGTTTCCGTCTTCGCGCCTATAGACCATGTTATATTCGCCCGTGCCGCTGTTCTTGAACATCAAGGCGGTTGTGTTGCGCAGGTCCATTTGCATGACCGCGTCGGACACGCTCGAATCGGGAATGTCGACCCGGGTTTCGGCCACGATCACCGGCGCGTCGCTAGCCTCCTGATCGTTTTCCGCCGGCGCTGAAAACACGGTGTAGCCGGCATTCTCGACATATGGTTCGGCGTTTTCGTCGACCTTATGCTCGCGCAACCGTTTGACGTAGCGGCTGAGCTGCTTTTCGATCCGGTCGGCGGCGCCGTTGAAAGCGATTTGCGCTTCACGCGCACGGTGCGACGCCTTGAGCACAACGCCCTGCGCGACCGGCGCGATAATGTCGCAAGTGAAGTCGTTGTTGGGCCCCTTGCCGAACGTGACATTGGCTCCGATCGCGCGCGAAAAATACTTCTCGGTGATTTCGCCGATCCGCCGCTGCGCGTTTTCGCGAAGCGCTTCACCGGTGTCCACTTGATGCCCCGCGACCCGAACGTCCACTGGCGCTAGCTCCTGATTTGCTGGTTCGGGGCGCGGCTTAGGACCGCTGCGAAGCCCGCGTCAACCGGCTCCGGCGATGCGCGCCCACAGTGGGTTGACGAGCCGAGCGATAAACGCGCGGTGGCGTTGAATCTCGTCTTCGGCGGCGGCGTGCGGGCGCGCGGGACGCGGTTCTCGGACGGTCACCGGGCGGTCCCCCGAGCGCACCGAAACGTCGGCGGTGTCGGCAACCAGGCCAAGACCGATCTGACGCCCGCCGGTCAGCTCGACATAGACCTGGGCGAGCAATTGCGCGTCGAGCAATGCGCCATGCTTGACGCGGTGGCTGCGGTCGATCCCGAAGCGCACGCACAGGGCATCGAGGCTGTGCTTGGCCCCCGGATGGCGGCCGCGCGCAAGGGTCAGCGTGTCGACCATGCGGCTCATGCAAACCGGCGGACGGCCGCAATATTGAAGCTCGAAATTGAGGAAACCGAAGTCGAACGATGCATTGTGCGCGACCAGCGGCGAGTCTGCCGATGAACTCTAGCAAATCGTCGGCCTGCTCGGCAAAACGCGGCTTCTGCGACAGGAAAAAGGTCGACAGTCCGTGGACCGCTTCGGCCTCGCTCGGCATGTCGCGCTCAGGATTGAAATAAGCGTGGTAGTGGCGCCCGGTCTCGACCCGGTTGAAAATTTCGACGCAGCCGATTTCGACCATTCGGTCGCCGCCGGACGGGTTCAGCCCCGTCGTTTCAGTGTCGAAAATGATTTCCCGCATTAGCGCGCGAATCTAATCATGCGCAGGCAAGGCCAAGGCAAGCCAGAATGTCGCGCACCTGCGTCTGCGTTGTGGATAGATCGCCGCCGGTATCGATGACGAAGTCGGCGCGCGCGCGTTTCTCCGCGTCGGGCATTTGCCGGGCGAGAATTGCGTCCAGTTTCTCCGCCGTCATGCCTGGCCGCGCAAGCACTCGCGCACGCTGGATATCGGCCGGTGCGGAAACGACGATCACCTTGTCGGCATTGACCTCGCCGCCGGTCTCGAACAGCAACGGGATGTCGAACAGGATCGCCGGCGCCCGCTGTTTCGGGCAATGAACCGGTCGCGTGCCGCGCGGACATGCGGGTGAACCAGCGCCTCGAGCCGGGCGAGCGCTTCGGGCTTGCCGAGCACCGCGCGGCCAAGCGCCTGACGGTCGATCGACCGTCCCGGACCGCCTCGGGAAACAGCGCGCCGATCGGCTCGACCAGTTCACCGCCCGGGCCCTGCAAGCCGCCGCACTTCGGCATCGGCGTCGAACAGCGGCACGCCGGCCGCTTCGAACATCCTGGCGACCGTCGTCTTGCCCATGCCGATCGATCCAGTCAGCGCGATCTTGATCATGCCGGGAGCCAATCCGCGCGCGCGCAGTTCGCCGAGCAGCGGCAACAGCGGCATCCCGAGCACGGTGAAATGGCTGCCGTCGATCGCGTCGAACAACTGGACCCCGCGGCCCTCGAGCCGGAACACGCCGACGCAATAGGCCACATCGGGCCATTCGGCGTCGAGATACTGGGCGATGAATTCGTCGGACAGGTCGCGGACCTTGAGCGTCGCGCTGTCCGCATGGCGCCACTCGACCTCGCCGTCGCGCGGCCAGCGCAACCGCGCTGGTCAGGATCATCGATTTGCCCGAGAAAAATCGCAGATGCTCGGCCGCCTCATGGCGGTCGGCCGGCTTGTCGAACCGCCGGCCATCGACGCTGACCAGACTGTCGCTGCCGATCACCGTTGCTCCGCCATTGCTGCCCGAGACGGCGACCGCTTTCGCGTCCGCCAGCCGCTGGCTGACCTCGGCCGGGCTCGAACCATCCTTGAGTGCGGCCTCGTCGATCCCCGCGCGGCGACGCTGAACTCCACTCCCGCGGCTTCGAGCATCGATCGCCGGATCGCGCTTGCAGAGGCGAGGATGAGGGTCATGAACAACCTTGTGGAAAAGCACTGGCAGGGCAGTAGCGCGGACCGGTGGACAGCCTCAACCTGCGTTCTCGCCGTCATTCGCGCGAGTTTGCCCAGCGATTCATCCCCGGGGATGAATTTTGCCCCCAGCCTGTGAGTTGCGGGAGCATCTGCCGCGACTCGCGCCGATTGGCTGGCGCCCGCCAAGCTCGTCATGTTGGCAAGTCCGGAAGCCGCGCCTAAGCCCCGCTTTCGGGCGACCTACTACAACATCAATCTAATAAGATTCTTATATATAAGGGAGTGAAGGGACGTGGCTTCCATGTCTGACGACGGCGTTCGGGATGAAGCCGCCAAGCCAATGCTGAGGGTGCTTGGGGGCGAGCATCTGGACCCGCCGCCGGTATGGATGATGCGCCAGGCCGGGCGCTATTTGCGCGAGTATCGCGCGCTTCGCGAGGTTCACGGAAGCTTCCTCAACCTGGTCTACGACAGCGACGCGGCGGCCGATGTCACGCTCCAGCCGCTGCGTCGTTTTCCCGAGCTCGATGCAGCGATCCTGTTCTCCGATATTCTCATCGTGCCGTTCGCGCTTGGACAGAATTTGACCTTCGTCACCGGTGAAGGACCGCGGCTGACCCCGCCGCTGATCAATGCCACGCTCGATCAGCTGGCCGAAGTGCCGGCGCGGCTGGACCCGATCTATTTGACCGTCGCCAAGGTCAAAGCCGAGCTTGGGCCGACGACCACGTTGATCGGATTTGCCGGCAGTCCGTGGACGGTCGCCACCTATATGGTCGCCGGCCAAGGCAGCCGCGAGCAGGCCGAGGCAAGGCGTTTCGCCTACCGCGATCCCGACGCGTTTGCCGAGCTGATCGCGCGCATCGAGGCGGTCACGTTGGAATATTTGTCGGGGCAGATCGCTGCCGGAGCCGAGGTCGTCCAGTTGTTCGACAGCTGGGCCGGCAGCCTTGCCCCGGCACAATTCGAACGCTGGGTCATCGCTCCGACCGCGCGCCTTACTGCTGCGATTCATGAGCGTCATCCGGGCGTTCCGGTGATTGGTTTTCCCAAGGGCGCTGGCGGCAAGCTCGGGGCCTATGCGCGCGAAACCGGGGTCGATGCGGTCGGGCTTGATGAGACCGTCGACGTTGCCTGGGCCGACCGCGAGCTTCCCCAAGGGCTTCCCGTCCAGGGCAATCTTGACCCGCTCGCGCTGATCACCGGCGGTGACACGCTGCGCGACGGCGTGCGCCATATCCTTGACGTGCTGCGGTCCCGGCCACACATCTTCAACCTCGGACACGGCATTCTTCAGGACACGCCGGTCGAGCATGTCGAGCAGATGTTGGCCTATGTGAAGGGCCGGGGGGTTAAGGAAACGGCGTGAGCGAGCTGACGGGATTTCTCGGTCCGGCCTATTTATGGGTCAAGGCCGCGCACGTGACCTTCGTTATCTTCTGGATGGCGGGTCTGTTCCTGCTCCCGCGATTCTACGTCTATCACCAGGAAACCTCCCCAAGTTCACCCGAGGACCGCGCCTGGATCGAGCGTGAATCGCGGGTTCGCTCGATCATCCTGACGCCCGCGATGGTCGCTGTGTGGGTCCTTGGCTTGATGCTCGGCTTTCATTTGAACGCGTTCGGACAGGGCTGGTTTTCAGCGAAACTCGCCCTCGTCGTGCTTCTTACCGCGTACCAGGGCTGGCTCGGCTATTATGGCGGCAAGTTGGCGGCCGGGCAGCGGACGCTATCCAATCGTGCGGTCCGAATGGTCAACGAAGTGCCCGGGATCATCGCTGCGCTTGTCGTCGTATTGGTCATCGTCCGTCCTTTCTAGGATGGACGACAACAAAACTGTTCGCCCGTTTTGACCGTTTGAGCGCTTTCCGCCGCCCATCTTGATTGACACGGGCGGCCCCGCTTCATACCTCGCAACCCAGCGACTCCCGGCCCCGGTTTCCTCCGCCGTCGAGCGCTCTTCCTTGCAGCGTCCTGCTGCTCGTCCGGCGGCCAGTATCTCTCGCCCCATATTCCCCAGAAAAGACCAAGAAATGCATCTCAAAGAACTGAAAAAGAACAAGCCCGCCGAACTCGTGGCGATGGCCGAGGAAGTGGGCGTCGAAGGCGCATCGACCATGCGCAAGCAGGATCTGATGTTCTCGATCCTCAAGATCAAAGCCGAGCAGGGCGCCGAGATCATGGGCTCGGGGACGATCGAGGTCCTCAACGACGGCTTCGGGTTCCTGCGTTCGCCGGAATCCAATTATCTCGCCGGCCCCGACGACATCTACGTCCAGCCAAGCCTGGTTCGCCGTTTCGGCCTGCGCACCGGCGATACCGTCGAAGGCGAAATTCGCGGGCCCAAGGACGGCGAGCGCTATTTCGCTCTGACCCGCGTCACTTTGATCAATTACGACGATCCCGAGACCGTCCGCCACCGCGTCAATTTCGACAATCTGACGCCGCTCTACCCGGACCAGAAGCTCAAGCTCGACACGCTCGACCCGACGATCAAGGACAAGAGCGCGCGGGTGATCGACATCGTCGCTCCGCTCGGCAAGGGCCAGCGCGCGCTGATCGTCGCGCCGCCGCGCACGGGCAAGACCGTGCTGCTGCAGAATATCGCGCGCGCTATCACCGACAATAATCCCGAAGTGATCCTGATCGTGCTGCTGATCGACGAGCGGCCGGAGGAAGTCACCGACATGCAGCGCTCGGTCCACGGCGAGGTCATTTCCTCGACCTTCGACGAACCCGCGCAGCGCCACGTCCAGGTTGCCGAAATGGTCATCGAAAAGGCCAAGCGCCTGGTCGAGCATAAGAAGGATGTCGTCATCCTGCTCGATTCGATCACTCGCCTCGGCCGCGCCTACAACACCGTCGTGCCGTCATCGGGCAAGGTGCTGACCGGCGGCGTCGACGCCAACGCGCTGCAGCGGCCCAAGCGCTTCTTCGGCGCCGCGCGCAACATCGAGGAAGGCGGCTCGCTGTCGATCATCGCCACCGCGCTGATCGATACCGGATCGAAAATGGACGAGGTCATCTTCGAGGAGTTCAAGGGCACCGGCAACAGCGAGATCGTGCTCGACCGCAAGGTCAGCGACAAGCGCATCTTCCCCTCGCTCGATGTCGGCAAGTCCGGCACCCGCAAGGAGGAATTGCTGGTCGACCAGAACATCCTCACCAAGATGTGGGTGTTGCGCCGGATTCTGATGCAGATGGGCACGATCGACGCGATGCAGTTCCTGCTCGACAAAATGAAGGACGCCAAGTCGAACGAGGATTTCTTCGCCAGCATGAATCAATAGTAGCGGCGGCGCGGACACAAATGCGCGCCCCCGCATTGGACGGCGAACAACGGCTCGGAGCTTGAACGAATGATGATCGAAATTGTGATGGCTGCAGCAGGCGCGGCCGCCGAAGGTTTCGGTGGCCCTGCCGGCATGTGGGACGCGATCGTCAAGGATTTCTCGAACATCACCGAGCCGGCGGCATTCGCCGCTTTCCTCCAGGTTTTGATGATCGACCTCGTGCTCGCCGGCGACAATGCGATCGTCGTCGGCGCGCTTGCTGCCGGCCTCCCCGCCGACCAGCGCCGCAAGGTCATCTTGATCGGCGTCATCGCCGCGCTGGTGCTGCGCATCGGCTTTGCGCTGATCGTCACCCAGCTGCTGCAGATCGTCGGCCTGGTTCTCGCCGGCGGTATCCTGCTGCTGTGGGTCGCGTGGCGGATGTACCGCGAGCTCCACCACGCGGGCGAAAGCACCGGCTCACCCGAGATCGATGGCGATGAGCACAGCGGCATCGCGGCGTCGAAAAGCTTTTCGAGCGCCGTCTGGGCGGTGGCCGTCGCCGACGTCTCGATGAGCCTCGACAATGTCCTCGCGGTTGCTGGCGCGGCCCGTGAGCACCCCGGGATCCTGATTGTCGGCCTGGTCTTCGCGGTCGCGTTGATGGGCCTCGCCGCCAACGTCATCGCCAAATATATCGAGCGCTACCGCTGGATCGCATGGGTCGGCCTGCTCGTCATCCTGTGGGTCGCGGGCAAGATGATCTGGGAGGGCGCGGCCGATGTCGCGCCGGTCATTGCGCCGCTCATCGGCTGAGCAGCCGGACACGGTTTTCGCCCTGTCGAGCGGCCGTCCGCCGGCCGCTGTCTCGGTCATCCGCATCAGCGGCCCGTGCGCGCATTCAGCCGCCGCGGAGCTGGCGGGAAAGCTGCCGGCCGCGAGGACGGCGGCACTCCGCAAGCTTGTCGACCCGGCCAACGGCGAGCTGCTCGACGAAGTCCTTCTTCTCCGCTTCGACGCGCCGCACAGTGCAACCGGCGAGGACATCGTCGAGCTGCAGTGCCACGGCGGGCGCGCGGTGGTCGATGCGCTCCTCGGTTGCCTCGCCGCGCAACCGGTCTTGCGCCCGGCAGAGCCCGGCGAATTCACCCGTCGCGCCTTTGCCAACGGCCGCATCGACCTGACGCAGGCCGAAGGGCTCGCCGATCTGATCGAGGCCGAAACGGAAATGCAGCGCAAGGCTGCGCTCAGGCTTGCCGAGGGGGGCCTGCGGGAACGCATCGAGCTTTGGCGTGACCGGCTCGTAGAATTGTCCGCGCGCGCCGAGCGGCTGATCGATTATTCCGACGAGGATGAGGACGCCGGCGATGCTGCGTTGCGCGGCGAATGCGCGGCCTTTCGCACCGAGCTTGAGGCCTGGCTTGCGCAGCCGCGCGCTGAACCGCTGAAGGATGGCGTCCGCATCGTCGTGGCAGGTCCACCGAACTCGGGAAAATCAAGCCTGGTCAATGCGATAGCGGGATATGAGAGGGCGATCGTCAGCCCAATCCCGGGGACCACGCGCGACCATATTGAGCTTCCGCTGGCGCTCGGCGGCCTTCCGGTCGTGGTGACGGATACCGCAGGCTTGCGGGAGACCAAGGACGAGGTCGAGGCGATCGGCGTGACGCGCGCGGAAGCGCTGGTTGAAGCCGCCGACATATTGCTTTGGCTGGGCGACGACCGGCCGCCGGAACACCCGAACACGATCCCCGTCCACGCCAGGGCGGATCTCGCCGGGCGTGCAATGGCGCCCAAAGGCAGGATCGCCGTGTCCGCGACCTTGGGGACGGGACTGACGGAGTTGCTGGCGCGCCTGACCGAGGCGGCGGCCGTGGTTCTGCCCGCGGAGGGGGCGATTGCGCTCAATCAGCGCCAGGCGAAGCATCTGATGTTCGCTGCTCAAGTAATTGAGAATACGGAACAATCAACTGATTTGGCGGTCCTTGCGGACGGCTTACGGCTGGCGCGTGCCGAATTCGATCAGATATCGGGTCGATCCGGGGTCGAAGACGTGCTGGACGCGTTGTTTGGCCGCTTCTGCCTGGGTAAATAGCGTGTTTCACGTGAAACATTCTTCCTCTATTTGACTGCAATGTTCGACATATTGGTTATCGGCGGCGGTCACGCCGGCTGCGAGGCGGCAACTGCCGCCTCCCGGCGCGGTGCGCGCGTTGGGCTGATCACGTTCGGTTCCACCGATCTCGGGCAGATGAGCTGCAATCCGTCGATCGGTGGCGTTGGCAAGGGTCATCTGGTGCGCGAGCTCGACGTATTCGACGGCCTCATGGCCCGCGCGGCCGACCGCGCTGCGATTCATCGCCGGATGCTCAATCGGAGCAAAGGTCCTGCGGTTTGGGGGCCGCGGGTTCAGGCCGACCGTCGGCTGTATCGCTCCGCGGTTGCAGAGTCGGTGAAGCTAAGCGCGGTCGAGCTTTTGCTGGTCGAGGCCGAGCGGCTGATCGTCCGCGGCGGCCGCGTCGCCGGTGTCGACACCAGCGCAGGCCCGATCGAAGCCCGCGCGGTGGTAATCGCCACCGGCACTTTCCTCGATGCCCGCATGTTTATCGGCGAACAGGTCAGCGAAGGCGGGCGTCGGGGCGCCAAAGCCTCGGTCGCGCTCGCCGGGCAGATCCGCGATGTCGGCCTTGGACAGGGCCGGCTCAAGACCGGAACGCCGCCGCGGCTCGACGGTCGCACCGTGGATTGGGCGCAGCTCGAGGAACAGCCCGGAGATCGCGAATGCTGGTCGATGTCCGCGCTGGAGCCGAACCTGCGCGCGCCGCAACTACGTTGTGCAATTGCGCGAACCAACGCGCGCACGCACGCGGTAATCGCTGAGCACTTTGGCCGTTCGCCCCTGTTCGCAGGGGCAATCGAGGGCCGCGGGCCGCGCTATTGCCCCTCGATCGAGGACAAGGTGAAGCGCTTTGCGGAGCGCGACAGCCACCAGATCTTTCTCGAGCCCGAGGGGCTCGAGGATCACTTGATCTATCCCAACGGCATCTCCACCTCGCTGCCGGTCGACGTCCAGCAAGCCTTTCTTCGGACCATCGCCGGACTCGAGCGGGCCGAGATTGTTCGGCCGGGCTATGCGGTCGAATATGAGTTCGTTGACCCGCGCAAGCTGTCGTCCACGCTCGAAGTGAGTGAAATGCCGGGTCTTTTCCTTGCCGGGCAGATCAACGGCACGACCGGCTATGAAGAGGCTGCGGCGCAAGGCCTGGTCGCGGGGCTCAACGCGGCGGCTTCCGCTTTATCGCTTGCGCCGGCGCGGTTCGACCGGCGTACCAGCTATATCGGCGTGATGATCGACGACTTGGTGCTCCAGGGCGTAAGCGAGCCTTACCGAATGATGACCGCCCGTGCCGAATATCGGCTCACGCTCCGTGCCGACAATGCCACCACGCGTCTCGGGCAGATAGCGCTCGACATGCAATGCCTGTCGCCTGCGCGGGAAACCCAGATCCGCGAACACCTGGCAAGCCGCTCTTCATCGGGATGGCATCTGTCAGACGAAGGTCGAGCAGATGCACTGTACGCGCCTTATGTCGAGCGCCAGGCGCGCGAGTGGGACGCAATCCGGCGCGACTGCGCGGTCGCTATCCCGGCAAGCCTCGATTTCGGCACGGTTCCGGGCTTGTCGAATGAAATGACCGAACGGCTGCAGTCGGCGCGACCCGAAACGATCGACCAGGCGGCGCGCGTTGCCGGAGTCACGCCAGCCGCTCTTGCGGCACTACACGTAGCCGCAACGCGCTCCAGCGTCGGCGCATGATCGACCCTCTGGGCGATGTTTCACGTGAAACAATCGAGCGAATCGAGCGGTTCCAGCTGCTTCTAACCGCGGAGAACGAGCGGCAAAACCTCATCAGCCGGTCGAACGTAGACGATGTATGGCAACGGCATATCCTCGATTCGGCGCAGCTCGCGCGCTTGGGCCCGGGCCGCGGCTCGTGGGCGGATATCGGTTCGGGCGCGGGGCTACCAGGGATTGTCATCGCCTGTCTGATCGACGGACCGGTTACGTTGATCGAGCCGCGGCGGCTCCGCGCGGAGTTCCTCGCCCAGGCGGTCGCAGAGCTCGGTCTCGCTAACGTCGAAGTCCGCTGTGCCAAAGCCGAGCGCGTGACCGGTGCGTTCGACGTCATCACCGCGCGGGCGGTCGCGTCGCTCGACCGGCTGCTCGCGATGACCGCGCATTTGTCGCATGGCGGGACGCGTTGGGTGCTGCCAAAAGGCAAAAGCGCGAAATCCGAGCTAGCGGATGCGCGCCTTAACTGGCAGTGTGAGGCTCGCGAGGTAGCGAGCCTGACCGACCCCGAGGCGACCATCCTGATACTGACCAAATTGGAGGCGAAGCGCAGGCCATGATCCGGATCGCGATTGCCAATCAGAAAGGCGGCGTGGGCAAGACCACGACCGCGATCAATCTCGCCACCGCGCTCGCGGCGATCGGCTCGCGCGTCCTGCTGGTCGATCTCGATCCCCAGGGAAATGCCTCGACCGGGCTCGGCATTTCGCAAAGCCAGCGCGAGCGCTCGAGCTACGACGTCCTGATCGATAATGTGGCGATCGTCGACGCCGCGATCGCCACGCGCGTCACTCGGCTCGACATCCTGCCCGCGACTGTCGACCTGTCGGGCGCCGAGGTCGAGCTGGTCGCCGCCGACGACCGCGCCCATCGCCTCGACCGCGCGCTGGAAGCGGCCAACAGCCGCTGGGACATCTGCCTGATCGACTGTCCGCCGTCGCTCGGCTTGCTGACCGTCAACGCGCTGGTCGCGGCGCGGCATTTGCTCGTTCCGCTGCAGTGCGAATTCTTTGCTCTGGAGGGGCTTAGCCAGCTGCTCCAGACGGTCGAGCGAATCCGCCGCGCGTTCAATCCTGAGCTGTCGATCGTCGGCGTTGCGCTGACCATGTTCGACCGCCGCAACAATCTTAGCCAGGCGGTGGCCGAGGACGTCCGCGCGTGCCTCGGGACGACGGTGTTCGAGACTATCGTGCCGCGCAACGTGCGCTTGTCCGAGGCCCCGAGCCATGGGTTGCCGGCGCTGATCTACGACCTCAAATGCCCGGGCTCCGAAGCCTATCTCCGCCTTGCGCGCGAGTTGATCGGCCGCCTGCCATATCTGGCGGAAGCGGCATGAGCGAGAAGGCCGCCAAGGGGCTGGGCAAGGGCTTGTCCGCCTTGCTTGGCGATTCCGTGCGCCAGCCCCAGCCCGCGCCGCCGTCCTCGGCCGGTGACGGCGTGCGCGAAATCGAGGTCGCGCGCATCAAGCCCAATCCCGACCAGCCGCGAGTGCATTTCGACGCCGCCTCGCTCGACGAGCTTGCCCAGTCGATCGCCGAGCACGGCGTGCTTCAGCCGATCCTGCTCCGCGCCGATGGCGACGGGTTCCAGATCATCGCCGGCGAGCGCCGTTGGCGCGCAGCGCAACGCGCGCGCCTGCACAGCATTCCGGCGATCGTTCGCGAAATCGACGCCGGCACCACCGCTGAGCTCGCGCTGATCGAGAATATCCAGCGCGAGGACCTCAACGCGATCGAGGAGGCTGACGGCTATCGCCAGCTAGTCAAGCGCCACGGCCATACCCATGAAGCCCTGGCGCGGATCGTCCACAAGTCGCGCAGCCATGTCGCGAACCTACTGCGGCTCGCGGAATTGCCCGAGCCCGTGCGACAAGCGCTAATGAGAGGCGATATCAGTATGGGACACGCGCGCGCCGTAGCAGCAGCGCCTGACCCTGAGGCGCTGACGCGGGAAATCATCGCCAAGGGCCTCTCGGTGCGCCAGGCGGAAGCGCGCGCGAAGCGCGCCAAGCGCGGTCCGGGCGAGCTCGTGCTCACCGAGCGCAGGCCCGATGCGGATTTGGCCGCGCTCGAGCGCCAGCTCGGCGACATGCTCGGGCTCAAGGTCAACGTAGTTCACAAAGGCAAGGGCGGCGCGGTCACCCTTCATTACTCGTCGCTCGACCAGCTCGACATGATCTGCCAGCGCCTCAGCGGCGAGCCTATCTAGGTTCGGCCGCGCCTGCGCGGTTAACCCAGACAGCTCAGCCTCACCGTCTGGCGGCGCGGGCAATGGCGATCAGCTCTTCGCCAAGCGCGTCCCGCTCGGGCATCGGCGTGAACATCAGGTCGCGCTCGAGCGCTCCGACACGCTGCGACAATGCCGCCAGCCGCTTCGCATCCCATTTCGCCAAAAGCTGCTCGATCAGGTTTTTATCCTTCCAGAACAACGACCTACCGATTGCCGCCATGACGTCATTGGGCGACTGGCCCCGCTCCACCCGAGCCCGCGCCGGCGCCAGGATAAGCAGCCGGCGCTGGAGCGCGCGAATCACCGGGATTGCCTCGGTCCCCCCAGGGGACAGTTGGGCGAGGTCTTCGACCAGCCGATCGAGGTCCCCCGCCAGGGCGGTATCGGCCAGCCGCATGACATTGCCGTCATTGGTGTCGGCACCGACCGCGTCGAGCGCATCCTGGGTGAGCCGCACCGGCGCGTTGGGCGAGGCGTCGAGGTAGAGCGCGAGCTTGACCAGTTCCTGTTCGACCAGGGCGCGGTCGTTGTCGCACCCGGCGGCAACGCGCGCCGCGACGGCTCCGCCAATCTCCAACCCATGCCGTCGGCCCATGTCGACCACCATTCTGGCGGCTTCCTCATCGCTCGGCGGATAGCAAGCGATAGCCATCGCCATCGGCGACGACTCGGCAAGCTTGCGCAGCCCCGATGAAGTTTTGAGATCGCCGGCGATGGCCACAACCGGGCTCTCGGGAGGCGGCGCCTCGAACAGCGCGGCCACTCCCGCAATGATGTCTTCCCCCGCCGGCTCGACCCAAACCACGCGCTTGCCGCCGAACAGGCTCAGCGCTCCCGCCTCGCTTGGCAGGCTCGCCGGATCGCTCTTGACCGAGGACCCGCTGACGATCAGCCGGCTCGCGCCAAGCGCCGCGACCAGCCGGTCGCCAAGCGCGCGCGCCTGGGCATTGTCGGGCCCGAACAACAGGAACAGGCGATGGCGCGGATCCGGCTGGTCGACCGCGCGGCCGCCACTGCCTTTCGCGGGCTTCATAGCCTCACCGCTTCAACGGGCTCGCGCGGTGCGCGCCGCGAATAGTCCCAGCCGGGCGACGATCTGGTCCGCGACGATGTCCGACAATTGCTCGAGCGCGGTTTGCTCGGCGGCAACCGTGGCATATTCCGAGCTGACGACGTCGATCCCCGAATCCGATCCTGCAGTTGCGTCGAGCACCACCGTGCCGGTCGTCAGGCTGACCAGCTGAAACCGCGCGCGCAGCGTCCGTCGCTCGCGCGTCGCGGCGCGGTCGCCGCGGATCCCGAAGGCCGTGAGATCGTCGTCGAGCACGACGTCGAGCCGGTATGTCGGCGCTGCTTCTCCACCATGATTCAGGCGATCGACCAATTTGTTGCGCACCAGCCAGCCCGCCTGGCCGGGGATCGGTCCGACGCTGACCGACTGCAAGGTCATCGCGACACCGCCCCTGGCGCCGCCACCGTACAATGGCCGCAAACCGCAGCTGGCAAGCGCAAGCGGCAGCGTCAGGAGGAGAAGCGCGCGCCAATTCTTGCGACTACGGTTGCTCATGCGACGATATTGACCAGCCTGTCGGGGACCACAATGACCTTGCGCGGTGTCGCCCCGTCGAGCTGGCGCTGAACCTTGTCGGATGACAGCGCCAGGGCTTCAGTTGCCTCGCGGTCAAGGCCGCGCGGAGCGCTCATCGTATCGCGCAGCTTGCCGTTGACCTGGACGGCGAGAGTGACCTCGTCGTCGACGAGAAGCTCGGGATCGAATTCGGGCCAGGCAGCGTCCGCGACCAGGCCGTCCCGGCCCAGCGCCGCCCAGCATTCCTCGGCGAGATGCGGCGCCATCGGCGCGATCAACCGGACCAGCGTGTCGATTGCCCGATTGCGGCTGGCGGAAGGTGCGGCCTTCTCGATTGCGCGTGGCGAGTTCATAAAGCGAGGCCACCGCCTTGTTGAACTGGAGGGCATCGATCGCCGATCCCGACCGCGGCGGTCGCCCGGCTGGTCTTGCGCTCCAATGCGTTGGTCGGCACCTTCGGCTTCCGTAACGCTGCCGGCCAGGCGCCATACCCGCTGAACGAAGCGCGCCGCGCCCTCAATGCCCGCCTCGGACCATTCGAGGTCGCGCTCGGGCGGGCTGTCCGACAGCATGAACCAGCGCACGGCGTCCGCGCCATATTTGGCGACGATGGGCTCGGGGTCGATCGTATTGCGCTTCGACTTCGACATCTTCTCGACCCGGCCGAGCGCAACCGGCTGGCCGTTTTCGATCGCGACCCAATCGTCGCCGTCGCGTCTTACCTCGTCGGGGCTGAGCCAGCTTCCGTCGCCGGCGCGATATGTTTCGTGCGTGACCATGCCTTGCGTGAACAGTCCGGCGAACGGCTCGGTGAACCCGATCCGTCCGATCCGCTCGAGCGCGCGGGTCCAGAAGCGCGCGTAAAGCAGGTGCAGGATCGCATGCTCGACGCCGCCGATATACTGGGCGACCGGAAGCCAGGCTTCGGCCTCGGCGCGGTCGAACGGCCGGTCCGCCGGCTGGCTGGCGAAGCGGATGAAGTACCAGGACGAATCGACGAACGTGTCGAGCGTGTCGGTCTCGCGCACCGCGTCCGCGCCGCACGACGGGCAGGCCGCTTGCTTCCACGTCGGATGGCGGTCGAGCGGGTTGCCGGGAATGTCGAAGGTAACATCCTCGGGCAGGACGATCGGCAGCGTATCGCGCGGCGCGGCGACCGGGCCGCACTTGGCGCAGTGGATGATCGGGATCGGCGCGCCCCAGTAGCGCTGGCGGCTGACGCCCCAGTCCCGCAGCCGGTACTGGACCGTTCCCTTGCCCCAGCCGGCGGTCTCGGCGCGCTTGATCACCGCCGCGGCGGCCTCGGCGCTGGTCAAGCCATCGAGAAAGCGCGAGTTGACCGCGACGCCTGGCGCAACTTCGGCCTCGGTAACGATCTGCCCGGCGAGTTCAGCGCTTTGCGCAACCACGCGCCGGATCGGTAAATGATATTTATTCGCAAACTCAAAATCGCGGACGTCATGCGCGGGAACGCCGAATAGCGCGCCCGTGCCGTAATCCATGAGCACGAAATTTCCGATCCATACTGGCAGCCGAATTGACGCATCGAGTGGGTGGACGACTTCAAGGCCGGTGTCGAAACCGAGCTTCTCGGCGGTCTCGAGCTCGGCGGCGGTCGTCCCGCCCGTGCGGCACTGGGCGATGAACTCCGCCGCGCCGCTGTTCTCGGCCGCGACCGCCGCGGCCAGCGGATGGCCCGGAGAAATCGCCACGAAGCTCGCGCCGAAGATCGTGTCAGGCCGCGTCGTGAACACGTCGACGTCGCAGGTCGCGCCGCCCGGCGGCGTGCCGGCCAGCCGGAAGCAGAATTGCAGGCCCTTGCTCTTGCCGATCCAGTTTTCCTGCATCAGCCGGACCTTGTCGGGCCATTGGTCGAGGCTTTTGAGCCCGTCGAGCAACTCGTCGGCGAAGTCGGTGATCTTCAAAAACCATTGCGACAGCTTGCGCCGCTCGACCGGCGCGCCCGATCGCCAGCCTTTGCCGTCGATCACCTGCTCATTGGCGAGCACCGTCATGTCGACCGGATCCCAATTGACCTCGCTTTCCTTGCGATAGACCAGGCCGGCCTCGAACAGGTCGAGGAACAGCGCTTGCTCATGCCCGTAATAGTCCGGGTCGCAGGTCGCGAGCTCGCGGCTCCAGTCGAGCGCAAAGCCGAGCTGCTTCAACTGCTCGCGCATCGTGGCGATGTTCTGGCGGGTCCACGCGCCGGGATGCACCTTGCGCTCCATCGCCGCATTTTCGGCCGGCATTCCGAACGCGTCCCAGCCCATCGGGTGAAGGACCTCGTCGCCCTGCATCCGGCGATAACGGGCGATCACGTCGCCCATCGTATAGTTGCGCACATGGCCCATGTGGATGCGGCCCGACGGATAGGGAAACATCTCGAGCACGAAGCTCTTGGGCTTGGCGCTGGCACTGTCGGCGGCAAAGCAATGCGCATCGTCCCACCGCGCCTGCCAGCGCCGGTCGGCCGTGCCCGGGTCGAAGCGCCCGCTCATTGTTGGTCGGCTAGCCGCGGACGGTGGAGCGGCGCAGGTCGCGGGCGCGGGTCAGGATGATATCCTCGAGCTTCTGGACCGTCGCCGCCGTCACCGGCGCGTCGACCCAGGTGCCGCCCTGATTCGTCTGGCGCGCTGCCGACACACGCAGGGCATCGGCGCGCAGGTCCTGGTCGAGCACGGCGATGGTCAGTTTGACCCGTTCGCCCGGGGCCTTCGGGTTGACGTACCAGTCGGTGATGATCACGCCGGCCGCCGGATTGGCCTGAATCAGCGGGGCAAAGGAGACGGTGTCGACCGCGGCGCGCCACAGATAGCTGTTAACCCCGATTGCCGTGACCCGTGACGGGGCGAGCTGGCCCGGGAGGGCACGATTTCTGGTGCAGCCCGACGTTGCAATGGCAAGCACGAGGACGGCGGCAGCGGTGGTTTTGAGGCGGTTCATCTATGATCCTCGAAAATGCGGGGGCATCGTTGGAGCGGCGTTATAGATGGTCAAGCACTTCGGGCAAGCGTTCACGGGGCGCATCGGATTGTGGTCGCAGAGCAACAGGCGGCCACCGAATCGATTCCGCTCATGGAACCTTCAGCCGGGTCAGACTATATCGAGTCGTGACTAGGAGTTCGTTGCTGTGTTGAAGTTGGCAAAGCGGACGGAAATCAGGCTGCTGGCGGCATTTGCCGCGGGCGGCATGGTGCTGACTCCGGCGCTCGCGGCGACGGCCACGAAAAAGCGTCCTGCCGCGGTTTCGCTGAGCTTCGACGCGATTTCGTCCTTCACTCCAGCCAATGCGGATCCGAAACTGGCCGCTGCGCTTGGGGGACGGAACCTCCAACTGACCGATTTCAAATTTACGCCGGCGCCGGCCAAGGGCCGTCCGTCACAGGTCCGGGTCGCGATTCGCGCCCGCGCCAATGCTCCTTCGGCGACTGGTCTGGCCGATGCGGCCGCCACCTCGTCGGCCCTCAGCTCGCTCACGCCGACCAGCTACAACCTCGGCGTCGCCGTCGGTTGGAGGCGGTTTGCGGTTTCCGGCGACGTGGCCAAGGTGAAGGATGCCAATCCCGCCATCGGCGGCCGCGAGACGGCGATCGTCGGCGTCAGCTACTCGCTTCCGAAATTCACCGGCCGGGTCGCGGTCGGCGCGGACCGCACCGCGGGCAATCCGCTGCCGGCGCTACGCAAGCGGGATCAATATTCACTCGACGTTGGCGGGTCTTACTCGCTGTCGCGTCGCGTCGCCCTCACCGGCGGCGTACGCTACAATGTCGAAAAGGACCGGCTCTCGGCGCTCACCGACGAGCGCCGCGACAGCCAGGCCGTCTACGTCGGCACCGCCGTCAAGTTCTAGGCCGTCGCATTTCGCTTAAAGTCGCACAAAAAGCGCGAAAGCGCGTGACATTAGCGACTTTAAGCCTGCTCTCGTGACCGTAGCCAACGACGCCGCAGCCGCCAGAAGGCAGCATATTGTGGACGAAATCGCGTCCGCGGCGCGCATTTCACGCCGGAATCCGGACCAAATAAGGCTAATTGCGGTCAGCAAGGGCCGCTCGGCCGAAGAAATAGAGCCGTTGATCCTCGCCGGCCAGCGCGACTTCGGCGAGAGCCGCGTCCAGGAAGCCGAAGCCAAATGGCCCGCGCTGATCGCCCGCTATCCCGGCATTCGCCTCCACGCGATCGGCCGGCTGCAGTCGAACAAGGCGGCCGATGCCGCGCGGCTGTTCGATGTCATCCACTCGCTCGATCGGCCGTCGCTGCTCGAGGCGCTGGCTGGAGCGGACCCGCCTCGACCGGTCTATGTGCAAGTCAACATTGGCGAGGAAGTGCAGAAAGGCGGCTGCGCGATCGCCGACGTGCCGGCGCTAATCGGCGTGGTCCGCGCTTCTCCGCTGCCGCTCGCCGGGCTGATGGCGATCCCTCCGCTGGGCCTCGACCCCGCGCCCTTCTTCGCGCTCCTCGCCAAACTTGCGCGTCACCATGACGTCACCGGTCTGAGCATGGGCATGTCCGCCGATTACAAGACCGCGGTAATGCTCGGCGCGACCGCGGTCCGCGTCGGCACCGCCTTGTTCGAGGACTGAGCCTTAGCCCAGGTGCCCGCTCTTGTTGCGCTTGGCGGCGAGATAGTCGGCGTTGTGGGGGTTGGCCGGCATGGCATGGCCGACCCGCTCTTCGACGGCGATGCCCGAGGCCTCGAGCCCCGCCACCTTAGCCGGATTGTTGGTCAGAAGCCGCACCGCATCGACGCCCAGCGCCCGCAGCATCGCGGCCGCATGGCCGTAATCGCGTTCGTCGTCGGCAAAGCCCAAACGGGCATTGGCGTCGACCGTGTCGAGCCCGCGGTCCTGCAGCGCATAAGCGCGAAGCTTGTTGGCAATGCCGATTCCGCGCCCCTCCTGACGCAGATAGAGCAGGATGCCGCCGCCTTCGGCGCCAAGGATCCGCAGCGCTTCCCTGAGCTGCGGCCCGCAATCGCATTTGAGCGAGCCGAACACGTCGCCGGTCAGGCATTCGCTGTGCAGCCGGAGGAGGGGGGGCTTGCCGCCGAACGCGCCGACCAGAAGCGCGACATGCTCCTGGCCGTCGTCGGATGCGCGAAAGGCAACGATCTGCGTGGCCGGCATGTCTTCCAGCGGCAGCTTCGCCCGAGCGACGAGCGTCACTTCGGGCGCGGCCGCGATATCGCTTGCGGCAATGCTCGCCGTTGCCCCGCCGGGCAGCAGCCACAAGGCCGGGAGCAGTCCGGCCAACCGTGCGAGGGTCAGCGCGGCTTGTGCCGTCATGACGTCATCGCACGGCACCGGCGTCAGCGGCCCGATCGGCCCGCGCTCGAGGTCGCCGCCGGGATCGACCAGGGCCAGTGCGTTGGCGGCATCGAGCCACTCCGACCGCTCTAGGCACACCGGTTGCGCAGGGTCGGCGGCGGCGCGCAAATTAGCCAGCGACAACGCCGCAGCGCGCTCTCCGCTGATCAGCAGCTGCGTGTCGCCTCCGGGGTCACACAGGGTCAGCAATTCGGGCGTTGCTGTCTCGACAGCTGCAATGGTCAGCGGTTGCCCCCCGGTAATCTCGACCGGTCGGCCGCCGCGCAGGGCGGCGATCGCTGAGCGCATCGCTGCCGTCCGGCTCATGCCGTTGCCCCGCTCACAGGGCGATTTCGCAAATCAGCGGAACGTGGTCGGATGGCCGTTCCCATGCACGGCACGGTTCGAGGACCTTGTGCCCGACGAGCTGTTCGGCCAGCGCCGGCGACGCCCACATATGGTCGAGACGCCGGCCGCGGTCGTTCTTCGTCCAGTCGAGCGAACGATAGCTCCACCAGGTGAAGCATCGCTCCGGCGCCGGGACGAAGCGGCGGCCGATGTCGATCCAGTCATGCGCCTGCTGCAGCCGGCCCAGCGCCTCGACCTCAATGGGAGTATGGCTGACGACCTTGAGCAGCGCCTTGTGGCTCCACACATCGCATTCGAGCGGCGCAACATTGAAATCGCCGACGATGATCGTCGGCTCACGCAAGCCCTCGGACCAGCGCGTCATGCGCTCGATGAAGTCGAGCTTTTGCCCGAACTTCGGGTTCTGATTGCGGTCGGGGATGTCGCCTCCCGCGGGGACGTAGACATTCTCGATGCGGATCCCGCACTCCAGGCGCGCGCCGATGTGCCGCGCCTCGCCATTGTCCTGCCAGTCGTGCCGGCCCGGGTCGGCAAGCGGCACGCGGCTCAATATCCCGACGCCGTGGTGCATCCGCTGGCCATTGAGATGCTGGTGGACGTAGCCGAACCGGTGGAACAGCTCGGCCGGGAAAGACCTCGTTCAGCGCCTTGGTTTCCTGCAGGCACAAGATGTCCGGCTGTTCCTCGCGCAGCAGCCGCTCGACCAGCGCGGTGCGCGCGCGAACGGAATTGATGTTCCACGAGGCGATTTTGAGGCTGGTCACTGCTTCCGTGGCTTAGCCTGACCGTGTCCCAAAGAAAAAGGCCCCCGCTCCGGGGGCATGGAGCGAGGGCCGCCTGGCGTTCGTCACGCAAGGGGTCCGCTGAACCCCGGGTAACAGGGGGAAACCCCGGGCAAAGGCGGAACCAGCTACAAATCTAAGTCAATTTACCTGACGCGGCGGTGAACACCGTCGCGATTTGCAACTATTTTTGTTTGACCGGGTCCTTGAAGGTGAATGCGCCCTCGCTGACCGCGACATTGTAGCGGACATTCGACAGCTTCACCGTGGTCCGCTTGTTCTGCGCGTCGAGCGCGGTCCAGCCATAAAGCTGAAGCCCGCCGGGCGCCGAAGCGCTGCGCAGGAAGACCAGCGTCACTGAGCCATATTGCGACGGATCGCGAGCGCGCACCGACACCACCTTCGGGTCGTTGCCGGGGATGATCTGCGCGCGACCCTTGAGGTTGGGCGAGTTGGACAGCAGCACCCCGAGCGGGGTCTTGCCGAGCGGCCACTGATTTTTCTGCCCGACCTGATAGTCGAGGTACCACAGGCGCTTGCCGTCAGCGACGAGCAGCAGGTCGCCGCTGCCGTACTGGAAGCGCACCTTGCCCGGGCGCTTGAGCTGCAGCGTGCCCGCCGCAGCGCGCCCGCGCTGGTCGGTCTGAACGAAATTCGCGGTCATCGTGCGCACCGAGCTGATGTGCGCGCCGAGCGCCGCCATGTCGCCCGATTGCGCTGCAGCGGGCGCGGCCGCCACGATTAGCGCGGTGGGGATCAGCGCGCGCGCGAGCACATTGCGAAAATTCATTATCGAACTCCTGGGATTTCTACGTGTCGCCATAGCAACTGGCGTTTGGGCCTTGAATGCGCCGTGAACTCGGCGAGTTCCCTTTGTTCAGATCGGGTGGCCTTCGTTGTCGATCAGCACTTCGCGGCGTCCGACGTGATCGGGCTGACCGACGAGCCCGTCCTTTCTCCATCCGCTCGATCAACCGGCCGCGCTGTTATAACCGACGCGGAGCTGGCGCTGAAGGTAAGAGGTCGATGCCTTCTGGCTTTCGGCGACGATCTGGATCGCCTTGCGGTAGAGCTGGGTCTCGGCGTCATCCTCGCCAGACGGCTGGCCGTCGAACAGATAGCCGCCGTCCTCGGGCTCCTCGGTCACCGCCTGGATGTAATCGGGCGAACCCTGCTTGCGCCAATGCTCGGCGACCGCGCGCACCTCCTCGTCGCTGACGAACGGGCCGTGGACGCGAATGATCTGCTTGCCGCCCGGCATGTACAGCATGTCGCCCTTGCCCAGCAGCTGCTCGGCGCCCTGCTCGCCGAGGATCGTGCGGGAATCGATCTTGCTCGTCACCTGGAAGCTGATGCGCGTCGGCAGGTTCGCCTTGATGACGCCGGTGATGACGTCGACCGACGGCCGCTGGGTCGCCATGATCAGGTGAATGCCCGCCGCGCGCGCTTTCTGCGCGAGGCGCTGGACGAGGAACTCGACCTCCTTGCCCGCGGTCATCATCAGGTCGGCGAGCTCGTCGATGATCACCACGATCTGCGGCAGGACCTCATATTCAAGGCTTTCCGTTTCGTAGACCGGCTGGCCCGTGACATCGTCGTACCCAGTCTGCACCCGCCGCCCGAGCGTCGAGCCCTTGGCCTTCGCCTCGCGGACCTTCGCGTTGAAGCTCGGCAACGCGCGCACACCGAGGTTAGCCATCATGCGATAGCGCTCCTCCATCTGCTCGACCGTCCATTTCAAAGCACGGATCGCCTTGCCCGGCTCGGTCACCACCGGCGCGAGCAGATGCGGGAATGTCCTCATACATGCTCAATTCGAGCATCTTGGGGTCGATCATGATCAGTTTGCAGCTGTCCGGTCCGTAGCGGTAGAGCAGCGAAAGGATCATGCAGTTGAGCCCGACCGACTTGCCCGATCCGGTCGTTCCGGCGACCAGCAAATGCGGCATCGGCGCCAGGTCGGCGATGACCGGGTCGCCGGCGATATTCTTTCCCAGGATGAGCGGCAGCGCCATGTTCTGGTCTTCGAACGCCTGGCTTCCGACCAGCTCGGACAGCGCGACCGCCTCGCGCTTGGAATTGGGCAGCTCGATGCCGATCACGCTGCGGCCGGGGATTGTCGCGACCCGCGCCGACAGCGCCGACATGTTGCGGGCAATGTCATCGGCGAGCTGGATAACCCGGCTCGCTTTGATCCCGCTGGCGGGCTCGAGCTCGTACATCGTCACCACCGGCCCCGGGCGGACCTCGACGATGTCGCCGCGCACGTGGAAATCCTCGAGCACGCTTTCGAGCAGGCGCGCGTTGCGCTCGAGCGCGGCGCGATCGATCTGCTGGCGCCCGTGGTCCGGAGCTTTGGCGAGGAGATCGAGCGTCGGCAGCTGAAAACTGTCGCCGAGAGCAAGGCCCGGCTGGGCGGACGATTTGCGTCCATGCGATCGGCCCGCAGGGGCAATGCCTCGCGCCGGCTCCGCGACTGCCACGGACGGGCGAGGCCGCGGCGGCGCGGTCGCGCCGGGCCGATCCTGCTCGATCTCGGTTGCCCGCGGCTCGGTGCTTGGCGCCCGCGGCCGCCGCCGCACAAGGCTGCCGAGCCATGACTTCTCCTCTGGCAGCAAGCCGAGCGCGAGATAGCCGAGAGCAAGCCCGGCAAGGGCGAACAGCAGCAGCGCTGTAAGCCGGGCGGGACCGGCAATCGAGGGATTGGGGATGGCGGCAAGGCCCGCATCGACCCCGTGCGCCGCTGCCAGTCCGAGAGCTCCGCCCCATCCGCCCGGAAGCCCCGACACCGCCGACCCGCTAGTCAGTCCAAGCGCTGTCCCGATCAGCACCGCGCCGACCGAGGCCAGCAACAGGCCGCGGCCGATGCGGCCGGCGGGTTCGAGCCGCAGCATCCTGAGGCCCGCGAGTGCGATCACCGGCAGCAGCAGGGCGGCGCCCAATCCAAACAGTGTGAGCAGCACGTCGCTCGCGAATGCACCGGGGCCTCCGAGCCAGTTGGCCGGAGGCCCGCCAGCGGCGGTCGTCAGCGACGGGTCGGTGCCGCTGTGGCTGGCCAGTGCGACCGCTCCCCCGAGTCCGACCCCAAGCAGCAGCGCGCCCCACGTCCGCACGGCGAGCCGCCGCAACGCCTCGCGCAGCGCGTCCCGCCAATCCGGCGCCAGGTCCCGCTTCGGCGCCCTTGCTGCAACGCTCGCCATTGTCCCACCCTCGAAAATCCCGCCGCTAAAATGCCTTGCGCGGGACTCCGCGGTCAAGCGAACTTGTTGGCGTCACTTGTTCGGGCGCTTATGGAACGCCCGATGGACCGCGCAGACGTGATCATTTTCGGCGGCGGGATGGTCGGCCTGGCGCTCGCCGCCGCACTCGATTCAAGTGGACTGTCGGCGATTTTGGTGGACCCCGCGGATCCCGACGCGCGGACCGGCGCGGCATTCGACGGCCGCACTAGCGCGGTCTCGTCGAGCTCGATGCGGATGCTCGAGACCATTGGTGTCGCCGACGCCTTGCCGGTGCCGGGCTGCCCCATTCGGACCATCGCCGTGGCGGACGGCCTTGAGCCGGGCGGCATTCACTTCGATGCCGAGCCCGGTGACGCGCTTGGCTGGATGCACGAGAACCGGCACCTTCGCGCCGCCTTGCGAGCTCGCGCCGAGCAGGGCCGCGACCTGTGGCTGCTATGGAAATCGCGCGCCGTTGCGATTGACCGCGCGGCGCATGGGGTGACCATCGCCCTCGAGGACGGACGCCGCCTCAACGCTCCGCTGCTGATTGCCGCCGACGGTCGCAATTCGCCCCTTCGCGAGGAGGCGGGGATCCGCATGGCCCAGCTGGAAATACGACCATCAGGCGATCGTCTCGGTGCTTCGTCACGAACGATCGCACGACCATGTGGCCTATGAGATTTTCTACCCGGGCGGACCGTTCGCGCTGCTGCCGATGACCGATGACGATGTCGGACACCGCTCGGCGATCGTATGGTCCGTGCCGCAGGATGACGCGGCCGGCTGGCTGTCCCTGAGCGACGCCGATTTCGCCGCCGAGGCGCAGGCGGCGATGGGCGGCTTCCTCGGCGAGATTGCAATGCTTGCGCCGCGCTCTTCCTATCCGCTCGGCTTTCACCATGCCGCGAACGTCACCAGCCTTCGCCTCGCGCTGGTCGGCGATGCCGCGCATGCGATCCATCCGATCGCCGGCCAAGGGCTTAATCTTGGGTTCCGCGATGCTGCCGCGCTGGCGCAGGTGCTGGTCGAAGGCGCGCGGATCGGGCTCGACCTCGGGGACCGGCAGCTGCTCGACCGGTATCAGCGCTGGCGCTCGCTCGACGCGCTGTCGGTCGCCTTCGCCACCGACAGCCTGACGCGCATCTACGGCGTTCCCGGCCGCACGGCCTCCGCGGTGCGCCGATTCGGTATGGGATTGGTCGGGCGCATCGCCCCCCTTCGCCACCGCCTCATGGAAGAAGCCCGCGGTACCAGCGGCGATCTCCCGCTGCTCCTGCGCGGTTTGCCGATCTAACCGCTCACTGCAGCGTCGGCTCGAACTCTATGCCGCCACCACCGACCGCTGCCCGCTGAAATTGCATCAACTGGACGAGCAGGTCCGCCCGTCCGGCAAGGCCGACTTCCTCGAGAAGCGCCTGCTTCGCGCCTGGGTCGAACGGCGCGACCTGGGCGATCGAATTGACCAGCATTTCGTCATCGAGTTGGCTGACCGCGGTCCAGTCGACGGCAAGGCCCATCGCATCGCCAAGCCGGCGCGCCTCGCGCTCGACCTCGGCGCGCTGGACGGAGGCCAGTGGTTCCGGCTCGCCGTCGTCGAATGCCGCGACATCGACCTCGGCGCAGCGGTAGGCCGCGCCGGTGTCGATCTCGCTGAGCAGGCGAAAGCGCTGCGAGCCCAGGAGCACGATATTGAACCGCCCATCCTCGAGCTGTTCCATGCCGACGATCTCGCCGACGCAGCCGACGGCGAACAGCGACAAGGTCTCGTCGTCCCCGTGAAGCGGCTGGATCATGCCAATGCGCCCAGCGCCGTCGGTCGCATCGCGGACCATGTCGCGATAGCGCGGTTCGAAGATGTGAAGCGGCAGCTGCGCTCGCGGGAACAGGATCGCGCCTGATAGCGGAAAAATCGGGAGCCGGACCGTCCGGCTCACGTGAACAGCACTGCCGACAAGCGGCGGCGCTGCGCGCTCGACCAGGGGTCTCCCAGGCCTTGCGCCTCGAGCAGGGTCAGGAACCGCTTGCGCGCCGCGCCTTCATTCCATTCGCGGTCGCGCTGGATGATTTCGAGCAAGGCGTCGGCGGCGGCATCGCGCTCACCCGCCGCCATCTTTGCATCGGCCAGCGCCAGCCGAGCTTCATGGTCGTCCGGATCGGCAGCGAGCCGGCGCTCGAATTCGCCGGTGTCCGCCGCCGGCGCCGCGGTCGCGACATCGAGCGCGGCGCGGGCCCGCGCGATTGCCGGCTTCTTGGCGTCGTCAGCCGGAAGCCCGTCGAGCGTCGTTCGCGCTTCGTCCGTCTCCCCAGCAGCGATGAGCGCGCGCACCAGTCCGCCAATCACCTCGGCATCGTCCGACGCCATCTCGCGCACCTGGCGAAAGATCGAAACCGCGCGCGGGCCATCGCCTTCGGCCAAAATCTGCTCGCCCATCGCGATCAGCGGCGCGATCTCGGGCTCGGCGGCGTTGCCTTCGGGCACGATCTTCAGCTGCGCGAGCAGCGCCTCGATGACCTGTTTCAGCTGGCCCTCGGTGCGATAGTTGGTCAGGTCGGCGACCGGCTGGCCCTGGTAAATTGCGTAGACCGTGGGCAGCGACTGAATGCGGAATTGCGCCGCCAGCGTCTTGTCCTGGTCGACGTCGATCTTGGCCAGGCGGATGCCCTTGTCGGCATATTCGGCCGCCAGCTTCTCGAGGATCGGCGACAATATTTTGCTTGCCGCGCTTCTGTCGGACCAAAAGTCGAGCAGTATGAGCGCGCTCATCGAGGGCTCGATCACGTCCTTCTCGAACTGTGCGAGCGACTGCCGCTCAGCCTCGCTCAAGCCCAAAGTTGCCATGTGCTCGTCGCCACTTCACCGTCACTCCTACCGCGGACGCCATATGGGCGGGTGCCGCGGCCGCCACAAGCCGCCAGGCGTGCTCGCGCCGGCCGGACGCGGCGACTGGGTTGCAAACGCCCCGGCCCCCTGTTAGCGGGCGCGCTCCCCAGGCGGCGGCCTCGCCGCCACCTCCGGCCGAGCGGGCGTAGCTCAGGGGTAGAGCACAACCTTGCCAAGGTTGGGGTCGAGGGTTCGAATCCCTTCGCCCGCTCCATTTTCTGCGATTTTTGTTGTTGCCTACGCGCGCACTCAGGCAACTGACAGGTACTTGTCAGGAATATGTGATTTGCCGGGCGCGAAACTCACCCGACGCATGGCAACGGCAATCAGGCGATTGCTTGTTGCCGGCGCCGCGATGGTAGCGCGTCAGAGCCGCAGCCGGTCGGGCTATTGGCAGCGTGGTGCTTAAGTCTATATCGCGTCAGCACTTCCGGGATGAACACATGGCGCTCAACTGTAACGAGCCAGAGAAGCCAAGCATAATCTGGGCGAGGGACTTCAACGAGCCAGTCGGCAGGTTCCCGCTCAGAGCGCACGGTCAGACTGTCCGGCTATGGGCCGAGGCGTTCGGAAGTGAAGCAAAGATGGGCGAGTTTGCGGGCTTGGTGCATGGCGTTACGGTCGAGCAGGGTAGCCGCGTTCAGCATTCCGATGGTCTCCTTGCTCCAACAGCGGTCTTTCGCGGGCTCAAAAGGCCGCTGCATAATCTGACGAGCAGCGCTGATCAGTTGGTATATATTTACATCACGAACCCGCCTTGGACCTTTAAACTTTCCAGACAGCGCCGACATGAGGACGCGCCGCTGGAAAGGTTGCCCCCGCCCATCACCTCCGTCTTCGCGACTTACGTCACGTTCGAGCAGGATCAGATTGACGCTGAGTCCGTTGATGTGGCACAACGCGAACAGCCGGTCGGCTTAGTAGTCGGTTGGGAATGGCTCGAAGCGTCAAATCGGACGCCGAACCTTCCCTACGATTACGATTTTCGATTCGACGCAAGGGTATACTAAAATGGGACAGACAGCTGAGCAGGCAGCGGCGGGATTCGCCAAGCTGTCCGAAGAATTTCGCCCGGGTGCCCAGTACTCGGAGGCGATGGATTGTGCCATCTACCTGAAATCAGACTGCTCCTACCGAGTGGCCCGTGTTAGCCGCAACCTATCCCTCCTGCTCGCCCCCTACGCCGACGACGTTGTCGGCGTGAAGATCAAGGGCGTGCTGCACCTTACGGAGCGGCTTTGCTCGCTGATGGAGGAGAGCGGGCATCCGATGGACGAGGAAAATCGAGTTAAGCTGCGGGCTTTGCTCCAAATGGCGTTTCTATCTGACGAGTGGGCCGAAAAAGCCCTGTCAGATGCGCAGGTGGCGCGACAGCAGCAACTTACCGAACGAGCAAGGCAGTTCATGGCGGAAGCTGGAGACTTTTCAATTCAGCTACCTCCGAGGCTTGCACAAGCAGCGTAGCGCGCAAACTTAGCTAGGCCGCCACCTCAGCGGTGCGCTCCCATGCGATCGCGAGCTAGCCACCTGCCGGCATTCCTCTCCCGCAGGGTCCATGCAACATAGAACATGGCATGTGAGGAAACTGATATGACAAATACCCGCGAAGAGATTGTCAGGCAGCAGGAACAGGCAGCGTTTAAGCTCGAGGAGCGCAAGGTCGAAGCGCTGGAGAAGATAGCCAGGGCATTAGCTGAAGCGAATACTTGGCTGAACCGGATCGCGGGCAAGCCCTAAACGGCTAAGCTAACCAGGGGATCGTCAGCTGGCCCGCCCGCACGCAAACGTGTTCTTCATGGCCTAGCGGACCCAAGCACACGCACTGGAGGTCAAAGCGCCGCGAGCTTACTTCATCAGCCAAAAGTGAAGGCGTAGGCTTCGATGCCCGGATCGAGAAACTCGATGGCGAAGGTGCGTTCGCGCTGTCCGTCCTTGTGCCGGATGAGCTGGTAGAGCCGCTGGTCTCTGACCATGCCGATGCCATCGGCGTCGATGTCCATGCCGGCGTCGCGGCCCGGCGCCCGGCCGTCGAGCGTCACCTTGAATCGCACCGGTTTGCCGCCCGCCGGGCCAAGCACCAGATGGAGGTCGCGTGCGCGGAAGCGAATCGCGATGCGCGCGCCGGCAGCGCCGGACCGCGCGCTCTGGCGGCCGACCGTCCATTTGCCCGGCAAGCGCCCATTGATGGAGCGCCAGCGGCGGAGCGGAATACGCCTTTGGCTGATCGCGGAGGAACCCGCCGGGCGACACGAATTCCTTGGCGCGCGCCGTAGCCGACATAGGTTTCATGCGTCTTGTCCGAGCCCGCCGCGGCGGCCGCCTGGGCTCCGCTTGCTTGCGCCTTGGCGCGGGCCGCGGACATCGGCGCTCGTCCGGCTTCGGCGAGCAACTGGCGGATGACCCGCTCCGAGCGCTCGTAATCGCCTTCGCCGAAATGGTGGTAACGAACCCGCCCCTGGGCATCGATGAAGTAATGCGCCGGCCAGTAATTATTCTTGAGCGCGCTCCACAGCTTATACTTGTTGTCGAGGGCCACCGGGTAGGTGATGCCGAGCTCGCGGGTCGCCTTGGCGACGTTGGCCAACTCGCGCTCGAACGCGAATTCGGGCGCGTGGACGCCGATCACCACCAGCCCGTCCTTGCGATACTGCCGGTCCCACGCGACCACATAAGGGATCGAGCGCAGGCAGTTTATGCAGCTGTAGGTCCAGAAATCGATCACCACGACCTTGCCCTTGAGCTGCTCGCGGGTCAGCGGCTGGCTGTTAAGCCACGGCCCGATCTGATCGAGCGGCGGGAGCACGCCTTCGACCGGCAGGATGAGCTGGCCCATGGCGTCGGTGGTGGTGCGGCTGGCGCGCATGTCCTGGCCGAGGCCGAGCTTGCGCGCGAGGCTGCTTTCGAGGCCCGCCGTCTGCGCACTCGACAGCTTGGCAAGAACCCGGGTGTCGAGCCCAAGCGCGATGGCCGCGACGCCGACCAGCACGGCGACGCCGAGCAACTGGCGGATGCGCTCGGTCGCGCCGAGCGAGCGCTTCATCCGCGCGAACAGAGATCCTCCGACAATCAGGGCCAGCGCCAGCGATGTCGCCGCGCCAAGCGCATAAGCGAGCAGCAACAGGCTGGTATTGAAGCTTGCGCCGTTGATCGCCGCCGCGGTGAAGATGATGCCGAGGATCGGCCCCGCGCAAGGCGCCCACAGCAAGCCGGTCGCCACTCCGAGCAATGCCGACGACCAGATGCTTTCACCTTGCCCCGGCTGCCGTTCGGACAATCGTGAGCCGAGCGCCACCAGGGGCCTGGTCATCCGTTCGGAAATGCTTGGGAAAATGAGGGCGACGCCGAACAGGGAGAGCAACAGAAGCGCGGCCCAGCGGCCGATTTCATTCGCGCGGACTGCCCAGCCGCCGCCGATCGCCGCCAGCGATGCAACTGCCGCGAACGTCACCGCCATTCCGGCCAGCATCGGCAAAGTGCTGCGCACGAAGCTTCGCCCGGCCCGCGCGAACACGAACGGCAGCACCGGCAGGATGCACGGGCTGACGATTGTCAGCATGCCGCCGAGATAGGCGAGCAAAATGATCAGCATTGGGGCGGCCTTATTCTAGCCAGGGATCATCCCAGCGGACGCCCTAGCTACGCAGCGCAAGGCGCCGCGGATCAATCTTTTTCGCCGGCCGCCTGCAGTGCACTCCAGTCGCCGACGAAGCGACTGCCCACCAGCCCGCGCGCCAGGGCCGACAGAGCCCCGCCACGAGCGCCGTCGATTTCGACCGCGGCGACCCGCAGCGCCGGCAGTCCGGCGGCCTGAAGCATCGCATTGAACGCCGCGACATCGCCGGCCTGGAGCGCGCCCCATTGTGCCTCGACTTCCTTCAACTGGCGATCGAGCGCGTCGATTCGCGCCAGCTGATAGTTGGTCGGACGGCCTTCGACCGAATTGATCGCGCCATAAATCTCGTCGACATTCTCGCGCAGGCGCTCTTCGCCGGTGATCGCCCCGCCTTCGGTGGTGGCGACGATCTCCTTGCGCAGCGCATCGGCCTTGGCGAGCAATTGCGCGGCCGCGGCTTTGACATTCGCCGGCGCGGCAGGGCTGCCGGCCAACGCGCCGGTTTGGGCGCGAACGCCGTTGATCTCAGCCACCGCCTTGCTCATCCGCGTGAACAGGGTTTTGATCCGCTCGGCGGCCGCAAACTGCGCTTGGCGGTCGGCCACCGTGAACTTCGCCCGCCGATCCAGCTTCACTGCCAGGGGCGCGGTCATCACTTGGCCGGCCTTGGTCAACCGGACAGTATATTGTCCCGGCATCACCCGCTGTCCCTGGGTCGAATAATAGGCCAGTGATGCGGCCGGCGGGACGGTTGCCGGCTTGGTCCGCATGGCCCAGCTGACGCGATTGAGGCCGCGGCGCTTGGACGTCGGGATTTCGTCGACGACATTGCCCGCCGGATCGAGGATTTCCAGCTTCATCCGCCCGATCACGTGACGCGCCTTCTGGTAATAAGTAATCTGGGCGCCGCTTGGCGGGTTCTGGCCATAGAAAGTGGCATTGCCCTCGGGCCAGCCGCCGCCGCCTTCGATCCGCTGCTCGACCGGCTTGCCGGGCAGAAGCGCCGCAGCGCCTGCAAGCACGGCCGGGGTGAGTTGGCGCAGAGGGCTGACGTCATCGATGATCCAGATGCCGCGACCGTGAGTCCCGAGAACCAGATCGTCCTCGCGCTCCTGGAGCGCGATGTCGCGTACCGCGACCCCGTCCGGAAAGTTATTCGGCTTGAATTGGGCCCAGCTGGCGCCGCCGTTGACGCTGGCGAACAGGCCGAACTCGGTGCCGAGATAGAGGATGTTGGGATTGTCGCGGTCTTCCTTGATGACATGGGCGTAGCCGCGCACGCCGGGTGTGCCGGGACCAACCAGCCGCTGCCACGTCCGTCCGTAATCGTCGGTGCGATAGAGATAGGGCTGCATGTCCCCGTGCATGTGCCGGTCGTTGGTCGCATAGGCGACGGCCGGGTGGAAGCGGCTGGCCTCGACCCAGCTGATCCAATTTCCATTTGGCATGCCAAGATTGGCCGTGACGTTGGTCCAGCTGCGGCCGTTGTCGCGCGTCAGCTGGACGTTGCCGTCGTCGGTGCCGACCCAGATCTGACCGGCCGCGCGCGGGCTTTCGGAGATCGAGTAGATCGTCGTGTTCATCTCGGCCGATGAATTGTCGACCGTGATGCCGCCCGACTGCTCCTGGCGCTGGAGGTTGGGATTGTTGGTCGTCAGGTCGGGCGAAATGCGGTCCCAGGTGACGCCCTGGTCGCGCGTGCGGAACAGAAATTGCGAGCCGATGTAGAGCGTCCCGCGCTCGTTGGGCGACAGGTGAATCGGCGAATTCCAGTTCCACCGCAGCTTTTCACGAAACCCCGCCGTGGGCCGGATATTGCGCCCCTGCAACGTCTTGCGGTTGATCCGCGAGATATTCCCGCCCTGATATTCCGCATAGACATAGTCCGGGTCCGACGGGTCGGCGAACGTCCAGAAGCCGTCGCCGCCGTACAGATTCTCCCACCGGCTGTTGGTGATCCCGCCGGGATATTCCTGGTCGCCGACCCAGCTCGAATTGTCCTGGAGCCCGCCGTAGACCTGATAGGGGTCGGCATTGTCGGTGCTGACATGATAGAATTGGCTGAGCGGCAGGTTCATGCTGTGGTGCCAGCGGTTGCCGCCGTCGTAGCTGATCCACAGGCCCGCATCGTCGGCGCCGACGAGATGCTTGGTGTTGGTCGGGTTGATCCACAGGTCGTGCCAGTCGCCGTGGGTCGCGTCGGTGGTGCCGGAGAAGCTCTTGCCGGCATCTTCGGACACGATCATCGAATAGCCCATCTTGAACAGGCGCTTGTCGTCCTTGGGATCGACGACGATCTTGGCGAAGTAGAACGGCCGCCAGACCATCCCCTGACTGCGGTCACGCTCCGCCCAGGTCTTGCCGCCATCTTCCGACACGAACAGTGCGGGACGAACGTTCTCGACAAACGCGTAGACCTGCTTGGGATTGGACGGCGCGTAAGCGACCTCGATCCTGCCCCACGGCTGCTTGGGCAGGCCCTTGCGGTTGTCGGCGTTCATGTCGGTCCAGCTGCGCCCGCCGTCCTTGCTCTCCATGAAGCGGCTGCCCGAAGGCTTGTCGGGTCCGTCGCCGCCGGAGCGGAAGCCGTCCGGACGCCGGCGGAAATCCCACGTGCCGGCGAGCAGATGCTCGGGGTTGGCCGGGTCCATCGCGACCGACGAGCAGCCGGTCGAGAGGTTCGCGCCCTTCAGAACCAAGGCCCAGGTGCGGCCGCCATCTGTGGTCTTGTAGAGCCCGCGGTCCGCCGAGTCCGACCACATCGGGCCCGGTGCGCAGACATAGACGATGTTGCCGTTCTTGGGATGGACGAGGACGCGCGTGATCCGCTCGGTCGAGGGGAGGCCAACGTTGGTCCAGGTCTCGCCGCCATCGACCGATTTATAGATGCCATTGCCAATCGAAACCGAGTTGCGGGTCCAGCTTTCGCCGGTTCCGGCCCACATGACTTGCGGGTTGGTCGGGTCGAGCGCGACCGCGCCGATCGACTGCACCGGCTGCTTGTCGAACAACGGCTTGAAGGTCGTCCCGCCATCTTCCGATTTCCAAACGCCGCCCGAAGCCGAACCGACCAGAATGGTGACCTTGCCGTCCTTTTCCTGACGCGCGTCGACCGACGCGATGCGGCCCGAGATTGCCGCCGAGCCGATGTTGCGGGCGCCAAGCCCGGAAATTGCCGCGGTGTCGGCCGGCGGCGCAAGATTTTGCGCGGCGGCGGGGATTGCGAGCGTTGCCGCGGCGGTAGCGAGGAGCATCGAACGAACCATGATTAATTCCCCTTCGCCGGGCTGGAGGGCGGACTTGTCTCGTCGGTCGGCGCGTCGTCCGGCTTTTTGAGGGTTTTTTCGGAAGCGTCGGGCGGCGTCCCACCGGGCGGTGCCGCGGCCGCGGGTGTCCCGGGCTCGGCGAAGAAACTGGCGTTGACCGCGCCGTTTGCGGACCCGCTTGCAATGACCGTGCGCTGGCGCTGGTCGGGGCGGCCTTGGCCCCAGCTTTCGACCGACATCGGGAAATACACCCCGGCGACTTTTTCATAGTCGCCAAGCTCGATCTCGGTGGTCGATTCGGCACCTCGAATGCGCCGGGTTTCATCGATCTTGATTTCGAGGAACGTGTCGGGGTCGAGCCAGTAGACGAATTCGTCGCCATCCTTTTGGGAGACCTTCAACTTATAGGCGAGCGTGCCGTCGAAATCCTCGCGGCCGAGATAGGTGACCTTGCTGCCGTCGGTGCGCGACGCGAGCAGCGGGCCTTCGATCATCGCCGAATCGGCTACGCTACGCGCCTCGTCGCTGCCCATTCGCTCAGCGTCCTTGCGTCCCTGGAAAGGGTTGATGCGCCAGCCGCCGCTGCCGTCATAGGCCTGGACCAGGTTAAGGCCCTGAAGCCCAAGATCGAGCCGGGCGCGGATCGCGCCGCCTTCGCGCGAGCGGGTTTCCTTGTAGGTCAGCTCGAAATCACCTGGAAACAGCGTGCGGCCCTGGAAGCTGACATTTTTGATCGCGCCGATCGCTTCCGCTCCGCCGCGTGCTTCGAGATTTTTGGCGAGAAGGCTCTGCGCGTCCTGCGCGGCGATGGGCGATGCAACTGCCGCGATGAGCAGTGCACCCAGATAATGTCGAACGCGCATATTTCAGACTCCCCCTAGGTCGGGGGGAGCATGAAGCGCCCCCCCGGGTGAATCAAGCGCCCTAATCTGCGTTTGGTAGAATATCCGCGCGGGTTGGTGGCAGGGCGCGCCGCGCGGCGATCAATTTACGCGCGGCGCGTGACCCATATCGTGCTGCGCGATCACTGCGCGCGTGACATTGTTCATCAGCGTCATTCGCGTTTCAAGCGGCACCGAAGTCTTCTTGATCATCACCGCCACGGCGTAGCTTCGTCCGTCCGGCGCTGTCAGCACTCCGATGTCGTTATACCCCGCTTGATGCGCGCCAAGGACCTGGCCGGTGCCGGTCTTGTGGCTGAGCGACCAGCCCGGCCGCAATCCGCCCTTCAGCCGCCTCGCGCCTGTCTTGGTATTGCCCATCACCCACAGCAGGCGCCGGGTCGATTCGGGCGACAGCAATTCGCCCCGCTTGAGGCGGCTCAGGGCATTGACGATCGCACTTGGCGCGGCGCCGTCGTAGGGATCCTCGACATAGCGATTGAAGGCCGCCTCTCGAATAGATTTCGGGAGCGCGCCGCGGGCTTCGTAGAAGGCGCTTCCGATCGAATAGCTCGGGCTCCAGATCAGCCCCGCGATCCTGCTCTGCAGCGCGCGTTCGCCATCGTAGAAGCGGATCGCCCCGAGACCTTTACTGGCGATTACCGAGCGCACCGCTGCCGGGCCGCCAACCGAGCGCATCAACTTGTCGTTGCACGTATTGTCGCTGGTCGTGATCGCCTTGAACATCAGATCGTCGAGCGTCATGGTGACCCCGCCGCCAAGGACTCTCGCGGCGATAGGCTGATGGAACAGGGTAAGGTCCCCGCGGCCGAGCGTGACCTTGTCGCTCATCTTGACCCGGCCCTTGTCGGCAGCGTCCAGCGCGGCGATGGCGACCCACAATTTGCTCACGCTTTGTTGCGGGTAAAGCTCGTCGGCTTTCCACCCAGCCGTCCAGCCGTCATCGACCGAGCGCACGGCAATGCCGACGCGGCCGTTAAACGCGCGGCCGAGCGCGTTGAGGCGATCCCGGAGATATTGCGGAGCGACTGCCGGGATCTGCGGCGCAGCAACCGCCGGAGCCGCGGGGCGAAGTACTGGTTGAGCTACAGATTGCGCTACGATGGTGGACGCGCCGACCTGCGTTGAAGCGGCCAAAACAGCTGCCAGCCCAACCAGCCTGCCCAGTGACGTCATGACTTCCTCATCCCCCAACGCGTTGAACTACATCGCTTATTGACACAGCGGAGCTTAACCCGCGCTGTGCGGGCAGGCACAGAATCGCATTCCCGACTCGCCTTGCCAAGCCGCTTTCGCGTTCAGGCGGAAGGATTTTTGGGGATCAAAAGTGCGCCAGACTCGATCTCGTCGAGCGCGCGGTGAACGGCAATGTAGCGCCGGGCCTTGTCGATCCACGGCCCCGCGCGCGAGGCGCCGGGCATGCGCATTGTCTCCGCCAGCGCCTGGTCGACGTCTCCGCTGGACAGTCGCTCGACCGCGCGATTGTAGCGCGCTTCGGCATTGACCGCGGGCCGCTCGGCGCGATGGATTTCGACCAGCGAACCAAGCGAACGGCGAAACCCGTCCCACCAGTTTTCCTGCGGTCCGCCGCTCCTGAGGGCCGGCCCGAGCGTCTCATATTCGCTGGTCAGGTCAGCCAGTCGGACCGGCCTGTGCGACGCAGTGATAATTGTCGCCACCGCGCGCCGATGTTGCTCGCCGAAGCGCTCGATCAGCAGCGTCTCGAGATAGCCAAGCGCAACGCCGCGATCGATCGCCCGTCGCGTCGCGAACGCCACCACTAGCGCATCGGCGCGCCCGGCGGACCCACGCACCTGCGCAGTTGCATTCTCGAGCCGCTTCAGGCGGGCTTCCAGCTCGGCGACCCGCCCGGCCTCGGCGAGGTCGGCTTTCGCTTCAGTGACCTGAGCCATGTTTACGGCGGGCGGCGGCACCAGCTGCTGCGGCGCCGCCGGTGCGGTTGGAGCGGCAATGCCAAGAAATCTGGCGGCCGGCGGGTACTGGCCGAGTCCCCAGACCGCGATCGCGGCTCCGGCCAGGATCAGGACCAGCCCGATCAACAGCCGGGCGCTCCAGCTCAGACTGTGGCGAGAAGTGGTTGCGGTCATGTCCCCGCGGACTTTTGCCACAGCCGCGCGGCAAGGGCCAGAAGCGCCTCCTCGCTCGGTTGAGCGGCCGCCTCAACAGCCTTCCAGCCTGCGCCAGCCGCCTCCACAGCCGCAGCGCTGATCGCGGCAATCGCAATCGACGCCCGGTCGGACGGCGCAATAAGTTCGGCGAAGCGCGACGCAGCGCGTGGGGAATGGATCAGCGCGACACTGTCCGTTGCGCGCTGAAGGTCGGGCCGCTCGACCGCGGTCGCCTGGTACACTTCGATCCTCGTGATTTGCTGCGGCGCGTCGGTGGGTTGGCGCCGGTCCTTGCCGCACGGATGCAGCAAGCGAAGCTGCGGGTCGATCGAGGCGAGCAGCCTGTCGACGCCGGCATCGCCGAGGCTGGCAATGTCAAAGCCGGCATCACGCGCCATGCGCGCAGTCGCCTCGCCGACCGCATGAACCGGAAGCCCGCGAAACTCGCCGAGCTGGTCGCCGCCGTGGCGGATGGCATTGGCGCTGGTCAGTAGCAGCGCGTCGAACCCGGCCGGGTTCGGCGCTTCCCATTCGACCGGCGCGATCGTGAACAGCGGGGCCGCAATCGCGTCGAGCCCGCGGTCGCGCAGGCGCTGCACGGTCTCGCCTGCCCCGGGCTCGGGCCGGAGCACCAATATCATTCGGCGTCGAATAGCCGCCGGATCGCTTCTGGGGCCTGCGCCAGCATCTCGCGCGCCAGTGCTTCGGGCGTTCGATCGTCCCCGCAATCGAATTGCGCGCGCTGCTCGATCATCTCGGCGCCGTCCTCGCTGTAAATCTGCGCACGCATCCGCAGATCGCCGTCCTCGAGCACCGCAAACGCCGCCACCGGGGACGCGCAGGACGCGCCAAGGGCGCGGGTGAACGCGCGTTCGGCCATCACGCATGCATAAGTGATGTCGTTGTTGACCGTGGTCAGCACGCTTTGCGTTTCGGTATCGTTGGTGCGGCACTCCATCCCGATCACCGCCTGGCCGGGCGCGGGAAGGAGGATTTCGGTTGGGATCGACACGCCTTCGGTAAGGCAGAGCCGCTTCAGTCCGGCCGAAGCGAGCAGCGTCGCGTCGACTTCGCCCGAGGCGACTTTCGCCAACCGCGTTTCGATGTTGCCGCGGATCGGGACGATCTTGAGGTCGGGACGAAGCCGCAGCAACTGCGCCCGGCGCCGCGGCGACGATGTCCCGACGACCGCGCCCTTCTTCAGCGCCTCGATCGACTCCGCCCCGATCAGCCGGTCGCGCACGTCGCCGCGAGGGCGCACCGCCGCGATGTGAATGTCCTCGGGCCGGTCGCTTTCGACGTCCTTCATCGAATGGACGCAGAATTTGAGCTCGCCGGCGAGCAGCGCCTTGTCGAGCTCCTTGGTCCACAGCATCTTGCCGCCGATTTCGGCCAGTGGACGGTCCTGGACCTTGTCACCGGTGGTGGTGATCGGGACGATCTCGACATAGCCGTCGGGCCAGCGCTGCGCGGTCTCGATCGCCGAGGCGACCTTGCGCGCTTGCGCCAGCGCCAGCGGTGAGCCGCGCGTCCCCAGTTTCAATCCCTGCATCGCCACCCCCCCTAGCGCAGGACCGCTCGCTGCGGCAAAGGGCCGGTTGCGTAATGACAGTCATCCTCGGCCTGGAATCATCATGCGACGACAGCGCGGCCGCGCTGGTCGCCGCCGACCGGCGCATTCTCGCTCACGCCGTGGTCGGCCAGAACAGCGCCCACCAACCGTTCGGTGGCGTGGTGCCTGAGATCGCCGCCCGCGCCCATGTCGAGATCCTACCCGGGCTGGTCCGGCAGGTGCTCGATGACGCCAAGACTTCGATTGGCGAAGTCGATGCAATCGCCGCGACCGCCGGCCCGGGATTGATCGGCGGCGTGATGGTCGCGCTTCTGACCGGCAAGGGGCTCGCGCTCGCCGCCGGCAAGCCGCTGATCGCTGTCAATCATCTCGAAGGTCATGCACTGTCGCCGCGCTTGGTCGATCCTGACCTTTCGTTTCCATATCTGCTGCTGCTCGTCTCGGGCGGCCACTGCCAATTGCTCGAAGTGCGCGGCGTCGGCGATTATGCGCGCCTCGCGACGACCATCGACGACGCCGCGGGCGAAGCCTTCGACAAGGCCGCCAAGCTGCTGGGCATCGGCTATCCCGGCGGCCCGGCGATCGAGAAGCTCGCCAGGTCTGGCGACCCCGCCGCAGTACCGCTGCCGCGTCCCCTGCTCGGGTCGGGCGAACCGCATTTTTCCTTTGCCGGCCTCAAAAGCGCGGTTCAGCGCGCCGTCGCTTCAGGAGGCCATCGCCCGCAAGACATCGCGGCGAGCTTCCAGCAAGCGGTGATCGATTGCCTCGTCGATCGAACGGGCCTTGCCCTCCAAGCCAGCGCCGCGCCAACGCTGGTAGTCGCCGGCGGGGTCGCGGCAAACCAAGCGATCCGTTCGGCGCTCGCGGCCCTCGCCGAGCGGCAGGGCCGTGATTTCAGCGTGCCGCCGGCCTGGCTATGCACCGACAATGCAGCAATGATTGCCTGGGCCGGTGCCGAGCGGCTTGCGGCAGGCCTCACCGATTCGCTCGACGCTCCGGCGCGCGCGCGCTGGCCGCTCGACGAAGGCGCTGACCGCGTTCGCGGTGCGGGAGTGAAAGCATGAAGCTGGGCGTTCTCGGCGGCGGCGCATGGGGCACCGCCCTGGCGCAAGTGGCCGCGGCCGAAGGCGAGGAGACCTTGCTCTGGGCGCGCGAGGCCGAGGTCGTCGAGTCGGTCAATCGGAAGCACGAAAACGCGATGTTCCTGCCCGGCGTGCCGCTCAGCCCATCAATCCGCGCAACGACCGACCTCTCCGAAATTTCCGCTTGCGAGGCGCTGCTCGTGGTCACCCCGGCGCAGCACATGCGCTCGGTTCTCGAGGCAGCACCCATCGCATCCCGCGCGCTGATCCTCTGCTCGAAAGGTATTGAGGAAGGCTCCGGAGCGTTACTCCACGATGTCGCCCACCAGGCTTGCCCCGATGCGCCAATCGCAGTCCTCAGCGGGCCAAGTTTTGCCGATGAAGTCGCGCGCGGGCTGCCCACCGCGGTGACACTCGCGACAGAACAGCCGGAGCTGCGCGAGCGTCTCCGCAAGGCGCTCGCGCGGCCCAATTTCCGCATCTATGTCATCGACGATGTCGCCGGCGCGGAGATTGGCGGCGCAGTAAAGAACGTCCTCGCGATTGCTTGCGGCGTGGTTGAGGGAAAGGGCCTCGGCGAGAACGCGCGCGCGGCGCTGATCGCGCGTGGATTTGCCGAAATGACCCGCTTTGGCATCGCGCATGGCGCCAGGCGCGAGACTCTTGCCGGCTTGTCCGGACTTGGCGACCTCGTGCTCACTTGCTCGTCGAGCAATTCGCGCAATTTTTCGCTTGGGCTAGGCCTTGGCCGGGGCCGGTCGGCTGACGATTTGCTCGCCGATCGACGCACAGTTGCGGAAGGCGCATTTACCGCGCCGGTTCTCGCCCGCCTCGCGCGCGACAAGAGGATCGACATGCCGATCGTCGCCGCCGTCGACGCCCTGATTACCGATCGCGCCGATGTCGATCGCGTGCTCGAACAGTTGCTCTCACGCCCGCCCAGGGCAGAAAGTCATTGAGAGCGCTAGAAATCGATCGCGATGCCTTTCTTTTCCCAATCGCCGTAGCGCGTCGGGTCGAGCCTTCGCTCCTCGCCCGCAGGCGGGTCGAGCTGCGACGCGGCTTCGGGCTCGGGAACCGGCGGCGACTTGCTCAGATAAGCGGGCGGGTCGAGATGCTTGGGGCGTTTCATGACGCCAAGATGGCGACAGGCCGGCGCCATGCCAAGCGTTGAGGGCGTGGATTCACGCCGCGCGGCGCTGCAAATACTCGACTCGGTGCTCCGCCGCGGCACGACTCTGGAGGGGGCCGCGCAGTTCGCCCAGCGCCTGCCGCCGCCTGATCGTGCGCTGGCGCTGGCAATCGCCGGCGAAACGCTGCGCCGAATTCCGGATATCGATGCGTTGATCGACAGCGCTACCCGCCTTGCGCTCGCCGACGACGCCAAGGCGCGCATGGTGCTTCGCCTCGCGCTCGCGCAGAAACTGGCGATGCAGGTCCCGGACCACGCGATTGTCGCGACGGCCTTGCCGCTGGTCGATGGCGGGCCGCGGCGGCTGGTCCACGGCGTTCTCGGGACATTGCTCCGCCGGGGCCTGGCGCCGATCGACGCACCGCGATTGCCCGATGCGGTCGAGCAACGCTGGCGGGCTGCATGGGGCGACGCAACCGTCGAGGCCGCTCGGCGCCAGATCGCGCACCGGCCCCCGCTCGACCTCACTTTCGCCGACGATGTCAGTTCCAAGGCTTATGCCGAGAAGCATGGCGGCGAGTCCCTCGCGCCGCGCCATTTGCGCCTGCCAAGTTCGTCCGTCGCCGATCTTGCCGGTTTCGGCGAGGGTGGCTGGTGGGTCCAGGACCTCGCCGCATCGCTGCCCGCGCGGCTGATCCCCGCGGAAGCGGCGGACGTCCTCGACCTGTGCGCGGCGCCCGGCGGCAAGACCATGCAGCTTGCCGCCGCCGGCCACCGCGTGACATCACTCGATTCGTCGGAAAGTCGTCTCGGGCGACTGCGTTCCAACCTCGACCGCACGCATCTCGAGGCCGAGCTGGTCACCGCCGATGCCCTGACCTGGCAGCCCGAGCGAAGTTTCGATGCGATCCTGCTCGATGCGCCCTGCTCGGCCACCGGCACCTTCCGCCGCCATCCTGAGATCCTCTACCGCGCGCGTCCGCAAATCATCGCGGACAGCGCCGGCCTTCAGCAACGGTTGCTCGGCCGAGCCGCGGACTGGGTCAAACCCGGCGGTACGCTGGTATATTCAGTTTGCTCGCTGGAGATTGAGGAAGGCGAGCAGCGCATCACCGCGTTTCTTGCAGCGCGCGCGGATTTCGCGGTCGAGCCGGCTCAGCCCGGCGAGCTGGCGCCATTCGCGACGCCCACGGCGCAGGGATTCGTGCGAATCCTGCCAGGCCTGCTCGAGCCCGAGGGCGGGCTCGACGGCTTCTTCATCGCACGGCTCCGGCGCTTTTAGTTCGCGCGCTTCGCGGGGAGCTCGCGGCCCCCCTGTTTCAGGACCGCCCCAGTGACCTTGCCGTTTTCGAGCTTGAACTCGATCCGCGCATCGACGCCCTGGAGCCGGAACTCGGTCACACTTACCGCCGCCATCGGAATCGGCTGCTGCTCTCCCAGCTGCGCCGTCATCGGCCCCGACGCGGGCAGCACAATGGCCAGCGGGCCGGCCGGCGTGTCATATTTTCCAGCGTAGCTTTGCAGCGTCGCGCGCGGAACGTCGGCCGCCTTGGGCTCCGGTGGGATATCGCCCGCGCGCGCCGAGATTTCGGGAATGGCCGCGCCTTGCTGGTAGACGGCGACTACCGGCGTTCCGGCGCTATCGCGCTTCAGCTCGAACCAGGTGAAACTGTTCTCGTAAAAATATTTGCCGTTGCCGGCTGCGAAGGCCTCCAGCTCGCCGCCGCCAGTGCGCTGGGTGTAGAGCTTGCCGTCGCGAAGGAAGATCCGCCGCTCGCCATCTTTGATTTTATAAAGGCCAATCCATGGCTCGACCGCCTTGGGATCCAGTGCGGCCTTCTTGAACGTCGGGAACGGGTCGTCGATCGCCATCGCGGCCAGCTGGAGCATGACCGTTCCCGGCGCGACCATCGGCGAATCGCTGTTCGTAAAGACGGCGACGAATAGATCTTCCTTCGGCAAATAAATGCTGTCGGTCGAAAAGCCGAAAATCCCGCCGCCATGGCCAAGGGCCTTGCGGCTCCGCACCTCGCGCGGGGCGATTCCAAATCCATAATCCTGGGTCGAGCCGTCGGGCATCGCCGTCGGAGCAATCATCCTGGCATAGAGCTCGCCAGGAATAATCTTGCCGTGGTGCAGGGCCGCATTCCACTTGGCTAGATCCTCGACCGAGCCGATCAAGGCGCCGGCGGCGTGGGGCACGCTCATGTGGATTTTCTGCGCGGGCACGGTCTTGCCGTCCTTCTGGGTATAGCCCGTCGCCATGTGCGGCGTCTCGCCTTCAAGCACGCCATAGCGAATTGTCGTGAGACCCAGTGGTTTCGCGATCCGCTCGCCGACATTGACGTGCCAGGGCTTGCCAGTGACCTTCTCGATGACCGCTCCGACCAGCACGTAGCCGCTGTTGTTATAGTCCCATTTCTCGCCCGGCTTGAAAGGCGACGGCAGGTCCTTGAACTGGGCGATCATTTGCTCGGTGGTGTAGGCGCGGTTGGTGTTGGCTTCGACCATCCAGCCCGGGATGCCGGTGTAGCTCCGCACGCCGACCGTGTGGTTGAGCAGCTGCGCGACCGTCGCGTCCGCGCCGGGCTTGGGATAGTCGGGGAAGAATTTGGACAGTTTGTCGTCGAGTGAGACTTTCCCCTCCGCCACCAGCTGAAGCATGATCGCCGCAGAGAATTGCTTGGTGATCGAGCCCAGCCGAAAAACCGTGTTTGGGGCGATCTGCCGCTTGGCGGCGATGTCGGCCAGTCCGCGGCCAGCCGAATAGACGACCTTGCCGTCGTCGGTAACGATCACCGCGGCACCCGGGCGATCGGCCGGGAAAGACTTTGCCAGCAGCGCGTCGGCCTTGGCCTTGAAATCGGCCGGCAAGGCCGTTGCAGGTGCTGAGAGCGCAATTGCAACCGCCGCGCTCGCCGCGAACAAAACAGTCCTTGTCATTGAATCATCCCCGCTTTCGATGGTGTATTATGTGCATAATACGGTTGCGGTCAACCCGCTTGTCGGCAAGGGCCAAACCCGTCTAATCGGCTCCATGGCCGGCCCGCTTATTGCTCCGTCAATCCTCTCCGCCGACTTCGCCCGGCTCGGCGACGAGGTGCGTGCGATCGACGAGGCCGGCGCGGACTGGATCCACATTGACGTCATGGATGGCCATTTCGTACCCAATTTGACCATCGGCCCGGGCGTGGTGAAGGCGCTTCGGCCGCACAGCGCCAAGCCGTTCGACGTCCATCTGATGATCTCGCCGGTGGACAATTTCCTCGATGCGTTCGCCGAGGCCGGTGCGGACATCATCACCGTCCACCCCGAGGCGGGGCCGCACCTTCACCGCACCGTCCAGAGGATCAAGTCGCTGGGCAAGAAAGCCGGCGTATCGCTCAATCCGGCAACTCCGGCGAAGGCTCTCGATTATGTGCTCGACGAGATCGACCTGGTGCTGGTGATGAGTGTCAATCCGGGGTTCGGCGGGCAGAAGTTCATCTCCAGCCAGCTCAAGAAGATCGAGGCAATCGCCAACCGCGTCGCGAAGGCCGGTCTCGACCTCCAGATCGAGGTCGACGGCGGCGTCGACACCGACACAGCTCCGCAGGCAATTTTGGCCGGCGCGAACGTGCTCGTCGCCGGCACCGCGGCGTTTCGCGGCGGACCGGCCGACTATGCGGCCAACATCCGTGCGCTGCGAGGAACCGGATGAACGCCGAGCTTCCGCCGGGCGAACGGGCGATCGTCCGCAAGCTCGCTCGCGGATCCCTTCTTTCCCGCCTCAAGCACGCCCGCCAACCGCTCAAGCTTGCCGCCGTTCCGCGCGATCACGTTCAGGGCGATCGTGGGGCGGGTGACGCGTTGCTCGCCGGCCGGCTCGCTGTAGGCAGCGAGGCGATTGCACTGGCAGAGCTTGATTTCGCTAGGCTTGGCGGGACCGGCGCGCTGGCCGAGCGGATCCAGGGCTTCTCCTGGCTGCGCGATCTGGCCGCGGCCGCGTCGCGCGAAAAGGGCTCGCGAGTCGCGGAAGCCGCTGTCGGGCGCTGGCTCCTCGCCCACGGTGCCAAGGCCGACGATGCGTGGGCGCCGCATTTGTGGGGCGAGCGCATTTTATTCTGGCTCGCCTACGCGCCTTACATCCTGTCGAGCGGAGAGCCGGGTTACCGCTCCGCCCTGCTCAACACCATCGCGCGCGGCGCGCGCCACCTCGACAATACAGCGGACAAGGCTCCAGCCGGCCTCAAGCGCATCACCGCCTGGTGCGGCGTGGTGGCCGCCGGCCTGCTGGTCCAGGGCGGAATGGCTCGGGTCGCGCGCGGCGAGGCCGGCCTGTCCCGGGCGCTCGACGGAGCGCAGTTCGACGACGGTGGCCTTGTCAGCCGATCCCCATTCGAGCAGGCACTGCTCGTCGACCGCCTCGGCCTTTTGCGCTCCTGCTACCAGGCGGCAAAGCAGACTGTGCCCGAAGGAATCGAAGCGGCTTCGGCGGCGGCGCTGGCGGCGCTTCATGGAGTCACCATGGGCGATGGCGCCTTGTCGAGCTGGCAGGGCTGCGGCCCGGGAGAATCGGCTCGGCTGATTGCGCTGATCGAAGGCTGCGGATTGCGGGCGCGGCCGCTTCGCCAGGCGCGCGCGTGGGGCTATCAGCGCCTGTCGGCGCTTGGCACGATCGTCGTGCTGGATGCCGCTCCGCCGCCGCCGCAGAAGATCGCCGCGCAAAGCTCGGCCTCGACCCTCGCGTTCGAATTGTCCGACGGCGCGCAGCGGCTGGTTGTCAATTGCGGCGGTCCGGGACCGTTGCCGACGGCGCTGTCGCCAGGGCTGGTGGCCGGGCTCCGCACTACCGCCGCTCACAGCACGCTGGTGCTCGCCGACACCAATTCGACTGCGATCCTTGCCGACGGTTCGCTCGGCAAGGGCGTCGAGGACGTCTCGATCGATCGTAGCGAGGATAATGACGCGAGCCGGATCGAGGCCGATCACGACGGCTACGTCCGTGCGTTCGGCCTGGTTCACAAGCGCAGCCTGATGCTCGGCAATGACGGCAAAGAACTGCGCGGCGCCGATCAGCTGACGCCGAAGGGCCGCAAGAAAGTTCGCAATTCTGTCGAATATGCGGTCCGCTTTCATCTCGCGCCGGGAGTCGAGGCGACCCCGACCGCCGACGGCATGGGGGCCATCCTGCGCTCGCGCGGAGCGCCGCCGTGGAATTTCCGCTGCCGCGGCGGGATGCTGGCGCTGGAGGAGAGTTTGTGGGTCGACGGCCGCGGACAGCCGCAGCGCACGACCCAGCTTGCCGTGACCGGCGAAGTGTCCGCATTGGGCGGCGAAATCGGCTGGCAGTTCCGCCGTACCAGTTGAGCCACAGGAAGGATATATGACCGATCTCGTCCCCGTTCGCCGGGCGCTCATTTCATTGTCCGACAAGAGCGGGCTCGATGAACTCGCCGCGGGCCTTGCGCGCCACGGCATTGAGATAGTCTCGACCGGCGGGACCGCCGGCAAGCTGCGTGAACTCGGCGTTAAAGTGCGCGATATTTCCGATCTTACCGAATTCCCGGAAATCATGGACGGCCGGGTCAAGACGCTCCATCCCAAGGTCCATGGCGGCCTCCTCGGTGTGCGCGACAATGTCGAGCATCAGGCGGCGATGGCCGTGCACGGCATTGCGCCGATCGACCTCGTGATCGTCAATCTCTATCCGTTCGAGCAGGCCGTGATGCGCGGTGCGTCGCGCGACGAGATCATCGAGAATATCGACATCGGCGGGCCTTCGATGGTCCGCTCGGCGGCGAAAAATCATGCGGACGTGGCGATTGTCACCGACCCCGCCGACTATGCCGAACTGCTCGCCGAACTGGACGCCAACGAAGGCGCCACATCGCTGGCGCTGCGCCGCCGGCTAGCCGCCAAAGCCTATGCGCTGACCGCGGCTTACGATTCGATGATTTCGCAATGGTTCGCTTTCGCCGACCAGCAGCAGCGATTCCCGCCGAGCTGGACCTTTTCGTCGAGGCTAAAGATGCCGCTCCGCTACGGCGAGAACCCGCACCAGCGCGCAGCGCTCTACATTCCCGCGGGGCCCGCAGCGCCGGGAATCGCCCAGGCAGAACAGGTCCAGGGCAAGGAACTGAGCTACAATAATCTCAACGACGCCGGTGCCGCGCTCGACCTCGCCGCCGAATTCCGCGACGCGGATCCGACTATCGTCATCGTCAAGCACGCCAACCCTTGCGGTGTCGCCACTCGCTCCAGCCTGGCCGACGCCTGGGTCGAAGCGCTGGCGTGCGACAGCGTTTCGGCGTTCGGCGGGATCGTCGCCGCCAACCGCCCACTGGACCGCGCCACCGCCGAAGCAATCGCCCAGATTTTCACCGAGGTGGTGGTCGCGCCCGACGCCGACGAGGATGCTCGCGAAATTTTTGCGACCAAGAAGAATTTGCGCCTGCTGCTGACGGGCGAGCTGCCCGATCCGGCGCGCGGCGGGCAGATGCTGGCGGTGATCGCGGGAGGCCTATTGGTCCAGGACCGCGACAAGGGCCGTATCACCCGCGATCAGCTCAAATGCGTGACCAGGCGCCAGCCGACCGAGCAGGAAATCGCCGACTGCCTGTTCGCCTGGACCGTCGCCAAACACGTCAAATCAAACGCCATCGTCTACGCCAAGGACGGGGTCACCACGGGCATCGGCGCCGGCCAGATGAACCGCCGCGACAGCGCGCGCATCGCCGCAGCCAAATCGATTGAAGCTGCGGAAACCAATTCCTGGCCAATGCCGCGCACCGTCGGTTCGGCAGTCGCATCCGATGCCTTCTTCCCGTTCGCTGATGGCTTGATGGCGGCGGTCGAAGCCGGCGCGACCGCGGTCATCCAGCCGGGCGGATCGATCCGCGACGATGAGGTCATTGCAGCGGCCGATGAAGCCGGCCTCGCGATGCTGTTCACCGGCATGCGCCATTTCCGGCACTGAGCGTCAGATAATATCGTCCTGGATCTGATCGCGCGCGGTTGCGGCCTCGGCCGCGCGGAGTTTCTTCACGTCCTTGTTCCGCATTCGGAACAGCTCGCGGTCCTCGGGTCCGAATCCGGTCGTCCACAGTACCGTGCCAAACGCCGCGAGAATCGCCGGAATGCCGACGATCAGTTGAAGCGCGGGCGAAAGGAAATAATGGACCCCGGCGCCGACAACCGCGCCGGCCGCAGTCGCCCAGGCAATGTCCCAGCGCCATCCCGAAACACGCTCGCCAAGCTTCTTGTGCAACAGCCGCGACTTGACGATGGACGCGAATCCCAGCGCAACGCACAGCGCGATCGCCGGCCCGGTTGCCTGGAATGCCTGGGGCAATCCCTCATCCTTCATGATCAGGATTAGCGCCACGGCCAGAGCGGCCTCGATCGTCAGCATTGCCAGGCTGACCACCATATTGGTCTTGCGCGCGACGTAGATCAGCGCCGCTTCGCTCACCACCGCGGTCGCGGCGATCACCTCGGCGGCAAGCAGGAACGCGAGCATCGCGGTGCCGCCGGTGAAGCCCGAACCGACCAGCGACATTACCGCGCGCCCGGGTATCGCCAGAGCGAGCGCGATGCCGGCCTGCGCGGCGATGATCCAGTAGGTCACCTGTCGCACCTGCTTGGCGACGCCGGCCAGGTCGCCGGCGGCAATCTTGCGCGCGATCGCTGGCCCAAGCACCGGCTCGAAGCTGGTCTTAAGCTTGGCCGGCAGCGTCGCGACCTGCTGCGCGACATAATAAATGCCGACAAAACTGGCGGGCAAAAACGCGCCGAGCACGGCGAGGTCGACGCGCCGCGACGCCCATTCGACCGCGTCGGCGGCGGCCAATGGAACGCTTCGCCGCGCAGTCCGCCATGCCCCCACGAAATCCGGCTGCCAGCCGCGCGGCCAGCCGTAGCTCCGAACCAGCGGGATCAGTGCCGCCGCCAGCGCGGCGACCATCGATACGACATAGGCAATCATCAGCCCGTCGTCGGTGGAGACGAACGCCCAGGCGAAGGCGACGATGCTGATCGTCCATGGCTCGACCACCGACCGCGCGCGCACCGTCGCTCCGACGTCGTCGCGATAAGCCAGCGCCGCGAGCGCAACATCGGTCCAGGCGATTGCGAGCACGGTGATCGCCAGCAAGCGGTCCATCCCGCCTACGGCGGTGGTCGGATACATCGCCTTGGGAAACAAGATCAGGATCGCCATCCCGATCAGCGATCCGACCGCCACGACGAGCATTGCGTCGGCGACCACCCAGGCGTGCGGCTTCTTCGAATCGGCAAGCAATTGGGCGAGGCCCCGGCGCATTCCGAGCGCTGCGATTTGCGCGGCGAACTCGACCGTCAGCACCGCGTAAGCGAACCGGCCAAGCTGCGAGGCGCCATACCAATGGCCGGCGATAAACAGGAACGGCAGCCGAGCGACCAGCCGCAGGATGAAACCGAATGCGTTTAACCGCCCACCCCGGGCGAGCGTCGCCATGTCTGCATCCGGCGCGACGGGAATCGCGGCGGTCCCCCGGTTAGCATCGGTCAATGAGCGGCGCCCCAATGCGCGCCCCAGCCGACCTCGACATCCAGCGGCACGTCCAGCGTCATCGCCGGCTCGGCCGCCGCGCCCATCACCTGGCGGATCACCGCGGCGGCGTCCTCTTCGCGGCCGTCGGGGACCTCGAACACCAGCTCGTCGTGGACCTGGAGGAGCATTCGGACGCCATCGAGCCCGGCATCGGCAAGCGCCTGGTCCATCCGTGCCATCGCCCGTTTGATGAGGTCCGCGCTGGTCCCCTGGATCGGCGCGTTGATCGCCGCCCGCTCGGCCCCGCCGCGATGGTTGGGATTGGCCGCGCGGATGTTCGGGAAATGCGTCTTGCGCCCGAAAAGCGTGCGGGTGAAACCGTTGCTGCGCGCGAACTGGAGCGTTTCATCCATGTAGGTGCGGATGCCGGGGAAGCGCTCGAAGTAGCGCGCGATGATCGCCTGGCCTTCCTCCTTCGGCACGCCGAGACGCCCCGCCAGGCCCCACGCGGAAATGCCGTAGAGGATCGCGAAATTGACCGTCTTGGCTTTGCCGCGACTGTCGCGATCGGACGACCCGAACAGCTCCTCGGCGGTCATCGAGTGGATGTCGGCGCCGGCGCGGAACGCTTCCTTCAACTGCGGGACGTCGGCCATGTGCGCCGCGAGCCGGAGCTCGATCTGGCTGTAATCCGCGCTGAGCAGCTTGAAGCCAGGCTCGGCGACGAACGCGTCGCGGATCTTGCGCCCGATCTCCGTCCGGATGGGGATGTTCTGCAAATTGGGATCGTTCGACGACAGCCGCCCGGTCTGCGCGCCGGACAGCGAAAAACTGGTGTGCACACGTCCGGTGTCGGGATTGATCTGCGCCTGCAGCGCGTCCGTGTAGGTGTTCTTCAATTTGGTCAGCTGGCGCCAGTCGAGGACCAGGCTCGCGCACGAGACGCCTTCCGCGGCGAGCCGCTCGAGCTCGGTGACGTCGGTTGAATAAGCGCCGCTCTTGCCTTTGCGCCCACCCTTTAGCCCGAGCCGCTCGTACAAGACTTGGCCAAGTTGCTGGGTAGAGGCGATCTGGAACGGCCCGCAGGCCGCTTCGTAAATCCGCTCCTCGAGAGCGGCGATTTCCTTGGCGAACTCGCTCGACAGCCGGGCCAGATAATCGCGGTCGACCTTGACCCCGCGCCGCTCCATCCGCGCGATCGCCGCGACCAGCGGCTTGTCGACCCGCTCGTACACCTGGCTCGCCGCTTCCGCCGTTATGCGCGGCCTCAGCCGCTGCCACAGGCGAAGCGTGATGTCGGCGTCCTCGGCGGCATATTCGGTCGCTTGCGGCAGCGGCACCTTGTCGAACGTGATCTGCTTCGCGCCGACGCCGCACAATTGCTTGAACGGAATGCACTCGTGACTGAAATGCAGCTTGGCCAGCTCGTCCAGCCCATGCCCATGAAGACCGGCGTCGAGGTCGAAGCTCATGACCAGCGTATCGTCGTAGGGCGCGATCTCGATGTCCGCCTTGGCGAACATCACCCAGTCATATTTCAGATTGTGCCCGATCTTGAGCACCGCCGGATCCTCGAGCAGCGGCCGCAACTGCGCGAGCACATCGGCCATCGCCATCTGGTTCGGCGCGTCGGAATAGAGGTCGGCGCCGGAGTGGCCGACGGGGATGTAGCAAGCGCGGTTGGGCGCGGTCGCCAGGCTGATCCCGGCGAGCCGCGCGACCACGCAGTCGATGCAGTCCGTCTCTGTGTCGATCGCGACATGGCCGGTCGCGCGCGCTTCCGCGATCCACGCCGCAAGCGCATCGGCGTCAGTGACCGTCTCATAGACCGAACGGTCGACCGTAATCTCTTCGGGAGGCGGGGCGGCCTTCGGCTCCATCGACGCCATGACGTCATTGTAGCCGGCCCCGCTGCTGCTCCGCCCCGTCGCAGCCGTCGCGCTCCCGCCCGCCAGTCGCGTCAGCAGCGACTTGAATCCGTGATGCTCGAGGAACGCCTGGAGCGGCTCGACCGGGATGTTCTTGATTTCGAGCGCATCGAGCGGCTCGGGCAATTTGGCGTCACACACCAGCCGCACCAGCTCGCGGCTCAAACGCGCATTGTCGGCATGCTCGATCAGATTCTGTTTTAGCTTCGGCTTGGTGATCTGGTCGGTGCTTGCAAGCACAGTCTCCAGGCTGCCGAACTGCTGAATCAGCTGGCTGGCGGTCTTGGGGCCGATTCCGGGAACGCCGGGCACATTGTCGACGCTATCGCCCATCAGCGCGAGAACGTCGCCGACCAGCTCAGGCGGGACGCCGAACTTCTCGAGCACATAAGCGCGGTCGATGCGGCGGTCGTTCATCGTGTCGAGCATGTCGACCTGGCCGTCCTCGACCAATTGCATCAAATCCTTGTCGGAGCTGACGATGGTCGTTTTCCACCCGGCCGCCTTGGCCGCGGTGACGTAACAGGCGATGATGTCGTCGGCTTCCAGACCTTGCTCCTCGATGCACGGGATCGAAAAAGCGCGCGTCGCATCGCGGATCATCGGGAATTGCGGGACCAGGTCCTCGGGCGGGGGCGGGCGGTGCGCCTTATACTGATCGTACATGGTGTTGCGGAACGTCGTCTCCGACGCGTCGAGGATGACTGCCATGTGGGTCGGGCCGTCGGCGCGGCTGAGATCGCCCGCAAGCTTCCACAGCATGGTCGTGTAGCCATAGACAGCGCCCGCGGGCTGGCCGTGCTTGTTCGTTAGAGGCGGTAGCCGATGATAGGCGCGGAAGATGTAGCTCGACCCGTCGACCAGATAGAGATGCGGCGTCGGCTGCTGAGGCTTGGCGTTTGGCGTGGCGGCGTCGGGCATGAGGGCGCGGGTTTAGCAGGGTCGCGGCGCGATGCCAGCAGCACGCCGCGCTGCGTCTGGCTCAACAATGAGCAATTTAGGACTTGCCGAATATCGATAAGTATAATATTGCTTATCGATAAATTATCGGAGAGCAGTGCCCATGAGAAGTTCAACCGCCTTGCCGCTTGCCTGGGCCATGCTGCGAATATTGATCGTCCTCAACTGGTTCTACGGCGCCTGCGTCGCGGCGCTGCTCGCCTACACGTTTGTCAACGAGCCATGGACGATGAGGGCGCTCGGCGTGACCGGCTATCCCGACGCCGAGCGGGTGATGAACTGGATGCGCGTCATCGCCGCGCTTGGCCTCTCCGCTGTGCCCGTCAACTTCGCGATCCTCACGCGCCTCGTCGCGATGGTCGAGACGGTCCGGCGCGGCGATCCGTTCATTGCGGACAATGCCTTTCGCCTCAACGCCATCGCCTGGTTTCTGCTCGTCATTCAGCTGATCAGCACGGTGATCGGCATCATTGCCGACGCCATCTCGACCGCCGAGCATCCGTTCAGGGTCGGGGCCGGCTTCTCGGCTTCCGGATGGGTCGCGGTGCTGCTCTTGTTCGTGCTCGCCCGAGTGTTCGCCGAAGGAACCGTGATGCGCGAAGATCTCGAAGGGACCGTATGAAATGGCGATTTCCGTCAAGCTGGACGACCTGTTGCACAACCGGCGAATGACCCTGACCGAGCTCGCGGGCAAGGTGGACATCACGCTCGCCAACCTGTCGATCCTCAAAACCGGCAAGGCCCGGGCGATCCGCTTTTCGACGCTCGAGGCAATCTGCGAGGCGCTGGCGTGCCAGCCGGGCGATCTGCTGGAATACCGCTCGGGTGATGCCGAGGAGTCTTCGGCAGCCGCCTGAAGCTGCTTTCATTTCGAAAGTAGCCTCAAGCAGAACCCGTGCGTGCATCTGGCGCGAGCGCCGCCCCGTAACTCCCGTGCGACGTATGTCAGCGTTCGTTTCACAGGAGCAAAAAAATCATGAATTCCATCTCATTCCGAGCAGCCCTTTTCTCGGCGACCGCATTGGGCCTGGCTGCCCTGGCGATGCCGGCAGCCGCCGATCCCACGGCGCAATGCAATGTCGGGCCGGCGCCCGAAACCACCGAATGCGGCGTCGATTCATCGGCGACGGCAACCGGCGCGACCGCCACTGGCGATGGCGCTACGGCGTCCGGCGCTCAGTCGACCGTGAGCGGAAACGATGCCGCTGCTCTGGGTGAAGGCGGAATTGCAATCGGCGGAAACACCGACGGCGGCGCTTTCGGGGCGCTCGCGACGGACGCCGCTGGAATCGCCATCGGCGCTGACAGCGAAGCCCGGGAGGTCGGGGCGGTCTCGATCGGAAGCGACGGTGACGGCGATGGCGACGGGGCTGTGGCGGAGGGAACCTATGCAGTCGCGGTTGGCGCCGACGCCACGGCGACGGGCGTCAATGCAATCGCCGTTGGCGGCCTCGCCACTGCTGCTGCGGACCAAACAACGGTCATCGGCGGACAAGCGGCCGCGCTCGGCACCGGCGGTATTGCAATCGGCGGAAACACGACGGCGGCGCCTTCGGGGCGCTTGCGACGGATGCCGCGGGCATTGCCATCGGCGCGGATTCCGAAGCTCGGCAGGTCGGCGCGGTGGCGCTTGGCAGTGACAGTGACGGCGACGGCGACGGCGCCGTAGCCGATGGGGTTGGCGCAACGGCGCTTGGGGCCGACGCGCAGGCGGTCGGCGATTCGAACACCGCCGTCGGCAGCTCCGCCATGGCGACCGGCGCGCGCGGCACCGCCCTAGGTTCCGAGGCAAGCGCGACGGACGAGGAGACGACCGCAGTCGGATATTCGGCCGACGCCACGGGCTTCCACTCCACTGCGCTCGGCGCTTTGTCCGACGCGACTGGGCTCGGTTCGACGGCGGTCGGTTGGGAAGCGGACGCAACCGGCGCTCGCAGCACGGCGGTCGGCAATTCGGCCAAGGCCACCGGTACCGACAGCACCGCGATTGGCCGCTCGGCAGTCGCGTCGGGAGCGAACAGCGTTGCTCTCGGCGTTGGCTCGGTCGCCACCGAAGCCAATACTGTTTCGGTTGGCACGGTCGGCGGCGAACGGCGCATCGTCAACGTTGCCGCTGGAATATCGACGACGGATGCCGTGAACTTCGGCCAGTTGACGGCAACCAACACTGCGCTCGCGACTGAGACCAATGCGCGCCTGGCGGGCGACGCCCTGCTTGGCGAGCGACTCGACGACATCTCATTCGACCTGCGCCGCAATTCGCGCGAGGGCCGAGCGGGAACCAGCGCGGCGCTTGCCGCAGCGGCATTGCCGCAAGCAATGGACGCCGGCCGCAGCATGATATCGGCTGGCGTCGGTACCTATCGTGGCCGGGCCGCACTGGCAGTCGGGGCCTCGCACCGCCTGTCGAACGGAAGCACCGTACTTAAAGTCGGGATGACCTACGACAGTTCTGAAAGTGTCGGCGCCAACGCGGGCATCGGCTTCCAGTTCTAGTCTGATGGCGAGGGCGCCCGGTCGTCGGCCGGGTGCCCTTGTCGCGCTCAAATCAATGGCCGGCGGGGGCCATGATGGGGGGCGGACAATGGTTGCGGACCGGATTGCGCTCTCTCGCCCGCGACAGCGGAGTTACGTTCTCGAATGGCGCATGCTGGACACGCTGCAACGTCAGTGCGCGCTGCAGATGGAGCTCTGACAGAGCCATATGAGCGTCCGCAACCGCTCCGGTCCCATAGCGGTATGCGAGATCCCTCTCGGAACGCGAACGCTGCATGTGATAGTCGATGTCGGTGATCATCCCCGCCGCCTTTCTGCTGCAATTTCTATAGCTTAGGGGCCGCGGCATCCATTACATGGGTCATCAGCATATGTTGAGAATCCGCGGGCCGCGTGTCCACGGCGCCCTTTTTCCTTCCCTCTAAAACCGCTAGGAGATCATCCGCAGCAAGACGTCGCGTTGCGTAAACGAGGGAAAGCAAGTGAACGCGCCGCCCAGTGGGATCATCCCGCCCAACGAATCCGAAAGAATGGCGGCAGTGCGCCGCTACGAGATTCTCGACACGCCTCCTGACGGCATTTTCGACCGCGTCACGGCGATCGCGGCTCGGCGCTTCCACGCACCGATAGCGATTATCAGCATCGTCGATCATGACCGCATCTGGTTCAAGTCGCATTACGGCCTGGACGTCGAGCAGATCGGCCGCGACCCGGGCCTGTGCGCGTCCGCCATCCTGTCGTCAGAGGCACACATCCTGGTCGACGCCAGTACCGATCCGCGCTCGCTCGCCAATCCGCTCGTTGCCGGTGAGTTCGGGCTTCGCTTCTACGCCGGCGTTCCCTTGCGCACGTCGGACGGCTTCAACCTTGGGACGTTGTGCGTCATCGACAAGGAACCCCGCCCGGTCGACCAGAGCCAGATCGACGATTTGACCGATCTCGCTTCGCTGGTCGTCGACCAACTGGAATTACGGCTCTCCGCGCGAAAGGCGATTGAGCAGTCCGCGCTCATGACCCGCGAAATCGACCACCGCGTGATGAACAGCCTGCAGTTTGTATCCGGCCTGCTGACCATGCAAAGCACTTCCGCGGGAGATGCGGATTCGTCGTTGCAGCTCAAGGAAGCCGCAACTCGAGTCGCGGCGGTGGCCCGGGTCCATCGCAACTTCTACTCGACCGGAACCGAGGAAGTATCGTGCATCCAGTTTCTTTCGCGCCTGTGTTCCGACCTGTCGGAGATTTGCGACGTGCCAGTCGAAGTCAGCGGCGATGAGGGAACGGTTCCGACGACTATGATCCAGCCGATCGGGCTGCTCGCCAATGAGCTGGTGACCAATGCCGCTAAGCACGGCGCAGGCAAAGTCGAGGTCATCTACAAGGTTGAGGCGGGCCGTCGCCAGCTGAGCGTTTGCGATCAGGGGAAGGGCGTTCCCGCGGGTTTCGACCCGGCGCGTTCGGGCGGCCTCGGGATGAAGGTAGTAGGAGTCCTGGCGAAGCAGCTGGGCGGAAACCTTGAAGTGCAGCCCAATCCGGACGGTCGCGGCGCGTGCTTTCGGGTGGCGTTCCCTGCCTAGCTCTTCGCGCTCCGCTACGGAACCAGCACGGTGTCCTTGGCCTCGCGCTCCATTTGCGGAAAATCGAGCGTGTAATGCAGCCCGCGGCTTTCCTCCCGGCTTAGCGCGGAGCGGATGATGAGGTCCGCGACCTCGACCAGATTGCGCAATTCGATGAGGTCGGGCGTGACTCGGAAGTGGCGGTAGTAATCGCTCACTTCGCCGCGCAGCATGTCGACCCGCCGCTTGGCCCGCTCGAGTCGCTTGGTGGTACGCACGATGCCGACGTAATTCCACATCATCCGCCGGATCTCGCCCCAGGTCTGGGCGATCACCACTTCCTCATCGCTGTCGGTCACGCGGCTTTCGTCCCACGCCCGGACCTTCGGCACTTCAGGCAACTCGGCAAAGGCGCCGGCAATGTGGCGCGCCGCCGCCTCGCCGAACACCAGGCATTCGAGCAGGCTGTTCGACGCCAAACGATTGGCGCCGTGAAGCCCGGACTCGGTCACTTCACCGGCCGCATAAAGCCCGGGCGCGTCGGTCCGCCCGTCGAGGTCCACGACGATGCCGCCACAAGTGTAATGCTGGGCCGGGACGACGGGGATCGGCTCTACCGTGATGTCGATGCCGAGCTCGGCGAGCTTGGCGTGGATCGTCGGGAAATGCTCGCGGACGAACTCGGGGTCGCGGTGGGAGATGTCGAGCCATACGAAATCGAGCCCGTCGCGCTTGATCTCATTGTCGATGGCGCGGGCGACGATATCGCGCGGCGCCAGCTCGGCGCGCTCGTCATAGCCGGGCATGAAGCGTTCGCCGGTGCGCGGGTTCCTGAGCAAACCGCCCTCGCCGCGCACAGCCTCGGTGATGAGGAAATTCTTGACCTGCAAATTGTACAGGCAGGTCGGGTGGAATTGCATGAATTCCATGTTCGAAACGCGGCATCCTGCGCGCCACGCCATCGCGATCCCGTCGCCAGTCGCACCGCGCGGAGCGGTCGAATAGAGGTAAGTGCGGCCGGCGCCGCCCGTGGCGAGAATCGTCGCCTTGGCCGTCAATGTTTCGACCCGCTTGCGGCGGCGGTTGTAGGCGTAAAGTCCGTGCACCGAGCCGCCGGTGGAGAAGCGCTCGGCATGGCGGTCGGTGATCAGGTCGACCGCGACCGTATCCGGGATGAGCGTGATGTTGGGCTGCTTGGCCGCCGCCGTCTCAAGCGCCTGCTGGATCGCCCAGCCGGTGGCGTCGGCGACATGGACGATGCGGCGGTGGCTGTGCCCGCCTTCGCGGGTCAGATGAAGCGCGTCGCCATCGGTTGCGAACGGGACGCCAAGCTCCATCAGCCGCGCGATTGCCAGCGGCGCTTCGGCGACGACATGCTCGACCACCGCACGGTCGTTCAGTCCCGCCCCGGCGATCATCGTGTCCTCGACATGGGCGTCGAAGCTGTCGCCCTCCTCGAGCACCGCCGCGATGCCCCCCTGCGCCCAGCTGGTCGCGCCTTCGCCCAGCGCGCCCTTGGCAATCACGGCGACCTTATGGGTTTTCGCGAGATGAAGCGCAGCGGTCAGCCCGGCAGCGCCCGACCCGACTATAAGGACGTCCGCGGTTGCCTTCATCCGCGCTGATCGCTCGATACGAGGCTAAGGAACACATCCTCCAGATCGGGGTCGCGGGTCGTGACATCGACCACCGCAAGGCCTTCTGCGGCGAGCGCTGCGAGCACCTGTCCGGCGTTGACGCGGTCTTTGCGATACGAGATTTCGAGCGTCCGCTCGTCGATCAGTGCGATGTCCTCGAAGCAGTCGTTGACCGGCACCTTCGCGACATCCTCGTCGAACGTCACGACCACCGATTTTTCCTGCGCCTTGGCAATCAGCTCTCGCGTCGGCTCATTGGCAATGACCTTGCCGCGGTCGATGATCGCGATGCGGTCGCACAATTGCTCGGCTTCCTCGAGATAATGAGTGGTGAGGACGATTGTCACCCCGGCGGCGTTGAGCTCGCGCACATAGTCCCACAATATCCGGCGGAGCTCGACATCGACCCCGGCGGTCGGCTCGTCGAGGACCAGGATCGGCGGCGAATGGACCATTGCCTTGGCCACCAGCAGCCGACGCTTCATGCCCCCTGACAAGGTGCGCGAATAAGCGTTCGCCTTGTCGCTCAAATGCAGGGCGCGGAGCAAGATGTCGCTCCGCCGCTCAGCCCTGGCAATGCCATATAGCCCGGCCTGGATCTCCAGCGTCTCGCGCGGCGTGAAGAACGGGTCGAAGATGATTTCCTGGGGCACCACGCCGATCGCGCGCTTGGCGTTGCGTGGATGCTGGTCGATGTCGAAGCCCCAGATCGACACCTTCCCGCCCGACTTAACCACCAGCCCAGCAAGGATGTTGATCAGCGTCGACTTGCCCGCGCCATTGGGCCCGAGCAGCCCGAAGATTTGCCCGCGCGGAACATCGAAGCTGACATCGTCGAGAGCCAGCTTGCCGCCCTTGTAGGTCTTGCTGAGGGATTCGATGCGGATCGCCGGTTCGGTCATCGGCAGCGGGCATAGGCAAGGGGCCAACAAGCGACAAGCAGCGCATTGAACCCACGCATTGGCGTTGCTACCTCAAATCGATGCAGCCAATCCCTCCGCCGGAAGTCATCAAGGTTACCAGCACGTCTGTCGCTTGCGACGGAGCCGGGGACATCGCCCCCTCGCTTGGCCATCCGCGGGTCTATCTCAGAATGGATCCCGAAACGGATATGGTCGAATGCGGCTATTGCGACCGCCGCTTCGTGCTCGAGGGCGGACGCGCCGACCGCGGGGCGGCATGAGCGCCACTTCGGATCCGCGCCGCTTCCTCTACCGCAATCTCGATCCCGACCGCGCCGCGGCCCTGGCCGCGCGCCACCTGGCTGGGCACGACGATGGCGAGCTCTACCTTCAATATGCCGCGAGCGAGGCATTCGGCTTCGACGATGGACGGCTGAAGACCGCCGATTTCCACACCAGCTCGGGCTTCGGGCTGCGCGGCGTTTCGGGCGAAACCACCGCCTTCGCCCACGCCAACGACATCAGCGAGGCCGCGATTCACCGCGCCGCGGCAACGCTCAAGCTCCTCGACCCCGCCAAAGGAGCGCCGGCACCGCCGCCGCGGCGCACCAACCAGTCGATGTACGGCACCGACGACCCGCTCGGTCTGATCCCCTTCGCCGACAAGGTTGCCTTGTGCGAGCGGATCGACGCCGCCGCTCGTGCCCGCGACCCCCGCGTTGCCCAAGTCAGCGTGTCCCTCGCCGCGACTTGGAGCGTGATAGACATCGTCCGCGGCGACGGCTTCATCGCGTCTGATGTCCGCCCGCTCGTCCGCCTCGGCGTCAACATCGTCGCCGAGCAAAACGGGCGCCGCGAGACCGGCTTTCACGGGCTTGGCGGGCGCTACCTCTACGACCATCTGTTCGAGCAAGGCACGTGGGACCGGGCGATCGACATGGCGCTGGCACAGGCTCTCGCCAACCTCGATTCGGTCGCCGCGCCGGCGGGGGAAATGACGGTCGTGCTCGGCCCCGGCTGGCCAGGCGTGATGCTCCACGAAGCGGTCGGCCATGGCCTCGAAGGCGACTTCAACCGCAAGGGCACGTCGGCATTTTCGGGCCGCATCGGCGAACGCGTCGCGGCCCCGGGCGTCACGGTGATCGACGAAGGCGCGATCGGCGAAAGGCGCGGCTCGCTGACCATCGACGACGAAGGCACGCCGACCGGCCGCACCGTGCTGATCGAGGACGGCATCCTCAAAGGCTATCTGCAGGACCGGCTCAACGCCCGCCTGATGGGCATGGCCCCGACCGGCAATGGCCGGCGCGAAAGCTTCGCCCACGCGCCGATGCCGCGCATGACCAACACCTTCATGCTCGGCGGCAGCGACGATCCCGCCGAGCTCATCGAGCGGGTCAAGGACGGCATTTACGCGACCAGCTTCGGCGGCGGCCAAGTCGACATCACCAACGGCAAGTTCGTCTTCTCCTGCACCGAGGCCTATCGCATCCGCGGCGGCAAGATCGCCGAGCCGATCAAGGGCGCAACGTTGATCGGCGACGGCCCGAGCGTTCTGACCCGGGTCAAGGGCATCGGCAACGACCTCGCGCTCGACGAAGGCATTGGCGTGTGCGGCAAGGCCGGCCAGTCCGTTCCCGCCGGCGTCGGCCAGCCGACGCTGCTGATCGACGGCCTCACGGTGGGCGGCACCGCGTGAGTTCGGATTGGCGCGGCGACGTCCTGCGCTTCTGGTTCGGGCTCGACCCAAAACAATGGTGGCGCGCCGACCCCGCGCTCGATGTCCGCATCAAGGAAGGTTTCGGCAAGCTGTGGACCGAGCTTCGCAAGCTCCCCGCAAGCAGCTTCCTCGGCGATCCGCTGTCCGCGCTTGCGGCGATCATCCTGTTCGACCAGTTTCCGCGCAACATGTTTCGCGGCCACGCCGAGCAGTTCGCCACCGACCCGCTTGCGCTCGCAATCGCGAAAGGCGCCGTCGACCGTAATTTCCACGAGCAGCTTGAGCCGACCGAGCGCGGCTTTCTTTATATGCCCTTCCAGCACAGCGAGTCGCTCGAAGACCAGAATAGCTCGCTGCTTCTGTTCACCGAGCTCGGCGACGTTGAGCTGCTGAGCTACGCCAGAAAGCACCGCGACATTATCGCCCGTTTTGGCCGCTTTCCCCATCGCAATGCGATGCTCGGCCGCTCCCCGCGCGCCGACGAAATTGCGGCCGGCGAGGTGACGCCCTGGTGAGCGGGCTGGTCGAAGCCGCGCGCTTTCAGTCGCGAATCGATGCCGATCTCGCCCGCATGGCGCTGGAGAATGACGGCATCGAGGCGTTCCTGTTCGATGCGGAAATCAACAGCATGTACGGAGGGCTGTTCATGCCCGTTCGCCTGATGGTCCCGGTCGACGATCTTGCCGGCGCACAGGCGATCCTTGCGGAAGCGGGCTTGCCTTAAAGCAAATGCGCGATCGGGCCGCAGTCGATCCCGGCGGCTGCCAGCTTCTGCTCGACTTCCTCGCGGCTGGCGCCTTCGCTGCGGCACGCCAGCGCCAGTGCCAGCGCCGATCGCGTGCCCGAACGGCAAAAGGCAAGCAGTTTGCCGTCGCCCACCATCTGCCTGGCTTCCTCCATCGCCTCGACGTCGGCGGGGCCGATGCCGCGGATGATCGGCACGAAGCGATAGCCGATGCCGGCGGCCTCTGCGGCGGCCTCGATATCGGCAGCCAACGGCTGGCCCGGCTCCTCTCCGTCGGGGCGATTGTTGACGAGCATGGTAACCCCCTGCCCGACGAGCTGGGAAACGTCGCCGGGTGCGATCTGGCCGCTAACAAGGGTCCGCTCGTCAAGCTGGCGTTGCATCTTCGCTCTCCAAATGCCCGGCCACCGCGGCCAGCATCGCCGCACCATAGCGCTCCAGCTTGGCCGCGCCGACTCCCTGCACTCGGGCCAGCTCGGCAAGGTTGGACGGGCGCACCTCGGAGATTCCGCGAAGCGTCGAATCGTGAAACACGACATAGGGCGGGACGCCCGCTTCCGCGGCGAGCTCGCGGCGCACTGTGCGCAGCGCCTCGAACAATGGATCAACTGGCCCGTTGTCGGCAGCGCCGCGATTACGGTCACGCTGGCGTCGCTTGCGCGGGCTCGGGATGGCGATGTTCAGTTCGTCGCCGCCTTTGAGGATGCCGCGCGCCGCCGGCCCGAAGCTGAGTCCGCCGTAAGCGTCGGCGCGAAGCGCATCGCGCGCAATCAGCGCTCGGGCAACGGCCGGCACCAGCGCCATTTCCTCGGGACTGCATATGCCGAACACCGACAGATTGTGATGCCCGAACCCGCGCACTTTCTCATTGTCGTCGCCGCGCAAAACCGCGCTCAAATGCGCGACGCCGAAACGCATTTCGGTGCGGAAGGCGGCGGACAGCAGTTTGCGCGCGACATCGGTCGCATCCATCATTGCCGGCGGCTCTAGGCAATTGTCGCAATTGCCGCATTGCTCGGGCGGGTCCTCGCCGAAATGGCGTAGCAATATCGCGCGTCGGCATCCGGGCGTCTCGACCAATGCCGCGAGCGCGCTCAAACGCTCGCGCTCCTGCGCCTGGCGCGCCGGCTCGACTTCCTTCTCGATGCGCTGGCGGGCAAGCGCGAAGTCTCCGGCCGACCACAGCATCCATGCCTCGGCCGGCTCGCCGTCGCGTCCGGCCCGGCCGGTTTCTTGGTAATAGGCTTCGATGCTCTTGGGGATCGCGGCGTGGGCGACGAGGCGGATGTCGGGCTTGTCGATGCCCATGCCGAACGCGACCGTCGCGGCCATCACCATGTCTTCGCTGTGGACAAATGCCGCCTGGTTGCGCCGCCGCACTTCGGGCTCGAGACCGGCATGATAGGGCAAAGCGGGCCGGCCGGTCGCTGCGATTTGCTCGGCGATCTTGACGGCCTTGTCGCGGCTCGGCGCATAGATGATCGCCGGCCCCGGACGCTCCGCCAGCAAGTCGCGCAATTGCGCGCCGACCTGCTCGCGCGGGCGGACCATGTAGCGGATGTTGGGCCGGTCGAAGCCGGCAATGATCAGCCCTTCCTCGGGGATGCCGAGCTGGGCAAGGATGTCGTCGCGGGTGCGTCGGTCGGCGCTCGCGGTGAGCGCCAGCCGCGGGACCTTGCGATGCTCGTCGAGCAGGCCCGTGAGCATCCGGTAATCGGGCCGGAAATCATGGCCCCATTCGCTGACGCAATGTGCTTCGTCGATCGCGATCAGCGACAGTTTGGCGCGGTCGATCAAGCGGCGGAAGCTATCGGTCGTCGCGCGTTCGGGCGCCACGTACAGAAGGTCGAGTTCGCCCGCCTGGAAGCGGCGCAATGTTTCCTCGCGGTCGCCATCGGCCGAAGTCAGCGAGGCGGCATTGATGCCCAGCGCCTGGGCGGCGCGGATCTGGTCGTGCATCAGCGCGATCAGCGGCGATATGACCAGCGCGGTGCCTTCGCGCGCCAGCGCGGGAAGCTGGTAGCACAGGCTCTTGCCGGCGCCGGTCGGCATCACCGCGAGCGTATGGCGGCCGGACATGACTCGTTCGACAACGTCGCGCTGAACGCTGCGGAACGCCTGGAAACCGAAGGTCTCGTGAAGGATTTGCTCGATCGTCATTCCGCTGCTTGCAATTCTTCGGCCGAGCGCTCGGCAGCCTGGCGCACCCACAGCTCTGCGTAAAGCCCGTCCATCGCCAGCAGTTGCTGATGGGTGCCGCGTTCGACCACCCGCCCGTGGTCCAGCACCGCAATCTGGTCGGCGTTGACGATGGTCGACAATCGGTGCGCGATCATGATCGTGGTGCGTCGTTCGGCAATGCGGTCGAGCGTGTCCTGGATCGCCTGCTCGGTTCGACTGTCGAGCGCGCTAGTGGCCTCGTCGAGGATCAGGATTGGCGGGTTCTTGAGCAGCGTTCGCGCAATCGCCACGCGCTGCTTCTCGCCGCCCGACAGCTTGAGCCCGCGCTCGCCGACCAGCGATTCATAGCCATTTGGCAGGCTTTCGATGAAGCCGTCGATTGCCGCGCCCTCGGCGGCGAGCGCGACCGCAGCCTCGTCCGCCTCCGCCCGTCCGTAGGCGATGTTGTAGCCGATGGTGTCGTTGAACAGCACCGTGTCCTGGGGGACGATGCCGATTGCTCCGCGAAGGCTCGCCTGTGCGACCTCCGCGATATCCTGGCCGTCGATCGTGATCCGCCCCGCTGTCGGGTCGTAGAAACGGTACAGCAGCCGCGCGATGGTCGACTTGCCCGCGCCAGACGGCCCGACGATGGCCAGCGACGTGCCCGGCGGGACATCGAGATCGACGTTTTCCAGGATAGTCCGTTCGGGCTCGTAGGCGAAGCGCACGCCTTCGAATTTCACATGTCCGCTTGCAACGTTGAGGGCGGGAGCGCCCGGCCGGTCGACGACCTCCGCCGGTGTGTCCAGCAGGCCCCACATCGCTTCCATGTCGATCAGGCCCTGTCGGATCGAGCGGTACACCCAGCCAAGCAAATCCAGCGGGCGAAACAGCTGCATCAGCAACGCATTGACGAGCACCACGTCGCCCGGCGTGAAGCGGCCCTGGCTCCAGCCCCAGACGGTAAACATCATCGCCCCGGCCATCATCGCATTGGTGATCAGTGCCTGGCCGACGTTGAGCCAGGCAAGCGACGTCTCGTTGCGCGTCGCGGCCTTGGCGAATGCGCCGATGGCTTCGTCGTAGCGCTTCGCCTCGCGCTCCTCGGCGCCGAAATATTTGACCGTTTCGTAATTGAGCAGGCTGTCGACGGCGCGCCCGATCGCCTTGTTGTCGACATCGTTCATGTCGCGCTGGATCTGCGATCGCCAGTCGGTCACCCAGCGGGTGAAGCCGATGTAGACCGCGACGATGACCAGCGTCGCGGCGACCAGGCCGGGGCCGAACTTGAAATAGAAGATGACGCAGATCGCGGTCAGCTCGATGATCGTCGGGGCGATGTTGAACAGCAGGAAATAAAGCATCATGTCGATGCTCTTGGTCCCGCGCTCGACGATCTTGGTCAGGCTCCCGGTGCGCCGCTCGAGGTGGAAGCGTAGCGACAGGTCGTGGATGTGGCGGAACACCTTTCCTGCGAGCCGCCGCGCCGCGTCCTGCCCGACTTTTTCGAACAGCGCATTGCGCAAATTGTCGGCGAGCACACCGAAGAAACGCGCCCCGGCATAAGCCGCGACCATGCCGATGACGATGCCGATCGCCACCTCGCGATCGGTCATCCCGTCGATCACCGCTTTGTAGGCAAAGGGCATGAGGAGGACAGCGGCCTTGCCTGCAAGCACCAGCAGAAGCGCAACGACCACCCGCGCTTTCAGCTCGGCTTCGCCCTTCGGCCACAGCATCGGCAAAAACCGCCACAGGGCGTTGAACCCGCTCGTCGGCCTTGCTGGCCTCGCGTGATTGTCGACTGTGTGCTCGGCCATGCGCCCTAGGTAGGTTGGCGCAGGGCTACCGGCAAACCGCTCCACACAAACGCTTGGAACAACAGCGTTAATCGGCGGTTGTGAATGTGAAGTCGGATGGGAAGCGGATGATGGGACCGGGCTATTTCGTGATTGCGATCCTCGGCTGCGCCGATGGCGGCACCGCCTGCACTCCCGTCGCGACGCTACCGGCGCGCTACGAAAGCGCCGCCCAATGCGATGCGGCGACCGTTCCAGCCCTGGAAGCCAACAGCGAGTTCGATTTTCCGACCCTGCTTGCCAAATGCCGCGCCGGCTCCGGCGCGAAGGCAGCGTCGATCTCCGCGCCCGAGCCGGAACTTCGCATCGCGCGCCCCAGCTAGGACGTCCCGGCCAAAGTGGCGGAACCCCGCCGCCGAGAAGTGGTTTTGAAGCCATGACCAAAACGCCACCCAAACCGAGCAAGCCCAAGCTCCCGCACGGCCGTGGCGGCACCAAGTCGGCGGCCGCGGACGAGATCAACCAGGCGACGACCGAGGACATGCAACGCGAAGACCTCGGCATCGCAGCCAAGGAGTAAGCCATGTCCGACGTTATGGAGCCGATGATCCATGAAGACGCGCTGCCGGGGCATGAGAGTGAACTCGAGCCGAAGCCCGATTGGCAGCCGCGGTTCAAAGGCTCCGACCGGCTGAAGGGCAAGGTCGCGCTGATTACCGGCGCCGACAGCGGCATCGGCCGTGCGGTAGCAGCGCTGTTCGCGCGCGAAGGCGCCGACATCGCCATCTCCTATCTGTGCGAACATGACGATGCCGAGAAAACAAAGGAGATCGTCGAGCAGGAAGGCCGCCGCGCAATCCTCATCCCCGGCGACCTCGGCGACAAGAGCTTCTGCGAGAAGGCGGTCGAGCGGACTGTGCGCGAGCTTGGCGGGCTCGACGTGCTCGTCAACAATGCCGGCGAGCAGCATTATGACGAGAAGATCGAGCAGATCAGCGAGGATCAGCTCAAGCGCACCTTCCAGACCAATATCTTCGCGATGTTCTATCTGACCCAAGCGGCGATGCCGCACCTCAAGAAAGGGGCGGCGATCGTCAACTGCACGTCGGAAACTATGTACAACGGCTCGCCCGGACTGCTCGATTACAGCGCCACCAAGGGTGCGATCACCGCTTTCACGCGCAGCCTCGCGCTCAACCTCGTCGATCAGGGCATTCGCGTGAACGCGGTCGCGCCGGGGCCGATCTGGACTCCGCTCAATCCGTTTGGGGGACAGCCGCCGGAGAAGATCCCCGATTTCGGCAAGAAGACGCCGATGAAGCGCGCCGGCCAGCCCAATGAAGTCGCTCCATGCTTCCTGTTCCTCGCCTGCGAGGACGCCAGCTACATGACCGGGCAAGTGCTTCATCCCGACGGCGGCGACACGACCGCAAGCTGACGATCTGCGTTGACCGCGAGCGGCGTCGTTCCGATAGCGGCGCCAATGAAAGCCGATTCCCTGTTTGCCGAGGCACTGTCCGCGTTCCAGCGGGGCGATCTCGATCGCTCGCGGCGGCTGGCCGAGCAGGAGCTGGAGCAAAAGGCCGGTTCGCCCGCGGCGCAGCATTTGCTCGGCCTGATCGACTGCCGCTCGGGGCGGCTCAAAAGCGGCGTTGAATGGCTTCGCGCGGCAAGCGACGCGGAGCCGGGCAATATCGGGTTCCGGGTGATGTTGATGCGTGCGCTGGTCGACAGCGGGCGCGCCAATGAAGCGCTCGCGCTGCCGGCCCCCGTCTCGACTAGCGAGCCGGCCGCGCTCGCCCTGTGGCACGCACGGGCCGAAGCCGCCGACGCCGCTGGAGAGCCGGCGATTGCCGAGCAGGCGTGGCGCGTCATTGCTTCGGCGCGACCTGCCGACTGGCGCGCGGCAACCAATCTCGGCAACGCGCTCGCCGCACAAAACCGTTGGCCCGAAGCGAGCGATGCTCTCGCCGCAGCCGCGGCGCTGAACCCGTCCGAGCTCGACATCCGGCGGAATGCCGGTTCCGCGCTGCTGCAGGCAAACCGGATCGCGGAAGCGATCGACCATTTTGCCGCCGTCGCGAACGCGGATCCGCAGGATAGCGAGAACCGGATACTTCTTGGCCGCGCTCTGGCCAGGTTGCAGCGCTACGACGAGTCCATCGCCGAGTTCGAAGCGGCGAAGGCAGTGGCCGGAGAAAGCGCCGCGATCGAACTTGGGCTTGGGCGCTGCTTCGTTGGGCAGAACCGATTTGCCGATGCCGAAGCGGCCTTCCGCCGGGCGCTGGCGTTCCACCCCGCCGATCGCGCAGTCGTGCATCGCCTCGGCCTGGTGCTCGAGCGAACCAACCAGCTCGACGCACTCTCGAAACTGTTGGAGGACGCGCTTGCCGCCGGCCTGGGTAAAGACCAGCTCGGCTATCTCTATGCCGTTCTGGCCCGCCGGGAGGGGCGGCTGGAGGAAGCTCACGAGTTGCTGCTCCAGTCGGACCCGGGTGAGGAACCCGTCGCCTGGCATCGGCTGAAAACAAAGATCGCCGACGCGCGCGGCGATGCCGACGAAGCATTTGAGGCGGCAACGGCCATGAATCTCGCGTCTCGAGATCTCGCAATGGCGGCGCTGGATGCCGAGGCGTCTGAGGCCAAGACGATAGCCTATCGCGAAAGTCTCCAGGGACTGGCCCGGACAATCACTCCGGAATGGGCCGCCCGAGTGCCGCTGATGAGCGAGCCAGCCCCCCGGCGGATTGCCTTCCTGGTCGGCTTTCCGCGTTCGGGGACGACCCTTCTGGACACATTCCTGATGGGCCATCCGGACGTTACCGTGCTCGAGGAGGAGCAGCTGGTCGGCAAAGCGCGGCGGGTAGTCGGAGAGGTCAAGGACCTGCCCGGGGCCTCGATGGAGCTGCTTGCCAAAGCGCGCGCCACCTACCTCGATGCGCTTGCCGAGCGGGTCAGTGCGAATGGCGTTGGCCTCGTGGTCGACAAATTCCCGCTCGACATGGCCTTGGCGCCGCTGATCCAGGCGATGTTTCCCGGCGTTCCGATCATCTTCGCGCAGCGGCATCCGTGCGACGTTGTTCTGAGCAGCTTCATGCAGAGCTTCGGCTTGGACAATTTCGCCGACATTGGCGAACTGGCCGGATATTACGATGCGATGATGGGCATCTGGACCCGTTCGCGAGAGACGATGTCCCTCAACGCCCACACCGTAATATACGAGGATCTCGTCCGCGATCCGGAAGCGACCCTGAGGCCCGTCGTGCAGTTCTTGAGGCTCGAGTGGGACGACCGGCTGCTCGACTATCGTGCGACGGCGCGGGCGCGGGGCGCGATCGTCACGCCGAGCTACGACCAGGTGACTGAGCCGCTCAACAAGGCGCCGAGCGGACGCTGGCGTCGCTACGAGACCCAGATGAGCGCGGTGCTGCCCGTCCTCCTGCCGTGGGCCGAGCGACTTGGTTACAAAACTGAGCGGTGAAATTTCCCAACAGGCGGTGAATTTCACAGACGGTCTTCGGCGGCCCATTGTTAGAATTGCTGAAAAACAATGGTTTTTTCAATTGGCACGGCTCCTGCATTGATAGTGGCACGGACCCGATGGTCGGGCCGCTCAATGCCAAGGGGATTATAAAATGTTCAACTCGATCAATTCCGCCCGTGAGACCGCCACCCTGTTTGCCGGTGCTCTCGTTTCCGCGCTTCTGTTCGTGTCGGCCGCGACTTCGTTCCCGATCGCCTGAAGCCACATCATTTCAAGGACATTCCAATGAACGGACGTTTCCTCGTCAACCGCAGCGACGCCAAGATCATGGGCGTTGCCGCCGGCCTGGCCGATTACACCGGGTTCGACCCGCTGATCGTCCGCCTCGCGATGGTCGCCACCGTGCTGATCACGGGCCCAATCGCGATCCTCTTCTACCTCCTCGCAGGATGGCTCGCCCCAGCTCAATAAAAGCGACGGCGAGCCACCCTCGCTCCCGCCGGCCGCGCTCGCGGCCTGGCATCTCTTTCTCCCACTCGCGCCTGCCCGCGCGCTGCGCTAGGCTTCCTCCGAACAAGGAGAGTCGTAATGCGCAAGCTGCTGTTCGGCATTGCCGCCGCAAGCCTGATGTCCGCCGTGATGTCCGCCCCCGCCACCGCGGCGCTGAAGGTCGGCGCCAAAGCGCCCGATTTCGTCACTCAGGGCGCAATCGGCGGAAAGGCCTTCCGGCTCCATTTGGCGCGCGAGCTACGCAAGGGCCCGGTGGTGCTCTACTTCTTCCCCAAAGCGTTCACCAAGGGCTGCACCCTGGAAGCGCGCGCATTCAGCGAGGCCAATGCCGAATTCCGCAAGGCCGGGGCCCAGGTCATTGGCCTGTCCGCCGACGACCTGCCGACATTGAAGAAATTCTCGGTCGAGGAATGCCGCAGCGCATTCCCTGTGGCGATCGCGACCAAGCCGGTGATCAAGGGGTATGACGTGGCTATGCCGGTGGTCGGCCGGCTGCGCGCGATGACCGACCGTACAAGCTATGTAATTGCGCGCGACGGGCGCATCGCGTTTGTCCATTCGGAGCTCGACTGGAGCCAGCATGTCGCCAAGACGCTCGCCGCCGTAAAAGCGCTCAAACGCTGAGATATTAGGGAGACCAGCTGATGGCCAAGGGACAAAAGAAGTCGAACAAGGAAGCGCGCAAGCCCAAGAAGGAAAAGACCAAGACGATCGCGGCCAACCCGTCGCAAAAGGGCGGCGTGCGCGGCCTCGAGAATTTCAAGAACAGCTGAGCGACCGCGGCTTGGGAGGCGCTTTGCGCACCCGGGCCGCGGCTTGGAGGCGCTTTCGCTTTTGGTCGATGCGGATGCGTGCCCGGTCAAGGACGAGATCTACAAGGTCGCGTGGCGGCGCGAGGTACCCGTCAAGGTGGTCAGCAACGCCTGGTTGCGAGTTCCCGCGCATCCGCTGATCGAGCGCGTGGTGGTGTCGGACAAGTTCGACGCGGCGGACGACTGGATCGCGGACCAGGCGGGTGCCAGCACCGTAGTGATCACCGGCGACATCTTGCTCGCCGACCGCTGCCTGAAGAACGGCGCGACGGTGATCGGCCACAACGGCAAGCCCTTCACCACAGCGAGCATCGGCGGCGCAATTGCGACGCGCGCGATCATGGCGGATTTGCGCAGCGGGGCTGGCGTCATGGGCGGACCCTCGCCGTTCGCCAGAGCCGACCGCTCGCGCTTCCTCCAGGCGCTGGACGAAGCGTTGGTACGCTTGGCGCGGCGTTGAACGGGCACGCCGCCTAAGATTACCTATCGATGATCGCGTCGCCCGAATGCCCGGCATCGTCGGCATTGCTGTTGCGGCAGCGCTGCTTGCCCTGGTGAGTTCTCGCAATAGCTGAAGCGGCCGGTCTCCAGGCCGAACAGGAACCCACCTTCGTTGGCGGCATGGACGTACAGCGTGCGCTGGTCGTCGCGAACATAAGCGGCCTGGCCGCGCCAATGGATCGACGAGACGCTGCGCGGCATGGCCTTGACCACTGCCGGCGAGAACAGCTCTGCAAGCTCGTAGGCCTTCACCAGCCTGCCTTGCGCGTCGTAGATGGCGACGACCTTGCCGAAGCCGGCATTGTGCCAATTGTCGAGCGTGGCCAGGCGCCCTGCATTGGACACGAAGGACCGTACCGGCGCGACCGGGTTGAGCAAAGTCGCGGCGTTCATCAGCCGGTACGAACGGTCGGCCTGCCGGGTGTAGAATTCGGCGCCGGCATAGTGGCCGGTCGACGACCCGGCGAAGCCGACGGTGTCACCTAGGCTTTTGCCCGGGATGATCCGGACGAAGTGGTCGCGAGAGGCACTGAAGACTTCGGTTACCTCGGGCCCGGCCCAGCTGTCGCGCGTAAGCCGGAGTGGCCGCAGTAAGGGCGAGGATGCAGAAGAGCACTGGCGCCGGCGGCCGTCCAGTTCACAGGCTCAACCCCATTCCCGCGAGCATCGCCACGCTCGCGCACGCATAAAGTAAATGCGCGATTGCCGGCTTGCCGCGCTGGCCGGTCGTCGCCTGGACGGCGCCGGCCAACAGGATGATGAGGCCGAGCAGCGTGGCGACGGCGTAAATCACGAGTACGAGCCAGCGATCGAGGGGCCCGCCTTTGAACCCCGGTCCCCCCTCCGCGGTGCCGAAGATCATGGGCAGCGTAAACCAGGTCAGCACGATCATGCCGACGACGATCTGAAGGCCAAGGAATGCGAGGACACCGCCGACGAGTTTCGTTCGCGCCAGCGCCGCGGGATCCTCGTCGGCCGGGGCGAACAGATCGCCCAGCCTCACTGACGACTTTCAGCGCCGCGCGCAGAGCTCCGACAGGATCGCGCCGACCTTTTTCGCATAATTGGAGAACATCTGCGATGATCGTCTCGTCGTCGACGTGGCGCGGCTCGGGGTCGATCGCGCACAAGGTGCCAAAGAAAGTCCCGTCGTCGAGATAGACCGGGAACGAGCAATAGCTTTTGAAGCCGTAGATTACCGGCACCGGATGGCGCGACCATTTGATGTCGTCGCTGGTGTCGTCGATCACGACCGCTTCGCCGCTTTCCCGGATCTCATCGCAGATGGTCTCGTGGATCTTGAGCTCGTCGCCGGGATCGAGCCCGAACTCGATCCGGTCCTCGACCTGGCAGGCGATCCAGCGCTGCTCGGTGACGCGCGCGACGGCCGAGAAACGCATGCCCGTCGTGTCGCAGATGTCGCGCAGGATTGCGTGCAGGCGCTCGTCGCGACCCAGAGCTATGGATTCGGATTTCAGTTCGGGCACCGAGAAGCTCCCCTTTGCCGCCTGGCGGAAGATTGCGGCAGATGGCCCGCGGAAACAAGGTGGGCGGCAGCGGACGCTTCCTGCGCCGCGGAGCGCGTCAAGGTCAAAAAAAGGGGCGGCCCGATGGACCGCCCCTTCCGGATCCGGCACGGAGCCGGCCGATCCGTTCGCCCGGTTAGGCGTGATAATAGCCGCGGATCTGGCGGTCGTAATCGTCGGACCAGTTCGGCTGCTCGTTGCGGCCGTAGCTCGGCGCTTTCTCCCTCTGGAAGTCCTCTTTGGACACGCCGTTCAGCTTGTAGCCGTCGAGCTTCGTGTCATACGTGAGGCCGTCCCATGGCAGAGGAAAATTGTCCTCGCCGAATCCGAACATACCGCCGCAGCCCATGACGACATAGCGGACCTGGCCGTCGAACTTGCCGATCATGACCTGGCGGACCGTACCGATCTTCTCGCCGTTCGAATCGAACACGCTGGTGCCTTCGACCTTGTCGGACGAAATCATCTGGCGCGTCTCCTCCTTGCCGACGACGCGGGGGCTGGGGGGGCGAATTTGGGTTGTAGTGGTCATCGTGAGATGCCTCCTTCTTTGGGTCTGGTAAGTGCGATGGCGCGGAAATCGGCGCCCGAGGGGCGCGGCGTCGCGCAGCACGCAAGGACGCGGAAGAAACCGCGCCTTCATTATAACAACGAAGCAAGAGCGACAGAGTTGCGACCTTTGGAGCGCTTGCGGCACGGTTTACCGAAGAATGCGGGCGCAGATCCGCGATTTTCGCTCAGTTCCGAAAACTTTATCTTGTCCGACCGATTTTTGACGACCGTCAAAGTAACCCCTGCGCCCCCTGCATATACCGGCTCCACAAAGGAGTTGGAACATGGTTGGTCGTCTCGATAAAGCTCAGCTTAGCGCCCGTAACGAGCTGGTCGCAGCGCCGCTCGCCCCTCCGGCGGCGATCTGGCAGGACTATAGTTTCGAGTTGCCGCCGGTGCTGCATTTCGCGACCGCAGCCCTCCTCCTCGGCTTCGTCGGGGTGCTCAGCCTGGCTTTCGCCAATCCCGAGATGGCGGTCCCGTTCGGCGTGTTCGTGGCCTTCATCGCGGCATTTTTCGCGGTGCCGGCGATCTTCGTTCGCGGCGCTCCCGAGGGCAGTGCGCGTCCACGTCAATTGGCCGATTTCATGGAACGAGGGATCGCGGTCGAGCACGGCCGTTGCAGCGGCCGCGATGCCGCGGTGCTGGTGCTGGCGCTGCCGGTGTTCATCTTCTGCTTCGCGGTCGCCGTCGCGATCATCGCCGCTTCGGTCTAGGCGGCCAGCTGTTCCAGCCGGGCGGGGTCGGCGAGCCGGATCCCGCGCCGGCCTTCGCGCGCGATCACCTGTTCGCGCTCAAGCCGGGTCAGATGGCGGCTGACGGTTTCGATGGTCAGCCCGAGCACGCCCGCAATTTCCTCGCGGCTCAACGGCAGGTCGAAACTGGTCGCGGCATGACATGGCGAATGGCTTGCCGCGCGAGCGATCGAGAGGATGAAACCGGCGACCTTCTGCTGGGCGTTGCGGCGGCTCATCAGGTCGATGGTCGCGCGGCTTTCGAACAAATCCTCCGCGGTGCGGCGGAGAAGCGCCCGGCCGAGCGCGGGGAAGCGCTCGATCGCCCGCTCGTAGTCGCGGCGCGGGAAGACGCACAGCTTGCTGTCGGTCAGCGCGATGATGTCGTGGCGTTCGATCGCCGAGAACATCTCGCCAACGAAACCGGCCGGATGGACCAGGCTCAGGATGCGCTCGGTACCGTCTTCGGCGAAGCTCGAGATCTTGAGCGCGCCGGCGATCAGGGTGGCACAAGCCGAAACCTTCGTCGCCGCTCGCGAACAGGGTTTCGCCTCGGCGGAGGTCTCGGTGCTGGCCGAGTGCTGCGAGGTCGCCGCGCTGGTCTTCGTTCAGCGCGGAGCAGGCGGCGCGGTCCCGCACTGGGCAGGTCGAGCAGGCGAGGGAATTGGCGGCCATTGGCGACTTTTACCGCCGGGCGGCTGAGACTTCCACAGTGCCTATCGCATGTTGCAGCTGGCGCCGGCCCACAGGTGGGTGATCCTGGCCTTCGCCCCCTTGCCGTCGAGGATTCCGAACATGTCGCCGGCGCTGAATTCGGTGCCGAGGGAGGATTCAGCGACCGTCGCGGAATAGGCCGCTTCGAGCTCGGCGCGGGTGCTGCCGAGGCCGATGCCGGACGCGGTGGTCAACTTGTTGGTGGCGTTCCCGGCAAGCGCCCAGCCAAGGAACTTGGCCTCCTGGAAATAGAGCGTGAGCCCGTCCGGCCAGCTGGCCTGATCGAGCGGGCCCGCGCCGCATTCCTCGAGCGTGCCGGTGTCGCTGGGCGCGCCGCGAAAGCCGAGCGCGGCGAGCGTGGCCTCGCGCGGGGTGCCGAACGGGATCGGGCGGGCCGAGCCGTTGACCGGGTTGAACAGGCGCAAGCCCTCGCCGTCGATCGCAAGCGCGGGATCGGGTTGTACGGCGGGAGCGGCGGTCTGGGCTATGGGCGCACCCGAGTTTGCGGGAGTGGCGGCATTGTCGCCGCCCGACGTTGGCTCGGAGGCGCAGGCGGCGAGCAGCGCAAGAGCCGGCAGGACGGCGGTGCGCGGCGCGTTCATTCGGCAGCGGGGATATAGAGGTCGCCAGCTTCGCGATACTTCTCGCTCATCTTCGCCATCCCCGCCTCGGCTTCCTGGGCCGAGCTTTGGACAAACTGAGCGTCAGCGGGTGCCGGGTTGTTCTTGGCGAACTCGCGGACTTCGGCGCTGATCTTCATCGAGCAGAATTTGGGGCCGCACATCGAGCAGAAGTGCGCGGTCTTGGCGCCTTCCGCGGGGAGGGTCTGGTCGTGGAACTGCTCGGCGGTTTCCGGGTCAAGCGAGAGGTTGAACTGGTCGCGCCAGCGGAAGTCGAACCTGGCGCGGCTGAGCGCATCGTCGCGGAGTTTTGCAGCGGGGTGGCCCTTGGCGAGGTCGGCGGCGTGGGCGGCGAGCTTGTAGGTGACGACGCCGACCTTGACGTCGTCGCGGTCGGGCAGGCCTAGATGCTCCTTCGGCGTCACGTAGCAAAGCATCGCGGTGCCGTACCAGCCGATCATCGCCGCGCCGATGCCACTGGTGATATGGTCGTAACCCGGCGCGATGTCGGTGGTCAGCGGGCCAAGCGTGTAGAACGGCGCCTCGCCGCACGCCTCGAGCTGCTTTTCCATGTTCAGTTTGATCTTGTGCATCGGCACGTGGCCTGGGCCCTCGATCATCACCTGGACATCCTGCGCCCAGGCGCGTTTGGTCAGCTCACCCAATGTGTAGAGCTCGGCGAACTGGGCCTCGTCATTGGCGTCGGCGATGCTGCCGGGGCGCAGGCCGTCGCCGAGGCTGTAGGCGATGTCATAGGCGGCCATGATCTCGCTGATCTCGTCGAAGCGCTCATAGAGGAACGATTCGCGGTGGTGGGCGAGGCACCATTTGGCCATGATCGATCCGCCGCGGCTGACGATCCCGGTGACCCGGTTGGCGGTCATCGGAATGTACGGCAGGCGGACGCCGGCATGGATGGTGAAATAATCGACGCCCTGCTCGGCCTGCTCGATCAATGTGTCGCGATAGACTTCCCAGGTCAGGTCCTCGGCGACGCCGCCGACTTTCTCGAGCGCCTGGTAGATGGGCACGGTGCCGATCGGGACAGGCGAGTTGCGGATGATCCATTCGCGCGTGTCGTGGATGTTGCGGCCGGTCGACAGGTCCATGACCGTGTCGGCGCCCCAGCGGATCGACCACACCATCTTGTCGACCTCGGCCGCGACGTCGGACGCGACCGCGCTGTTGCCGATATTGGCGTTGATCTTGACGAGGAAATTGCGGCCGATCGCCATCGGCTCGGATTCGGGGTGGTTGATGTTGTTGGGGATGATCGCGCGGCCACGGGCGACCTCGTCGCGGACGAACTCCGGCGTGACGAAGTCGGGGATGCTGGCGCCGAAAGTCCTCGCCGTCGCGCGGTTGCCCGAGCGCGGCTTCGCGGCCGAGATTTTCCCGATGGGCGACATATTCCATTTCGGGCGTGACGATGCCGCGCCGGGCGTAATGCATCTGGCTGACGTTATGGCCGGCGCGCGCGCGGAGGACGTCGCTTGCGGGTGTTGGGGAAGGGCGCGACTCCGCCCGAACGATCCGGACCCAGCTGGCCATTATCCTCGGGGCGGGTCTCGCGCTGCGGCACTTCCTCGACATCGCCGCGGCCGCGGATCCAGTCGCGGCGGAGCTCGGGGAGGCCGGCCATGATGTCGATTCGCGCCGCGGGGTCCGTGTAGGGGCCGCTGGTGTCGTAGAGCGTCACCGGCGCTTCGCCGCTCGATGGCTCGAGCATCACCTGGCGCATCGCGACGCCGTTGATGTGGACTTTGCGGCTGCCGCGAATCGGGCCGGTGGTGACTTTGAGTTCGGTGCGCGCTGGTGCGTCGGCCATGTCGAGTCTCCTCCCTACGCCGGTAAGTCCTCGGTTCAATGAGGCGCCGGATCAGGTTCAGCGGGTCTCGGCGGGATTGCCGAACTCTCAGCCTGGCAACAGGCTCCCCGGGGACGATCGGTCTAGGCTTGCGAGAAGCCGAGCGCCAGCGGTACCGCGACCCGATATTAGATGCCCGTCGCGGCGAACGTATGTCCGTCGGGGTCGAGGTCGCGCAGGTCGCGGCCACGCGTTTCCTTGCCAAACCAGGCGACCAGCCCGAGCGCGGCGATGGTCGGAACGATGAGAACGAGCGATACGAACTGGAGCGTCGGGACGAGCGCGAGGATCGCGAGCAACTGGGCGAACACGCCGCCCACCTTGGTGCACGCCGCGACCGTCCCGGTCGTACGGCCGCGGATGCGCATCGGGAAGCTTTCCGCCGCATAAGGCAGCAGCATCGCGATGAGCGCGTTGGTGCCGACGATCAGCAGGGCGACCGGCAGCACCGGGCTGCCGGTGCCGGTGAACTCGAGCCACAGCACGCCGGCGAGGCCGGCAAACGACCCCGAGCGATCCCGACGACAGCGACCATTTGGTGCTGAACTTGCTGTAGAGATAGGCGACGACGAACACCGTCGGGAAAGCGATCAGCGCGGAGTGCGGCGAGGAGCGTGCTGGTCACCGCCATGCTGTAGCCCTGCGCGACAGCTCGCGGGAAGCCACAGCAGCAGGCCGAAGTTGATCAGGCCCTAGCAGATGGCGGTGAGGCTGAGCGCGGCGAGCTTGCCGACGAATGCGCGGCCGACAGCGCGATCGCGGGGCCCTTGGCGAGCGCGACTCGTCTGCGCGTGACCTTGCGCATCTTCGAGCCGAAGCTCGTCCATTACCTTTTGCGCTTCGTCCGTGCCGCCCGCGCGCAGCAGGAACTTCGCCGATTCGGGAATGAGCGCGCCGAGCGCGACCAGCAGCAGGCCGGTCGGAAGGTTCGCGAGCCACAGGATGCGCCACCTGAACTCCGGCTGGAGCCATGCGGCGATCAGGCCGCTCGCCGCGAAATAACCGCCGACCGCGCCGAACCCGCCGACCAGCACGAGGCTCCAGCCGCGATGGCGGCTCGGCATCATCTCGGCGAGCAGGGCGTATGTCACCGGCAAGCATGCCGCCCGCCGCGGCGCCCATCATGAAACACATGCCGATATTCCACGCGAGCGACGGCATCGCGCCGCAGATCGACGTGCCGACGAACATCACCGCCGAGAGCAGGATCGACGCCTTGCGGCCATAGATGTCGGCGACGACGCCCCAGACGAACGACCCGATCACGGTCCCGATCAGCGCGACGAAGGGCACCAGCGATACGGTGGCGCGCGGCACGCCATATTCGTCGATCATGCCGGGGATAGTGAAGCCGAGGCTGGCCGGTTTCATGATGTCGATGACCAGCGCGATGACGAGCACCCCCATCAGCCGCCAATGCGCCGCCGACAGGGGCGCATCCTCGGGCGCCGAAACCGCAAGCTCGCTGCGACGCCGCCATCTGCTGCGATAGATTTTTCGGGAGCAGGCCGTAAGCCGCGACCGCCGATCCCGGCGATGATCAGATACCATGCCCGCGATCATGCCGGGTCCATCGGCATGCCGACCATATGGAAACCCATGTTGCGGCCCATCCAGAACATCGGCAGGTGCAGGAGCACGCCGATGGTGACGGCAATGACCCCGAGGATGAAGGCCCAGAGGCCCGCGCCGGTGCGCAAGCGTGCTCGACTGCAATCGACTTTCCCGCTCTGCGTGGCTCGGTGGCCGAGCGCTTCCGAGCGGTTACCTCGCATCGCCGTCGCGATTGGTCAAAGCGAAATCAGCCGCGTCGGGCTGGACCTCGCGACGGAAGAGGCCGTGTGGGGCAATATGCAGCGCGCCGGCCGCCTTGCAAAGCGGCAGGCGCCGACGCCGGCTAGCCCTGACACTTTAGTTGTTGCGCGGGGCGCGGCGGCCTGGCGCTCGGCGGGTGATCAAGTCCCGTCGCGATTGTTGTCGATCGCGTCGAAGCGGGCCAGCGGCGCGCGATACTCGTCGGCGCTGACCTTGCCGTCCTTGTTGCGGTCGAGCTGGGTGACGATCGCCGGGCCGTTCGGCGCAGTCGCCGAGGTCCGCGGAGCCGCGACCATGAACTCGGTCTTGCTCAGCTGCCCGTCCTTGTTGGTATCGAGCGTGGTGAAGTCGCCCTCGAAGCGCTGGCGAAGCTGGGCGAGGCGCTGCTGCTGGACCTTGCCTTCGGCGGCGGCGAGCTCAGCGGCCGGACAGGGTCCCGTCACCATTGGTGTCGATCGCCTTGAAATTGGCGTCGACGTTCCTGACCAGCGCTGCGCGCGTCGTCGGTCTGCTGTAGCGGCCGCCGTAGCCGCCGGCCGGGCCGCGGGCGCCTGGACGGCGGCCGCAGCGCGGCGCCGACGCGCCAAGCGCAGCGGTGGCGGCAAGCTAAACAGAACTTTGGACACGCGAATTTCCCTCATCGGTTCAAGCATTTGAAAAATTCCCCCGTTCCCTAGCGAGTCGCTCCGGGATCGTCGATGGCCAGCCAATTCACCGACGGCAGATTACTGCGATATGAACTGAACCGTCGGCGGGAGGCGAGGCGGTTCGCGACATCGCTATATTAGCTACGCGCCGCGCGAGCGAGAGCCGTTCCGACTGTTGCGCGTCGGCCACAGCACCCCGCCCAAAAGGTAGCAAACCTCAATTCGGATCAACTTTTGCCCTTTGCTTTTGGCGCAGAGCGGGGATAAGCCATGATTAGAGGAATGTTCCGACTTGGGGGCGGGCTGTGTCGCGTGTACTTTGACGCGCCCAGGTTTTCGAACCCCCCAACGAGACAGTCCAGAGAGTAACACGGGGCCGCGGTCGCGGACGAACTAGGGGAAGTTTTATGAAGACCTCGCATCGGCGCATCGCCCTTCTTACCGGCGCATCCATTGCAGCTCTCGGCGTGCCGTCGCCTGTCGTCGCGGCCTCTAGCCCTCGGTTCCGTTTCGTCAACAAGTCGCCCCGAGCGTACTGGAACTGCCAGTCTGCGTCGATCTGCCCCCCGACGCGGACTGCCTGTTCGGCGAGAACATTTCGGCGTCGGGACGACCGTCGACCGTGAACGCCCCGGCCAATGGCCAGCTCGTACTACACCAACACCGCGACGACGCCGATCACCGGCGATGTCGATGCGACGCTTGCGTCGTCGATGGGGCCGCTACGGTCGAGCGGTCGCGATTTCCCCTACCGCTCCGGCTGGTGTCGCCGATGCAAACGCGGCTATCTCGACAGGCATCGTTTTTACCGGCATCGCCGACCAGGTTGCGCTGACCTATGACAATTCTAACCCGATGCTGATCCAAGCCGGCGCTTCGGCGGTGGGTTCGACTGTCGCCGACGCCGACGCGACCATCGGCTTCGGCTTCGCCAGCGGGCTCTGGCGCCGACGTGGCTCTCGCTGCGACGTTCGACGCGAACTTCACGGCTGCCGCGACTGCGGCGCGAATGCCTTCAGATCGCGTCTGCAGTCTGCGATTGCCTCCTATACCGATAATGGCACGCTTGATGTTGACGCCGTGGCACTGGCAGTAGGTCCGGTGGCCATTGCTAACGCGACTGTTAGCTTCGCTCTTGCTCAGGTTGCTGCCGGCAGCACACTTGCCGTTGCCTCTCTGGACAATAATGGCTCGATCGACGCCGATGCCATCGCGATTGCCGCCGGCACGGTCTTTGCGTCTGCGAATGCCCTGGTCAACGACGTCGTGATCCAGAATGCTTCTGCCACCGGAGCCGCGGTCGCGAGCATCTCCAACAACGGCCTAATCTCCGCCAAGCGTTTGCAAGCGCATCCGATGCGATCGCGAACGCATCGGTCGCCAATGTCATCCAGCAAACTGTTGCTGCCGGCTTTGCCGTCGCGTCGGTCAACAACACGGCCCTCGCCGCGATTTCCGGCAGCGCGGTTGCGAACGCCTTCGCGCCGCTTGGCACGGAACGGCCAATGCCAATATCGGAACCATCATCGACCAGAACGTCAATGGCTCGACATTCGCGCTTGCGACGATCTCGAACGCCGGCTTTATCGGCGGACTCGCCAGTGCGAACGCTAATGCTTTTGCGGTTGCGAGCGCGAATGCGGCCATCGTCGCCGGCATCGACCAGAATGCGACCGCGACTGGCGCCCTTGCCGGAAGCGCGTCGGTGGTGCTCGGCAATAGCGGAACAATCGGCTTCGCCGCTGTCGCCAATGCTGGCGGTACCGGGACCTCGTTGACTTTCGTCCCAGCGACCAGCGCGCTTGCCTTTGCCTTCGTGGATGACGGCATCGACCAATTCGCGTCGGCAACCGGGACGACGGCCGCCAACGCTCTTGCTTCGCTCACCAACTCAGGCGGTATTAGCGTATCCGCCATCGCAAACGCGTCGGCAAGCGTCTTTGCCTCGGCTTTTGCCGAGGTCGACACCGGCATAGAACAGGACGCTTTGGCTTTCGCCTCGGTGGGAATCGCGACCGCTACTGCTGCGATCATCAATAGCGGAACTATCGCTATCGGCGCGGTTGCCAATGCGTCGGCCGGTCAACCGCGTTGGCCATTGCGACTGTCGGGACCAGGGGATCGATCAGCATGCTTATGCTTCAGGCTTTACCTCTGCCAGCGCCAATGTTTCATTGGTCAACAGCGGAGCCATCGGTATCAACGCGTCAGCCAACGCAATCGCGAGCGCTTCCGCAGCGGCTTCTGCGAGCGTCGACACCGGCATCGAGCAGAGCGCAACTGCCACCAGCCTTGTCGGCGCGACGTTTGCCAATGCCAATGTCTCGCTGACCAACAGCGGGACGATCGGCATCAACGCGGTCGCCAATGCGGCGGCGGTGTCGACGGCGCTTTGCTAGTGCGACGGTTGGAACCGGCATCGATCAAAACGCAAGCGCAAGCGGCATCGCGTTTGCCGGCCACCGCCTCGATCGTCAACAGCGGAATCATCGGCATCAACGCCGTCGCAAACGCGGCGGCGGTCGGCTTGGCTTCGGCCACTGCCTCGGTCACGTGTCGGCATAAACCAGGACGCGGACCGCTTCTGCCCCAATCGCGAACGCCCTCGTTTCGCTGAGCAACAGCGGGACGATCGGCATCAACGCGATCGCCAATGCGACTGCCGCTACGTCGGCATTCGCCACTGCAATCATTTCCAGTGCCATCGCGCAGAACGCGTCTGCCACTGGTGGAACGTTTGCGGGTGCCGGCGTCTCGCTCACCAATAGCGGGACGCTTGGCATCAACGGTGTCGCGAATGCTGTAGCGGTCTCATTGGCCAGCGCCTTCGTCAGCGTTGAAACGGGCATTCAGCAGAGTGCAAACGCTACCGCCTCGACACTGGCACTCGCCGGCGTCTCGCTGGTCAACAGCGGCACCCTCCAAATCGGTGCTGCTGCAAACGCCACGGCCATCGGTTCCGCCTTTGCGGACGCTGAAATCGACGACACCGGCATCGTCCAGTCCGCCTCCGCAATCGCGACTGGCGCAGCTGGCGCGGCTGTTTCGCTCGTCAACAGCGGTATCGCTGACGATCAGCGCAGCGGCGAATGCAATTGCGTCGACGTTCGCCTCCGCCTCTGCGTCGGTTGACAACGGCATCAGCCAGAACGCGTTTGCCTCAGCTTCCGTTGCCGCTGCTTCTGCCGCCCTGACCAACAGCGGCGCTCTTACTATTGCGGCGAGCGCGTTTGCGTCGGCAGTCTCGACTGCAAACGCGGTCGCCAGCGTAAGCACCGGCATCTCGCAGTCCGCCTCGGCAATCGGAAGCGCCGCGGCCTCGGCCGTAGTTTCGCTGACGAACTCGGGCGCCATCAACATCGTCGCCAACGCGACGGCTCTCGCCACGGAGCCAGCTTGCACCGGCTTCGGGCCCCTCGGTCCTGTTCGGGGTTCGCCTCAGCGTTTCGCATCGGTCGGGACCGGCATTACCCAGAACGCATTTGCGTCCGCGGTCACCACGGCCGTGGCGGGCGTCGTCGTCGGCACCGCGACCGTGTTCACGTTCACCTACGGCGGGGACGCGAATGCCTCCGCGTCGCTGACCAACACCGGCACCATCAACATCGCCGCCAATGCCTTGGCGAGCGCCAACAGTGCATTTGCGACGGCGAGTGTCGGTGGTGGCATCTACCAGAGCGCCAGCGCGATCGGCGGAACCGACGCAGACGCCACTGTCTCGCTGACCAATGGCGCTGGCGGCCTAATCAACGTCTCGGCGGACGCTGATGCGCTCGGCACGAGTTCGGCCGGTGCGTTCGCATGCGTCGAAACCGGGATCAGCCAGTACGCTTATGCCGCGGTCGAAGACGGTCTGGCTTCTGGCCGACGTGTCGCTGGCCAATGACGGGACCATCCAAGTTGTCGCCGACGCATTCGCCAGCGCCAATGGGGCCAATCGCTTCGGCTCGACGATTGCCGGTTTCGCATCGGCCTCCGCGGTCGTCGGTACCGGAATCTACCAGTCGGCGTCGGCCAGCGGCTTCGGCCTTGCAACGCTCGTCCACTTCGCCGGCAGCACCTCAGTCGGCTTCCTGGTCGGCAATGCCAGCGCTGCGGTCGATCTGACGAACACCGGCGCCATCCTCGTTAACGCCAACGCCGGCGCCACCGGCGGCACCGCATTCGCGTTCGCTTCGGTAAGCGACGGAATCGACCAGCAATGCCTTTGCCACTGCAGCGTCCAGCGCAAATGCGAGCGTGTCGCTGACCAACTCAGGCACGATCGGCGTTCTTGCCGACGCGGTCGCAGTTGGCACGTTCCTCGCCTTTGCCACCGCCTCGATCGGCACGGGCATCGAACAGGACGCTACGGCCACTTCGCTCGGCGGACCCGCTAACGCACTCGTCAGCCTCGTCAACAGCGGCACAATCGTCGTCGACGCCGACGCACTGCTTCGGCTTCATTGCCTTCGCCGGCGCGTACATCAACCAGGGCATCGACCAGAGCGCCTTCGCATTCAGGAACTGCGGGGACGGGTTCAGCCGTCATCGTCAACAGTGGCGCCATCACGGTCGCAGTCGATGCGACGGCCACCGCCCAAGCCGCCGTTGCCATCGCAGCGATCGGTGGCGGAATCGACCAGGACGCGCAGGGCCCGAGCCTTGCTGTTGCATCTCTCGTCAACAGCGGCACGATTGCGCTGACGGCGGAAGCCGACGCCGGTAACAACGGCACGGCGACCTTCGCCTGGCGCGTTGCCAGCATCGGCGTGGGCATCAGCCAAAGCGCTTTCGCCACTGCCACTGGCGGCGTCGCGACCGCGACCCTCGTCAATACCGGCGGGATCCTGATCTCGGTCGATGCTGACGGAGCTCTCGCGAGCGACGGAAGCGCCACCGCGGTTGCGGTGGTCGGCTCGGCGATCAACCAGTTTGCCTTTGCCTCGTCGGCGGCCAACGTCGGGTTGCTCAACAATGGCACCCTCAGCGTTCTCGCCGACGCCTCGGCGATTGCTGATGAGGATGGTGCCGCGATCGCCGGTATCGGCTCGCTGATCATCCAGTCGGCGAGCGCATTTGGCACCGGCGGCAACGCTTCGGTGTCGCTGGTCAACAACGGCTCCTTGATCGCCGACGCGGACGCGACTGTGTTCGCGGGCAATGACGTGTTCGTCAGCGCCTTCGTCGGCGCCGGCATCCAGCAGTTCGGCTTCGGCGGAACAACCGGAACGGCCAACGTCTCGCTGGTCAACAACGGTCTGCTGAGCATCACTGCCGATGCCCTCGGCATCGGTGGCGGAACCGGCCTCGGGCTTCGCCTTTGCGACTGGAGGCGTCCAGGTGGCTGCCGCCGGCAGCGGCGCAACCGCGAGCCTCGTCAACACGGCGACGATCCTCGTCTCGGCCGACGCGGACATCTTCGTTGGCAATGCTGCCCAGAAGGGCGCGACCGCTGTTGCGGCAGCGACTGCGCTTGGCTGGTTGCAGGTTGCCGCCGCGACGACGGCAACGGTGACCGGGACAGCCATCTTTACGGCGGCATTCCCGGGCACAGCACTTCCGTCCGCCACAATCGCGGGCGTCGGCTTCTTGGTTACCCAGACTGTGACCACCACGCCGAGCGGACCGGCTCTTGCCTCGGTGCAGAACAACGGCACGATCGCCATTATTGCCGAGGCTGATGCAATCGGCGATGACCTTGCGTTCGCCACGGCCATCGCGGCTGGCTTCACTCAGGTCGCCGTCGGTTCGCCTGCCACCGCGTCGTTCGTCAACGCGCCGGCTGGCACGCCGGCTGCCGGCGGCACGCTGGTGGTCGCTGCCGACGCCTTCGCATCGGGCGACAATGGGGCAACCGCCGTTGCGATTGCCGACGGTGTCAACCAGGCGGCGTCCGCGGCTCAGAACGTGTGCCAGACGATCTTCGCCGGAACGGGCATCGATCCACCTGACGACCGGTGGCGGGACGACGCTCGTTTTCGCCAACGAAAGTGCCCAGTTTACTCTCGTCGGCTCGAACACTCCGACTGGTCGCGCGCTTGCGACGCTCGACAACAGTGGCGTGATCGATGTCTCGGCGACTGCCACGGCGATCGTCGGCGGCAACGATGGCCCGGTGACGCAGCCGACGACCGGTGGCCTTCGCCACTCGCCGTTGCCGACGGCATCGACCAGTTCGCTAGCGGGCGCAACCGCCACGGCCGTGATCGACAACAGCGGCAGCCTCGACGTTGCGGCGAACGCGGTGGCTTCGGGTGCGGCGTCAGCGAGTGCGCTGGCAATTGCCACCGGCATCTCGCAGGGCGCCTCGGCCGTCGCGTTTAACGGCACGGCGTTCTTCCACCTGGAGACGCGTGACGGCGACCGATGTCTTCGGTCACACCGTTCACCTTCCAGACGTTTGTCCTGACCGGGACGGCCTTTGCCTCGACCAACGTCGGTCCGGCCTCGGTGGTCCTGACGAACAGCGGAACGATCGACGTGGCGGCGGTTGCCAGCGCGGTTGCGGGCACCTCGGCATTCGCCGGGCGCCTTCGCCGCCGGCGTATTCCAGGCTGCGTTCGGTACCGTCGCAAGCGCGAGCGTCAGCAACAGCGGAGAGATCAATGTCGTCGCTAGCGCCTTCGCGTCGGGGGCACGACGGCATCGGCATCGGCCGGCGCAATCGGCATCGGTCAGTTCCTGTCCGGCACCACGATGAACGCGACCTTCATCAACAGCGGATCGCTGAACGTGATCGCGGTGGCTTCCGCAACACCGCCGGCCTTTGCCGCTGCTACCGGCTACCTGGCCGTTGGCTCGGGTGGCGGCTTGCTGAACATGGATGTCGTCAACACGGGCGAGTTCTTCGTCGGTGCATCGGCCGTCGATCCTATCGGAACTGCCGTCGCCTCGGCGTTGGGCATCGGGGTCGATTAACAACCCGACCGTTGTCGGCACAGCGACGCTTGGCAGCCCCGTTACTGGAACCGTGTCGAACGCGGCTACGCTCAGCGTGCTCGCGATCGCTTCGGGCGGAACGTTCACGACCCCGACAGCGGGTGGCGGAACGACCACGGTCGCCCTGAGCAGCGCCAATGCCACCGGCATCTTCATCGCTAGCGGCATCAACAACATGACCGTCAACAACAGCGGGTTGATCACTGTCGACGCGATCACGGTTAATGGCGGCCCGGCTTCGGCCAACGGCATCCTCGCTGACAGCAACGGTGCTGCTACTCCGGTCGCTGGAGACGTCTTCACCATCAACAATACGGGCGACATCATCGTCCGCATCTCGAACGATGGCGGAACGACGTTCAATCGCGGCATGGCGATCGATGTCGACGGCGTGGCCAACAACACGGTCATCAATCTGATGGGCGGCGATGATGGCATCAGCCTGATCTACGGCAACATCGACCTGCAGGCTGGCGACCAGATCAACGTCACGGACGGCGAGACGGTGTTCAACGGGATCATCAATCCCGAGTGCATGCCGGCTGGCGGCCCGACCGCTCTGACGCTCGACAATCCGGTGCAGAACCTGTGCGGCCAGGGTGGTCTGACCATCTCGGGCGGCGGCAACCTGCACCTGGTCATCGATCCGCTGGAAGGTCCGTCCTATGCGTTCCTCGACGTCTTCACCGTGGCGGCTGATGGCACGATCGAATATGATCTGCCGGCTCCGGACGGCGCAGGCACCATTCCGATCGGCACCTATCCGCAGATCTTCACGGATGTGGCCAATCTCGACGGGACGCTGATCGCCAACATCCCGACGCCGGCCAATGGCCTGTGGGATGACACGGTCTACGAGAACGTGATCGACGCGATCACTCGCAACGGAACGTTCGACCAGTGCATCGTCAACGGTGTTCCGGCCAACTCGCTGCTGCTCGACTTCGGCTGCGTCTACGACAACCAGGCCAATGTTGACCTGAGGATCGACCGCATCGCGTTCAACGATGTTCCGGGCCTCAACGACAATGGCGGAGCGGTTGGATCGGGTCTTGAGTGCATCTATGACGTGAACCTGACCGGCGGCATCGCCGATCTGTTCGCCGATCTGTTCCTGTTCACTGATCCGGTGAACTACAACATCGCGCTCAACCAGCTGGCTGGCTCGTCCTACGCCAACTACCTGCAGTCGTTCCCGTCGCTCGGCGTTCACTACAACGACCTTCTCGCCAAGGCGACGGATTGCGAGATCCCGGCCCTTGCCGGCTCGGTCCTGGAGTGCCGTGCTTCTGCACCGATCCATGTCTGGGGTCAGCTCGACTATCAGTGGCGCAAGGCTGACGGCGACGATGAAGCCGGAACGACCAAGTCCAAGCGCTTCACCGGACTTCTCGGTGTCGATGCCAACGTCGGCAGCGCGGGGATCATCGGTGTCAGCGCCGGTGCGGTGAGCAACCGTACTCGCGACAACCAGTTCGGCGACAACGTCGATGCCACCGGCATGCAGGTTGGCCTCTACGGTGTGTTCGATCCGGGCCAGTTCTACGTGAAGGCGATGACCACCTACAGCTGGTTCGATGGTGACTCAGACCGTGACATCAGCTTCGTCGGCCTGGCGCCGGGAGCGACCTTCACTGCGTCTCTCTCGGGCGATCCGGACGTCAAAATGTGGACCTTTGGTCTGCACGGCGGCTACCGGATGGGCCTTGGCGGAAACTCGGTCCTGACGCCGTACCTCAACTACGACTATGTGAACGCCCGGATGAAGGAGTTCATCGAAGGCGGCACGAGCGGCGCGGCGCTGCACTTGGACGACAATTCGGCCAAGCACAGCTTCCTCACCGGCGGCGTCAAGTGGGCGACGCAGATGGGCGGGGTCGTTCCCGAGGTGAACCTGGGCTACCGCTACCGCTTCGGCGACAAGCGCACGAACATCACTCAGGCGTTCCTGTGTCAGACCGACACCTGCGCGTTCGATGTGGTGAGCGCCGGCCAGAGCCGCGGCACCTTCCTTGCCGGCCTCAGTGTCGGCGGCAAGATGGGCCCGGTCGACCTGCGCATCGGTTACGAAGGCGAGTTCAACAGCGACATCACCAGCCACAGCGGCAACTTCAAGTTTGTCCTGCCGCTTGGTGGCCGCGCTGCTCCTCCGCCTCCGCCGCCGCCGGCTCCGGTCATCGCACCGCCGCCTCCGGTCGAAGTTGCGCCTCCGCCTCCGCCTCCGCCGCCGCCGCCGGCGCCGGTCGAGCGCGGCGAACGCGGCCAGTAAGCTGCTCCGCGGGAGTGGTGGGCGCCCCGGCGCTCACCCTCCCCGAGTTGCGATCAGTTTCGAAAAATGGAAGGAGAGGGAGACAATCCCTCTCTTTCCTTATGTTAGCCCAGTAGATTTTCGACTAGAGCAGACGAATCATGACCAAAAAATCCGCAAACGCGAAGCCGGCCGGCGCCAACCGCCAGGCCCCAGCCACTCCAGCCGCAGCCACCGAAGACCCTTCGGTCAGCAGCGCGATCAAGCAAGCCGAGCAGGGCCGGGTGAACGTCACGCCTGAAAAGGCCGTGCAGATGGGCATCAAGCTCTACAGCGAGGGCAAGTTCGCCCAGGCCGAACGTGTATGCCGCCAGATTGTCCAGTTGCGGCCCAACAACCCGGACGCGCGCAATATCCTGGGCGTCTCGCTTCAGGCGCTGGGCAAGGGTGAGGAAGCAATCGCCGAGCTCCGCCAGGCAGTGAAGCTCGCCCCGCATGCCGCCAATCTCCACGCCAATCTGGGCGAAGTGCTCCGCCAGAACGGCCAGCTCGAGGAGGCGGCGGCGTCGCTCCAGAAGGCGATCGAGCTTGATCCCAAGAACGCCCAGGCGCTGAACAATCTGGGCATCATCAATTACGACAGGCGCCAGTTCAAGGAAGCCGTCTCATACTACAAGCAGGCGCTCGAGCATCGGCCCGAACATGTCCGAGGCGCTGAACAATCTCGGTAACGCATTGCGCGTGATCGGCGACAAGGACGGGGCGATGAACGCCTATCAGGAAGCCCTGACGTACCGCGAAATCTATCCGGAGGCCTACAACAACCTCGGCACGCTGCTTCAACAGGACGGCAAGATGCCCGAGGCCGAGCACGCGCTGCGCAAGGCGATCGCCCAGAACCCGCAGTATATCGAGGCCTACAACAATCTCGCGAACATGCTCGCGAACGAGAAGAAGGACGTCGATGCGCTCCGGCTCCTCGGCGAGGCGCTTGAAAATCGCGCCGAAGAATCCGCAGACATTGCTGATCACGGCGAAGATTCAGCTGCGTCGCAACAACCATGTGGCCGCCGAGCAGGCAGCCAAGATGGCCCTGCAGGAACAGCCGGAAAATGCGGAAGCGCTTACCATCCTCGGTCAGGTGCTTCCACGAAACCGACCGTTACGACGAGGCAATCAGCGTCCTCGAACAGGCGCTGAAGTCAAATCCGAGCAGCCCGGAGGCGCTCAACTTCTATGGCGTCGCGCTCAAATCGGTCGGCCGCCTGGACGAGGCGCGCGACCATATCGTCAAGGCCCTGAAGATGAACGCCGGGATGTGGGGCGGCTATGCCAACCTCAATGACCTGGTCGATTTTTCGAAAGGCGTGGGCGACGAGCTGTTCGGTCAGATGGACGAGATTTTCAAGAAGGCCAAGAACACCGACGCCGACCCGTTCATTCCGCTCCACTTCGCCTACGGCAAGGCGCTTGAGGACCGCGGAGAGCATGAGCGGGCGCTTGAGCATTACATCACCGGCGGACGCCTGAAGCGCGCCCAGCTGGAATATAATGAAACCGAGACGTTCGGCTTCTTCGATGCGCATCCGCGAGGCCTTCCCCAAGGAGGCATTCGAACAGCGCAAGATCGAAGGCATCGACGACGAGCGCCCGGTTTTCATTATCGGCATGCCGCGGTCGGGATCGACGCTGGTCGAGCAAATCCTCTCCAGCCATCCCGACGTCTACGGCGCCGGCGAGGTAAAATATCTCAGCCGCGCGCTGGGTCAGCTTCGCGACCGCTTCCCGTCACTGCCGAAATTCCCGCAGATGATGGAAAAGGTCAGCCCGGCCCAGATGGACATCCTCGGCAAGAAGTATCTCGAGGCGCTGAGCGCGGGCGCCGGCGATGCCAAGCGCATCACCGACAAGCTGCTGACCAACTATTTCTTCGTCGGGCTGATCCACCTGCTGTATCCGAAGGCGAAGTTCGTCAACACGCAGCGGGACCCGATCGACACGTGCCTCTCGGGCTTCACCAAGCTGTTCAAGGACGACATGCCGCATAGTTACGACCTGTCCGAACTTGGCCGCTATTACGGCAAGTATCGCGAGCTGATGCAGCATTGGGAAAAGGTGCTTCCGCCAGGCGTCCTGACGACCGTCCAATATGAGGACGTGGTCAGCAATACCGAGAAGGAAGCCAAGGCCGCTGATCGAATTCATCGGGATCGACTGGGATCCGAAGTGCGTCGATTTCCACAAGTCGGAGCGCCCGGTGAAGACCGCCAGCGTCGCCCAGGTCCGCAAGCCGATTTACAACACGTCGGTCAAGCGCTGGAAGAAGTATGGCGCTGGCCTGCAGCCGCTGATCGACGCGGTGGATGGCAAGAAGCCGGCCGAGAAGAAGCCTGAAGGCAAAAAAGCCAAGGCCGAGGCCAAAGAGAACGCTTGACCATATGCCGTTGCCGGAGCGTCCGCTGATTGCGGGCGCCCGGCTCGGCTTCCGCGGGGACTTGCTACGCAAGTGCGTTCACTAACGCATCTCGATCGGCTCGAAGCCGAGAGCATTCACATATTGCGTGAAACGGTCGCCGAGGCCGATCGTCCGGTCATGCTCTATTCGATCGGCAAGGATTCGGCGGTCATGCTGCACCTTGCCAAGAAGGCGTTCTTCCCCAGCCCGCTGCCGTTTCCACTGCTTCACGTCGACACGACGTGGAAGTTCAGGGACATGTACGCGCTTCGCGACAAGGTTGGGGCCGAGGAGGGGATCGAACTTCTCGTCTACCGCAACGCGGAGGCCGAAAAGCAGGGGATCAACCCGTTCGACCACGGCCCGGTTCACACCGACATGTGGAAGACCGAGGGGCTCAAGCAGGCGCTCGACAAGTTCGGCTTCGACGCCGCGTTCGGCGGCGCCCGGCGCGACGAGGAGAAAAGCCGCGCCAAGGAGCGGGTGTTCAGCTTCCGCGACCGCAAGCACCGCTGGGATCCAAAGCGCCAGCGGCCCGAATTGTGGTCGCTGTACAATGTCCGCAAGGCCAAGGGCGAAAGCATCCGCGTGTTCCCGCTGTCCAACTGGACCGAGCTCGACGTGTGGCAATATATCCTGCGCGAGAAGATCGAGATCGTGCCGCTCTATTTCGCGGCCGAGCGCCCGACGGTGACCCGCGACGGCCTTATCCTGATGGTCGACGACGAGCGCTTTCCGCTTGGCGACGAGCAGCCGACGCCGCGCAAGGTGCGTTTCCGCACGCTCGGCTGCTATCCGCTGTCGGGCGCGGTTGAGAGCGAGGCCGACACGATCGAGGGCATCGTCGCCGAAATGCTTCTGACCAAGACCAGCGAGCGCCAGGGCCGCGCGATCGACCGTGACGCAGGCAGCGCGAGCATGGAGAAGAAGAAGCAGGAGGGCTATTTCTAGGTGACCCTCACGCTTGAAGCCGACAGCGAGCTCATCCGCAATGATGTCCGCGCCTGGCTCGCGCAGCAGGAAGCAAAGGAGCTGCTGCGCTTCATCACCTGCGGCAGCGTCGATGACGGCAAGTCGACGCTGATCGGGCGGCTCCTGTACGAGAGCAAGCAGATCTTCGACGATCAACTGGAAGCGCTCGAAAGCGACAGCAAGCGCCACGGCACGCAAGGCCAACAGATCGATTTCGCGCTGCTCGTCGACGGACTCTCGGCCGAGCGCGAGCAGGGCATCACGATCGACGTCGCTTACCGCTTCTTCTCCAGCGCCAGGCGCAAGTTCATCGTCGCCGATACGCCCGGCCATGAGCAATATACGCGCAACATGGTCACCGGCGCCTCGACCGCCGACCTCGCCGTGTTGCTGGTCGACGCCCGCAAGGGCGTGCTGACGCAGACCCGTCGCCACAGTTATCTCGCGCAGCTGGTGGGCATCCGCCGCTTCGTGCTGGCGGTGAACAAGATGGACCTGGTGGATTACGACCAGGCCGCGTTCGACGGGATTTGCGCCGATTACCGGACTTTCGCGGAGCAGATTGGAATTTCCGACTGGGTCGCGATCCCGGTCTCGGGCCTCGCCGGTGACAATGTCATGAGCCGCAGCGAGGCCATGGGCTGGTATTCAGGACCGAGCCTGCTCGAGCATCTCGACACGGTCCCGCTCGATGTCCTGGCCGACGCCGGCAAGCCGCTGCGCATGCCGGTCCAATGGGTCAACCGGCCCAATCAGAACTTCCGCGGCTTTTCGGGGCAAATCGTCGCTGGAACCATGGGGCCGGGCGCCGAAGTGCGTATTCTGCCGTCAGGCCGAACCTCGCGCGTCGAACGCATCGTCACGCTCGATGGGGACCTCGACGAGGCGGTCGCCGGCCAATCTGTCACAGTCACCCTGGCCGATGAGGTCGATTGCTCGCGCGGCGACGTGATCGCCGCGGCCGGCGACCCGCCCGAGGCCGCCGATCAGTTTGAAGCCACCGTCGTGTGGATGGCGGACGAGGAAATGATCCCCGGCCGCGGATACTGGATGAAGATCGGCGCGCAGACTGTGACGGCCATGGTCCAGCACCCCAAGTACGAGATCAACGTCAACACGCTCGAGCATCTTGCAGCGCCGACGCTGGCACTCAATGCGATCGGCGTCGCCGAAGTCGCGACCGACCGCGAAATCGTGTTCGAGCCCTATGCGGTCGGACGGATCGAGTCCCAACCGCGCGCTCGGCGGCTTCATCCTGATCGACAAGCTGACCAACGCCACCGTGGCCTGCGGGATGCTTCACTTCGCGCTGCGACGGGCGCTAAACATCCACCGCCAGCACCTCGACGTAAGCCGCGAGACCCACAGCGCGTTGAAGGGGCAGAAGCCCGCGGTGCTGTGGTTCACGGGCCTCTCGGGCGCGGGCAAATCGACCATCGCCAACATCGTCGAGAAGAAGCTCGCGGCGCGCGGACGGCACACCTATTTGCTCGACGGCGACAATGTCCGCCACGGGCTCAACCGGGACCTTGGCTTCACCGAGGCCGACCGGATCGAGAATATCCGCCGCATCGGCGAAGTCGCGCGGCTGATGGCCGATGCGGGGCTGATCGTGCTCACCGCGTTCATTTCGCCGTTCCGCGCCGAGCGCCACATGGTCCGGCGGATGATGCCCGAAGGCGAATTCATAGAAATCTTCGTCGATACGCCGCTGGGCGAGGCGGAAAAGCGCGACACCAAGGGGCTCTACGCCAAGGCGCGCGCCGGCGAGCTCAAGAACTTTACCGGTATCGACAGTCCTTACGAGGCGCCCGAAGCGCCCGAAATGCGTATCGACACGACCGCGATGACGGCCGAGGAAGCGGCGGATCTGATCGTCGCGGAGCTTCTGAAGCGGCGCTAACCTACCAGGTGTAGGCGATCCCCGCGGCGCCGATCCACTGGCCCGCGCTGCCGCGCTCATCGACGATCGGCGAATCCGCGAAATCCCCGACCAGGCGCGAATATTGCGCCGCCCCGAAGACCGAGAAGCCGTGCAGCAAGTCGCCGGTAATCGATTGGTTAAGCAGCAGCCCCACCTTCCAGTTCTTCATTCCGCCGTCCGCGTTGTAGAGCGGCAGGATGCCGGCGGTGCGGAGCGAATTGTCGGCGTCTATGCTGTAATAATAATCGGCATATTTGCCGCCGACGAACTCCGCACCGGCCGAGGCCGCGATATAGGTCGTCCGCGAAAGCGGGGTCGAGAACAGCACGTTCGGGCTGACTACTGTCGATTTGTGGGCGCTGCCGACGTTCCGCAACACGTCGATCCGAAAGCTGAGCGTGTCGTAGGGGTTAGTGACACCGTGAGCGCTGACGCCGACAAAGCCGCCGACCTCGAACGCGCTCTTGGTCTTGCGCAGTTCCTCGACGACGTCGTCCTTGATCTTCCGGCGCTTGTTGGAGCGGAAACCGACGATCGGCCCGGCATCGAACTCGAACTTGCTGTTGCGCGGCAGAACGTCGACATAAAGATAGGTGCCGAGCGTGTAGAATGAGATGCCATTATACTGGCCGCGGACAGCCGCCAGCGGCGTGAACTTGTAATCGTCCGAGCCTTCGTAATCGGGGATGATCGCCGCGCCAACGCCAAGCGTGAAGCTGTCGCGGCTAGCGAGATCGTCCGGGTTTGGCAGTGCGGCGGTCGAAGCCGGCTGGGCAAGAGCGGTGCTACCCAGGCAGCAAGCAGCCAAGGCGAGACAAACGTATCGGCGCATAGAATCCCCCATATTTTGCGGGATGACTATGACAGGGGTTAGGAGTTTCGCAAAGCCAGCAGAATAACGCTATTTTTTCAACTATTTCAGTCGCCTTCGCCGGGATCGGGCGTGAAGTATTTCTCGAATTTGCCGTCCTCGCCCTTGAACTCGTCGGCGTCGGCCGGACTTTCCTTCTTGCGCGTAATGTTCGGCCAGTCGGCGGAGAAGCTGGCATTGAGTTCGAGCCACTTCTCCTGTCCGCTTTCAGTGTCGGGAAGGATCGCCTCGGCCGGGCATTCGGGCTCGCACACGCCGCAATCGATGCATTCATTGGGATTGATGACGAGCATGACTTCGCCTTCGTAGAAGCAGTCGACCGGACAGACCTCGACGCAGTCCATATATTTGCATTTGATGCAGGCGTCGGTGACGACATAGGTCATGGCTGTTCACGCTCCCTTTGCGTGACTTCTCGCTATGGCGCGGGCTTGCCTCCGTCAACGCCTGTCCCGCCCGGGTGGGGGCCAAGCTCCTCATAACAAGCGCGCGCCTCCGGCGCCGGCCCGCGCCGGGCAGGCAAGGCGAGGATGCGCAAAATGCGGATTTCGCCGCGCAGCGGCAGCGCGACGATGCTGCCGGCGCGGACCTCCTCGCTTGGCTTGACGACGCGCTTGCCGTCGATGCGCATGTGGCCGGTCTCGACCAGCGTCTGGGCCAGCGTGCGGCTTTTCGCCAGCCGAATGCAGTGGAGAAAGCGGTCGATCCGCAGCGGCCTGGCTCCTTTTAGCTGCGTTTCAACTTGGCCAGTTCGGCGAAGGCGTGAGAGCCGGTGCGGCGCTCGCCGCGGCGACCGGTGCGCTGATCGCCTGCCTGGCCGTCACGTTGCGATCCGCGCCGCCCGCGCCATTTCCACGCATCGCCCGCGCGCGTGAACCCGACCTCGTCCATAAGGCGCGCGACAGCCTGCTCATCGAGGCCGAGCGAAGTGGCCATCGCGCCATCGACCGGGTCTTCGCCGCCGGCCGAACGCACCTTGCGCGCGTGCGCCGCCATGCGGTCGGCGAGGTCGATGCGCAGCCAGGTGGCCCCCAGCCGGCGATAGGCGAGCGCCGCGCCGCGCGGGTCTGCGTCTGCGTCGAGCGTCGCTGCGCCGGCAGGCGGCAGCACGGGCATCGGTTGGCCCGAGCGCACTGCCTCCAGCGCCGCGCGCCATTGCTGCGCGGCGGGCTTGAGCAACTGGTGCGATAAAGACATCGACCGGACCGAGGCGCACCCGCAATCGATGGAGGCCCTGCCGGTCGGCCTGCTCGAGATGGCCAATCGCGCCGATCACGCTTTTGCGCGGAAGCACTCCGCCAGCGTCGGTGAGCATCGCCGCAAGCGCGCGCACGCCGGGACTGCTCGCGGGGTCGGTTGCCGCCGCCGACAATGCTTTGAGGTGACGCAGATGCCGCTCAATCTGGGCTTCGATCCAGCGTTCGAGCCGTGCCCGCAGCGCCGCGCGCTTGTCGGCAGACAAGCGGTCGAGCGAGCGCGCGGTGCGCACCGCCGGCTCAAGCAGCGAACGGCCAGGCGCGAGACGGCCGAGGAGGTGGCCCTCCCAGGCGATGGCAATTGCGCCGCTGTCTTCGGCGACGAGCGCGAACGCCTCGTCGCCGGCGTCGACCAGGTTTGCGGCGCGGCGGTCGAGCTCGTCGCCCAGGCGGCGCTCGGCGGCGGCCAGCAGCAGCCGCTTGTCGGCGAGCCGCGCGGCCGGATCGACCTTGAAGTCGAAGCCGGTCAGATGGCCGATCGGTTCGGGCCCGACGCTGACTTCGCCGTCGGCGGCGACGGTCACCGGAAGGGCGTCGGCGCCGCGCGCGCCGATGTCGCGCACCAGCACCGCGGTGCGGCGGTCGACGAAGCGCTGGGTCAGGCGCTCGTGGAGCGCGTCGCTGAGCGCGCGCCTCGACCTCGCGCGTGCGCGCCGCCCATTTGGCCGGTTCCTTGAGCCAGTCGGAGCGCTGCGCGATATAGGCCCAGCTGCGCACGCCCGCGAGACGGTCGGCCAGCGTTTCGATGTCGCCGTTGACGTTGTCGAGCCGGGCGACCTCGGCGGCGAACCATTCGTGCGGCACATGGCCGCCCTCGCCGACATAGGAGTAGATGCGGCGCACCATTCGCGCGTGGTGCATCGGGCCGACCTTGCGGAAATCGGGCAGGCCGCACACCGCCCACAGGCGCCGCGCCTGGATGCCGCGCTTGGCGGCGATCGCCGGATCCTCGGCGATCAGCTTCAGCACCGAGAGATCGATGGCCTGGGGCGCGGCGCGCAGGATCGGGTCGTCGCTCGGCTGCTCGAGGCTGGCGATCAGCGCGCGGACGTCGGTGAAATCGAGCTCTGCGTTGCGCCAGTGAACGAAGTCGATCGGGCGGAAGCGATGGTCCTCGATGGCCGCGATCTCGGCCTCGGAGAAGGTCGTCGCTTCGTCGGTGCCAAGGCCGAGCGTGCCGAATGTCCCGTCGCGCTGGTGGCGGCCGGCGCGTCCCGCGATCTGCGCCATTTCGGAGACGGTCAGGCGGCGGTCGCGGCGTCCGTCGAATTTCTCCAGCCCGGCGAACGCGACGTGCGTCACGTCCATGTTGAGGCCCATGCCGATGGCGTCGGTCGCGACCAGATAATCGACCTCGCCGCGCTGGAACATCGCGACCTGGGCATTGCGCGTGGCCGGCGACAAGGCGCCCATCACCACCGCCGCGCCGCCGCGGAAGCGGCGCAGCATCTCCGCCAGCGCGTAGACCTGCTCGGCAGAGAATGCGACGACTGCGGAGCGCGGCGGAAGGCGCGAAAGCTTGGTGCTGCCGCCGTAACGCAGGGTCGAAAAGCGCGGGCGGCTGACGATTTCGGCGTCGGGAAGCAGCTCGCGAATGATCGGCTTCAGGCGTTTGAGCCCAGGATCAGTGTCTCCTCGCGGCCGCGGGCGTGGAGCATCCGGTCGGTGAACACATGGCCGCGCTCGGGGTCGATGCCGAGCTGTGCCTCGTCGATCGCGGCAAATGCGAAGTCGCGGCCGTCGCCTTCGCGCTGGACCGGCATCGATTCCGCGGTGCACAGGAAATAGCGCGCGTCGGGCGGCACGATCCGCTCCTCGCCGGTCAGCAGCGCCACTCTCGATTCGCCCTTGAGGGCGACGACCCGGTCATAAACCTCGCGCGCCAGCAGCCGCAGCGGGAAGCCGATCACGCCCGAGGAATGGGCGCACATCCGCTCGATCGCCAAATGCGTCTTGCCGGTGTTGGTCGGTCCCAGGATTGCCCGGACCAAAGCGTCGGATCGCGGCGCCATCATCACAATGTGGCAGCGTTCGGGGCCGATGCAAGGTTCCGCCGCTGTTGCGTCGAGATTCTACCCCAATCCCCGCTTTAAGGGCGTTTTAACCGCAATTTGCGACATCGGGAGGGTGTTTACACGACCGACCCACACGCACCCGCTGCGCCGGGCGCTTGTTCCTGCCGTGCCCCGGCGGCCCTGGGCCGCCGTGAGCGCGCTAGCGGTGATGTGCAGCACCGTTGCCTGGGCCTCGCTGCCGCACACCCGACGACTACCGCAGCGGCGAGCACCGGCAATGGCAGGCGCTGGGCGATTGCGCCATTGTCCGGCGGCGGCGCGACAGGCATGCGAATGGCGCCGACTGCCGCCGTCGAAACCATCGAATTCGCGCCGAAGCGCGCTGTGAATGCTGAAATCGCGGCGCCGAGGGAAGCGCCAAAGTCGACTGAACCGCTGCGCATTCGCGGCCGCGCCGGGGACGGGCTTTATTGGGCATTGCGCGCGTCCGGCGCTTCGCCGCAACTCGCGGCGGAATATCTGGCGGCGCTGGCGACCGAGATTGACGTCGGCGAGGTCGGCCCCGCCGACAGCTTCGACCTGGTGGTCGGACGCAATCGTCAACTGCTCTACGCGGGGCTCGACCGCGCGATGGCCAGCGACCTTCAGCTGGTCCGCTGGGACGCGAACGGGCCGCAGCAAGTGGATCGAAGCCGCCGACGCCGCTCGCCCCGCGCCGGCCGCGGCCGACATGGCGTGGCCGGTGAGCGGTCGCATCACTTCCCATTTCGGCTATCGCCGGCACCCGATCCTGCGCTTCATGCGCTTCCATTCGGGGGTCGATTTCGGCGCCGGCTGGGGCAGTCCGATCGTCGCCGCCGCCGACGGCCAGGTGGTCGGCGCGGGCTGGGCCGGGGGCTATGGCCGCCAGGTCCGCCTCGCGCACGGCGAGGGCGTGGTCAGCACCTACAGCCACATGAGCGAAATTGCCGCCGAGCCGGGCACCATCGTCCGCCGCGGCCAGGTCATTGGCTATGTCGGCTCCTCGGGCCTGTCGACCGGCCCGCATCTCCACTTCGAGGTGAAGCGCGGAGGCGTGCCGGTCAATCCGCTTGCCGTGCGCTTCATTGGCGCACCGGTGGTCGACCGGCGTCTTGCCGAAGCGGTGAGAGCCAGGTTGAAGACGCTGCTGGCGGTGGGCCGCAAGGCGTAGCCCCCGGGCTGGGGGTGGGCCGTGGCGCGGCCCGCGGCTATGACGCCCTCCTGATGGCCAACGTTCCAAAACCAAGATCAGTCCTGCGCTCATTTCTCGGCACGGAGGCATCCGGCGGCATCTTGCTGATCGCTGCGGCGGCGCTGGCGATGGCGCTTGCCAACAGCCCGGCGGCCGGAGCGTATTTCCGCCTGCTGGACCTTTATCTCGGACCTTTGTCGGTGCTCCACTGGATCAACGACGCTCTGATGGCGGTGTTCTTCTTTCTCGTCGGCCTCGAGGTCAAACGCGAGCTCGTCGACGGAAATCTGTCGACGTGGCGCGACCGGCAACTGCCGATCATCGCGGCGGTCGCCGGGATGGTGGTTCCGGCTGCTGTTTACCTCCTGATCACAGGCGGCTTGGGGGAACTCGGACGGGGATGGGCAATTCCGGCGGCGACCGACATCGCCTTTGCCCTGGGCGTGCTGGCCCTCCTCGGGAGCCGCGCACCAGCGTCGCTAAAGCTCTTTCTGACTGCGGTCGCGGTCGTAGACGACGTTGGCGCGATCGCGATTATCGCACTCGCTTACACCGCAGACGTGAATCTGGTCGCGCTGCTCGCAGCGGGGCTGATATTCCTGCTGATGCTGGGCATGAACCGAGCGGGCGAGACGCGGCCGGGCCCATATATCGCCTTGTCCCTCGCGCTGTGGCTCGCGGTGCTCCTGTCCGGGGTCCACGCGACCGTGGCGGGGGTGCTCGCCGCATTGACCATCCCTCTTGTTCGCAGCCCCGGCGCTCCGGACGCGGCGACTTCTCTCCTCCATCGACTTGAACATTCAATCCAGCCGTGGGTCGCCTATCTCATCGTGCCCATTTTCGGCTTTGCCAACGCCGGGGTTTCGCTCGGCGGGTTCGGTTGGTCCGAACTGCTTGCACCGCTTCCACTCGGCATCGCCGCGGCGCTGTTTCTCGGCAAGCAAATCGGCATTTTCGGAAGCGTGCGGCTGGCTGTCGCGCTGGGATTGGCTAAGCGCCCCCGCGGTGCCAGCTGGCTGCACATTTATGGCGTCGCCTTGCTGTGCGGGATCGGTTTCACCATGAGCCTGTTCATCGGGGGGCTGGCCTTTGAGGATCCCGCTTACGCCCCGGCCGTAAAGATCGGCGTGCTGACTGGATCGCTGCTCTCGGCGGCGGTCGGGTATTTGGTGTTTCTTGCCGCGCCGCGGCGAAAGTCGGCTGATACGAAAGTCGCCAGCCCGGCTTAACGCCCCTGGCCGCGCCAGCGCTTGATGGTGCGGTTGATGATGCCTTCCTCGTCGCCGGTTTCGCGCCACAGGCGGGCGAAGCTGGGATCGGACGAGGCCGGGCGCTTTTCGGGCTCGAGGTCGTCGAAACGGACGCGAATGGGGATCGCGACGCCTTCGCCGCAAACGATGCATTCGCGGTTGCGCAGCGCGGGTATCGCGTCGAGGAAACCGCGCGCGCCTTCGGGCATTGCGGCGCGCACGCACGCCTGGTCGCGGTCGTTGTTGAGGCGCATGGCGATGATCGTGCCGCACTGCGACAACACGCCTTCGGCAAGGTCCGACGGGCGCTGGGTGATGAGGCCCAGGCTGACGCCATATTTACGGCCTTCCTTGGCGATTCGCTCAAGGATCTTGCGCACCGCCTGACCGCTCGCCGTCTCGTCCTTGGGGACGTAACGGTGGGCCTCCTCGCACACCAGCAGCAGCGGACGCTGCGCCTCCGTGCGCGACCAGATCGCATAGTCGAACACCATCCGGGCGAGCACCGAGACGACCACGCTGGTGACTTCGCTCGGAACGCCCGAAACGTCGACGATCGAGATCGGCCGGCCGTGGCTCGGCAAACGGAACATCTTGGCGAGCAGGCCGGGCATCGAATCGCTGACCAGCATGCCGGAGAACATGAAGCTGTAGCGCGGGTCGGCGCGCAGCTCCTCGAGCTTGGTCTTGAGGCGCTGGAACGGGAGCGTATCGCCGGCGCGGTCGAGCTTGCCCATTTCATTGACCAGGATCGCCTGGAAATCGGTCAGCAGATAGGGAATCGGGCTGTCGACAGTGACCTTGCCAAACTGGCTCATGTCCTTGCCCTTGGTGCGCGCGGCGAGCAGGCATTTGGCAAGCACGTCGGCGTCGCGCTGGCGGTCGGCGCCCTGGGTAGTCAGGAACACTTCGCAATGTTCCTCGAAGTTCATCAGCCAGTAGGGCAGCTGCAGATTGTCGACGTTGAAAATCTCGCCGCAGCTCTTGAAGGCCGCGGAATATTCGCCGTGCGGATCGATCATCACGATGTGCCCTTCGGGCGACAATTGCGAGATGCGGTGGAGGATCAGCGCGACCGAGGTCGATTTGCCGGTGCCGGTCGAGCCGAGCACCGCGAAATGCTTCGACAGCATCGGATCGATATAAAGCGCGCCGCGAATGTCGTCGGTCGGATAGACCGTGCCGATCTCGATATGCGGCTCGTCGCTCGCCGCGAACACCGCGCGAAGATCCTCGGTCGACACCGGAAGGACGTCGCAGCCGGGAATGGGGTAGCGAGTCACGCCGCGACGGAAGTGGCTCAGCTTGCCGCCGGCGTCGCGCGTGCCCTCACCGAGAAAGTCGATGTGGGCGATGACTTCGCCGCCATCGGCTGCTCTGAGCGTGCGGACGTTGGCGATCAGCCAATTGTTGCCGACGACCAGCTTGACCTGGCTTCCGACCTGGCCGGAGGTCGCGATCGACGGGTCGGGGTGGCTGCAAATCTCCGCGAGCCTGGCTGCGTCGAGCCGGGCTTGCGAGCCCGAGCCCGCGATCTCGACAACCTGGCCGATCCGCGCGACGGGGCCGCTCGGGACGCTCGCGGGCGAAGCCGTGGCCTCGTCGGTGAAGGTGCTGACCTCATTGAGGAACTCTCGCAGGTCGGGCCGCTCGTCCATTTCGTCGCTCTCGCTCATTTAAGTTCGAGCGAGCGTGGTACCGGCGAGGAGTTAATATAGGCTTGAATTGCCTAAAATCGGTCGCGGCCTAGAATCTGCGACGAAACGCGGCCGCGGCGGCCCAGCCGAGCGCAAGCGACAGCAGGATCGCGGTCAGGCCATAGAGAAAGCGGTGGCGGCGCGCTGCCAGTGCGACGAAACGCTCGAATCCGGACTTGGTGATTTCGATGTCCTTGGTCGCCGCGGCGATCACCTTGCGGCGGTCGATCAGGAACGTCTCGGCGGTATAGGTGCCGACCGGAACCTGGCTCGGGATCGCGATAGTCGCGCGATAGAGCACGCCGCCGATGATGTCGACCCCGCCCGGGCTCTCGGCGAACAGGCCCTGGCGCGTGCGCAGGTCGAGCAATCCGGCCTCGAACCGGCGCTCCTTCTCGGGCAAGGCCCCGCCGCCGGGCGAGAGCTGGAGGTTCTTGAGGCCAAGCTCGTAGATCGAAGCGGTGCGCTCGTTGACGAGGTCGGCGATCGGGCGCGAGGAGGCGACCGCGTAAAAGGATGGCGCCGAGCGGAAGCGGTTTGAATCGGCGTTCATCCAGATGCCCGCGATCTTCTGCTTCTCGCGCAATAATATCGGCTGCACCGGACCGCGTAGCACGACGACAATGTCGAGCGGACGGTCGGGTGGGCGTCCGCCGGGATAGACGACCGCGCCGAACAACAGCAGCTGCGCGCCGGTGAAGCTGTAGCGAATTTGCACTTCGTGGGCGCTGATATCGGGCACCAGCACCGGCTTGTCGGCGGCGATCAGAAGCGGCGCAAAGGCGCACAAGGCAAGCGAGGAGAAACGCATCCTCACAGATATTCGATCGAGAAGATTTCGTCGGGCCGCCAGGCGAGCCCGAGAGCCATGCGCAAGGCCACGAGGAGGATGATCACGGCGAGCGCGAGGCGAAGCATGTCGGGTTTCACGCGAAGCGTCAGAAGAGCGCCATATTGGGCGCCGACGACGCCCCCGACGAGGAGCAAGGCGGCAAGCACGATATCGACTCCGCGCGTCGTCAGCGCATGGACCATCGTCGTTGCGGCGCTGACCGCGAGGACCATCACGAGGCTGGTGCCGATGACGACCCTCGTCGGCATGCCGAGCAAATAGATCATCGCCGGAACCAGCACGAAGCCGCCGCCGATGCCGAGGAAAACGGTGAGAATCCCGGCAATGAATCCGAGCACCAGCGGCGCCACGGGAGAGATGAACAGGCCCGAGCTTGCGAACCGCCAGCGCAGCGGGAGCGAGTGGACCCATCGCCTGTGGCGCGGCGCTTCATCCTCAGCGGGCGCGCGCAGATGGCCGAGCGCGACCAGCGAATCCTTGAGCATCAAAACGCCGATGCCGCCAAGGATGATGACGTAGAGAAACCCGATCGCGACATCGATCTGGCCGCTTGCCTGAAGCAGCCGGAACAAACCGGCGCCGATGACCGAGCCGGCGAGGCCGCCAGCGATCATCACCAGCGCCATTTTGAGGTCCACTCCGCCGCGGCGCATGTGAACCATCGCGCCCGACACGCTGGCGCCGGTGATCTGGGTCGTGGCCGACGCCACCGCGATGGTTGGTGGGATGCCGTAGAAAATCAGCAGCGGCGTGGTGAGAAACCCGCCGCCGACCCCGAACATGCCGGACAGGACGCCGACGAGAAAGCCAAGGGCGACGATCAGGGGCGCGTTGACCGACATGCCGGCGATTGGAAGGTAAACGTCCATTGGCCGCGCAGGACTAGCCCCAAACCGGCGTTGGGGCCAAGCTTGGGCGCTAGAAGCGGTTGATTCTAGAAATCGCCGGCCAGGGTGACTGCCGGGCCCGAGCCCGGCTCGGCCTTGCCGGCAAGGCGCTGACGCCAATCGAGATGGATGCGCACGTTCTCGCGGACCTTCATGCTTACACGCGGCCCCGCGTCGACGCGATAGATGCCCGGCTGGGCCGCCCCCCAAACGCCGATGCCGGCCGAGAAATTGCGATAGACCGGCCGCGTCAGGGTCAGTCCGCCGTCGATGAACTTGTCGCGGCTCTTGAACCCGACGATCCCGCCCTGAAGGTAGGCGTCGAGACTGAAGCGCCACGGCATCGCGCGTTGATAGACGCCGCCTTCGAGGAACAAGGCAAAGGCGTTTCGGCCGCCGCCATAGCGGCCGATGCGCTGACGTCGCTCGGCGGTGATCCACACCGGCAATCCGCTGACCGGCTGCACGCGAACGCCGGCCGCGGCTTCGCCACCGCGCCGCCCGACGTTCGACGACGAGCGCAGCGTCGCTGCGATCTGCGGATGGTAATTATAGCTGAGCCGCGAGCCCGCCTGGCTCGCCCCGAGTGTGCCGTTGGCGGCGAGTGAAGTCGTCCCCACGGGCTGACCCTGGCGGCCGCGAAGCATCGCCCAGGCTGTCAGCTGCAGGCGGTCGACTTTGGCGGGGCCGGCCGCAACCGGCAGGCTCTGCGCGCCCGTCCCGATCACGCTCGATCGCGGCGTCGGCATCCCGCTCGAGGCAAATCGCGACAACGGCCATTGATCGAGCGCCGGGACCGGCGAGTAAAAGGCGGGAGTGCCTTCGTAAATGGCCGGCGTCGGCTCCGGCAACGCGCCGCGCAAATTGGTCGGCCGCGGCGGAATGCCGGGCGCAGTCTCAAACGAGGGCGCGGCGGCTGTAACGTAATAAGGCACTTCTATGATGCGCGTTCGCACTCGTACCGGGGGCAGCGCGACCGTCGCCTGGCCGGGCGTGTAACCGGCGGCGATGAGGTTTTCGGCGGCATGTTCGGGCGATGCTGCCGCGAGCGGCTCGATCGCCGGAAATTCAGTCGCCACGAGCGGCGGCGGCGCCTTGGCTTCGCTTGGCCCGATGCTCAGCAGATCGCCTGCCGGGATGACCCCCAGCGTCGCGGCGCGAAGTCCGCCCCATGCGACCAGCGCGACAGCGAGAAAGCGGAGCGAGGGGCTCATTGCGCCAGCCCCGCGGGGAACATGTGGCGGGTCTTGTCCCAGCGGCGCGCACCGCCGCCGAGGTGAAGCGAAACCGCGCGCAGGGCGGCGAGCACGGCGATCACATTGCCGACGACAAGGCGGGGGATCGACATCAGCCCCTCGGCCACCCCGTAAGCCGAGGCAGTGAATGTCGCGCGCATCATGATTCTCCACGCCAGCAGCCAGGCGTTGATGGTCAGCAAGCTCACCACCAGCGGGTCCATACGCGCCTGAATCGGCGCGCCGATGGCTTCCGCAAGCCACAGCTGTGCCCACAGGAATGCGGCGGAATAACCGGCGATCAGCAACAAGGCGGCGAGCGGCCCGCGGCGGTCGCGCATGCGCATCCAGCGCTCGCCGAGCCCGCCCGACCAGCCGAGCCGGTCCCATCCGGCAAGCGCGATACCGCCGAGCCAGCGGGCTTTCTGGCGCACTGCGGCGCCGAGCGTCGCCGGGAAATGGCCGCGCGTTGCAACCATCCCGCGTTCGCCCGGCCGGGCCGGCATGCGGACGAACATAGTCTTGAGGCCGAGCGCGCCGAGGCGGAGACCGACTTCATAATCCTCGGTCATGCTGGCGCCGGCGAATGGCCTCCCGTCATGGCCCGCGGCGAGGCGCGCGAGGGGCTCGCGGGCGATGGCGCAGCCAACGCCGGCAAGCGGCACCGCCGCGCCGACTGCCTCGCGCACCACCAGCTCCTTCATGTGCGCTTCGGCGAATTCGTCGCAATAATGGCCGCCGATCCAGCGCGAATGGGGGTCGGGCAGCGGCAGAACTGGCAGCTGGATCAACGCCGCGCGGCCGATCAGCCGGTCGAACGTCCTGAGCTCGAGCGGATGGACGACGTCTTCGGCGTCGTGGAGCACGACCGCTTTGGCCGAGCGGGCGTGGCGGACCTCATAAGCAACCAGCGCGTCGTACAGGCCATTGAGGCAATCGGCCTTGGTCGTCGGGCCGTCTTTCTCTAGCCGGACAGCCTCGATGCGCGGATCGAACACGCTGGCGATGGCTGCCGCCGTCGCCGGGTCATTGCGGTAATAGCCGACGAATATGCGATAGTCGGGATAGTCGATCCGGCGCAGCGCCGCACGCAGCATCGAGGAGATGACCACCGATTCGTCCCATGCCGGAACGAGGATCGCGATCAGTCCGGGCACATCGCCGGTCTCGAACTGGCTCGCATAAGCCCGCGGGTAGCGCGTGTAGATGGTCAGGGCGCGCCAGATGCGGCGGGCGAAATAGATCAGGTCGACGATCAGGTCGTTTATCGCGAACAGCAGGAACCCGAGCCCTGCGAACAGGGCGAGCTCGGCCGCCAGGCGGCTCATGATCTCGGCGTAGGCCGTCGGCCCGCGCGGGGCCGCTAATGCGCGGTGAAAATCGTGATTGCGCTCAGTTGGTCCATGGCAGCCTCCCCTGGCGGCGAATCATCAACCGAGCGGGGCGAGGATGGCAGAACAATTGTCGAACAACAAGTTCGGTTGGTTAATCATTCGGGATGGACATTCGCCGAAGCTATTTGCGAGCGTGGCAACGCGGGGTCCGGGCGCGCTAGCGTGTCGCGGTGAATGCAGCATTGTTCAGTCTCGCGCTGGTCGTGGCGGCGCCGGCGGCAGCGCCCGCCACGATCCTGTTCGCCGGCGGCGGATGGGCGGCGATCGATCGCGGCGGCGAGCTGCGAGGCCGCGACGCGCGCGCTTGGCGCGACGAAGAAGGGCCGGCCGCCGGGCCTCGCGCCGCTTTGCCTTCACGCCGGACCGGCGCCGGTGGGGTGAATTCAGCGCGCGTCTCAGCCGCCAGCCGCGCGCGGGCTCGAGCGTGATGCTGCGGATCGACAAGCAGCGCTTTCTTCTCGTCACCCGCGGAAATTCGGCGTGGAGCCGCGGCGGCTTTGCAGGAACAGGCGCTGATCGCGGCCGTTCGCGGGACCGGCGGTATGCGTATCGAGGGCCGCGACGGAGCGGGGCGGCGCTTCGTCGATCGCTATGTGCTTGCCGGAGCGGCAACCGCGATCGACGCGGCCGCCGCTCGCTGCGCCCAAAGCTGATCGAACTGGCAAAATCCCCCGGAAATGACTAAATAGCGGGCTCACCATGAGTGCCGACACCCCCTTGATGCCGATCGCCGGCGCGATCGACCCCGTGCCCGTGCAGCGCGCGCCGCAAACGCGCGCCGACGGGCGGATCGAGCTGATCGGCAGGTCGCGCGACGAAATTCGCGTCGCGCTCGAGGAAGCCGGGCTCGAACCGCGCCAGGCCAAGCTGCGCGCCAAGCAGATCTGGCACTGGATCTACAATCGCGGCGTCAGCGATTTCGCGCTGATGAGCGACATCGCCAAGCCGCAGCGGCCGTGGTTCGCCGAGCGCTTCGCGATTTCGCGGCCCGACGTGGTCGAGGCGCAAGTGTCGTCCGACGGAACGCGCAAATGGCTGCTGCGCACCGACGACGGCCATGATTATGAAATGGTCTTCATCCCCGACGCCGATCGCGGGACATTGTGCGTGTCGAGCCAGGTCGGCTGCACGCTCAATTGCCGCTTCTGCCACACCGGAACGATGAAACTGGTGCGCAACCTCGAGCCGGCGGAAATCGTCGGCCAGGTGATGCTCGCCCGCGATTCGCTCGGCGAATGGCCGTCGCAGCCGGACGGGCGGATGCTGACCAACATCGTGATGATGGGCATGGGCGAGCCGCTGTATAATTTCGACAACGTCCGCGATGCGCTGAAGATCGTCATGGACGGCGACGGGCTTGGCCTGTCGCGGCGGCGGATCACCCTGTCGACGTCGGGCGTGGTGCCGATGATGAAGCGCGCGGGCGAGGAGATCGGGGTCAATCTCGCGGTCTCGCTGCACGCCGTGACCAAGGAAGTGCGCGACGAGATCGTGCCGCTCAACCGCAAATATGGGATCGAGCAATTGCTCGAGGCGTGCGCGGCCTATCCCGGGCGCCAACAACGCGCGGCGCATCACGTTCGAATATGTGATGCTCAAGGACAAGAACGACAGCGACGAGCAGGCGCGCGAGCTGGTTCGGCTGATCCGCCACTACCGGCTTCCGGCCAAGGTCAATCTGATCCCGTTCAATCCGTGGCCCGGCGCTGGCTATGAATGTTCGACGCCCGAGCGCATCCGCGCCTTTTCGAGCATCATCTTCGAGGCCGGCATTTCGGCGCCGGTGCGCACGCCGCGCGGCCGCGACATCGATGCCGCCTGCGGCCAGCTCAGGACCGCCGCAGAGCGTCGGCGCAAGGCGCCCGCCGGCTAATTCCTTTCGCAGGGGGAGCAAGATGAGCGCCATCGCCAGACTGATCGGCCCGATGCTCAAGCAAGGGCGCATCACGTTGATCTCGCCCGACGGGAGCCGCGAGACCTTCGGGCAGGGCGGCAAGGCGCTGACAATCCGCCTCACCGACCGCAAGGTCCTGTTCGCCCTGATGAAAAACCCGCGGCTCGGGCTCGGCGAGGCCTATATGGACGGTCGGCTGCTCATCGAGGACGGCAATATTCTCGACCTCCTCGAGCTGATCACGCTGAACAACCGCTGGGAGGCGGGCGGGTCCGGCCGCAAGCTGCTTGGCCGTGGGAAAAAGCGGTTCAAGGCGCTGTTTAGGCGCAATCCGGCGAAGCGCGCGCGGACCAACGTCGCGCATCATTATGACATTGGCAACGACCTTTACCGGCTCTTCCTCGACGACGACCTTCAGTACAGCTGCGCCTATTTCACCGATCCAGCGAACAGCCTTGAGCAGGCGCAGCTGAACAAGAAGGCGCATATCGCCGCCAAGCTCGCGCTGGAGCCCGGCCAGCGGGTGCTCGACATCGGCTGCGGCTGGGGCGGTACCGCGCTGTACCTCCACGCAAAGGCGGGGGTCGACGTGCTCGGCGTGACCCTGTCGGAGGAGCAGCTTCAGGTCGCCAGCGCAGCGCGCCAAGGATGCCGGCGTCGCCGACCATGTGAAGTTCGAGCTGATCGATTATCGCTGAGCTCGAAGGCCGCTTCGACCGGATCGTTTCGATCGGCATGTTCGAGCATGTCGGCGCAGCCCATTATGACGAGTTTTTCGCCAAATGCCGCGATTTGCTGGCCGACGACGGCGTGATGCTACTCCACACCATCGGCAAGCTCGGCAAGGCCGCCGCGCCCGATCCGTTCACCGACAAATATATCTTCCCCGGCTATCACTTGCCGTCCCTGTCGCAGATGGCGGCGGCGAGCGAGAAGTCGCGGCTGATCGCCGCCGACGTCGAGATGCTGCGGCTGCATTACGCCTTCACGCTTGCGCCACTGGCTCAAGCGGACGCAGGCGGCGCGGCCGAAAATCGTCGCACTTCATGACGAACGCTTTTTCCGCATGTGGGAATTCTATCTCGCCGGCGGGCGTCGTCGGTTTCGAGAACGGGTCGATGTGCAATTACCAGGTGCAATATATCCGCGACCGGCGCGCCCTGCCGATCACGCGCGACTATCTCGCAAACGCCGAGTCGGCATATCGAGGGAAGGATGCTGCGGCGCCGGCAGCACGGGGCCGCCGGCGCAAGCAACCACTCAAGCGCGGCTTAACCCGGCTGGCGCTGGGAACGGCGCTGCTCGCGGCGCTGGCGGCGCTCATCGGGAGTTACCGCGCCGTCACGGTTCATGTCCGAGCGGTCGAAACGAGCTGAGCGCGGCCTGCTGCGCCTCGGCAAGCGAGACCCGGCCGTCCTTATTGGTATCGCCGTGGGTGAAGAGGCGGTTCCCCATTCCATGATTCGTGCCGGCGTGGCGGGCTCCACCGCGCTTGCCGCCCATTGCGGCTCTCGGCGGTGCAGCGGCGAACTCGGCGCGGCTGATGCTGCCGTCGCGGTTCGTGTCGGCGCGCTCGAACAGGTTGCCAAAAGCGACTGCATGCGCCTTTGCCGGCTTGCCCTTGGCGGCGACCCGCGCGGTGCGCGCAGCGTCGGCTTCGGCGCGGGTGATGTTGCCGTCGTTGTTGGCGTCAAGCCGCGCGAACATCTTGGCGGGATCGCGGCGGCCGGCGCCCTCGGCGCGCTTTTGACCGCGCTCAGCACGATTGGCCCGAAGCGCATCGGCCTCGGCCTGGGTTACGTAACCGTCGCGGTTCGACGTCCATCCGCGCAAAGCGGCGAGCTACGGCGGTCTGGACATCGGCGCGTGATTTCACTGTTTGCGCCACGGGCCTTTCAGGGGCTGCGGCACCGGCCGAAACCTGGGCCATGGCGGGAACGGAAGCGGCGAACGCGGTGGCCAGCAGGCCGCCAATCAAAAGCTTGGTCATCGATTACTCCTCCTAAGTCGAGGAAAAATCTAGGCCCGCCAAGCTGTATCCGGCTTGAATGCGATTGACCCCCGCGGCGGCGGCAATGCTGGGGGCTGGTCGGTGCGGCTTCGACCAAGTACCGGACGAACCCATGCAAGGGGAGCACGGGCCAGCGGACGGCGCCATTCAGCGTCAGCACGCGAATTGGTGGGAACGCCGTGAGACCGTGCTCGGGCTGATGTTGCTCGCGGCCTTGCCGCTGATTTACCCGCAGCCGATCCCACTAGTCGACCTGCTCGGGCACATGGGCCGGTACCGCGTGCTGCTCGATCTCGACAGCTCGCCCTGGCTCGGCCGTTATTACGGATATCATTGGGCGCCGGTCGGGAACCTGGGCGTCGATGCGCTGATCATTCCGCTGGCCAAGCTGATCGGGCTGGAGCCGGCGGTGAAGCTGATCGTTTTGATGATCCCGCCGCTGACCGTCGGTGGTTTCCTGTGGGTCGCGCGCGAGGTTCATGGCGAAATACCGCCCACCGCGCTGTTCGCATTGCCGTTCGCCTTTGCGCACCCGTTCCTGTTCGGCTTCGTCAATTACGCGCTGTCGATTGCGCTCGCTTTTCTGGCCTTCGCTTTGTGGCTGCGGCTCGCGCGGCTGGGCAAGCTTCGTTTGCGTGCAATCCTGTTTGTGCCGATTTCGATCGCGATTTTCTTCGTTCATGCCTTCGGCTGGGGCGTACTCGGCCTTTTGTGCTTCTCGGCCGAAGCGGTCCGGCAGCACGACCGCGGAATGGGGTGGCTGCGCTCGGCCCCCTACGCGGCGATGCATGCATCGGTGATGGCGCTGCCGCTGCTGATCATGGTCGCGTGGCGCAGCGACACCAGCGGCGGCACGCGCGGATGGTTCGACTGGGACTTCAAACTGAAGTACATCCATCAGGCGCTGCGCGATCGTTGGGAGGCCTTCGACCATGCAGCGCTGGCAGTGTTGGGGGCAGTGGTCGCATTCGCGGTCGTCAGCCGGCGCCTGACTTTCTCGCGCAATTTGCTCTTCACCGCGCTGGTGCTGCTGGCGGGGTTTGTCTTGCTGCCGCGAACTATCTTCGGATCGACCTATGCGGACATGCGGCTGATCCCGTTCGTGATGGCCGTGGCGATCCTCGCTATCCGCTTCCGCGGGCCCACCTATCTGCCTCTGGCGCGCGTTCTGGCGCTCGTCGGGCTGGCTGTGTTCGTGGTGCGCATCGCCGGCAATACAGTGAGCCTGGCGATGGCCGCCAACGACCAAAGGGCAAAGCTTGCCGCGCTCGACCATGTGCCGATGGGCGCCCGGGTTGCCTCGCTGGTCGGCGAGGCCCGTTGCGGGCACGGCTGGGCACTCGCGCGCAATAGTCATTTGGGGGCGATGGTTATCGTCCGACGCCAGGGATTCTCCAACGACCAATGGGCGATCCAGGGCCACAATCTGCTCGACCTGCGATATCGCGCGCCAGGTGTGTTCGCCGCCGATCCGTCGCAAATGGTTCGGCCCGACGCGTGCACCGGCCGTGGCGGCTGGCCGGTGGAAACGGCAATGCGCGTGTTCCCGCGCCAGTATTTCGATTATCTGTGGCTGATCGACGCGCCGCCGTTCGATCCGGCGCTGATCGCCGGGATGGACCGCGTCTGGACCGGCCCGGGCAGCAGTCTTTACCGGATCAATCCGCCCGCCGCAGAATCGCCACCAGCGACACCCCAAAGGGCATCGGCACCCGCCCGATAAGCCCGCGTTCCAACCCGAAGATGGTGCGCAGCACCGCATTGGCGCCCTTGGGAGGCTGAGCGTCGTCGGCGCTTTCACGGCCGGTGACCTTTCCAAGCAGCCGTACGGCAGCAATCGGCGGAAACAACAGGCTGTTGAACGGGCTCAGCAAATCAATCGCGAAGCCAGCGCGCAGCGCCACCGCTTTCAGCGCGCGCTTGCGGTAGCGGCGGTGATGATGATGCGCCGCGTCGTGCGCGGTCCACATCCACGGGTTGGCCGGCACAGTGACGAGTAGCTTGCCGCCAGGCTTGATCAGCGTCCGGATCGCGTTCAGCGCGGCTTCGTCGTCGGCGACATGTTCGAGCACATCGAGCAATGCGACCAGGTCGAACGTCTCGGCATCGAACATCGACAGATCGGGCAAGGCGGCGCTCCGCACCCTACGGCCCAGCCGCTCGGTCGCGATTTTGCGCGCGGCGGCATTTAGCTCTGTCGCCTCGACCTGGCCGAATTGGCCGAGCATCGCCAGATTATGGCCGGTGCCGCAGCCGATTTCGAGAATGCGCGCGTCGCGCGGCGGGCGGATTTCGCGGCGTATCAGCGTTTCCAGTATCTGGCGGCGAGCAACGAACCACCAATGTTCGGCGTCGAGCTCTGCCATCCGCTCGAAAACTTGCGCGTCCATCAGTCGACCCGGTCGCGAATGACATATAGCGGGCGCGCCTTGGCTTCGATCAGGATGCGGCCGACATATTCGCCGAGCACGCCTAGAGAGAGCAGCTGCAGCCCCCCGAGGAACAGCACCGCAACCATCAGCGAGGCATAGCCCGGCACCTCGACGCCGGAGACCAACGTGCGGATAACCACGACCAATGCGTAGCCCAGCGCGAGCAGCGCAACGATCCCGCCGAGATAGCTCCAGATGCGTAGCGGCACCGTCGAGGCCGACGTGATGCCGTCGAGGGCGAAGGTCCACAGTTTCCAGTAGTTGAACTTGCTTTGGCCAAGGTCGCGAGCGGAGCGGCTGTAGGCCACGGATGTCGCGCGAAATCCCGCCCAGGCAAACAGCCCTTTCATGAAGCGGTTACGTTCCGGCAGCACCCGGATGACGTCGACCACCTTGCGGTCGAGCAGGCGGAAGTCGCCGGCGTGCTCGGGGATCTTGTCGTCGCTCAGCCAATTGTGCGCGCGATAGTAGAGATCCGCCGTGAGCCTTTTGGGCAGGCTGTCGCTCTCGCGGTCGGTGCGAACGCCGTAGACGATATCGAAACCCTGGCGCCATTGAGCAACCATCTCCGGGAGAACTTCGGGCGGGTCCTGAAGGTCGACATCGATCGGCACTACCGCATCGCCGAGCGCGTGGTCGAGACCCGCCGACAACGCCGCTTCCTTGCCGAAATTGCGCGAAAAGGAAATCGCCCGGACGCGGGCGTCTGCGGCGTTGGCGGCGCGGATCGCGTCGAGCGTGTGATCGTTGCTGCCGTCGTCGATAAACAGGATTTCGAAGCCTTCCGGGCCGATCCCGGGCGTGCCTTCGAGGATCGGCACGACCCGCGCGACGAACGGTGCGATGCCGCTCTCCTCGTCCTTGACCGGGACGATCAGCGACAGCGCGACGGCGCTCAAGCGAACACCCATTTGCGGTGCAGCGCGAAGGTTACCCACGGCGTCACCAGCACGAACGGGACGATCGGCCACCAGGTCGGTCCGCCGAGATGCTTGACCAGCAGCCAGACGAACAATTGGTTGAGCGCGAACCCGATCAGATTGACCACCAGGAATCGCGTCGCGCGAACGGGCATGCGATCCCGGGCGCCGTGGTCGCGAAAGCTGAAGGCGCCATGGGTGAAATAGCTGATCGCCGTGAAGACAATGAACACGATCGCGAGCGATAGATTGGGATCGACCCCGCCGAGCTCGGTCACCGCCCAATAGGACGCAGAGAAGGCCAGGGTGATGGCAACGCCGGCAATCGCGTAACGCGCTGCCTGCATGACAAGCGCACGCTGATCGGGCTTGAAGAACAGGTCGAGGGTTGGCGCCATTGCCGTCGTTCTCTAGCCGCGCGCTGCTGCAGCACAAAGGACTTTGACCCGCGGACGGGTGGCTGCTTGCCGTTTCAAGGCGAGCGGCTACAGCGCCGAAAAATGGGCGAGCGCAAGGATCAGGAGCTTCACGAGCGGGCATTGCGACTTGTCGCGCGGCACTGGAAATGGGTCGTGCTGCTGACCTGGCTCGGCCTTTGCGGCTGGTTCCTGTTCAACCATTGGGCGTCGATCCACATCTTCGCGCTCGGCGATACCGACGACAATATGCGCATGATGCAGGTGCGCGGCCTGCTCCATGGGCAGGACTGGTACGACCTTCGCCAGCACCGGCTGAGCCCGCCGTTCGGCGCCAACATCCACTGGTCGCGGCTGGTCGATCTTCCGCTCGCCGGGCTGGTCCTGGCGCTTCGGCCGCTGCTCGGCGGTCCGGCCGCGGAGCGCTGGGCGGTCGCGATTGCGCCGTTGCTGCCCTATCTGCTGCTGCTCTTCTCGCTCGCGCTGACGACCCGCCGCCTGGTCGACCAGCGCGCCTTCCCGCTGGCGTTCGTCGCCTTGTTCTTCGCCGGGTCCGCCAACGGCATGTTCATGCCCTTGAGGATCGATCATCACGGCTGGCAGCTTGCGCTGCTCGCGCTGAGCATTTCCGCAATTGCCGACCCCAGGCGGCTGCGCGGCGGGATCACGCTCGGGCTGTCGACCGCGCTGTCGCTGTCGATCGGGCTCGAGATGATCATCTATCTCGCGATTGCGGCGGCGGTGACGGTGCTGTCCTGGGTGCAGGACGCGGACGAGCGCGAACGGCTCGGCGCTTACGCTTTGTCCTTGTCGGCGGGGACATCGCTGGCGTTCGTCGTTTTCGCGTCCTACGACAACCGGCTTCCGGTGTGCGACGCGCTGTCGCCGGTGTGGCTGTCGAACGCCCTGCTCGGAAGCGCGCTGCTTTACCTGCTCTCGCGCCTGTCGCCCGCGGACTGGAAGAAGCGCCTGGCGCTCGCTGCGGGCGCCGGCGCGGTCGTGGCCGGTTTTCACGCGGCGATGTGGCCGCAATGCCTGACCCGCCTCGAAGGCGTGTCGCCGCGAGGTGCGGCAATTGTGGCTCGACAACGTCAAGGAAGCGCGGCCGGTCTATCGCCACGGCTGGCGCAGTCGCGAGCCTGGTGGCCACGCTGCCGGTCACCGGCGCCATCGGCTGGGCGGTGCTGGCGTGGGCCAGCCGCGGCGACCCCGATCGCCTTCGCCGTGTCCTCGGCGTCGCCACGATCGGGATGGTCGCCGCGCTGCTGTTGCTGTGGCAGTCGCGTACCGGTCCGGCGGCGCAAACCGTTGCGACAGTCGGCGCCGCGGCCCTGGTGTGGATATTGCTGCCCCGCGCCTGGAACTCGAAATCCTCCCTGGTGCGCGTTTTCGGCGCTTCAATCCTGGTCGTCGCGGGCGTCGGAGCGGCGGCGCCGCTGGCACTCAATTACATTCCCGACAAGCCGTCGACAGCGCGGCAAAAAGCGATCGGCCGCGCCAATCAACTATGCGCCTCGCTGTGGGGGATGCGGCCGGTCGCGCTTCAGAGAAAGGGGCGAATTTTCACGTTCGTCGACCTCGGCCCGCGCCTGATCACGGTCACGCATCACGACGCGGTCATCGGGCCCTATCACCGCAACGGTGAGCAAATCGGCGATGTGATGAAGGCGTTCCGCGGCAGCGCCGAGCAAGCGCGCCGGATCATCGCCAAATATGACAGCGACTATCTTCTCAGCTGTCCCAACAGCTCGACCACCACCATCTTCATGGCCGAGGCGCCGAAGGGTTTTTACGGACAACTGGAGCGCGGACAGGTGCCGGACTGGCTGGTTCCGGTCGACCTGCCGAAGGACTCGCCGTTCAAGATGTGGCGGGTCGTTCGCTAGCCCAGCGCTGGGAAGCTTTGGCGCAGGCCGTCGATCACGAATTGCGCGGCCAGCGCGGCGAGAATGACGCCGAGCAGGCGGGTGATCATCGCCTCGATCCGCTCGCCGATCAGGCGCATCAGAGGGCCGGCGGCGAGCAAGGTCACCACCGTCATCAAGATGACGATCGTGATGGCGGCGAGCACGACGCCGACGTGAAGCCTGGTTTCGGCGTGCGATACCCACAGCATGGCGCTGGCGATCGAGCCTGGGCCGGCGATCATCGGTATGGCCATCGGGAAGACGCTGATGTCGTCGGCGTGCGGGCGTGCCCTTGATCGACGTCAGCGCGTGTTTCGCGCCGTTCGGTGCGCTTTTCGAACACCATCTCGACCGCGATGTAGAACAGCAGGATGCCGCCGGCGATGCGGAAGCTGGCGAGGTCGATGCCGAGCGCGCCGAGCATCGGCTTGCCGAGCAAGGCGAAGAACATCAGGATGCACCAGGCGACCAGGCACGAGCGGATCGCCATCGCGCGCCGTTCGGCCGGCGAGGCGTCGCGGGTCAGGCTGGCGAAAATGGGCGCGCAGCCCGGCGGGTCGATGATCACCAGGAAGGTGACCAGCGCCGAGCCGAACAGCTCCATCATTTGACAGGAACGCTAGCTGGCACGTTGTTGTAGATGACCTGCGCGTAGCGCGTGCCGTTCCACAGATAGACGCGGAAATGATGCTCGCCGTTCTTTTCGACGCGCCAGTCCCAGCCGAGCGTCTTGTCGGACGAATGGCCGCGGCCGCTGTCCTCCGGCGTGGTGCGGGCCTGCTTGGCGGTAAGCGCCGGGCGGCGGAATGACCGGCGCGCCCGGCGCTGCGCCTTTGCACGATGCCCGCGTCACGCGCGGTGGGGCTCGGCGCTTTGGCGTGGCCGTCGAACGGAGCGGCATTGTCATAGACCCAGGTCCACTTGCGCTCTTCTGCGCTGCCACACCGTGGTGAAGATGCCGTAGGGCTTTCCGTCCGCGGTCGAGCGCCGGGCCGCTGTTGACTGCTGTGCGGCCATCGCACGAGACGAAACTCCGCTCCGGCCACCAGCGGACCGAGGCCGGCGGATCCTTGCGGTCCTTGAGGAAATCGCGCGCCCACGCCGCCTGCGGCGTGAACATCACCGCGTCGGGATCGGCATATTTGCGGAAGGCGGTCCACTGGCCGAGGCGCTGCGCGTCGGCCGCGAAGGCGCGTTCGGCGTCGATTGCAGTTGGCAGCGATGCGGCGGCGGCGAGCAGGAGAGCGATCATAGGTTCTTCTCATACTGGAAATTGTCGCGGCGGGCGGCGGAAACGAAGGTGTTGCGGATGAGACAGGCGATGGTCATCGGGCCCACGCCGCCGGGAACGGGCGTGATTGCACCGGCGACCTTGCTCGCGCTGTCATAGTCGACATCCCCGACCAGGCCGTCGTCGGTGCGGTTGATGCCGACGTCGATGACCGTCGCGCCGGGCTTGATCCAGTCGCCCGGGATCATCTCGCGCGCGGCCGACAGCGGCGACGAGGATGTCGGCGCGCCGGACGACTTCCGCCAAGTCCACGCGTGCGGCTGTGGGCGATGGTCACGGTGGCGCTTTCGCCAAGCAGCAGCAGCGCCATCGGCTTGCCGACGATGTTCGACCGCCCGACGACGACCGCCTCGAGGCCCGAAATGTCGCCGCGCTCGGCCTTGATCAGCTTGAGGCAGCCGAGCGGAGTGCAGGGGACGAAGCCCTGGAAGCCCGATGGCGAGGCGGCCGGCATTGACCGGATGGAAGCCGTCGACGTCCTTGTCAGGATCGATGCGGGTAATGACCTTGGTGGCGTCGATGTGCGCGGGAAGCGGCAGCTGGACGAGGATGCCATCGACCGCGGGATCGGCGTTCAAGCGGTCGACCAGCGCGAGAAGGTCGGCCTCGCTGGTGTCGGCGGGAAGGTTGTGGGCGAAGCTTTCCATCCCGGCTTCGGCGGTCGCCTTGTTCTTCGAGCGCACATAGACCGCGCTTGCCGGGTCCTCGCCGACCAGCACCGTGGCGAGACCAGGCGCGCGGCCGGTGGCTTTTCTCAACGCGGTTACCGCCTCGGCGACCTCGGCGCGAAGCGCTGCGGCCGCGACCTTGCCGTCGATCCGGGTCGCGCTCATCAGCCGAGAGTATATTGGGCAACGACGCCGTCGAGCAGCTTCTTGATCACCTGGATGAGGAGCAGGATGACGAGCGGCGAGAAGTCGATCCCGCCGAAGTCGGGCAGAAGGCGGCGGATCGGCCGGTAAAGCGGCGCGGTGATGCGATCGAGCGCCATGACGAAGCCCCGGACGCCGCCCGAGGACGCGTTGAGCACGTTGAACGCGAGCAGCCAACTGAGGATGACCTGGCCGATGATGATCCAGGTCACCACGCTCAGCAGCAGCTTGATGATGTCGACGATGGCAATAAGCATGGCGGTCGCTTAGCGGCGCCTGCGTTCAGGGCGCAAACCGCTCGGGTTGGGCCTCGGCCAGGATGACGAGGAAGTCGTCCCCATCGTCGGTCCATTCGGCCACCGGGGTCCAGCCTCCGGCGAGAAGCTGGACGCGCGCGCCGCGGGGGCCGTATTTGTGGCTGTTTTCGGTGTGGATCGACTGCCCCGCGGCGACGTCGAAGCTTTGCCCGCCGATGGTAAAGCGAACGTCGCGCACCGCCACCAGATGCATCTCGATGCGCGACAAGATGTCGTTCCAGCGGGCGTCGTGGCGGAAGGCCTCGAGCAGAATATCGCCGCCAAGCTCGCGGTTGATCCGCTCGAGCAGATTGAGGTTGAACGCCGCGGTCACGCCCTCCTCGTCGTCATAGGCTGCGAGCAGCCGGTCGACTGGCTTGACCCGGTCCATGCCGATCAGCAGCTGCGCGCCGACGCCGAGCAGGGCACGAAACTGCCGCAGCAGATCGGTTGCGCTGCGCGGAACGAAATTGCCGATCGTCGAGCCGGGGAAGAAGCCGAGCCGGGGCACGTCGGCGATGGCATCGGGCAGGTCGAACGGGCGGGCGAAGTCCGCGACGACCGGGAGCACGTCCAGTTCGTGGAAATCGTGCTGCAGCAAAGCGGCGCTTTCATTGAGATAGTCAGCGGAAATGTCGACCGGCACATAGGCCGAGGGATTCACTGCCTGAAGCAGGATCGGCGTCTTGGTCGAAGAGCCCGAGCCGAGCTCGACGACTGCTCCGCCGTCGGGCACGCGCGCGGCGATCTCCGGCATTACGCGCTCGAGCAAAGCCGTCTCGGTGCGCGTCGGGTAATAAGCCGGGAGCCGCGTGATGGCGTCGAACAGCTCAGACCCGCGGCGGTCGTAAAGCCAGCGCGCGGGAATCGACGGGATTGGCGCGGAAAGGCCGCGCAGCACGTCCTCACGGAACGCTCCAAGTTGCGCGTCGAGGGTGTGCGGGTCAGGCGTCGCGAGCAAGGCGAAGTCCCGTGAATTGCCAGCGCGCGGAAGGCGGAAAGAAATTGCGGTAGGAAGCGCGGCTGTGCCCGCGCGGCGTGGCGCAGCTGGCGCCTTTCAGCACGAACTGCCCGCACATGAACTTGCCGTTATACTCGCCGACCGCGCCCTCGGCGGCAGCGAAGCCGGGGTAAGGCGAGAAGGCGCTCCGGGTCCATTCCCAGACATCGCCGAACAGGGCGCCGCCGGGCCGCGGAACGACCGCGCTAGCGTCGTCGAGCTGATGCCCGAGATTGGGATCGGCGGATGAGGCGCAATCCTCCCATTCGGCTTCGGTCGGAAGACGCGCTCCAGACCAGCGGGCAAAGGCGTCGGCCTCGTAGAAACTGACGTGTGCGACGGGCGCGGCCCAGTCGATCGCGCGACGGCCGCCGAGCGTGAACATCGCCTCGTCGTCGCGCCAGTAAAGCGGCGCCTGGATCGCTTCGCGCCTGACCCAGTCGCATCCTTCCGAAAGCCACAGCGACGGATTGGCATAGCCGCCATCGGCGATGAACTCGCGCCATTCGCCGTTGGTTACTTTGCGTCCGGCGATCTCATGGCCGCGAAGGAAGCTGCGGTGACGCGGCCGTTCGGCGTCGAAGGCGAAACCAGTGTCTGGCGCGCCAATCTCGATAATGCCCTCACGGCCGGGGTGGAAGGTCAGTGGTTCGGCCGCGAAGCAAACCGGCATATCGAGCTCGGCATAGGCCGGCTCGGTCGGGTTTTCGGCGAACGCGGCGAGGATGTCGGTGAGGAACAGCTCCTGATGCTGCTGCTCATGCTGAATGCCGAGCGCGATGAGTTCCAGCGCGCGGGGAGGAAGCGCCGGCAGAGCCTTGTCCAGCGCCTCGTCGACATGTGCACGATAGTCGCGCACCTGATCCAGCGACGGCCGGCTGATCATCCCGCGCCGCGCCCGCTCGAGGCGCTCGCCCTCGGCCTCGTAATAGCTGTTGAACAGATAGGCGAAGCGCTCGTCGAACGGCGTGTAGCCCGGCACATGATCGCGCAGAACGAAGGTCTCGAAGAACCAGCTGGTGTGCGCCAGATGCCATTTCGCCGGCGAGGCGTCGGGGAACGGCTGGAGGTTGGCATCGGCGTCGCTCAGCGGCTCGGCGAGCGCCAGCGTCAGCCGGCGGGTGGCGAACAAGCGCTCGGTCAGCTCGGGTTGAGCGGCAATTTTGTGGCGCGCGGCTGTCACTTGTCCTGCTTCACCCCGGGATAGGGCCGTTCCTTTAGCATATTCGCAAGATGCGCGGCGTTGGAAGCGAGCAGCGCCGCGCCTTCGCCGACGACATCGGGGACCTTGGGCAAATCCTTGAAGTCGACTTTGCCCATCGCCTCACCGACCCAATAGGCCGCGCCATTGGCCGGGATCGTCCAGCCTTCGTCTGCAAGCCCCTGGTAAAGCGTGGCAGTGACATGGTGCGCACCGTCTTCGTTGCCGACGATGGCGAGGACCGCGACCTTGCCGTAGCTCGGCATGCGCGCACGATCGTCGGTCTCGCCGAGAAAGGCGTCCATCCGCTCGAGCACACGCTTGGCGATGCTCGACATCTGTCCAAGCCAGATCGGCGTGCCGAAAATGAGGATGTCGTGGGCCAGTATGCGGGCGCGCAGGTCGGGCCAGTCGTCGCCCTCCCCTTCATCGGATTTGACCCCGGGCAGGATGTTGTAATCGGCCAGGCGAAGCGTTTCGCTGAACTCGACGCCGTGCTTCTTCAGTTCGCCGACGATCAGCCCGATCATCTTGTCCGTGGACGAAGTCTCGCCATCGCTCCGCTTCAGGGTACAGTTGATGGCAATGGCTGAAATCGGCACGCCGAGGCTTCCGTTGTGGGCGGGGAATAAAGATCAAACGCGAGTCCGCGGTCTTTTGTGCCATCCCTGCCTCTACCAACTCTGGCCTAGCTGCGGGTCGCGCCGGGTTGCCATAACACGTCGCCTCCGTCGGCTGCGGCAACGTGCCGCGCGGCGACGAACAGGTAATCGGACAGCCGATTGAGGTAGGCCAACAGCTGATCGTTTAGCGTCTCGCGCTCGTGAAGTGCCACGGCGGCGCGTTCGGCGCGGCGGACGACGGCTCGGGCGACATGCAGCGCGGCGACCCCGGCCGATCCGCTCGGCAGGATGAAGCTGGTCAGCGGGGCGAGTTCAGCGTTGAGGGCGTCAATGTCTTGCTCCAGCCGTTCCACTTGGCGGGAAATGATGCGCAACGCGCCTTCGACTTCGCCGGGCGTCGCGACATCAGCGCCGAGGTCGAATAACTCGTTCTGAATGCGAAGGAGCGCATCTCCGACATCCCCGCCATTAAGCGCGGCAATCGCGACGCCGATCGCGGCATTGGCCTCGTCGACCTCGCCGATCGCGGTCATGCGCAGGCTGGCCTTGCTCACCCGGCTGCCGTCCACCAGCCCGGCGCTGCCGCCATCGCCGGTGCGCGTGTAGATCCGATTGAGCTTGACCATCAGCGCGAGCTGGCGACCACCAGGATCAGCGCGACGATCATGATCGCGACCGCCTGGAACATCACGCGCTTGCGCATCCAGCCTTGCTGCGCCTCGCTCGACCCGGCTTTGCCCGACGCCATTGCGATGACTCCGCGCACCAAAACGTAAGCGGTCGCGCCCATGGCGAGCACGAGCAGGATGATGAGAAATGTGTTCATGCCGCTTATTTAGGCGTCCGCGAGGCGAAAATCACCCGGCATGAATCCCGTATGCAGTTGTTCGGCCAATGCCGTTCCTGCGACGCCCGCGGCGCGAATCGCAGCAAGGGTCGGAGCGAGGTCGCGCTTGGCGAGGCGGCGGCCGTCGGCATGGGTGACCAGCCGATGGTGGAGATAGCGCGGCTCGGGCAAGGCCAGAAGCCTCTGGAGGAGCCGCTGGACCGGGGTCGAAGCCCGCAGGTCAGCGCCGCGCACGACCAGTGTCACGCCGCTGGCGGCATCGTCGACGACGCAGGCGAGGTGATAAGCGGCGGGCGCGTCCTTGCGGGCGAGGATCACGTCGTCGAAGTCGTCCGCATTGGCCACGAACTCGCACCCATCGTCCTCGGTCCAGCGCGGAACGCCGGCAATTTCGAGAGCCTTGGCAGCATCGAGGCGCCAACTGTGCGGTTCGGATGCCCGCCGTGGGGGCAAGTCGGGCAGCCCGCGGCAGATACCGGGATAGTGCGCGCCTCCTGACCCGTGCGGGGCCGCGAGCGCCGCCGCGATGTCCGAGCGCGTGCAGAAACAGGGGTAAACCAGGCCCAGGCCGCGCAATCTGTCGAGCGCAGCTGCATAATGTTCGCTGCGCCCGGACTGGATGAGCGTCGGGGCGTCGTAGTCGAGCCCGAGCCATGCGAGGTCCTCGTCGATCCCGGCAACAAACTCCGGCCGGCAGCGCGACCGGTCGAGATCCTCGATTCTCAGCAGGAACTTGCCGCCCTCGGTGCGCGCCCGCCGATGAGCAACGACCGCGCTATAGGCGTGGCCGAGATGAAGCCGGCCGGTCGGCGACGGCGCGAAACGTGTGATCATCGCTTCTGTTGCCCAAAGGACCCTTGACGGGGAGTCTGCAATCTAAGATTCATGGCGGTGTCACGCCGGGTTGGCATCGGGCGGGTCACAAGGGAAGACGGGCTGGACTGCCCTCTCCTCCTTGAGTGCGACGGGGCCGGGGAGCTGGAGTTCGGAACGTCCGGACGAAAGGCTGACCGGCTGCGCTATGTACCATCCTGACCTGATCCGACATCCCGATAGTTGCCCGGCGCTGGTGCTCAACGCCGATTACACGCCGCTGTCTTATTATCCGCTGTCGCTGTGGCCGTGGCAGACCGCGGTCAAGGCTATGTTCCTCGAGCGAGTCGACGTCGTCGCGCATTACGACCGCGAAGTGCACAGCCCGAGCGTCGCGGTGAAGCTGCCGTCGGTGATTGCCCTGCGCGATTTCGTCCGGCCTAACGAATATCCGGCATTCACCCGGTTCAACCTGTTCCTTCGCGACCGTTTTCGCTGCGTCTATTGCGCGTCGCACCGCGAACTGACCTTCGACCATGTCGTCCCGCGCGCCCAGGGCGGGCGCACGACGTGGGAGAATGTCGCCACCGCCTGCGCGCCTTGCAACCTCAAGAAGGGCGGAAGAACCCCGGCGCAGGCGCACATGCATTTCCAGCGTGAGCCGATCCGGCCGACCACCTGGCAGCTTCAGGAGCATGGCCGCGCCTTCCCGCCCAATTACCTGCACCAGAGCTGGCGCGATTATCTTTACTGGGACATCGAGCTCGAAGCCTAGATTTTCGAGATATACTCGCGAAGCTTCGGGCCGAGGTCGTCGCGCTCGAGCGCGAGGGCGAGGTTGGCGATGACAAAGCCGGCTTTGTCTCCGCAGTCGTGGCGAACCGCGTCGACCTTCAGAGCATGGAACGGCTGGCGCCCGATGAGCTTTGCCATCGCGTCGGTCAGCTGGATTTCCCCGCCCGCGCCTTGCTCGCCCGCGTCGAGCACCTTCATGACCTCGGGCTGGAGGATGTAGCGGCCGATCACCCCGAGCCGCGACGGCGCGACGCTCGGATCGGGCTTCTCGACCAGGCCGAGGACCTCGGTCAGGTCGCCGTCCTGCTTGCCGGGCGTGATGATGCCGTAGCTTTTGGTCTTGTCGGCCGCGACTTCCTCGGTCGCGAGCATGTTGCCGCCGACTTTCTCCCACGCATCGACCATTTGTTTGAGCGCTCCGGGCGTCCCGGCCATCAGGTCGTCGGGCAGCAGCACCGCGAACGGCTCGTCGCCGACGATATCGCGCGCACACCACACTGCATGGCCAAGGCCGAGCGGCTGCTGTTGGCGGACCGACACCAGCTCACCAAAGCCGGCGCGCGACGCTTGGATCAGATCGAGCGACTTCCCTGCCTCGCGCATCGTGGTCTCGAGCTCGAAGCTCATGTCGAAATAATCGACCAGCGACGATTTTCCGCGGCCGGTGACGAAAATCAGCTGCTCGATGCCCGCCTCGCGCGCTTCGTCGACCGCATATTGGATCAGCGGACGGTCGACGATGGTCAGCATTTCCTTGGGCATGGTCTTGGTCGCCGGAAGCAGGCGAGTCCCGAGCCCGGCGACGGGAAACACCGCCTTCTTAACGCGGTTGGTCATGCGAATTCAGTCTCCAGGGTCGGACGGCCCGGTCTCGTTGCCGACCGCCTCGGGATCGGCTCCGGCGGGCGTTGCGGGAGCCTTGCCGCCGGTCGGCGGGGGAAGGTCGAACGGATCGGACACCCGTGGCTCGGACCGCTTCATCAGCTCGTCGATGCGCATTGGCCGCGCGTAGGCCGGGGGCGTGAGCAAATCTTCTGCGGTCGGGGTGGCGCGGGCCATCAGCGGCTTGACGGGCAAGGACTGGCCCGGCGCGGGCTTCAAATCGCCGACGCTGCCGCAGCCGGCCAGCGCAAGGAGCGCGACGCTGGCGATTTTCGAAGCGCGGTTCATCGCCTTCGCGCCTAGCCGTTCCGCCCCGCTTTCGCCAGCGTTTGCCGCGCCATGCGCGGGCCGGTATGCGCTCGCTGATGAGGACGCTCCTTGTCGCGGCGCTGCTGATCGCCCTTCCCGCGTGCGGCAGTCGCGCGCCTGAAGAGGACGCGGCGGTGGCGGAGGAGTCGATCGAGGGCGTCGACCGAAGCCAGAAGGGCAAACCCGCGCCCTCGACCGCATTTCAGGATGCCGACGGAAAGGGCTTGACCCTGGCCACGTTCAAGGGGCGGCCGGTCTTGGTCAATCTCTGGGCGACCTGGTGCGCACCCTGCGTCAAAGAACTGCCGACGCTCGACCGCACTGCCAAGGCCGCGGGGCCGAATGGCCTGCAAGTGGTCGCGATCAGCCAGGATGCCGGGCCGCGGCCGTCGGTTGTGGCGTTTCTCAAATCCACCGGGATCGCGACCCTCAAACCCTACCATGATCCGAAGATGGCGATGTCGGGGGCGCTTGGCGCGCAGGTGCTTCCGACCTCGATCCTTTACGATGCGCAGGGCCGCGAAGTCTGGCGCTACGTCGGCGATCTCGACTGGACGGGGACCGAAGCGGCTAGACTGCTGGGCGAGGCCGCAGCGCGCTGATCAGCCGGCCATCGATCGCGGCGAGGCCGAGGGCGATCAGCCCCAATCCGAAGAAATCCTGCGGGGCGAGGCTTTCGCCGAGGAACAGGCCGCCGAGCAGGATCGCGGTCGGCGGGACGAGCAGCGTGACCAGCAATGCGTTGGTCGCGCCCGACGAGTCGATCAGCTTGAAGTAGAGCACGTAGCCGAAGGCGGTGCAGACCAGGGCGAGCGCGGTCACGGCGGCCAGCGCGCTGAGCGGCGGGAACGGCTGGGTCCATGGCTGGTCGACGAACAAAGCGAAGGGCAGCATCATCAGCGCGCCTGCCGACAATTGCCCGGTGGTGACCGACATTGGTGACAGGCCCTGGCGGCGGAAGCGGCGCGCCCACACCGCCGCTAGCGCGTAGCTGAGCGAGGCCGCAACGCAGGCGAGCTGCGCGAGCGCATCGTTGCCGAGGTTCGAAAGCAGGCTCGGGCCGATCATCATCGCAACACCGCCAAAGCCGAGCAGGACGCCCCCGACCTTGTGCGGAGTCATGCGCTCGTCGCGGGTCATGATGTGGGCGACGACCACGCCCCAGATCGGCGTCGTCGCGTTGAGGATCGAGGCGAGGCCGCTGGCGATGTGCGTCTGCCCCCAGCCGAACAAAGTGAACGGCAGCGCATTGTTGAGCAGCGCCAGCAGGAGGATCGAGGCCCAGGCGCTTTTCGGCAGGCCGAGCGGCTGGCCGCGCACGCGCAGGAACAGCCACATCGCCGCCGCGGCAATCGATAGGCGAAGCGCGACATAGGTCAGCGGAGGAACATGGCGGACGGTGACGCCGATAAGGAAAAAGGCGCCACCCCAGATCAGCGCGAGAGTCGCGAGAATCGCCCAGTCGGCGCGGTTCATGACGATGCGGATCATCGGCACTGGATAACCGGCGGCGAGCGCGGCGGCGTCCGCCGGCTTGCGCTCAAAAGATGTTGGATCAACCGGCCTCATGCACCAAGGGATAGACGCGCGATGACGCTCGCCGCCAACAAATGCACGGGCCGAGGCAATAAGCCTGGCTTATGTCAGTCGCGCAGAAGCTCGTTGATGCTGGTTTTCGAGCGGGTCCGCTCATCGACCCGCTTGACGATCACCGCGCAGGCCAGTGAGGGACCGCCGTCCTTCGCGGGGAGCGTTCCCGGAACGACCACCGAATAAGCGGGGACGCGGCCATAAATGACGTCACCCGACGCGCGGTCGACGATCTTGGTCGAGGCGCCGAGGAACACCCCCATCGAAATCACCGCGCCGCGCTCCACGACCACGCCTTCGGCGACCTCGGAGCGGGCGCCGATGAAGCAATCGTCCTCGATGATCACCGGGCCGGCCTGCAATGGCTCGAGGACCCCGCCGACCCCGGTGCCGCCGGAGATGTGGACGTTGCGGCCGATCTGCGCGCAGCTGCCAACCGTCGCCCAAGTGTCGATCATCGCGCCCTCGCCGACATAAGCGCCGATATTGACGAAGCTCGGCATCAGCACTGCGCCCGGCGCGACGAATGCGCCGCGCCGCACGATAGCGCCCGGCACCGCCCGGAACCCGGCCGCCTGGAACTCGGCGTCGCCCCAGCCGGCAAATTTGGACGGCACCTTGTCCCACCAGCTGGCGCCGCCGGGCGCGCCGGAAATCGCCTCCATCGGGTTCAGCCGGAACGACAGCAGCACCGCCTTTTTCAGCCATTGATTGATCTGCCAGCCGTCGGCCGTCGGCTCGGCGACCCGCGCTTCGCCCGAGTCGAGGGAACGTAAAGCGGCTTCCACCGCATCGTGCACGTCGGCCGGGGCATCGCTGCCTAGGCTGTCGCGCTCGTCCCATGCACGCTCGATCACGTCCCGCATTTGTCAGTCCCCCAAAATCTGCTCGAGCCATTCGCCGACGTTGGTGATGCGCTGGTCGATCACGGCGTCGTCGAAATCGTGATTGCCCCGCTCGGAGCCGTTGTCGACCCACACCGTCATCATGCCGAGTTGCTTCGCCGGCCGAAGGTTCTGCGCCATGTCCTCGACCATCACCGCGGCTTTGGGGTCGATCGCAAATTGATCGCATAGCAAGCGGTAGCCGTGCGGGTCGGGCTTGGGCTTCAGGTCGCTTGCGTGGATGTCGTGCAGGCATTCGAATTGGTCGCCGATGCCGATCGCATCGAGCACCCTGCGGGCATAAGGCGCGTCGCCATTGGTGAAGACGAACTTCCGCCCTGGCAGCCGCCCGAGCCCGCTCAACAGCCGATCGTCACGGCCGACGCGGTCGAGCGGGATGTCGTGGACGTCAACGAGGAAATGATGCGGGTCGACGTCATGCTCGGCCATCAGCCCGGCGAGAGTGGTGCCGTGCGCGTGGAAATGCGCTTTCTGGACGCGCCGCGCCTCGACATGGTCGCAGTCGAGCAGGGTGCGGATGTAGGCGTTCATGCGCTGGTCGATCAGCGCGAACAGGCCCGTCGATGCCGGGTAGAGGCAATTGTCGAGGTCGAAGATCCAGTCGCGGATATGGGAGAAGCGCGGGTCCATTCGCCGCCCGCCTAGCGATAAGGTGGAGCCAACGGAAGGCTAGCGCCGGACCTTGGACGGCAGGCCTAAGCCGAAGGAAGAGATCAGCGGGACGACGCAGTCGCCGACGCGCCGATAAACCGCCTTATAGTGGTCGGCGGCCGGGAGGTCACCGAGGCGTTGGGGGATCGCCTTCCCGCCTTTGAGGAGGGCGTCATAACGGCTGATCGGCGGGCAGCTTGCCGGCGACCCGGCTGTCGGATTGATGATCCGGGTCGAGCTAATGGGTGCGGCAACAGCCGAGGCGGCGAAGCCTGCGGCGGCGAGGGCGATTGCAAGTCGCATCGGACGTCCCATGCCGCGAGGTATAGCACGAAACGGGCTAGACGGTGAAGCTTTCGCCACAGCCGCATGCGCCCTTGGCATTCGGGTTTTCGAATGTGAAACCGGCGGCGAAATCGTCCTCGGTCCAGTCCATGGTCGAGCCGATCAGGTAGAGGATGGAGCCTCCGTCGACGTAGAATATGCCGCCGGGCGTCTCGATCTTCTCGTCGAACTTCTGCTCCTCGGTCACATAATCGACCGAATAAGCGAGGCCCGAGCAGCCGCGGCGCGGGGTCGACAGCTTGACGCCGATCGCATCCTCGGGCGCGCGGGACATGAGGTCGGCGATCCTCGCCTCGGCGGCGGGGGTCAGAGTGATGGCGGCCGGACGCGCGCGGACTTTGGTTTCCTGATTCATAGCATTCCCAGTTCGAGCCGCGCTTCGTCGGTCATTTTCGATGGGTCCCACGGCGGATCCCACACCAGCTTCACTTCGGCGTCGCGGATGCCGGGCACGGCGAGCACGCGCAGCTCGACTTCCTGCGGCATGGACTCCGCAACCGGGCAATGCGGAGTGGTCAGGGTCATGGTCACCACCGCATCGCCGTCGGCGTCGACCGCGACGTCGTAGATCAGGCCCAGCTCATAGATATCGACCGGGATTTCGGGGTCGTAGATCGACTTCAGCGCCTCGACGACCGCCGCCTGGAGGTCGCCGCCAGGTCCAGCGACAGTCTCTTCCACTTTCTCACCGGCGAGGAAGCCTGCGAGATAGTCGCGCTTGCGCTCGAATGTCTCGCCAACCGTGGCGCGGGGCGGCGGCGTCACCGCTTCGACCTCCTCGATCTCGATCTTGCGTTCTTCGTTCATCCGAAAATCCGTTTCACTTGTTCGATCCCGTGGACCAGCGCGGCCACGTCCGAGCTGTCGCTGTGCGCCGCGAAGCTTGCCCGGCAGGTCGCCTCAACGCCGAGCGCGGCCATCAGCGGCTGGGCGCAATGATGGCCGGCGCGGACCGCGACACTGCAGTCGTCCAATATGGTGGCGACATCGTGCGGATGAACCCCGGCGATGTTGAAACTGACGATTCCGGCGCTATCGCCGGGGCCGTAAAGCGTGACACCGAGCGCGGACAAAGCCGCGCGGCACTCGTCGACCAGAGCGCTTTCATGGGCGTGGATCGAATCGAGGCCGAGGCCGGATATCCAGTCGATCGCGGCGTGGAGACCGACCGCGCCGACGATGTGCGGCGTGCCGGCTTCGAACCGCTGCGGCGGCTGGGCATAAGTGGAGCGCACAAAGCTGACCGACTCGATCATCGCGCCGCCGCCTTGCCATGGGGGCATCGCATCGAGCAGTTCGGCGCGGCCCCACAGGCAACCGATGCCGGTCGGCCCGTAGAGTTTGTGCGCGGAGAAAGCGTAGAAATCGCAGCCGAGCGAGGCGACATCGACCGGAATGCGCGGCGCGGCCTGGCAGCCGTCGAGCAACAGCAATGCGCCCTTGGCGTGCGCGATGTCGGCGGCCCGGCGTGCGTCGAGGATGCCGCCGAGAACGTTGGAGACATGGGCGAAGGCGACCACGCGATGTTGCTCGGTCAGCATCGCTTCGGCGGCGTCGAGATCGATCTGCCCGTCGGGCGTCAGCGGCACCGCGTCGACTTCATATCCGGCGAGCTGCCACGGGACGATGTTGCTGTGGTGCTCGAGCTGCGACAGCAGGACGCGGCTGCGGCCCTGCCTCGGCAGAGCGCGCGCGACGAGATTGATCGCCTCGGTTGCGCCGCGGGTGAAGATCAGCTCGTCGGCCTCGCCCCCGATGAGCGTCGCCGCGGCCGCGCGCGCCGCCTCATAGCGCCCGGTCATCTCGCTCGACCGCTGGTAAACGCCGCGGTGCACCGTCGCATAGTCGCGCGCATAGGCCTGCGTAATCGCATCGATCACCGCCTGCGGCTTTTGCGCGGTCGCGGCGCTGTCGAGATAATGCCAGTCGGCAATCGCGGGGAACTGGCCGCGCACGTCGAGGCGTGTCTGGATGCGCGCGGGCGCGTTCATGCGATCCTCCGCAAGGCTGCGTTTGCGGCCAGCGCAATCGCGCTGTCCTCGCCCAGCGCGTCCCACAGTCCGCCGATGAAACCTTCGAGCAACAGCGCGCGCGCGGAGGCTGGATCGAGGCCGCGACTCATCGCGTAGAACATCTGCTGAGCGTCCAGCTCGCCGACGCTCGCGCCATGCGCGCATTTGACGTCGTCGGCGTAGATTTCGAGCTCGGGCTTGGCGTTGGCCGTCGCGCCGCGGTCGAGCAGCATGGCCTTGACCGATTGCTCGCTATCGCTGTGCTGGGCATCGCGCGCGACCGCGACCTTGCCGAGATACGTGCCGGTCGCTTTGCCGCCCGAGCACCGAGCGGACCATCTGGCGCGAGGTCGCATCTGGCTCGAGATGACGGACGGTGGTGACGATCTCGTTGGTCGAGTTACCGGTGCCGATATTGGCCGCGAACAGCGAGAAGTCGGCGCCGGCGGCAAGGCTGACGTCGAGCTCGATGCGGCCATATTGCTCGGCCGTGTTGAGCGCGAAGATGCGCGCCGTCGCACCAAGTCCGAGAATTAATTCAACCCGGCGGACCTGCACATCCTCATCGCCCGGGAGCCAGATCTGTTGCAGATTTTGGCGCGCAGCAACTTCAATCGATTCGGGCGCAAGGTCACCCCACACCGACGCCAGCGCGTCGATATCCGCATAGCGATACGCCTCCAGCTTGCGGGTCGGGAGCGCGGTCATCCGCATTTCATCCGCACGGTTCCGCCGCCGGCTTCATCACGCAACAGGTCGCCGTGCTTGTTGAGCGAGAAATGCGCGGCTGCGCCTTCGCCCTTGCCTTCCACTTTGCCTTTAACCGCGAACTCGTCTGCAGCGGGGATCGTAAATTCTTCGCCGAGCAGGACGAAATCGGCGAAGCGCAAAGTGCGGTCGGAAACGACCAGCCGGCTGTAATGGCCGAGGTTCGCGCAGGCGTTTGGCGTATTCGCCCAGGTGCCATGAAACTTGGCCGGGATCGCCGCTGGCTCGCTTGCCGGCAGAGGGGGGTCCGAACTTTCTGCGGCGGGCGTCACCGGTGCGGAATGATTGGCCGCGGGCGCGCCCGTCTCGTTCGCGGTCGGCGCGGGTTGGCCGCACGCGGCGAGCGAGAGTGCGGCGACCGAGGCGAGGATAAGCTGCCTCACAGTGCCGCCTCGGCATAGCCTTCGCGCTCGAGCTCGAGCGCGAGCTCGGCGCCGCCCGAACGGGTAATCCGACCGCGGTCAAGGACGTGGACGCGGTCGGGCCGGACATAGTCGAGCAGGCGCTGGTAATGGGTGATCAGCAGCACACCCTTGTCGGGCGCGCGCATGATCGCGTTGATCCCCGCGCCGACGGCCTTCAGCGCGTCGATGTCGAGGCCGCTGTCGGTCTCGTCGAGGATCGCGAAGCGCGGGTTCATGATGCCCATCTGAACCATCTCGGCGCGCTTCTTCTCGCCGCCGGAGAAACCGACGTTGACCGGCCGCTTGAGCATCTCGGCGTCCATGCCCAACGCCGCCGCCTGAGTGCGCGCGAGCTTGATGAACTCGGCGCCCGAAAGGTCGGCTTCGCCGCGTGCACGGCGCTGCGCATTCAGGCTCTCGCGCAGGAATTGCATCATCGACACGCCGGGAATTTCGACCGGATATTGGAAGCCCAGGAACAGCCCCGCCGCGGCGCGCTCGTGGGGCTCCATCGACAGCAGGTCCGCGCCGTTGAACGTCGCGTCGCCTTCGCTAACCTCATAGCCAGGACGCCCCGCGAGCACATAAGCCAGCGTCGACTTGCCCGACCCGTTCGGACCCATGATCGCATGCACCTCGCCCGCCGGCACGTGCAGCGACACGCCGTTGAGGATCGGCTTGTCTGCGACGGTCGCGTGGAGGTTGGTGATTTCAAGCATTAGCCGACGCTGCCTTCCAGACTGATCCCGAGCAGCTTCTGCGCCTCGACCGCGAACTCCATCGGCAGTTGCTTGAGCACTTCGCGGGCGAAGCCGTTGACGATCAGCGCGACGGCGCTTTCGGCGTCGAGGCCGCGCGACATCGCGTAGAATAATTGGTCTTCGCTGATCTTGCTGGTGGTCGCTTCATGCTCGATCTGCGCGGTCGGGTTCTTGACCTCGATGTAGGGCACGGTGTGCGCGCCGCACTGGTCGCCGAGCAGCAGCGAATCGCACTGGGTGAAGTTGCGTACATTCTCGGCGCGCGGGAGGACTCGGACCAGGCCGCGATAGGTGTTGTTGCTGCGCCCCGCGCTGATGCCCTTGGAGACGATCGTCGAGCGGGTGTTGGCGCCGATGTGCACCATCTTGGTGCCGGTGTCGGCCTGCTGGCGGTTGTTGGTCAGCGCGACCGAATAGAATTCGCCGACGCTGCCATCACCCTTGAGGATGCAGCTTGGATATTTCCAGGTGATCGCGGAGCCCGTCTCGACTTGCGTCCAGCTGACCTTTGACCGCGCGCCCGAGCACAAGGCGCGCTTGGTGACGAAGTTGAAGATGCCGCCCTTGCCGTCGGCGTCGCCCGGGTACCAGTTCTGGACGGTCGAGTATTTTACCTCGGCGTCCTCGTGGGCGAAGATTTCGACCACCGCGGCGTGGAGCTGGTTCTCGTCGCGCATCGGCGCGGTGCAGCCCTCGAGATAGGACACGTAGCTACCCTTTTCGGCGACGATCAACGTGCGCTCGAACTGGCCGGTATTCTCGGCATTGATGCGGAAATAGGTCGACAGTTCCATCGGGCAGCGGACGCCCTCGGGGATGTAGACGAAGGTGCCGTCGGAGAAGACCGCGCTGTTGAGGCAGGCGAAGTAATTGTCGCGCTGCGGGACGACGCTGCCGAGATATTTGCGGATCAGCTCGGGGTGCTCGCGGATCGCTTCGGAGATCGACAGAAAGATGACGCCCGCGCGCTTCAGTTCCTCGCGGAAGGTGGTTGCGACCGAGACGCTGTCGAACACGGCGTCGACCGCGACCTTGCGCGCGCCCTCGACGCCGGCGAGGACCTTTTGCTCCTCGATCGGGATGCCGAGCTTTTCATAGACCCGCAGGATCTCGGGATCGACCTCGTCGAGCGATCCGAGCTTCGGCTTCTTCTTCGGCTCGGCGTAGTAAAAGGCGTCCTGATAATCGATCTTCGGAATGTCGAGCTTGGCCCAGTCGACCTCTTCCATTTCGAGCCAGGCGCGAAAGCCCTTGAGCCGCCAGTCGAGCATCCACTGCGGCTCATTCTTCTTGGCGGAGATAAAGCGAACGGTGTCCTCGTTGAGCCCCTTGGGCGCAAATTCCTGCTCGATGTCCGAGCTGAAAAGCCCCACTCATAGGTCTCGAGCTTCTCGGCCGCTTCGTGCGCCTCGCGGTTGCGCAGGGTGTCGGTCATTGCGCCAGCTCCGTGAGCCGAACCGCGCCGAGCGCCCCGCGGACCGCCCTGCCGACGATGCCCATGTGTGGCTTGACCCGGCAATGAGCGTCGAGCGCGCACTCGGACGGCTCGTCGGAGCCGCTGCACTGGGTCAACGCGATCGGGCCTTCGATCGCTTCGATGATCTCGGCCAGGCTGATCGCATCTGCGGGGCGCGCCAGCGTGAAGCCGCCGCCGGCGCCGCGCACGCTCGACAGCAAGCCGGCCCCGGCGAGCTGACCCATGAGCTTTTGCGCGGTTGGGAGCGGGACGCCGGTATCCGCGGCAAGCGCAGTCGCGCTTAGCCGTTCGCCCGCATCGCGGCGGGCGGCGGCGGTCATCAAAACGACCGCATAATCGGCGAGATGGCTGAGGCGCATGGCTAATTCGGAGCTTTCCAGTCTGATTTAGTGCGTTGCGCGAAGAAACTCAACCTTCGCGCGGCTGGATTGCGTCCCCGCGCCCGCAATGACACAGCAGCGGCGTGCGCTTTTACCCGTTCCTCCGCCCATTCGTCTTTGCGCTCGAGGCCGAGACGGCGCACCGCGCGACCATCCGCGCTTTGAAGTTGGCGCCGGTGCGCCGTTTTCGTCCGCTGCCATCGTCGCTGACGACAAGCGTTGCCGGCCTCGGCTTTGCATCGCCGGTTGGGCTGGCCGCCGGTTTCGACAAAGACGCCGAGGTGCCGGAGAAAATGCTGTCGCTCGGTTTCGGCTTCGTCGAGGTCGGTACGCTGACGCCGGAGCCGCAGGCCGGCAACCCGCGGCCGCGGTTGTTCCGCCTGGTTGAGGACCGCGCGCTGATCAACCGGCTGGGCTTCAACAATGGCGGGCAACTGGCCGCATTCGAACGGCTGCACGGATGCCGTCATACCGGGCCGATCGGTATCAATGTCGGCGCCAACAAGGACAGCCCCGACCGCATCGCCGATTATGTTTCGGGCGTTCGCTCGATGAGCCCGGTGGCCGATTATCTGACGATCAACATCAGCTCGCCCAACACGCCGGGCCTTCGCGGCTTGCAGGAGGCGGGTGCGCTGGACGAGCTGCTGGCGGCAGTCCGCGACGTGCGGTTGGTCGGAGGGCCGCCGGTGTTCCTCAAAGTCGCCCCGGACCTCGCCGACGATGATCCCGAGCGAATAGTCCGCGCCGCCGTCGACAACAATATCGATGCGCTGATCGTATCCAACACGACGACCAGCCGGCCGCTGCTCAAGTCACGTTTCGCGAGTGAGCAAGGCGGCTTGTCCGGAGCGCCCCTGAAGCCGCTGGCGCTCGCCTCGCTGCGCGCCTTCCGGTCTGTCAGCGGCGGCGTGATGCCCTTGATCGCCGTCGGCGGCGTCGCCAGCGCCGAGGACGCGTGGGAGCGGATTCGGGCAGGGGCAAGCCTGGTCCAGTTGTATACCGCGATGGTCTATGATGGTCCGCGCATTGCGTGGCGCATCGCCGAAGGGCTGGCGGAGCTCGTGAAGCGGGAAGGCTTTGCCAATATCGCCGAGGCGGTAGGCACCGCGCGGGGCTAGCGCGGCACCGTAAGCACTACGCCTTCGCGTCTGGGATCGGCGCCACCATCGATTCGCCCGTTGCGGATCATCACCGCGTGCACGCCTGAATCTTCGCCCTGGCCGGGTTTGAGCTGGATCCCGCGCGCGGCGAGGCCGGCGACAAGCTCCGGCGAGAATTTGGTCACTTCGCCGTTGAAGTTGGCGCCCCGCGCGACGAGGTTCGGCTGGGCCAGCGCTTGCGACACCGGCAGTCCCCAGTCGATCGCCGCGACCATCGTCTTGGCGACGAAAGCGAGGATCGCATTGCCGCCGGCCGATCCGAACGCCCCGGCGAAAGCGCCATCGCGGGTCAGAAGAATGGTCGGGACCATCGACGAGCGCGGGCGCTTGCCCGGGGCAACGGCGTTGGCGGCGGCGCGGCCCTCGGCATCGACTGGGCTAAAAGCGAAATCGGTCATTTCATTGTTGAGGAAGAAACCGTCGACCATGCGCCCGCTGCCAAATATTGATTCGACCGTGGCGGTCATCGACGCGACGTTTCCGGCACGGTCGCGGATGATGAAATGGGAGGTTCCGACCGGCTCCAGGGTGCGGTCTGCGGCAGTCGCTGGAGCGCGCGCGGGAACGCCAGCGGTCGGCGGCGGTCCAGCGGCGGTGCCGATCAGCCGTGCGCGCGCCGCCACATAGGAAGGCTCGATCAGCCCGGCTACGGGCACTTGCGCAAACGCCGGATCGCCGACGTAGCGATCGCGGTCGGCATACATGATTCGGCTCGCCTCGGCGAACAGGAACCACGCCTGCGGATCATTGGGCCCGCGCGCGGCGATGTCGGTGCGCTCGAGGATTTGCATCAGCTGGATGAGCCCGACCCCGCTCGACGGCGGCGGCGGCGCGCATAGCAGATAGATGCGGTAGGGCCCACACACGGCTTCGCGCTTGACCGCGCGGTAGGCGGCCAGGTCGGCGAGCGTCATCGACGCGCCGAGCGGCGCGGCGCGCGTGCGCGCGACGATTCGCGCTGCGGTCGATCCCGAGTACATCGCCGCCGGCCCTTGCGTGGCGAGCCGGCGCAGGAAATCGGCGTAAGCGGGGTTGCGTAGGCGGTCGCCTGCAGCAACGCGGCTCCCGTCGGGTTTGGAGAAATAAGCGATGGCGTCAGGGGCGCTGTTCTGCGGGAATTTGCCCGCCACCATTCGCGCCAGCCGCGGGCTGACGACGAAACCGTCGGCGGCGGTGCGCTCGGCGTCGCCGAACAGGCTGCTCCACGGCAGCCGGCCGCGCTCGCGGTGCGCCAGGCCGAGCATCGCGACAACACCAGGGACGCCGGTCGCCCGGCCGCTGAGCACCGCTTCGCCGAACGGCATCGGCTTGCCCGCCGAATCGAGGAACATGGTCGATGTCGCCTGGGCCGGCGCCGTCTCGCGCCCATCGTAGATCGTCAGCTTGCGCGTGCTCGCGTCGTAGAAATTGAGGAACGCGCCGCCGCCCAGGCCCGAGCTTTGCGGCTCGACCAGCGACAGCATCGCCTGGACCGCGATCGCCGCGTCGACAGCGCTGCCGCCACGCTGAAGCACGCTGCGCCCAGCCTCGGCGGCGAGCGGGTTGGCGGCGATGACGAACGCCTCCGCGCGCGGTGCGGCGGAAAGCGGCTGGGCCGCCTGGGTCGCAGCGCACGACGCAAAGCCGAGCAGCGCGAGAAGCGGAATAGCTTTGACAATCAATCGCATGGCGCCGCGGCGACTAGCGCAGCGCCGAGGCGCAGTCCACGCCGAGCCCACCAACAGTGGCGCAAACATGGGCTTGCGCTAAAAGATGGCCGCGATGGCCCGGCAGCTCGAACATTTCGACAATCTGGTGGCGATGTTCCTGACACGGGTCGAGGAACGCGGCGATGCGCCATTCCTGTGGGCCAAGCGAGAAGGGCAATGGCGGTCGATCAGCTGGAACGAGGCGGCGCGCCAGGTCGCGGCCTTATCGGCCGCATTGCTCGACATGGGGCTGGTCGCCGGGGACCGAGTCGCGCTGGTCAGCGAGAACCGTCCCGAATGGCTGATCGCCGACCTCGCGATCATGGCCGCGGGCTGCGTCACGGTGCCGACCTACACGACCAATACCGTCCGGGATCACGCGCATATCCTTGGCAATAGCGGCGCCCGTGCAGTCATCGTGTCGACCCAGAAGCTGGCGAAGAATCTGGTGCCGGCGGCGCTGACGTCGAGCGAATGCCATCACATCATCGGCATCGAGCCGGTGCGCGCCGGCCAGATACCCGATTGGGTGAAGGCGCATTGCTGGAAGGACCTGATCGTCGGCGAGGGCGACATTCCCGCGGTGCGCGCGCGGATCGCGGGCATCAAGCGGGCGGACCTGGCGTGCATCATCTACACTAGCGGGACCGGCGGCGCGCCGCGCGGCGTGTGCCAGCATCATGGCGCGATCCTCCACAATGCCGCGGCTTGCGTCGATGTCATTTCAAGCGATTTCGGCTGGGACGACGAGGTGTTCCTGTCGTTCCTGCCAGCAAGCCATGCCTATGAGCATAGCGGCGGCCAGCATTTCCCGGTCAGCCTGGGCGCGCAAATCTATTACGCCGAAAGCCTGGAGAAGCTTCCCGCCAACATCGAGGAGGTTCGCCCGACGATCATGGTGGTTGTCCCGCGCCTCTTCGAAATGCTGCGCGCGCGAATCCTGAAGACGCTCGAAACGTCAGGCGCGCTGAGCCGCTATTTGCTTCGCCGGGCGCTGGCGATCGGAGCCAAGCGCACCCGCGGGAGTGTGCCTCCGTGGGACCTCCCGATGGACCTCATTTTGTCGGCCACTGTACGGCGAAAGGTCTCCGCCAAGTTCGGCGGCCGGATCAAGGCGATGGTCTCGGGCGGCGCGCCGCTCAATCCCGAGGTCGGAATGTTCTTCCAGTCGCTGGGTGTGACCCTGCTCCAGGGCTACGGCCAGACCGAGGCCGGCCCGGTGATCAGCTGCAACCGGCCGAGCGCTGGAATCAGCCCCCATACCGTCGGGCCGCCCCTTCTCAACACCGAAGTGCGGATTGCCGAGGACGGCGAGATCATGGTCCGCGGCGAACTGGTGATGCACGGCTATTGGCGCAATCACGAGGAAAGCGCGCGCGTACTACGCGATGGTTGGCTGGCGACCGGCGACATCGGCTATCTCGACGATCGCGGGCGCCTGGTGATCACCGACCGCAAGAAGGACCTTATCGTCAACGACAAGGGCGACAATGTCTCGCCCCAGCGGATCGAGGGCATGCTGACGATCCAGCCCGAAATCGCGCAGGCGATGGTTTATGGCGACCGCAAGCCACATCTGGTCGCGCTGATCGTGCCCGAAGCGGAAATTGATGACGACAAGGAACTTCGCGCGCGGATCCAGCTCGCCGTCGATCGCGTGAACGCCGACGTCTCGGTCATCGAGAAAATTCGCCGGTTCATTCTCGCCGACGAGCCGTTTACGATCGACAACGAGCAAATGACGCCGTCGATGAAAATCCGGCGCCACGTCATTGGCAAGGTCTATGGCGATCGGCTCGAGGCGTTGTTCAAGCGGTAGACCAGGCGTTTAGCTTCCGGGACGGGTGTAGGGCACGATGGCGGCGACGGTGCAGCTGCCGACGGTCTGGCGGTTCAACGTATCGAACACCTGCGCGATATCTCCGCGGCACAGGCCGGTCCCGCCGAAGGAGCGGGTCATGAGCGCATAACTCCCGGTGCCGAGCAGGCCACAGCCTTCGTTCAACTGCACCATGTAAACGGTCCGGGTCCCGACCCGGAATGCGACGGTACGGCCGTCAATGATCGACATGTCATTGGCATTGTAATTGGGCAGGCAGCTAACCGGCGGCCCTGCGACTTTGCCACTGAACAGGGCGTCGGCGGCGCGCTGTCCGCTTGGACTACGCAGCACCGGCTGCGGCGCCGCCGAGCAGGAAGCGAGGACTGCGGCGAGACAAAGAAGCGGGATTTTACGCATGGAAACCTCCGTACTGAATCGCGCTGGGCGATGATTGGCCTCAAATCATGAACCGAAACTGTCTTTAGCAGATCGCAGCGCCGCAAACTCCTGCCAATTTGATGCGCGCACGAATGGATTGGTCGCAAGCTCTTCGCTTATGGTCGAAGGCAAGGTAATCGCCCCCGCCGCGCGCAACGACTCGACCTTGGCGAGCCGCTCGGCAATTGCGCTGTTCGCGGGGTCGGCGTGGGCGGCAAAGCGCGCATTTGCGAGAGTATATTCGTGCGCGCAGTAGACGAGGGTATCTTCGGGCAGAGCGGCCAGGCTCTGCAGCGAGCCGTACATCTGTTCGGCGGTGCCTTCGAACAATCGGCCGCAGCCCATTGCAAACATCGTGTCGCCGACGAAGGCGACTCGCTCGTCGTCGAAGATCAAGGCGATGTGGTCGAGGGTATGGCCGGGCACCTCGATTACGCGCGCGGCGTGCTCGCCGAGGCGAACCTGATCGCCTTCCCGAAGAGCGACGTCGCGGCCCGGGATCGCTCCGCTCGCTGGTCCGGAAACACGCGCACCCGTCGCTTCCCTGACCGCCAAGTTGCCCCCGGTGTGGTCAGGGTGCCAATGCGTGTTCCACACCTGACCGATGGTCCACCCGCGGCGGCTCGCCTCGGCCAGCACCGGGGCCGCATCGCCCGGATCGACCACCGCAGTCTCACCGCTCGCTTTATCGTGCACCAGCCACAGATAATTGTCCGCGAAGGCCGGGACCGCGACGATTTCGAGCATCTGTTGATCCTCACCAACTACCGTCCCGCATCATGCCATTGCCGGTCCAGCGCACACAAGGAGGCGAGGCCTCACGCGAATTTTGCTTTTACTGTGCTCAATTCACCGCTATATATGCACGGTTCGTCGCGGTCGTGACCGGCGATTGTGTCCGGTGGCCGCTCGCAAACTGACGAGCACGGGGTAACATCAGATGATCCAATCATTGCAGGACAACCGCGCCGTCCTATTGGGCGCGGTCGCGATCTTTGCCTTTGGTTTGACGGCCAGCGGCTACGTGCTCGGCGATGGGTTGCGCCGTTCCAAGGCAGCCGAGCGTAGCGTCACCGTTCGCGGCGTTTCGGAACGAGACGTCACTGCGGACCTCGCCACCTGGTCGGTGGATTTCTCGAACCAGGGCGACGACCTTGGCCCGGTGCAGGCGTCGGTCGACCGGCAGGCGCGTGCGGTCCGCGGCTTTTTCGCGCGAGCGGGCTTCCCCGCCGATGCAATCACCGACAGCAATGTCAGCGTCAGCCGCGAGCAGGCCCGGGACGATCTTCCCGAAAAGCTCACGGTGCGCCGAACGATCCAGCTGCGCACCAACGATGTGATGAAGGCCCGTGCCGCTTTTGCCCGGCAGTCCGAATTGTTGCGCGACGGGGTCGAGCTGTCGGGGAGCAGCATCACCTACACCTTCACCCGGCTCAACAATCTCAAAACCGGGATGATTGCCGAAGCGAACAAGAATGCGCGTAACAGCGCCGAGCAGTTCGCGCGCGACAGCGGTGCATCGGTCGGCCGCATCAAGACCGCGAGCCAGGGCTATTTCAGCGTCGGCGCGCGCGACGGCGAACAATGCGAGGGCTGCGATTCGGGCGGCGGAACCTCGCCGTTTCAGAAGGTCCGCGTAGTCACGACGATCGATTACGATTTGGGCTAGGCGCTAGAGTTCAATCGCCGCCTAGTTTTTGACGGTCAGCGGCGCGGGGAGCAGTCGTAGCGCTTCCTTCGCCGCTGCTCCCACAGGCCCCCGAGGATCGCGCTCGACGGCACGTGTCCAGTAACTCCGCGCACCGACGACATCGCCGTTGAAGTGCGCGACGTGCCCTGCTTCGAAAAGAATGGTCGGGTCGGCCGGCGCCAGGGCCAACGCGCGCGTGATGGCTGCCTGGGCGGCGATTTTATTCTCTTCGCGGATCGCCAGGGCCGCAGAGAAATACCAGTAGAACGGGTCGGCGGCGATCGACTTGCCCGCTTCGTTGAGTCGCGCGCGGGCGGTCTTGAGGTCGCCCTGCGCCTCGGCCGCCCGGGCGCGGTCGAGCAACGCTTCGCCGCGCTGCTCCGCGACCAATCCCGGCAGGGCCAGCGCGCGGTCGAGCGCGAGCGCCGCCTTGCCCGGCTGATCGGCGGCGATCCACATATTGCCTGCGGCGGCGAACAGGCGCGCCTGCCCGCCGTCCTCGGGACTGGTTTGCGCCGCTGCCTGCTCGAAAGCGAGCGCGGCATCCGCTGGCCTTTGGGATTGCTGGGCCTCGATAGCGCGGCAGATGAAAGCTTCGGCGGTGACGATGTCGGGGCAGCGCCCCGGTGAAGCCGGTGTCGCTGCCGGCGCAAGCGCGGCGAGGGCGGCGGCAAGTATGAGGGTCATTGAAGCTCCAGCAGATTAGCGATCACGCTCAGGGTAGCGGCGATCTCGCGCGGCTCCGACAAACGGTGCCCGCCGTCCTTGATCACCGTCAGCTGGACATCGGCTGAACCAAGCGCGCGCATCAATCGGAAGGGGATGTCGAGCGGGACGTCATGGTCTTGCTCGCCGTGGACCAGGCGCACCGGGCAATCGACCGCGATCTCGCCGCCCAGCAGAAGGAGCGATTGCCCCGATTCCCAAAAGCCGCGATATACCGGATTCTCCGCCGGCCCGACAGTCCCGTTGCGAACGATCGCTTCGCGCTCCGCCGCGTCAAAGCCCCACTCGGTAAAGTCTGGCGCTGCCGATATTCCTACAAGCCCGACAATCTGCGCGGTTCTGCGCAAGGCCAGGTGAAACGCAATCCAGGCGCCCATCGACGAGCCGACCAGGATCAGCGGCCCTCGGGTCAGCTGGTCGATCACCGCCAGCGCTTCCTCAATCCAGACGTCGAGCGTGCCGTGGGCGAAGTCTCCCCCGCTGAGCCCGGTCCCGCTATAATCGAAACGCAGGCAGCCGTTTCCGTGCTGCCTTGCGAATTTATCGACGGCATCGGCTTTCGACCCGTCCATGTCGGACGCATAGCCTGGCAGGAAGAGCAAAGTGGGCCCAGCCCCATCTCGCCGCCGATACGCGATCGAACGGCCGTTAAAGTCCATCGTGGCGACGTCGGGCTGATTCATGATTTGCGCTCTAGCGGCTCAGCGCTGGCGCGGGAACGCTTGCGGGCAATCGCCGGTTGAGAAGTTCAAGGAGGCCATGCATGCAGTATCGAAAACTCGGTGGCAGCGAGCTCACGGTGTCGGAGATCTCGCTCGGCTCGTGGCTGACCTACGGCGTTGGGGTCGAGGCCGAAAAGGCACGTGCATGCCTCGAGGAAGCGTTCGAGCAGGGCGTCAATTTCATCGACACTGCCAATGTCTATGGCCGCGGCGCAGCCGAAACATTCCTCGGCGAAGCGCTGAAAGACCGCCCGCGCGACAGCTACGTTCTTGCAACCAAGCTCTATTTCCCGATGAGCGCGACCGATCGCGGCTTATCGCGGGCCCAGGTCGAAAAGCAGCTCGACGCATCGCTCAAGCGGCTGCGGACAGACATGATCGACCTCTATCAGTGCCACCGCTACGATTACGACACGCCGCTAGAGGAAACGATGGAAGCGCTGACCCGGGCGGTCGATAGCGGCAAGGTCCGCTACATCGGCTTTTCGGAATGGCCGGCGGACCGCATCAAGGCGGCGCTCGATCTCACGGGCGTCACGAAGTTCGTGTCCAGCCAGCCCCAATATTCGCTGTTATGGCGTGAGCCGGAAGCGGAGGTCATCCCGCTGTGCGCGGCCAATGACATTTCGCAGATCGTCTGGTCTCCGCTCGGCCAGGGCGTGCTCAGCGGCAAATATGATCCCGACCGGCCGCCGCCGCGCGATACTCGCGCCGCGAGTGAGGAAATGGGCGGGTTCATGGACCGGCTGATGCGGCCCGAAATCCTGCGGGCCGTGCAGGATCTCAAGCCGATCGCCGATGAGGCCGGACTGACATTGTCGCAATTCGCGCTCGCCTGGGTGCTGCGCGAGCCCAATGTCGCCTCCGCCATCGTCGGCGCGTCGCGGCCGGAACAGGTGCGTGAGAATGCCGCGGCGTCGGGGGTGATCGTCGACACCCAGCTGTTCCTGCGCGCCGAAGCGATAATCGAGGACGCACTGGCCGGCGCCGACGCCTAGATCGCCTTTGAGCTGCGCCGCGACGGCGAGACGAAAATCTCTTCGATCGGAGCCCCGAACAATTCGGCGATGCGAAAGGCGAGCGGCAGCGAGGGGTCGTATTTGCGGGTCTCGATCGCGTTGACGCTCTGGCGCGAAACTTCGAGCTTGTCGGCCAGGTCCTGCTGGCTCCACGACCGTTCGGCGCGGAGCACCCGAAGGCGGTTTTCCATCAGCACCCACCGGCGCTTTGCCCGGTCAGGCGATTGACCGCCGCGCCGATGCCCATGCCGATGAAGAACAGGACGGTGAGGTAAAAGGCATCGACATGCGCCACGAGCCCGAAATTCTCGAGGAAGCCATAAACGGTTGCGACGCTGAGCGTAATTGCCGAGCCGATCAGCAATTGCCGCACCAGCAGCGAACGCAAATATTCGTCGCTTTCCTCGACCAGCAGGCGGCCGATCGCCCAGAACACGCCGACGATCGGTAGTGCCGGGAGAATGGCCAGCACCCACATCAGTGCGCCGTCGGCGAGATCGCGCTTGACCATATATTTGGTGAGCAGAAGCAATAAAATATAGGCGGTCATCAAGACCGCGAGACGGACCGCATAACGATTGTTGGCGTGGCTTTTGTAACGGGCCATTCAATCACTCCTCGGCTGGTAAAGGGTGCTTTACAATCGCCTGGGATTTATGTCAAGCGACATTGACGAATTATCAAGGTTGCTTGCACCAGTGGCGCGGTTGATGCGCTTGCCTGCCTGCATTAGGTGCGTGGGCGATGACGCAGATATTCAAAATTGCGCTTCCCGACGGTTCGGTGCGGGAGATGCCCGAGGGCTCCACGCCGGCGGATGTCGCTGCAGCGATCGGCCCCGGGCTGGCGAAGGCCGCGCTGGCGGCCCGGGTCGATGGCGAGCTGCGCGATCTGAACCGGCCGTTCGACGGCGACGCGTCGCTGGCGCTTGTCACGGCGCGCGACGAGAAGGACGCGCTCGAGCTATTCCGCCACGACTATGCGCATGTCCTCGCCGAGGCTGTGCAGAATTTGTTTCCGGGCACCCAGATCACGTTCGGCCCGGCGACCGACGACGGATTCTATTATGATTTCGCGCCGGCCCCCGGGCGCGGCCCGTTCACCGATGAAGACCTGCCCGCGATCGAGGAGGAAATGCGCCGCGTCATCGCCCGCGACGAGCCGCTGATCCGCGAGGAATGGAGCCGGGCCGACGTCCGCGAGTTCTTCGAGAAGTCAGGCGAGAGCTTCAAGGCCGAATGGGTGATGGAGCTGCCGGAGGGCGAGACTATCACCATGTACCGCTCGGGCGAGGGCGAGGGCAAATGGATGGACTTGTGCCGCGGCCCGCACCTCGCCTCGACCGGCAAGCTTGATCCGAATTCGTTCAAGCTGACGCGCGTGTCCGGCGCTTATTGGCGCGGCGATCCAAAAAACCCGATGCTCAGCCGGATCTATGGCACCGCCTGGCTCAACAAGAAGCAGCTCGACGCCTATCTCGTCCGATTGGAGGAAGCGGCGAAGCGCGACCATCGCAAGATCGGGCAGGAGATGGACCTGTTCCACCTTCAGGCCGAAGCGCACGGCAGCGTCTTCTGGCACCCGAAAGGCTTCATCCTGTGGCGCCAGCTCGAAGCCTATATGCGGCGCCGGCTGGATGCCGCGGGCTACGCCGAGGTCAGGACCCCGCAGCTGATGGACGCGCGCCAGTGGGAGCGCTCGGGCCATTGGGGCAAGTATCGCGAGAACATGTTCGTCGTGCCCGACGAGATCCCCAACGTCGACGACGATGCGCCGATCGTTTCCGGCACTGCCGACATGATGGCGCTCAAACCGATGAACTGCCCGGCGCACGTGCTCATCTTCAAGCAGGGCATCACCAGCTACCGTGACCTGCCACTGCGGCTCGCCGAGTTCGGCTGCTGCCACCGCAATGAGCCGCACGGCGCGCTGCACGGCATTTTGCGGGTGCGCCAGTTCACGCAGGACGACGCGCACATCTTCTGCCGCGAGGACCAGCTGATCGAGGAAGTGCGCATGTTCTGCGACCTGCTCGACAGCGTGTACCGCGAGCTTGGCTTCGACAGCTACGCGATCAAGCTGGCGCTTCGCCCCGAGCAACGCTTCGGCAGCGACGAAATGTGGGACTGGTCGGAACAATCGCTTCGCGACGCGGTCAAAGCCGCTGGCCGCGACACGCCCGAATATGGCTGGGAGGAATTGCCCGGGGAAGGCGCCTTCTATGCGCCCAAGCTCGAATTCCATCTGACCGACGCGATTGGGCGGACGTGGCAGGTCGGAACCATCCAGACGGACACGGTGCTGCCGGAGCGGCTCGACGCCACTTACATTGGCGAGGATGGCGAAAAGCACCGCCCGGTGATGCTCCACCGCGCGATCCTTGGTACGTTCGAGCGGTTCATAGGCATCTTAATCGAGCATTACGCGGGCAAGTTCCCGCTGTGGCTGGCGCCCGCTCAGGCGGTGGTCGCGACGATCGTCAGCGATGCCGATGCCTATGCGGGCGAAGTCGCTTCCGCTCTCCGCGAGGCCGGACTCCGCGTCGAAACCGATCTTCGGAACGAGAAGATCAACTACAAGGTGCGCGAGCACAGCCTGGCCAAGGTCCCGCTGCTGCTGGTCGTCGGCAAGCGCGAGGCGGAGGAAGGCACCGTGGCCGTGCGGCGCCTCGGCTCGGACGAGCACCAGAAGATCATGGCGCTGGACGAGGCGGTGACACTGTTCGCCGGCGAAGCGGTCCCGCCCGACCTGCGACATTGAAGCGCGCCCGCCACAGAACGGGCAAAAACGTCGCCGTCCGCCCGCGCGCACTTTCCATTCCGCGGCGCAACGCTTAACTGCGCAGTCTAGAAAACCACGTCAGGAGACCAGACTATACCCCCGCCTTATCCGCGCCGCCCGCAGGCGCCGCCGCAATTCACCGGCCCCCGCTACAATGAGTTCATCGTCTCCCCCAAGGTGCGGGTGATCGACGAGAACGGCGAGAATCTCGGCGTTATGTACACCAAGGAAGCAATCGAGCAGGCCGCGGGCGTCGGCCTCGATCTGGTCGAAATCTCTCCCAACGCCGATCCGCCGGTCGCCAAGTTCCTCGACATCGGCCGTTTCAAATATGAAGCGCAGAAGAAGGCGAACGAGCAGCGCAAGAAGCAGAAGACGCAGGAGATCAAGGAGATCAAGATGCGTCCCAACATCGACGACCACGATTACGACACGAAGATGAAAAAGGTCGTCGAGTTTCTCGAGGATGGCGACAAGGTCAAAGTGACGATGCGCTTCCGCGGGCGCGAAATGGCGCATGGCGAGCTCGGCATGGCGGTGCTTCGCCGCGTCCAGGAACAGGTAGCGCAAATGGCCAAGATTGAAGCGCATCCGCGCATGGAAGGCCGCCAGATGCTGATGGTTCTCGCGCCTAAATAGACCTGTCGGCGTACCCCCGCCTATGTTGCATAATTGCTGCAGCACCGCTGCAACATAAGCTGGCGGACGCGCCGATAGCTTTCCATGCGCCCTGTTCCGGATTAGCCACTTACCCTGAGAGTCAAAAACAGACACCGGGGAGGTGGAATATGATGCGCAAATCCATGTGGCTTTTGTCAGCCGGATTGGTGGCAATAGCCGCTCCTGCGAACGCCCAAACGCCGGCCCCGGAAACGGACACCGACCAGACTAGCGCGCAACCGACGCAAGGCGCGACGGCCGAAGCTGCCGCCGTCGACCTTCAGGCCGTGGAGCCGCAGGCGACCGCGGTCGGCGGCGAAATCATCATCACCGCGACGCGCCGTAACCAGGCGCTCTCCGATGTGCCGATGGCGGTCAGCGCCGTGACCGCTGAGCAGCTCGAAAACACGGGCGCCAACGACATTCGCCAACTGCAGCAGGTTTCACCCTCGCTGCTCGTGACCTCGACCCAATCCGAGGCGGGCGCGTCGACCGCGCGTATTCGCGGCATCGGCACGGTCGGCGACAACCCGGGGCTGGAAAGCTCGGTCGGTATCTTCATCGACGGAGTTTATCGCAGCCGCGTTGGCGCCGGCCTGACCGAGCTTGGCCCAATTGAGCGCGTCGAAGTGCTGCGCGGCCCGCAGGGCACCTTGTTCGGCCGCAACACATCCGCCGGCCTGATCTCGATCATCACCGCCCGCCCGCTGTTCGAGCCGATGGCCCATGGCGAATTGTCGGTCGGCAATTACGACATGCGCAGGCTGGAAGCCGGCGTCACCGGCCCGCTTTCGGACACCATCGCGGCGCGTATCGACGGCGTGTTCATGAAGCGCGACGGCTTTTTGAAAGACCTCGTGTCGGGCCGCGACGTCAACAATCGTGACCGCTTTCTGCTGCGCGGCCAATTGCTGTTTCAGCCCAATGACGATCTTTCGGTCCGCCTGATCGGCGACTATTCCAAGCGCAACGAAGAATGCTGCGCAGCACCTTACCTGCCAGCCAGCGACTTCACTGCTGCAGGAGGGCGCCAACCTTCGACTTTCAAGCCGATCATGGAAGCGCTCGGCGGGATCGTTCCCGACGATCCGTTCGACCGCGACGTCGCCATTTCGCCTGGGCGCAGTTATCGCGGCGACGTCAAGGATTGGGGGCTGTCAGCCGAGGCCGTCTACGATTTTGGCGGGGCCGAGCTGACTTCAATCACCGCCTATCGCGACAATGACCTGACGCGCGGCACGGATGTCGATTATTCGAACCTCGACCTGGTCTATCGCCCCGACGACGGCAGCGTGTTCAACCGGTTCAAGACGTTCAGTCAGGAAATGCGCCTGCAGGGTGAAGCCATGGGTGGCCGCCTCGACTGGCTGGTCGGCGGCTATTATGCCCGCGAAAACCTGCGCAGCGTCGACAGCATTCGCTACGGTTCCGACTACGGTCGCTTCGCCAACTGCCCGGTTGCCTATAATTTCGCGGCGTCGCCCGCGGTGCCCGACAGCATTGCGCAACCCGGCACCTCGACCTGCTTCAATCCGTTTGTCGCAGGGCTCGTCAGTGGCGCGCTTCAGGCCCAATATGCGGCTGCGGCTGGCAACCCGGCGCTCCAGGCGGCGATCTTGCAGCAAATTCAGGTGCTCGCCGCATTCGCGCGGCTAGACAACAGCGCGTTCGCGCCGTTCCCGGTGAACTTCCAGGCGCCGGTCTTCGGCAGCAGCGGGTTCGAGAATCTTGCGCTGGTCAATCCGTTCGCGCCCGACTTCCAATTCTCGGATTCGGGCTTCGTCGATGACTTCAAACAGCGCAGCAACAATTTCGCGATCTTCACACACAACATCTTCGAGGTCACTGATCGACTCAAGGTGACCATCGGTGCGCGCTACACGACGGAAACCAAGCGCCTGGATGCCGAGCTTCGCGACAACCTTCTCGGCTGCGCTGTCTTTACCGGCGGAGCATTGGCGCAATTGCCGTGCCTGCTGCCGCGCGTGCCGGGCGGAGCCATGGATCTCGACGGCAAGCGGACGGAGAACAAGCTCTCCGGTACCGTTGTCCTGAGCTACAAGCCGACCGATAGCCTGCTTACCTACGCGAGCTATTCGCGCGGCTACAAGGCGGGAGGCTTCAACCTCGACCGCTCTGCCCTGTTCCGTGACCGGTCCTTGAACTCGTTCGGCCAGCTGATCGCCGGGCAAATCTGTCCGGCAAGCGGTCCGCTTCCGACACCGACGCCGGTTCGTCCCGGCTGCGAAGGCCTGGCCAGCTCCGAGCAACTCGAATTCCGCCCGGAGATCAACGATGCGCTCGAAATCGGCGCCAAGTTCAACGGCTCCTGGATCGACGTAAACGTGGCGGTGTTCCATCAGCTCTTCCGCGACTTCCAGCTGAACACGTTCAACGGCGTCAATTTCATCGTCGAGAACATCAACAGCTGCTCGGATGACCTGGACGGGCTCGACGAGGACAATGTGACCCTTGTCGGCGGAGTTCCGACCGAAACGGGCGCCTGCACCGGCAAACGCCGTGCCGGCGTTAAATCGCGCGGTATCGAGCTCGAAATCTTCTCGCGTCCGATGCCGAATGTGAATTTCAACCTCGGCGCGACCATTGCCGACACTCGTTATCGCAACAATCTGGTCGGCGCCCGCGGGAAGCCGCTGTCCACCGCCCTGTTCCAGCTTCCGGGCCGCCGCGTGTCGAACGCCGCGGGCATGACCCTGACTTCCTCGCTTGCGTGGACGCCGCCGATCGGAGGGACCGGCATGCGCGGTCTCTTCTATATCGACGCGCGGCACCAATCGAGGTTCAACACGGGATCGGATCTCGATTTGGAGAAGGTCGAGAATGGCTACGTCGTGGTCAACGGACGGATCGGCCTGCGCGGGCCGGAAGATCGTTGGGCCGTCGAGTTGTGGGCGCAAAACCTGTTTGACGAAGACGTGAAGCAGATTGCGTTCGATGCCTTCGCCCAAGGCAATTGCACCGAGCGCGGGGCCGTCCGCGGTTTCTGCAGCCCGACCTACGGCGTCAATCGCGCGAACCAGCTGTTCGGCGTGTTCCTCGGCGAGCCGCGGCTGTTCGGCGTCACGCTGCGCACCAAGCTCGGCTTCGCTCGTCCGGCTCCGGCGCCCTACGTCGCGCCGGCTGCCCCGCTTCCGCCGCCGCCGCCGACGGTCGAGCCGGCCCCGCTGCCGCCTCCTCCGCCTCCGCCGCCCGTCGAGAGCGGCGAACGCGGCTAAAGTCTCAGGCCCCACCCCAAAACGGTGGGGCCTTTGCTATGCGGCGCGGGCGCTCGAGGGCTCGGCGGCCGCATCGAGCAAGGCGGCCCTGAGCTCGGTGACCTGTGCGGCGTCGAGCTTCTTGCCGGCTGCTGTCGTCAGATAAAAAACGTCGACGGCGCGTTCGCCATAGGTCGCGATATGCGCCGAATGGATGCGATAGCCTTGTGCGTGGATTGCGGCGCTGAGACCGGCAAGCAGTGCTGGCCGATCGCGTGCATTGACTTCCACAACCGTGGTCCTGCTTGAGGCCTTGTCGGCGACGGCGACCGACGGCGCGACGCGAAACGCGCGGTCGCGCGCGAGCGGCGGCGGCGACGGTTTGATCGGCGGGGCCTCACCGCTATCCAGTGCGGTCTCCAGGGCGCGCACCAGCCGGGTCCGCAGCCGACGGTCGGAATAAGGCCGGCCTTGCCCGTCGAGCACGAGTAGATTGTCGAGCGCCATGCCGTCGCGCGTGGTGTGGATTCGCGCATCGATGATGTTTGCACCCCCCGCGGCGAGCCCAGCGCAAATGCGGTAAAACAGACCCTCCCGGTCGGGCGTGAAGACGCTAACCCGCGTCGCCCCGCTGGCATTGTCGATTTCCACGACGACATTGGGCCGCGCCTCGCCAATCCGCGATTCGGCGGCGGCGATCTGGCGAGCATTGGCAATTTGCACTTCGAGCGGCTCGGCCAGCCAGTAGCTGTCGGGCAGGCGCTTCGCCTGGGCCCGAAGCGCGCTCGCTTTCCACCCCAGCGCGCTCCCCAGCTCCTGTTGGCGCTGGGCGACCAGTTGGGCGCGGCCATGTTGCTTGTGGCCCAGGCGGAGCCGTTCTTCCGCCGCTTCGAACAGAGTCCGAAGCAGGGTGCGTTTCCACTCGTTCCACACCCCGGGACCGACTGCGCGGATGTCGACCACGGTCAGGATCAGCAGCAGCCGCAATCGTTCTGGACTTTGGACCTGTGCGACGAACGCCTCGATCGTCTGCGGATCGGCGAGATCGCGCTTGAACGCTGTAGCGCTGAGCAGCAAATGATGGCGCACCAGCCAGGCGACCGTTTCCGTCTCGGCCGGATCGAGCCCGAAGCGCGGGCCAAGCTGCAACGCGATTGCAGCGCCAAGCTCGCTGTGATCGCCGCCGCGGCCCTTGGCGATGTCGTGGAGCAGGACAGCGACATAGAGCAAGCGCCGCGATGCCAGTTGATGGACGATCGCGCTCGACAGCGGATGGTCGGCTTTTAATTCGCCGCGCTCGATCTGCGCGAGAAGCCCGATCGCGCGGATCGAATGCTCGTCGACCGTATAGTGATGGTACATGTCGAACTGCATCTGCGCGACGACGCGGCCGAAGTCGGGAACGAAGCGGCCGAACACGCCAGTCTCGTTCATCCAGCGGAGCACGATTTCCGGCGAGTTGAGCGAGGTCAGGACTTCGAGGAACAGGCTGTTGGCGCGCGGATCGTTGCGCACCGCCTGGTCGATAAGCGTGGAGTCGCGGGCCGCGGTTCGCATGGCGATCGGGTGAATCTCGAGCTTCTCGCGGGCGGCGAGGGCGAACAGTTCGAGCAAGCGCACGGGGTCGCCGCGAAAAAACTGGTCGCCCGGAATGGCGATGCGTCCCCGGTCGAGGACGAACCCGCCGAGGCGTTTGGGCCGTCTGCGGATGGTCGGCAGCGCGAAGCGAAAGCCCTTCTTGCCACGTTGCTCATCAAGCTGCGCAAGAAACAGCCCGGTCAGGTCGCCGACGGTTTTGGCGTTGAGGAAGTAGAATTGCATGAATCGCTCGACCGCCGATTTCCCCGGGCGGTCGGCGTAATGCATGATCTCGGCGATGCGCGGCTGATATTCGAAGCCGAGGCGTTCCTCGGGACGGCCGGCGAGCAAGTGCAGATGGCAGCGCACCGACCAGAAGAAGCGCTCCGCGCGCTCGAACGCGCGGAACTCGGCGGCGGAGAACAGCCCGGCGTCAACGAGGTCCGCGGGGCGCTCGACGCGATGCACATATTTGCCGATCCAATAGAGCGTGTGGAGGTCGCGCAGAGCGCCCTTGCCGTCCTTGACGTTGGGCTCGACGACGTAGCGGCTACCGCCCATGCGGACGTGGCGGGCGTCTCGTTCGGCGAGCTTGGCGGCGACGAACTCGGCCGCCGACCCGGCGACGATTTCCTTGTGGAAGCGGGCTTGGGCAAGCGTGAACAATTGGTCGTCGCCCCACAGCAACCGCGCTTCGAGAAAGGCGGTGCGGACCGACATGTCGGCCTTGGCGAGGGCCAGCAGTTGATCGACTGAGCGGATCGAATGGCCGATCTTGAGCTTCAGGTTCCACAGCAGATGGAGGACGGCTTCGGCTGCGGCCTGTTGCGTGCCGCGGGGTGCGGCGGCGGTCAGGAACATCAGGTCGACGTCGCTGAACGGCGCCATCTCACCGCGTCCGGTTCCGCCCAGCGCGACGAGGGCGACGCCCTGGCCAGGATCCGCTCCGCTTTGCTCATAGGCAAGACGGACAATCTGATCGTGAAGGAAGGCCGTAGCCCGCGCGGCAGCGCGCCCGCGCCCGGGCTCCTCCGCGAGCCGGCGCGCGATCTCGGCGCCGCCGGCAGCAAGCGCCTCGCCCAGCAGCCTCGCGGAATCCCCATCCGACAACCGCTCGGCAAGCGCGCGCCGGTCAATGATCGCGCGGGGGTTTTCGACGGAGTTCATTGCCCGCTTGTCGCCGCGATTCGCTTGAGCCGGTAGAGACTTTCAAGCGCCTCGCGCGGGGTCAACGAATCGGGCTCAATCTCGCTGAGCGCAGCGCCGAGCGGATCCGGCGCTGGCTCAGGCTCGACCACGGCGAACAGCGGCAAATCGTCCAGGCCGGCGGCGATGCCCCCGGTCGCGTCGCGCCCCGCTTCCAGCTTGGCGAGCACCGATTTGGCGCGCACCACGACCGCCGGCGGAAGTCCCGCGAGCTTGGCCACGGCGATGCCGTAGCTGCGGTCGGCCGCGCCTCCGGCGACTTCGTGGAGGAGCACCAGGTCGCCCTTCCATTCGCGCGCGCGGACGTGATGGAGCGACAGGCAGTCGAGCCGTCCGGCCAGCCGGGTCAGCTCGTGATAATGGGTCGCGAACAAGGTCCGGCACTGAAGCTTGTCATGCATCGCCTCGACCACTGCCCAGGCGATGGCGAGCCCGTCATAGGTCGAAGTGCCCCGTCCGATTTCGTCGAGGATGACGAGGCTGCGCGGAGTCGCCTGGGCGAGGATCGCGCCGGTCTCGACCATCTCGACCATGAATGTCGAACGGCCGCGCGCGAGATTGTCCGACGCTCCGACGCGGCTGAATAGCCGGTCGACGATTCCGATTTTAGCGCGCGCGGCGGGGACGAAGCTGCCGGCCTGGGCGAGCGCCGCGATCAGCGCCGCCTGGCGGAGGAAGGTCGATTTGCCGCCCATGTTGGGGCCGGTGATAAGCCACAGTCGGTCGGCCGGACCGAGGCTGAGGTCGTTGGCGATGAAGCGCTCGCCGGCCTCGCCGAGCGCGCGTTCGACCACCGGGTGGCGGCCGGCGTCGATCTCGAGGCACGGCTGGTCGGTCAGCTGCGGCGCGGTCCAGCCGCCCTCGACCGCGCGCTCGGCGTGGCTCGCCGCGACATCGATCCGGGCGATGGCGTCGGCGGTGGCGGTGATCTGCGGCGCGGAGGCCACCGCAAGCGCGCTCAGCTCCTCCGCGTGCGCTATCTCCGCGGCGAGCGCGTGGGCGCCGGCTTCGATCACTCGGCCGGCTTCCTCGTGCAGCTCGGGCGAGTTGAAGCGAACTACTCCGGCGAGCGTCTGGCGGTGGGTGAAGCCGCTGTCGGGCGCCATCAGCCGGTCGGCGTGGCGAGTCGCGACTTCGACATGGTAGCCAAGCACCGCGTTGTGGCGGATCTTGAGCGAGGGGACGCCGACCGCGTCGCGGTAGCGCGCCTCGAGCGACGCGATCGCGCGGCGGCCATTGGCGGCGGCATCGCGCAACGCATCGAGCGCGGCGTCATAACCGGCCGCGATATAGCCGCCCTTGGACGCATCGAGCGGCGGCGATTCGACCAAGGTCCGCGCGAGCCGCTCGGTCAGAGCGTCGTGCCCACCGAGGCTCGGGAGCAGGCTCGCGACGAGCGCAGGCTGGTTGGGCTCGTCCGCCAGCTGCAATCGCAAAGCCTCGGCTGCGGCGAGCGCGTCACGCAGCGAGGCGAGATCGCGCGGGCTCCCTCGTCCGGCGGCCAGGCGAGCGAGCGAGCGTGAGAAATCGCTGATCGTCTTAAGGCTCGCCCGCACACGCTCGCGGCGGCCGGCGTCCACGTGGAGCCACGCCACCAGCGCAAGCCGCGCTTCGATTTCGCGGCGATCGGTGAGCGGTGCGGAAATGTCCTCGCACAACAAGCGGCGGCCGGCGGCGCTAAGGCAGCGGTCGATCTCGCCGAGCAGGCTGCCGGCGACGCTGCCGCCAACCGCGCGGGTCAGCTCCAGACTTTCGCGCGTGACAGCGTCGATCCCCATTAGCCGGCCGCGCGCGATCCGCCGCGGCGCGTCGAGCAGGCTCGCGGCGCCGCGCTGGGTCGCGTCGAGATAAGCCAAGAGGCCCCCAGCGGCGGCAAGCTCGCTGCGCGATGGCGAGCCAAGGCCGTCGAGACTGGCGATTCCGAACCGCTTTTTCAGCGCCTGCTCGCCCGACGCGCTGTCGAACCCGCCCTTGCCGTTCGTAGTTGGGATGCCGGGGACCGGCGCCTCGGAGATGACTTCCGCAGCCGCCAGCCGTGCGAGCTCGGCTGCGAGCTCGCCCGGGCCGCACGCGACAAGCTCGAACCGCCCGGTCGAAATGTCCGCGGCAGCGATCGCCCAATCCTCGCCGACGCGGGCCACAGCGGCGAGCCAATTGGCCGCGCCGGCGTCGAGCAGCACCTCCTCGGTCAGCGTGCCCGGCGTAACGAGCCGGACGATCGCCCGGTCGACCAGCGCCTTCGACCCGCGTGCCTTGCGCGCTTCGGCGGGGCTTTCGATCTGCTCGGCGATGGCGACGCGGTGACCGCCCTTGATCAGCCGCGCGAGATAGGCGTCCGCCGAATGAACCGGAACGCCGCACATCGGTACCGGTTCGCCGCCGTCCGATCCGCGCTTGGTCAGGGCGATGTCGAGGCACGCGGCTGCGGCCTTGGCGTCGTCGAAGAACAGTTCGAAGAAGTCGCCCATGCGGTAGAACAGAAGCGCGTCGCCGGCTTCAGCCTTGAGCCGCCAATATTGGGCCATCATCGGGGTTTGGGCATCGGCGCGGGCCATGGCCGGGTGGTAGCCGCTCGCCGCCGCGCAATCGACTCCGGATTCGGTTGTCCGACCGAGATGACGTGACTCGGCGGCGGAGCCTCCGCTACACGCAGCGCCATGTCCGAAAGCCACATCAAATATACCGATGCCGAAGCGCTCGAATATCATTCGCGCGGCCGCGCCGGGAAAATCGAAATCATCGCGTCAAAGCCGATGGCGACCCAGCGCGACCTCAGCCTCGCATACTCGCCCGGTGTCGCGGTGCCGGTCCAGGCAATCGCCGACAACCCGGCTTGCGCCTATGATTTCACGAGCAAGGGCAATCTCGTCGCGGTTATTTCCAACGGCACCGCGATCCTCGGCATGGGCAATCTCGGCGCGCTCGCGTCGAAGCCGGTGATGGAAGGCAAGGCTGTGCTGTTCAAGCGCTTCGCCGACGTCGACGCGATCGACATCGAAGTGAAGACCGAGGACTGCCAGCGTTTCATCGATTGCGTCGAACTGCTCGAGCCGAGCTTCGGCGGCATCAACCTCGAGGACATCGCCGCGCCCGACTGCTTCGTGATCGAGCAGACGCTGAAGGAGCGGATGAACATCCCGGTCTTCCACGACGACCAGCACGGCACCGCGATCATCACTGCGGCCGGTCTGATCAACGCCTGTTTTCTCACCAAGCGCGAGTTCAAGGACGTGCGCGTGGTGGTCAACGGCGCCGGCGCCGCGGCGATCGCCTGCACCGAGCTCATCAAGGCCATGGGCGTGCGCGGCGACAATGTCCTGATGTGCGACCGCAAGGGCGTCATCCACAAGGGCCGCACCGACCTCGACCAGTGGAAGAGCGCGCATGCCGCCGAGACCGAAGCGCGAACTTTGGCCGACGCTCTTGTCGGGGCTGACGTGTTCCTCGGCCTCAGCGCCGCGAATGTGCTGTCGCCCGAAATGCTCAAGACGATGGGGCGCGACCCGATCATCTTCGCGATGGCCAACCCAGACCCGGAAATCTCGCCGCCGCTGGCGCAGGAAGCGCGGCCCGACGCGATCATCGCCACCGGCAGATCGGACTATCCCAACCAGGTCAACAACGTGCTCGGCTTCCCATTCATCTTCCGCGGCGCCCTCGACGTGCGCGCAACCGCGATCAACGACGACATGAAAATCGCCGCCGCCAATGCGCTGGCCGAACTGGCGCGCGAAGCGGTGCCCGAGGAAGTCGCCGCGGCCTATGGCGGGCGAAGCCACAGCTTCGGTCGCGACTATATCATCCCGGCGCCGTTCGACCCGCGGTTGATGGAAATCGTCGCATCGGCCGTCGCGGAAGCCGCGATGACCAGCGGCGTCGCGCAAAAGCCGATCGCCGACATGGACGCCTATCGCCACGCGTTGCGCGGACGAATGAATCCGACTGTCGCGGTGATGGCGCTCGCTTATGAGGCCGCGCGCGCCAATCCCAAGCGCGTGCTGTTCGCCGAGGGCGAGGAGCCCAACGTCCTGCGCGCCGCGATCGCGTTCAAGGAGGGGCATTACGGAACACCCGTGCTGGTCGGCCGCGAAGAGGTTTATGATCTGCTGGCGGAACTGGGTGCCGACAACCCGCGCGACTACGAAGTGCTCAACAGCCGCAATTCGCCGCTGGTCGGTCGAGCGGTCGAGTATATTTACTCCAAGCATCAGCGCCACGGCCTGCTGCGCCGCGAGATTGAGCGGATGGTCAATCAGGACCGCAATTATTTCGCCGCGGCAATGCTCGCGCTGGGCGAAGCCGACGCGATGATCACCGGCACGACGAGCCCGTTCAGCCAGTCGCTCCGTCAGGTGCGGACATTGATCGACGATGAGCCGGGCGCGACGCCGTTCGGCATCAACGTGATAGTCGGCGGCAACCACACCGTGCTGATCGCCGACACCGCGGTGACCGAGCGGCCGAACGCCGAGCAACTGACGGCGATCGCGCTTCGCTCATCCGGCTTTGCTCGGCGAATGGGGCTGGAGCCGCGCGTCGCGTTCATCAGCTACACCACGTTCGGCAATCCGCCCGGCGTGCACATCGAGGAATTGCGCGAGGCTGTGAAGCTGCTCGACAGCTTCAACTGCGATTTCGAATATGAAGGCGAAATGGCGCCGGACGTCGCGCTCAATTTCGAATTGCAGAAGCGCTATTATCCGTTCAGCCGCCTCTCGGGCCCGGCCAACATATTGGTCATGCCGGGGCTTCAGTCGGCCAGCCTGTCGGCCAAGCTGCTGCGCGAGCTTGGCGGCGAGAGCGTGCTCGGGCCGTATGTATTGGGGCTCCAGCAACCGGTGCAGATCGCGCCGATGACGGCGAGCGCGTCGGACCTCGTGATGCTTGCCGTGCTTGCTGCCGGCGACGCCCATGCGCGGGCGCAGCGAGTCGATGCGCGGCACGAGCCGCTGCCCTAAATCCGCTCTACGCTCGAGACAGGATCGGCATCGCGCAGGGCGGCGATGATCGCGTGAAGGTGGGCGAGGTCATGCACTTCCACGTCGAGGTGGAAGGTGTGGAAGTTGCCGTCGCGATGAACCAGCTGAAGATTGATGATGTTGGCGCGCTTCTGCCCCAAAATGCCCGACATCGCGCCCAACGCGCCGGGGATGTCGCGCAAAATCACGCAAATCCGCGCCGACCCGCCGTCCGAGCCTTCGCCCCAGGCTAGATCGAGCCAGTCGGCGTCGATTCCGCTGGCGAGCGTGTCGCAGCCGATCACATGGACCTCGATTTCCTCATCCTCGCGCCTGAGGCCGACGATGCGGTCGCCCGGGATCGGGTGGCAGCAAGTGGCGAGATGGTAAGCGACGCCGGCGGTCAGGCCCTTGATCGAGATCGCGGTGCGCTGGCCGAGCGGTAGCGGCGCAACGTCGCCGCCGGCGGAGCCCGGCATCAGCGCTTCCATCAACGCGCCGTCGCTGACGCGCTTGCGCGCGATCGCGATCATCAATTCGTCCTCGGCCTCGATCTTCAGCTTCTTGAGCGCGCGCTTGAGCGCGGCCTTGTCGAGGTCGGCGGGCAACCGGGCGACGATCTCGTCGTAAATCTTGGCCCCAAGCGCGACCGACTCGTCGCGTTCCTTATGGCGGACGAATCGGCGCACGCCGGCGCGCGCCTTGCCGGTGGCGACGAAGCGCAGCCAGCTCGGCTGCGGATGCTGGGTTTCCGAGGCGAGGATTTCGACCTGATCGCCATTCTCGAGCATCGTGCGAAGCGGCACCACGCGGCCGTTGACCTTGGCCCCGACGGTGCGGTCGCCAAGGTCGGTGTGAACCGCATAAGCGAAGTCCACCGGGGTCGCGCCCTTGGGCAGCTGGATCAGCTCGCCCTTCGGCGTGAAGGCGAAGATGCGGTCCTGGTACATCGCCATGCGGGTATGCTCGAGGAGCTCCTCGGGGCTTTCCGCATGGTCGAGAATTTCGACCAGATCATCGACCCAGGGAACGTGCAGCTCGGCGGCCGGCTTGCCCTCCTTATACGCCCAATGGGCGGCGAGCCCGCGCTCCGCCTGGTCGTGCATCGCGCGGTCGCGGATCTGGATTTCGATACGCATCTTGGAATCGTGAATGACCGAGGTGTGGAGGCTTCGATAGCCGTTGCGCTTGGGCGTCGAGATGAAATCCTTGAAGCGTCCCGGAACCATCGGCCAGCGCTCGTGGATCAGCCCGAGCGCGCGGTAACAGGCGGGCGTGTCCGGGACGATCACGCGGAACGCCATCACGTCGGACAATTGCTCGAAGCTGATGTGGCGCTCGGCCATCTTCTTCCAGATCGAGAAGGGGTGCTTCTCGCGGCCCATGACCTCCGCTTCCATGCCATTGTCGGCGAGGTGGAGCTGGAGCCCAAGGCCGATCCGGCTGACGAGGTCGCCGCCGGTTGCATGGAGCTGGGCGAGGCGCCGAGTGATCGAGGCGTAGGCGTCGGGCTCAAGTTCGCGAAATGCCAGCGACTGCATCTCGTTCATGATCTCATACATTCCAATCCGCTCGGCGAGCGGAGCGTAAATATCCATCGTCTCCTTGGCGATGCGGCGGCGCTTGTCCTCGTCGGGGACGTGATGGAGCGTGCGCATGTTGTGCAGCCGGTCGGCGAGTTTGACCAGGAGCACGCGGATATCATCGCTGAGCGCGAGCAGGAATTTGCGCAGATTCTCGGCCGCGCGCTCATTTTCGGACTGCGCTTCGATTTTCGACAATTTGGTCACGCCATCAACCAGCCGCGCAATATCGGCGCCGAAGAGCTTGTGGATTTCTTCCGGGGTGGCGAGCGTGTCCTCGATGGTGTCGTGGAGGATCGCCGTGACGATCGTCTGGTCGTCGAGCTTGAGGTCGGTGAGAATGCCCGCGACCTCGATCGGATGGCTGAAGTAGGGGTCGCCGGAAGCGCGCTTTTGCGCGCCATGCGCCTTCATCGAGAAGACATACGCGCGGTTGATCAGCGCCTCGTCGGCGTCCGGATCGTACGAGCGAACCTTTTCAATCAGTTCATACTGTCTGAGCACGCCCCTAGATGGGGTTAGCGGCGGCTTTTGTGCAAGCGCGAAAGGGGTGGGGCCGCCCGAAGGGAGAGCGCGGCGGCCCCGGGGAGCTTATTGCGCGGCGAGTTGGGCCGCCGGAGCCTCCTTGGCCGAGGCGTTGCACCGGTCGAGCTCCGCGGCCGCAATCGCGCGGCCATTGGCGATGAAGCTGTCAACGCGGCCGGCGCGCTTGGCGAGCGACTGGCACAGGGTCAGTACGCGGCCGTGCTCGGTCGCGCCGACGCAGGCGGCTGGGCCGCATTGCCAGACTATGTCGCGGGTGATGAAGCGGCCATCGGCGGGAGCGACGAGGCGCGCCGAATAGGTGGCCGCGGAAGCCGGGGCGGCGGTGAGCGCCAAAGCAGTGAAAGCAAGTGCGGGACGAAGCATCGCCAGTTCCTCCTGTTTAGGTTGCGATTCGAAACGCATTAGATATATACGTTGCATATTGCAACTATTCTTTGCGGGACGCTTGTGCTTTGATTGCGTCGTCGAAGAGGAGGAAGGGCCAGTGCCGGCCGATCAGTCCACGCATCATCTGGACGCCTTTCGCGAAGCGGCCTTGTCATGCCCGATCCCTGCCGCGGTCGAGCTGATCGGCGAGAAATGGGCGTTCCTGATTCTCCGCGGTGCATTGAACGGCCTGCAGCATTTCGAAGAATTTCAGGCAGGGTTGGGGATCGCGCGCAACATTCTGTCGGACCGGCTCGGCAAGATGGTCGCCGGCGGCATCCTCGAGCGCTCTCCGGACCCATCGGACCGACGCAAGGTCGTTTATGCGCTTACCGACAAGGGTGAAGGATTACTTCCGGTGGTCCTGGCGCTTCGCCAGTGGGGCGAGAAGTGGGGCCACGGCTCCTCCACCGTGTCGCTTGCCGACATTCGCGATGGGCGTCCGATCCGCAAGATCTGTGTCCAGGCGCATGACGGGCGCGAACTGGCTCTGCATGATCTGAAGTGGATCGATGGCCAGGGCGTTTCGACCGAATTCCGCACAGCCGCGGAATAATTACTCGAGCGACAGGACGTGGTCGCGCAAAGCCCGCGCGTCGTGCAGCGCATTGTGCGGCACGGCGCTGTGCGCGGCGGTGCTGAACCCCGGCAGGGGCAGATAGCGGAAGGTCAGCGCCGGCACGTCGGCCTTCATCGCCGGGCCGGTCACGAGCAGCGCACTGAGCAAGGCGATGTCCTCCGGCCAGTCGGCGATAATCAGCGGATCCGGGTCGCCGGAGAGATAATGGGCGACGTAGCCGGCGGCGTCGGCGCGGCTCATGCGCGGCGACTTCATCGCTTCCGGCACGGTATCAAGATAGGGCATCACGTGGCGCTCGACCCACGCCTCGATGGGCACGCCGCAATCGACCACGAGATAGAGTTCCTCGCCGTGATCGGGCACCAGCGCGAGCGAAATCAGCGCTCCGCCCCAGCCATTATATTCGGTGTCGAGGAAGTATCTCAGCGCTTGGCTACCCTGCTGCAATCGTCGGTCGGGCGCGGGCGTCCCTTGCGGCAGCGCGCTTCGGCCTGGCGCAACTCGCGCCCGCGCTTCTGGTCGGCTTCCGCCTGGCTGGTCGTGACCGCATCCACTCCGGCCGAAGCGACCTTGACCGGCAAGGTTGCGACGTCGACCGCGGCGCTGGCAATGGTGCTGACGACGCAGCCGCAGAGGGGCAGCGCGAGCAAGGCCGGAATGATCAGTCGCATCGCGCGATCCTAGACGCTCATCGCGTCTTGCGCGAGCGCTTCCGCCTGAACCAGCAGGCTTTCATCGGCTTCCGCGCCTGGCGGCAAAGCTTCGCGTCCGACAATCACCATCAGCGGGATTGCCAGCGGAGTGAGCCGCTCGGCCGTCACATGGACCATCGTAGCCGACGCCCGGTCGACCAGCCGTACCAGGCGCCCAAGCTCGGTCATCCGCATCCGCGCATCCGCCCATGCCGCGCGCAGCAGCAAATGCTCCGGCTCGTAGCGCCGCAGCACGTCGTAGATGAGGTCGGTAGAGAAGCTGACCTGGCGGCCGGACTTCTTCTTCCCCGGATGATGACGCTCGACCAGCCCGCCGATCACCGCGACTTCGCGGAATGCATTCTTGAGCAGCATCGACTGCTCGACCCAGTCGACGAACTCCCGCTCGAGGATGTCGGGCGAGAACAAGGCCTGCGGGTCGGTGATCGGCTCGAGCCCATAGCAGGCGAGCCCGTAATCGTTGGCGACGAAGCCCAGCGGCTTGAGCCCCGCTTTCTCCATCCGACGAGTGATCAGCATGCCCAGCGACTGATGCGCGTTCCAGCCCTCGAAGCTGTAGGCGACCATGTAGTGCCGCCCCTCGTGCGGGAAGGTCTCGACCAGCAATTGGTGCGGCTCCGGCAGGATCGATCGCTCGGACTGGATCTCGAGCCACTCACTGACGTCGTCGGGAAAGCGGTGCCAGTCATTGCGGTCGGCGAGCATCGCGCGGACGCGGGCGGCCAAATGCGTCGACATCGACATCCGCTGGCCGCCGTAGGTGACGATGCGCGCGGTCTGGCTCGATGCCTCGACGATCACGTCGCTGTCCTTGAACTGCAGCACCTTGAGGCTCAGCCCGGAGAAGAAGAAATGGTCGCCCGGCGTCAGCGTCGAGGCATAGCCTTCCTCGATCGTGCCAAGCTTTCGCCCGTTCTTGAAGCGCACGCTGAGCAACGGCTGCTCGACGATCACGCCGGCGTTCATGCGGTGCTGCTGGGCAACCACCGGCCGGGTGATCCGCCAGATACCGCCGGCTTCGGGCACCAGCCGGCGGAAGCGGTCGTAAGCCTTCAGCGCATAGCCGCCGGTGGCGATGAAATTGAGCACCTCGGTGAATGTCTCGTCGCGCAATCCGGCATAAGGCGCGGCGGCGCGCAGTTCGGCGAGCATCTCCTGCTCCTGGAACGGCCCCGCGCAGGCGACCGCCAGGATGTGTTGGGCGAGCACATCGAGCGCGCCCGGGCGGAAAGTTTCGGGGTCGAGTTCGCCATCGTCGATCGCGTCCAAGGCCGCGCGCGCCTCGAGATACTCGAACCGGTTGCCGGGCACGATCACGCCTTTCGACGGCTCGTCGAGCCGATGGTTGGCGCGGCCGATTCGCTGGAGCAGGCGCGGAGCTACCCTTGGGCGCGCCCATCTGGACGACCAGATCGACGTCGCCCCAGTCGATGCCGAGGTCGAGGCTGGCGGTGGCGACGAGGCCGCGAAGCTTGCCCTCGGCCATCGCATTCTCGACCCGCCGCCGCGCCTCGACGGCGAGGCTGCCGTGGTGGATCCCGATCGGCAGCGCGTGGTCGTTAACCGCCCACAGGTCCTGGAAGATCAGCTCGGCCAGGCTGCGCGTGTTGCAGAACACTAGCGTGGTCTTGTGCGCTTCGATCAGCTCGATGACCTCGCGCGCGGCGTGTCGCCCCGAATGGCCGCCCCACGGAATCTTGTTGTGGGGGATCAGGATTGAGAGGTCGGGCTCCGCGCCGGGATCGCCGATCACCAGGGCGACCAGGTCCATGTCGGCGTCGGGCGCAAGCCACGATCGGTACGCGTCGGGATCGCTGATCGTCGCCGACAGCCCGACCCGGCGCAGTCCCGGGCGCAAGCTTGCCGCAGCCGCGCCATCGACAGCGACAGCAAATCGCCGCGCTTCTCCTTGGCGAAGCCGTGAAGCTCGTCGACGATGATCGTCTTCAAGCCCTCGAACATGATGGCGCTGTCCGGATAGCTGAGTAGCAGGCTGAGCGATTCGGGCGTCGTCAGCAGCACCTGCGGTGGGCGCGCGCGTTGCCGCGCCTTGCGGTCGGATGGCGTATCGCCGGTGCGGGTCTCGACCCGGATCGGCAGGCCCATTTCCTCGACCGGGCCGATGAGGTTGCGCTGAACGTCCACGGCGAGCGCCTTGAGCGGTGACACGTAGAGGGTGTGCAGCCCCTCGGCGGGAGTTTCCGCGAGTTCGCAGATGGTCGGCAGGAAGCCCGCCAGCGTCTTGCCCGCGCCGGTCGCTGCGACGAGCAATGCGCTGCGCCCGGCGCGGCCGAGTTCGAGCATTTCGAGCTGGTGGCGACGGGGCCGCCAGCCTTTGGCTTCAAACCAGCGTTCGACCGCAGGCGGGAGCGGCGGTCCGCTCAGAGGTCGTCGGTCCCCTCGCGCCGGCGTGCTTCTTCTTCGGCGTAAAGGTCGCGCGTGCTCTCCTCCGTCCGGGTCGTGGTTTTCGATGCACGCCGGCGCAACACCAGCCACAGCAGCACCGCGAGCAGCACCACTGGGCCCAGAATGTTCATGATGCCCCAATTCGCTTCGTCCATTTTTCTCTCCTCCCCGGGAACCGCCGGGTTCATTCCTGCCTATATAGCTCGCAATGCCCCGTCTCGGTTCCTGGATCGAGCCTCATGCCGAAGGGATCTACGTCCGCCCCGCGGACGCCTGGGTCGATCCGTCAGAGGCTAAGCCGCTTGCGCTCATCACGCACGGCCATAGCGACCATGCGCGCGGCGGCCATGGCAAAGTGTTGGCGACGCCGGAAACGCTGGCGATCATGGAATGCCGCTATGGACCGCAGCCGGGCGGCCGGGCCATCGCATATGACGAGCCGATTCGCGTCGGCGAGGTCCACGTAACCTTTGTCCCGGCGGGCCATGTTCTCGGCTCGGCGCAGATCATCCTGGAATATGGAGGCGAACGGGTCGTCGTGTCGGGCGACTACAAAAGGCGCGAGGACCCGACATGCGCGCGGTTCGTGGTCACGCCGTGCGATATCTTCATCACCGAGGCGACGTTCGGCCTGCCGGTGTTTCGCCACCCGGACACGGGAAGCGAGATCGACCGCTTGCTCCACCGCCTCCACGCCGATCCGGCGCGCTGCGTGCTGGTCGGCGCTTACGCCTTGGGCAAGGCGCAGCGGATTATCCGCGAGCTAAGGGATCGCGGCCACGATGCACCGATCTACATCCACGGCGCCCTCGAGCGATTGTGCACTCTTTATCAGGAGCATGGCGTCGATCTCGGCGAGCTTCGCGCGGCGACCGGCGCGTCCAAGGCCGAGCTTGCCGGGAATATCGTGATTGCGCCGCCCGGCGCGCTCAACGACCGCTGGTCGCGGCGGCTGCCCGATCCGGTGACGGCGATGGCCTCGGGCTGGATGCGGATCCGCCAGCGCGCGCGCCAGCGCAATGTCGAGCTGCCGTTGATCATTTCCGACCACGCCGACTGGGACGAACTCACCACCACCATCCGCGAGGTCGCGCCCAGGGAAGTATGGATCACCCACGGCCGCGAGGAAGCGCTCAAGCATTGGTGCATGACCCACCAGATCAAGGCGCGCGAGCTGAATCTGGTGGGATATGAAGATGAGGACGATTAATGCGTAGCTTCGGTTCGCTCCACGCCTGACTTCGCCAATTGTTCGTCGATCTGCGTGACCAACCGTTCGAGGCCGGCCTCGTCGCTCGCCTCCGCGCGAGCCACCAGCACGTCTTGCGTGTTCGATGCCCTCAGAAGCCACCAGCCGTCGGGGGTGCTGACTCGGACGCCGTCGGTGGCGTCGACTTGCGCGTGGCCATTGGAGAGACGCCCGCGGACTTCCTCGACCACGGCGAACTTGCGGCTCGCGTCGACGGCGAAGCGCAATTCGGGAGTCGAGACCGACTGGGGCATCTCGTCCATCAACTCGGTCAGGCTCTTGCCCGAAGCGGCGACCGCCTCGATCAGCCGGACAGCCGCGTAGAGCGCGTCGTCGAAGCCGTACCAGCGGTGCTTGAAGAATATGTGGCCACTCATCTCGCCGGCGAGCGGGGCGCCCGTCTCCTTCATCTTCGACTTGATCAGGCTGTGGCCGGTCTTCCACATTAAGGGCGTGCCGCCCATTTCGGCGATTCGGTCGAACAGGATTTGGCTCGCCTTGACGTCGGCGATAATAGTGGCGCCCGGCTGCTCGGCGAGCACCGGGCCGGCGAGGATCGCGAGCAGCTGGTCGCCCCAGATCACGCGGCCCAAGCCATCGACCGCGCCGATGCGGTCGCCGTCCCCGTCAAACGCGATGCCCATATCGAGCTCGTGCTCCGCGACGAGGGCTTTCAAGTCCGCGAGATTGGTCTCGACGGTCGGGTCCGGGTGGTGGTTGGGGAAGCTGCCGTCGACCTCGGTGAAAATCGCATGATGTTTCCCCGGCAGGCGCTTTATCAATCTCTCGAGCGCGGGCCCGGCGGCGCCATTGCCCGCGTCCCAGCCGATGCGAAATTCGCCGCCCTGAAAATCTTCGACCAGCCGCGCGACATAGGCGTCGATGACGTCAGCGTCCTCGACCTGGCCTTCGCCTTCGGTCCATTCGCCCGCGGCGCAACGCCGCCCAAGATCCTGGATTTCCTCGCCAAACACCGAGCGGCCCATCAGCAGCATCTTGAAGCCGTTATAGTCGGCCGGATTGTGGCTGCCGGTGACCTGGATGCCGCCATCAACGTCCAATGTGGCCGTCGCGAAATAGAGCATCGGGCTCGGACCCATCCCGACCCGCACGACGTCGAGACCGCTTGCAGCTGAGGCCGTCGATCAGCGCCGCCTCAAGCTCGGGAGAATGGCTCCGGCCGTCGCGGCCGACGGCGATGCGTCTCGCGCCTTCAGCAATCGCCAGTGCCCCGTAGCCGCGGCCAAGCGCGCGGGCGTCGGCTTCGCTGAGCGTATCGCCGACGATCCCGCGAACGTCATATTCGCGCAGGATGGATGGGTGGAAATCGTGGGTCATGACCGGCGAACGCCTATCCGCAGCAAAAAGGTTCGCTATGCGACCTTCGACTGCTCCTCGCCGGGGGCGGGAATGCCCAGGCCGGCGATCATTTCGCGCAATTCCTGGCGCGCGGCGATGTGGGCGATGCCGACTTCGCCCAGCAATTGCAGGTCGAGCAGGGTCAGGCCCTTCGGGAACAGTTCGCGATAAATAACCCGCTCGCCAAGGCCGGGGATAACCCGGAAGCCGACGCGCCGGGCAAGTTCGTCGAGGGCCGCGCCGACCCGGCGAAGGTTGTGCGAATCGACGTGCTGGAGACGGTTGCGAAGCACGACCCAGTCAACGCTTTTGCCGGATTGCTTGGCGCGCTGGGTACGGCTGTTCCAGATGAGCTCGGCGTAGAAGCTCGGCTTGGTGACCTTGAAATTCTCCGGATGGACCTGCCCGATCAGGTCGAGGTCGACGAAGCTGTCGTTCATCGGCGTCACCAACGTGTCGGCTTTCAGGATCGCCGCGCGCGCCACCGCGTCGTCGCGGCCGGGGGTGTCGATGACGATGACGTCGCAGTCTGCGGACAGTCGCCCGATCGCTGCCTCGAACGTGGCCTCGCTCAACTCCTCGAGCACTTCGAAGCGAGCAACGGGCAAATCCTTTTCAAGCCGCCTCACGGTCGCGGCCCGATTTTCGAGATAGCGGGTCATCGTCCGCTGGCGGCTGTCGAGGTCGAGTGCGGCCACGCTGTGACCCGAGGCCGCGAGCGCGATGGCGGTGTGGACCGCGGTCGTCGACTTGCCCGTTCCGCCCTTTTCGTTGGCGAAGACGATGAAATGCGGCTGGCCCATACTTGATTCTTCCCCCGTGCCCAGCGAAGCGCGACCACCAACGGGTTATAAGAGGCGTAAGCGCCGTGCAAATTGTTCGTGGCATTGCGGAACTTGCTGAAGCCCGGGCGGCGCTTCGCGCGGGGACGCTTGCGCTCGTGCCGACCATGGGCGCGCTTCACGCAGGGCATATCGCGCTGGTCACGGAAGCGAGACGCCGCGCCGACCAGGTCGCGGCAAGCATCTTCGTCAATCCGACGCAATTCGGCCCGCACGAGGATTTGGCGAGCTACCCCCGGCGAGAAGCCAATGATCTGGAAATGCTCGACGAAGCCGGCTGCGATCTGGCCTGGTTGCCCGGACCGGCCGACATCTATCCCGACGGCTTCGCGACCACCATCAGCGTCGGCAGCGTCTCGCGGCGGTGGGAAGGGGAGGCGCGCCCAGGCCATTTTGACGGCGTCGCGACGGTCGTCGCCAAGCTGCTGATTGCCGTCGCCCCCGATGTCGCCTTGTTCGGCGAAAAGGATTTTCAGCAGCTCGCGGTGATCAGGAGGCTGACGGCCGATCTCGGCCTCGCCGTCGAGATAGTGGGCCTGCCCACAGTGCGCGAAGACGACGGCCTCGCGCTGTCGTCGCGCAACGCTTATTTGTCGGCCGCCGACCGCGAGCGAGCTGCAGCGCTGCCGCGCGCGCTCGAAAATGCGCGTGAAGCGATCGAGGATGGCTCGGATGTGGATCGAACATTCAAGGCGGCACGACGCAGCCTCGGGGCGGCCGGCTTTTCGAGCATCGATTATTTTGCACTGGTCGATGCCGAGACCCTCGAGCCGCTCACGGCCCCCACCGGCGAAATGCGCCTGATTGCAGCAGCGACAATCGATGGCACGCGCCTCATCGACAACATGCCGGTGCGGATGAAGTCACTGCGGCGTTAACCATTTGTTGTAGTTCCGCTGGTGAATTGCCCCCAACAAGAACGAGGGGGACGTTGCGATGGGTGCCATCAGTCAGAAAAGCGCGGAATTCCTGATCCGCAGCCGACTTGCCGACGCCGAGGCCGGGGACGTCGATGCCCTGTTCGATCTCGGGATTACTTTTTCCACCGGGCGCAGCGGCGCGTCGGTCGATCTGGTTGAAGCGCATAAATGGTTCAATCTCGCCGCATTGTCGGGCTGCAGCCGTGGCCAGGAATGCCGCGCCGAGATCGCTCTTGAAATGACGGCCCGCGAAATTGCCGAGGCGCAGCGCCAGGCCCGCGCGTGGCTGGCGGGTTGCGGCGACCAGCGCCGCGCCGCTTAACGAACCAGTACCGTCACTGCCCGCCCTGCGCCGGGCCTGGTCTTGCCCCAGGTCGTGATGCTGATCTGAGCTGCGGGCACGCCCAACAGAATTAGATAATCGCGCGCTTCCTGGGCGCGGCGCGCGCCAACCGCCAGCGAATGATCCCGGCTGTCGTTTGCATCCCCATAGCCTTCCACTTGCACGATCACGTTGGGCTGACGGCGGAGCCATGCTGCCTGCGCGCTGAGGACCGCCTTGGCGGGCGCGGAGAGCAGGGCGCTGTTGGGGCCGAAATAGATCACATTCGAGCCGGTGCGAGCGAGGAAGTCGGCGCGAAGCGCGTCGATGCCGGTCAGAACCGGTGGCTGGGGCTGCCGAGCGCGCTGCGCCGTAGCATTGGAGGCGAAGCCGAGCGCAAACACCGCGAGCAAAGGGAAAAGTTTTTGCATTATCAACGGCGTCCTAATCCCTGGGCGCCGACCAGTCGGGGTCGGATCCGTCTTGCGGAGTAACCAGTTTTTGCGCGGTCCCGCCGTCGACCGGCTGTCGGTAAATCCCGCTTCGGCCAGTGGCGTCGGTGCGCTGAAACAGCAGCTCACGGCTGTTCGCCGCCCAGGTCGGACTATCGTCGCTCGGCCCGGTTGACAGCACCCGCTCGTCCGTACCGTCGACGCGCATCACCCCGATGCGCAGGCCGTCCGTGGCGCGGCGAGTGAACGCGACCCATGCCCCGTCGGGGCTCATTTCAGGCGCCGAATACCAGCCTCCGCCGAAGCTCAGCCGCCGCTGATCGGTGCCGTCGGCGTTCATCACATAAAGCTGCGGCGAGCCGGAGCGGTCGCTTTCGAACAATATCCGCCGCCCGTCGGGCGAGAAGGCCGGTGCAGTGTCGATACCCGGCGAGGTTGTCAGCCGCTGCGGGACGCCGCCGCCTGAGCTTGCGACATAGATATCTGCGTTGGCGCCGTTCATCATCGAAAAGGCGATGCGTGCCCCATCGGGGGAAAAGCGCGGTGCGAAGGTGATCGCCTCTCCGTTCACCAAGGTCCGCTGCGCGCCGCCTTCGAGATTGGCGAGACGGATCGCAGGCTTGCCGCCGACGTAGGAGACGAACGCGACCTGGTTGCCGCCTGGCGACAGCCGCGGGCTCATCACGATGGTTTCGCCGCTGGTCAGAAAACTGTGGCCCGACCCGTCGCTGTCCATCAACGCGACGCGTCGAACCTGGGCGTCCCCCGCGCCGCTCCGCGCGACATAGGCTATGCGGGTGTCGAACACGCCGGGCGCCCCAGTCGCGGCGGTGTAGGCGAGCCCGGCGCACTTATGCGCGGCGCGTCGCCAGTCGCCCGGAGCGACGACGAAACCCTTTCGCGCGACCTCGCGGCCAGTGATCGTGTCATAAGCATAGCAGCCAAAGGTCAACCGGCCGTCGGGACGGGACTGGACGAAGCCGGTGAGCAGCGATTTCGCTCCCGCGGCGCGCCATTTGGGAAAAGTCGGAGCGGTGACTTCGGGAAAGGAATAATAATCCTTTTGATTGGCTGGCAGCGGCATCACGTCGGAGCTCGAGCGAAGGTCGCTGACGATCAGCTGCGTCGCCTGCCACGCGACGGCCAACATCTCGTTGCCCTTGTCGCCGGCGTCCGGAGTAGTCATCGGCGGCACAGCAACCACGGTGATGGCGGGTCTCTGGGCGAGAGCAGGAGCGCTTGCTGCGAGCAGCGCCGCGGAAATAAACTTCGACGTCCTCATCATCTCGCGGCTGTGCTGACCTCCATGAATTTGTCCACCCATTGTCTTGGCTGGCGACGCGGCCGGCTTTGGGCGTCGATGAATGCCGCGGTGACGCGGGCGTCGGTCATTAATTCACGGCCACGCATGACTCGCTGGTGAATATCGACCGAGGAAGCGCGCACCGCCTCCACCGTGCTGATGACGAGGAGGTCGTCGCCAAGGCGCGCCGGCCGGCGGTAGCGAATGTCGACCGAGACCACGGCGTAAGCGCTTCCGCTCGCTTCCAGCTCGGTGAACTGGTCGACCCCAACGGCGCGAATCATGTCGGAGCGCGCGCGTTCCATGAAGCGCAGGTAGTTGGCGTAATAGACGATGCCGGCTGCGTCCGTGTCCTCGAAATAGACGGTCAGCGCAAAGCGGTGCTCGCGGCCGACGAAGCCGCCGCGATAAGGCGTGTCGACGTCGCTCATCGACCCACTGCCTCGACCGCGCGAATGAGGTCGCCCTGGGCAATCGCGACATCCGCAAGATGCATGCCCCATCCTGGCAGAAACATGCCGAGCAGCCCGACTTCGCCGCCGATGCGGTCGGTGCGCTTGTCCCTGGGGTCGGCGTTAGTGCGGATCGAGAGATAGCCGCGCGGCCCTTCGTTGACGCATCTCCCCGATACGAGCCCTTCGGTGCGCAGGTATGGCGTTGGCGGTGCGCCCTCGCTCGACCAGACGATCGGCCCGCCGGGGACCGGCAGCGTCGATCGCGCGAGCCAGTAGCTGTCGAGCGGAACCCAGCCGGCCGCGCCGGGGCGCGCGGGGTTGACGCAGGCGACCGTCATTCCGGGCCGGTCTGCGAAGCCGAAGATTGCGCCGGGCGGGGGCGCGTTGCGCTCGCGAAAGCTGACCCAGCTCATCACGCAGCCAGTCTGGCCCGGGCGGCTGCACAATGGCGTGCGCTTGAACGTCCCGCCGACCAGCCGCCCCTGCGGGACCAGGACGTTATAGCCGGGGATGATCGCCAGGCGCATCCGCGCGAGCAACCCCGGGTTGGTCTCGATCTCGCGGGCGATCAGCAATTGCAGCATCAGGCTGCCTTGGCTGTGGCCGATGAGCACGAAAGAACGCCCCTTGCTGCGCGTGGCGATGAAGTTGCGCCAGGCGGCGGCGACATCGGCATATGCAAGCCCGGCGGCACCGCTGACATCCGCGCCGGTGGCGAAAGCGGCGACCGATGAAAGCGTCATCTGGCGATAGATTGGAGCGAACGGTCGGCACACCGAGGCGAAGCGCGCGAACTGGGTCTCGGCCATCAGCCGCTCTTCGCTGCCGGCGATGAGGTCGCTGTTGAGCCCCTGGTCCCTCGAGACGGTCGGATAGACGTAAAAGCAATCGACCGGCGTGGACCCTGCCGGCTCGCTCCGCCCGCTCGAACCATAGCCGTTGGGGTTGAGGGCGGTCGTCGGGAGCGGCCTGGCGCAGACGTCGGCGCGACCGGGCAGGCACAGCCAGTTGCGGTCGGCCTTGTAGTCGACGCCAGCAGGCGGCGTCTGGGCCGCCGCGGCAGGCGCGGCGAACAGCGCAGCAAAACTCAGCAGTAAAAAGCGCATCTACTTCGGTCCGCCCTCGAACAGTCCAGCCTGGCTGCCTTGGGGCTGCGGCAGTCCAAGATGCGACCAGCCGCGACCGTTGAGGCAGCGGCCCCGTGCGGTCCGGGCGATGAGGCCAAGCTGAATGAGGAACGGCTCGATCACGTCCTCGATGGTGTCGCGCGGCTCGCTGAGGCCGGCGGCGAGCGTCTCGACGCCGACCGGTCCGCCACCATACAAATCGGCGATCATCGTCAGATAGCGCCGGTCCATTGCATCGAGCCCAAGCGCATCGATCTCAAGCCGCGACAAGGCGCGGTCGGCGACCGCCGCGTCGACCGTCTCGGCGCCCGCGGCATGGGCGAAATCGCGTACGCGGCGAAGCAGGCGGCCGGCGATTTGCGGGGTGCCGCGCGAGCGCCGCGCGATTTCGCGCGCACCGTCGTCGTCAACTTCGGCGGACAGCAGGCGCGCGGCTCGGCGGACAACCAGCTCAAGCTCCTCGATGCTGTAGAAATTTAGCCGCACGGGAATCCCGAAACGGTCGCGAAGGGGCGTTGTCAGCAGGCCCTGCCTCGTGGTCGCCCCGACCAGAGTGAAGCGCGGCAAGTCGATGCGCACCGACCGCGCCGACGGGCCCTCGCCGATCATCAGGTCGAGCGCGCGGTCCTCCATCGCCGGGTAAAGCACTTCCTCGACCGCCGGATTGAGACGGTGGATTTCGTCGATGAACAGGACATCGCCGTCCTCGAGGTTGGTGAGCAAGGCGGCGAGGTCGCCTGACTTGGCGATCACCGGTCCCGACGTTGCGCGGAAGCCGACCCCCATCTCGCGCGCCAGGATCCCCGCGAGCGTCGTCTTGCCCAGTCCCGGCGGGCCATGGAGCAGCACATGGTCGAGCGGCTCGCCGCGGCTTTTCGCGGCCTGGACGAACACCCTGAGATTGTCCCGCGCCGCCTGCTGCCCGATGAACTCGTCGAGTGTCTTGGGGCGCAGCGCGAGGTCGGCGTCCTCGACCGTCCGTTCGGGCGTCGTGATGCGGGCGGGATCGGTGGCCATTACGCCCTGATTCGCAGATGGACCGGCTTGGGACAAGGCGCGAACGCTGCTAGCTTTGGTGGCGCGAGGGGGGACTGATGAAAATTGATCGCAGGACGATGATCGCCGGGAGCGCCGCAGTGCTTCTCGCCGGCCCGGCGCGCGCCCGCTCCAGCGCCGCGCCGGCCTGGTATGGCCGCGCGATCATCATCGACGCGCTCGGCGGCACCGGCGATCCCTACATGGGCGAGGGCGTGACTCGAATGACCGAGCGCGGCTGGGCCGAGACACTCGCGACCGGAGTGACAGCCGTCCGCGACACGGTGATGCCGGTCGGCAACCTGGCCGACCCGTGGGCGGAATATCAAAAGGACATCGCCGCCAAGCAGGATCTGCTCGCCGCCAACCCCGAGCGCCTGCTGCTCGTTCGCACCGCCGCGGACATCCTCAAGGCCAAGCGGGAAAAGAGGTTTGGCGTGATTATCGGCACGCAGGACACGAGCATGGTCGGGCCCGAGCTCGACCGGCTGGCGCAGCTCAGGAAGGACGGCGTGATGACCGTCCAGCTGACCTACAACAACCGCAATCTCGCCGGCGACGGCGCGCTCGAACCGGCCAACGCCGGCCTGAGCAAGCTGGGCAAAGCGACAATTTCGCGGATCGAGGAGGAGAAGCTGCTGCTCGACCTCAGCCACGGCGGTGCGCGGACGATGGCGGAGGCCGCCGCTTTCGCAAAGCGCCCCCTGGTGATCAGCCACACTGGCGCCCGCGCGCTGACCGACCATCCGCGCAACAGCGCCGACGACACGATCCGCGCGGTCGCCGCGAAAGGCGGCGTGATTGGCGTCTATTTCATGCCCTTCCTGACGCTCGACAGCCACCCGAAGGCCGCGGACCTGATCGCCCATGTCGAGCATGTCGCTAGGATCGCGGGCGAGGACCATGTCGGGATCGGTACCGACAATGGCGTCCTTCCAATCGTCCTCGACGCCGAAATGAAGGAAAAAATGAAAAAGTGGCAGCTCGAGCGGATCAAGGCCGGCATTGCCGCGCCGGGAGAGGCCGTCGGCGTCTACCCGCTGCTCGAGGACTATAACAGCATCGACCGCTACCAGCGCTTCGCCAATGATCTCGCCAAGCGCGGCTGGAGCCAGTCGCGGCTCGAGAAACTGATGGGCGGCAATTTCCTCCGCGTTTATCGCGAGGCATGGGGCGGCTAACTGCCGTTGCGCTGCTCACCGCGCTTGCGCTGCCACGGCCAACGGCCCTCAATTTCTAGCTCGAGGCTGAAGCTGAGGAAGGTTCGGATCGCCACGATACCTGCGAGCACCGCGACGCTTTCCAGCGTTGGACGGACGGCGACAGTATTGATGATGTCCGCGGCGATAAGGAATTCAAGCCCGAGAAGGATGGCGCGTCCAAAGGCCGAACGGAACGCCGTAGCGGCCTCGACAAGCTCTTCGCGCCGCGAGATCTGCAGGAAAAAGATGAGCAGCGTTGCAAGCGCGCCAAGCGCGATGATCGTGACCCCGACCAACTCGAGGCAGCGGCTGACGGCGTGCGCGGTCTCGGTGGCGAATTGCTCGAGCATAGAGCGCTCCTAATCCAGGCGCTGAACGGGGGCGCCAGTTGATCCGGCGGTTGCCATAGCGGCAGAGTGGCTGTTCCTGATCACTTCGCGGCTTTCCTCAACGCCAAGCGAACCAGCGCATCAAGAGTCGCGCCATCGCCAAGTTCGTCGTGCGCGGCATTGACGGCTGCGCTTGCCTCGGCCGGTTTGAAACCCAGATTGGCGAGCGCCGAGAACGCGTCGTGAGCTGCGCCCACCCGCGGCGCCGCGCTAGTTCCTCCCAGACCCGGCGTCCCGAGCTTGCCTTGAAGCTCGTTGGTGATGCGCTGGGCGAGCTTGGGCCCGACGCCGTTGGCGCGTCCGATCATGGCCTTGTCGCCCTGCGCGACGGCGCGTGTCAGCTCGTCGGGCGACAAGACCGAAAGGATTGCTAACGCGACGCGCCCGCCGACGCCCTGGACGCTGGTCAGCGAGCGGAAAATATCGCGCTCTCCCGCCGAGCCGAAACCGAACAGCGTCCACGCATCCTCGCGCACCTGGAGCTCGGTGAGCAGCTTGACCTCGCCGCCCATAGGGCCAATCGCCTCGAGCGTCCGTGCGCTGCACAGCAGTTGATAGCCAACGCCGGCAACGTCGATCACCGCGCCGTCGGCCGTCAACTCGGCAAGCGTTCCGGATAGGCGAGCAATCATCCGCGCACCCTAAACGGTCGCGCGGAGTGAAGTCGAGGTGCGCTAACGCAGCAGCGGCGTTGGGCGGCCTGCGATAGCGTCCGCGAGGATTCCCGCGGCAAGCGCGAAGCCCATGTCCTCCTGTTCGTTGAAATAGCGCGGCCGGGCCGGGTTGCGGCTGTTCACTGGCCAGGCGGGAAGCAGCATCAGCGCCGCCGGGCCATCGGCGCCGAACGGCTCGAGATAACTCCCCGACCAGTTGCGCTGGGCCGCGGTCCACGGTTTGCCGTCCCAGCGCTGGAGGATGCCGGTCGGGACATTGTACGGTTGCTCGACCGAGCGCGCCTTCCGCGCTTCACCGCGGTCGGCGAGATTGAAGCGGGCGGGCTTGACCGCGACATAGATCGGCAGGCCGGGATATTGCGACCAGTCGCCGACATTCATCGACGCGAGGATATCGGCGCGGTTGGTCCAGATATCGGCGCGGCCGTCGCCATTGCCGTCGCGTGCGCTGGTCTCGAAGCGGTCGGGCGCAATCTGCGCCTGGCCGAGGAGCCCGGTTTCGTAAGAACGCAGTCGCGCGCGGGGCACCGTTCCCGAGACTACAAGTGACGCGGCGTGGTGGATCGGAAAGCTATAACCTGGCTGCGCCCGTCCGTAAGCGCCGAGCATGAGCAGCGCCTGCAACGCATCATAACGCGGCTTGCGGGCGCCATAGTCGGCGAGCATCCCCCACAAGGCGAGGCGCACCTCGGGCGGCATTTCGCCTGGCTTCGCCGTGACTTTCATCTGCCGGAAGAGCTGTCGCCCGCGGCGAACGCGTTCGGGGGTCACATAATAACGGACATAATCCGCGGGCTCGCGGATCGCGGCGAGGCGGTCAAAGTTGGCGATGATCGCGGGGTCCGCGCGGACGCCGGCAAGCAGCCGCGTCAGATACGACTTCCACACGTTCCCGCCGATTTCGGTCCGCATCAATCCGTCGCGAAAGGCATCGACCTTCGGGTCTCCGGTGGTCTCCAGCACCGGTTCGGGAGTGCTCAGGAAAGCCGCGTTCTCCGGTGGCATGGGCGGCATCGGCGGCGGCGGAGTAGCGGCCGCCGCAACGGCGCAAACCAGTGCGGCTGCCATCAAGCATGCGAAACGGGCACTGCGCAGCATTTCCAACCTTCTGAAATCCCGATGAAAAGGGACCGTAGGTCGGACGCTTTAAATCATTCCTGAACGCCGGCTCGCGAGATGGTGGGCGTGGGTGATCGCTACCGCCAGCGCGTCCGCGGCGTCGGGTCCGGCGATCGCGACGCCCGGTAGCAGCCGCTGGATCATCGCATGGACCTGCGCCTTTTCGGCGTTGCCGTTGCCGACGACCGCTTTCTTGACCAGCCGAGCCGCATATTCTCCGACTTCGAGTCCGGAGCGCGCGGCAATCATCAACACAACGCCGCGCGCCTGACCGAGCTTCAAGGTCGATTGCGGGTTCTTGTTGACGAACACTTCCTCGACCGCCGCGGCGTCGGCCGGATGGTCAGACATCAATGCTTCCAGCTGGCTGGCGAGATGTGAAAGGCGGGCCGGCAGTGCTTCGGCGCTGACCGTCTTCAGCTGCCCATTGGCGATGTGGGTGAGGCGATTGCCATCGGCACGGATCAATCCCCAGCCGGTCGTGCCGAGCCCGGGGTCGAGGCCGAGGATCACCATGAGCGCATGGTCAGCCGAGCTTCTCCAGCTCGTCCTCGGGAATGTCGTAATTGCCCCACACCGTCTGGACGTCGTCGTCCTCGTCGAGGGTATCGATCAGCCGCAACAGGGTCGCGGCTTCGTCGCCGCGGACCTCGATTTCCGTGCCCGGCCGCCACGCGAGTTTTGCGCCTTCGCCTTCGCCGATCAGCGGCTCGAGCGCGCGCGCGACGTCGTGGAGACTGTCCAGGGAGGTCCAGATGCGGTGGCCGCCCTCGTCGCTTTCGACGTCCTCGGCACCCGCCTCGATCGCCGCTTCGAAAATCTTGTCGGAATCGCCGGCGCTGGACGGATATTCGATCAGGCCGAGACGCTCGAAACTGTGGCTGACACTGCCGCTCGCGCCCAAATTCCCGCCATTCTTGGAGAATGCCGTGCGCATGTTCGTCGCGGTGCGGTTACGGTTGTCGGTCAGCGCCTCGACGATCAGTGCGACCCCGGCCGGGCCGAAGCCTTCGTAACGGATTTCCTCGTAATTTTCGGCATCGCTGCCGCTCGCCTTGTCGATCGCGCGCTGGATATTGTCCTTGGGCATCGACTGGGCGCGCGCGGCGATCACCGCCGCGCGCAGGCGGGCATTGGCCTCGGGATCGGGCAATCCCATTTTCGCGGCGACGGTGATTTCGCGACTGAGCTTGGAGAACAAGGTCGAGCGCTTCTTATCTTGAGCGCCCTTGCGGTACATGATGTTCTTATATTTTGAATGGCCGGCCATGGTCGGTCCTTATGCCAGGCCGAGCGCTGCGCGATAGGTGTCCATCAGCGCGTCAGCCTCCTGCCGGGCGTGGGTTTCCATCTTCCTCAGGGCGACGATCTTGCGCATCGTCTTGGTGTCGTAGCCATTGGCTTTTGCCTCGGCGTAAACATCGCGAACATCGTCCGCCATAGCCTTTTTCTCTTCCTCGAGCCGCTCGATGCGCTCGATGAATAGCCGCAGCTGGTCGGCCGCGACGGTGCCTTCCGCCATATTCTCGTAACTCCGATTTCGTATGTCCGCCGGGCTCTAGGCGAGCAGGCGGCCCCGCTCAACCCGGTTGAACCAAGCGCCTAAGCGGCTATGCGCTGGCCAAACGCAAAGGACCCACAGTGAGCGAATCCCTGCCCCCGCGGACACGCAAGGTGAAAATCCTCGCGACGCTCGGCCCGGCGTCGAGCGACGCCCGAATGATCCGCAAGCTGATGCTCGCCGGTGCCGATGCGTTCCGGATCAACATGAGCCACGGCGACAAGCGCCAGAAGTCGCGCCTGGTCGGGCACATCCGCGCCCTGGAAAAGGAGTTTGGCCGTCCGACGACAATCCTGTTCGACCTGCAGGGCCCAAAGCTGCGCGTCGGCCATTTCGACGGTGGCGAGGCGATGCTCGAAAAGGGCGCGAGTTTCATCCTCGACCGCGACAGCAAGCCGGGCGATTCCAAACGGGTCGAATTGCCGCACCCGGAATTGTTCGAAGCGGTCACTTCAGGCGCCCGGCTGCTGATCGACGACGGCAAGGTCCGGCTCGAGGTGGTCGAGGTCGACCGCGACCGGATCGTGACCAAGGTCCAGGTCGGGGGGCGAGTGTCCGACAATAAAGGCGTCAACGTGCCCCACGTGGTGGTGCCGATCCCGGCGCTGACGGAAAAAGACCGCCAGGACCTTGAGTTCGCTCTCGAGCAGCGCGCCGACTGGATCGCCTTGTCCTTCGTCCAGCGCCCAGAAGATGTGGCCGAGGCGCGCAGCCTGATCGGCGACCGCGCCTCCCTGATGGCGAAGATCGAAAAGCCCGCCGCGATCGACCGGCTGGACGACATCATCGCGCTTGCGGACGGGGTGATGGTCGCGCGCGGCGATCTCGGCGTGGAGCTTCCGCCAGAAGACGTGCCGCCGCTTCAGAACCGCATCGTCGCCCGCGCCCGCCAGTTCGGCAAGCCGGTGGTGGTCGCGACCCAAATGCTCGAATCGATGATCACTTCGCCGACCCCGACGCGGGCCGAGGTGAGCGATGTCGCGACAGCCATCTATGAAGGCACCGATGCGGTCATGCTTTCGGCCGAGAGCGCGGCCGGCAAATATCCGTGCGAGGCCGTGGCGATGATGGACCGGATCGCGGCCAGCGCCGAATCCGATCCGGTCTATTCTGGACGAATCCATTTCACCCAGACCAAATTGGAGCCGACCACCGCCGACGCGATCGCTGCGTCGGCGCGGCAGATTGCGAGCACCATCTCGGCCACCGCAATGGTCTGCTACACCAGCTCCGGGTCGACCGCCCGGCGGATCGCCCGCGAGCGCCCGCCGGTGCCGCTGCTGGCGATGAGCGCATCGCAAGTCACCGCGCGGCGAATGGGCCTGCTGTGGGGGGTTCACGCTGTCCACACCCGCGACGTGGCGAGCTTCGAGGAGATGGTCGAAAAGGCCAAGAGGATGACGTTGCGCCACAAGATCGCCACCGGCGGCGACCGCGTGATCCTGATGGCCGGAATTCCGTTCGGCACCGCCGGCTCGACCAACGTCATCCACGTCGTGCGGCTGGTCGGCGACGAGCTCCAGAAGCACAATGCCGGAAAGTCTTCAGCGCGCCAGTAAGGCCGGAACTTCGCCGGGAATTTCGCGCGCGAGAAAGCCGACCGGCCCGACGCGCCGCGCTAAAGCCGCGCCCGCTTCACCATGGAGCCAGACCGCCCACAACAAGGCGCTGAGCGAATCGGCGCCGCGCGCCAGCAGGCCGCCGGCGATTCCGGCAAGCGTGTCGCCGCTCCCCGATGCGCCGAGCCCGGGCGCTCCCCCGCGGTACGTCCAGACCGCCTGATCCGGAGTGACGACATGGCTGACGACGCCTTTGACGAGAACGATGGACCGGTAGAGCTGCGCTGCCCGAACGCCGCTGAGCACCGGCTGGCGCTCGACTTCCTCTGGGTCGCAATCGAGCAGCGCGGCAAGCTCGCCCGAATGGGGCAGAAGCAACGGCAGCGACGAGCGCGTGATTTCGGTCAACGGCTCAATCGCGCGAAGCAATGCGGCGTCGAGCGCGAGCCGGACGTCTAATTTCAGCAACGCGTTGGCGATCCTGCCGCACTGCTCGTTGCGGGCGAGGCCAGGGCCGGCAACCACCGCATCGACCTCGCTCGCAAGCTCGGCGATCCGCTTGTCGGCACCGCGCGCGAAGCCGCCCGCGCGGTCTTCGGGCAGGCCGATGACCATCGCTTCGGGCATTGCCAGCCCAAGGCCGGTTGCGGCGCTCGCCACGGTGACGACCTTTAGCTTGCCCGCCCCCGCGCGCATCGCCGCGGTGGCGGTGAGCAGCGCTGCGCCCGGGACGTCGCGGCTTCCGGCGACAACCAGGATGCGCCCGCGCTCGTCCTTGTCGCTGCTGTCATCGACCTTGGGCAGCGGATGCCCCTTGAGCGCAACGCGGTCGAGCAGCCTGGGCTTGCTCACCGCGAGCCCGTCATCACTTCGGGTTCTGCAGTCTTGGGCGTGCCTTCATCATCCATCGGCGCGCCATGGTTCCACAGCACCAGCCGGGGCACGCACAAGGCCAGCTGGTTGGGCTCGAAATCATAAGCCGCGATGCCGCAGTTGAGGATATCCGCCTGGCGGTCGATGGCCATGATGTCAGCCTCGGTCAGCTCTTCGAGGATGTAGCGGATGCAGAGCACTACGACCTGATGACATACGATCATCACCCGCTTGTTGGGATATTGGAGGTAGATGCTGTTGAGCGCCGAGCGAAGGCGCAGGATCACATCGGCCCAGCTCTCGCCGCCCGGCGGGCGGTGATAGAATTTACCCATCTTCGCACGGTGCGCCGCTTCCTCCGGATATTTCTCGCGGATGCCGGTGGTGGTGAGCCCGTCGAAAACGCCGAACTCGCGCTCGCGCAGCCGCTCGTCGAGCACGGTGGGCTTGGCCCCGCCGCACAGTCCGCCCGCCTTGCAGATCGCTTCGGCCGTCTGGCGCGCCCGGACGTAAGGGGAAGCGAGCAGGACTTCGGGCTTCTCGGCATCGGGCAAAGCAGCGAACCAGCGGCCGGTCGCTTCCGCCTGGGCGTGACCCAGCTCGGACAAAGGCACGTCGACGTCGCGCAGGTCGAGGTCGATGACGCTGAGGCCCGCCTGATGCGCGGCATCGCGCGCGACATTGCCCTGGCTTTGCCCGTGCCGCACGAGCCACAGGCGCTCGGGCCAATTCTGTCGCATGTCCGCTTCGCTCCTTTCCGCAATGCGAAAAGCATGACTGGGCAGATTGTGCCAGTGGGCTAAAGGCGCCGTCCGACGCTGGGGTTATGGTCGGCAAAGTCGCGCAGCGCCTGGTCGAGCGGACGAAGCAGGATCCCGCGCTCGCTGGTCAGGCTGGTATCGGCCGCTGGCGCCTCCTCGGCCGGGACGATGCGCGACGCGGCCTGCTTGCCGAGGCCAGCCAGGCTTGCGGCCTCGCGCGCGAGCTCATGCCAGCTGACCGCACCTTTGTTGGTCAGATGCCAAATTCCGGTCTCGCCATCGATCAGCAGGTCGAGCACGGCATGGACCAGGTCGGGCACATAGGTCGGCGAGACAATCGTGCTGTCGCTTGCAACAACCTCCTCCCCACGCTCGAGCTTTTCGATCACCCCGGTGAGGAAATTATACTGGTCCCATGGCCCGAAAAATGCGCTGGTGCGGACGATCAGCGCGTCCGCGCCCGTCGCTTGCAGGCGCTGCTCGCCATCGGCCTTGCTGTGCCCGTAGGCGCAGGCCGGGGCGGGCTCATCGGCCTCGACATACGCCCGGCCGAGCGTGCCGTCGAACACCAGGTCGGACGAGAACGTCACAATCGGCAGGCCGGCCTCCTTGCATTTTCGCGCGAGCAGTTCGGGACCGATCGCGTTGGCCGCGTGGCATTCGTCGAACTTCTCCTCGGCTTCCCACGTGCGCACGAAGCCGGCGGTATTGATCACCGCCCACGGCTTGAAACGGTCGAGCGCCGCGGCGATCGAATCCTCGTCGGTAATGTCGAGCTCGGCGCGGCTGGTCAGCACATGCGCAAGGCCGCGGTGAGCGCAGATTCGCGCGAACGCGCGGCCGAGGGTCCCGGTCGCCCCGGTGATAAGGATCGGGCGAACCGCATGGTGCAACCGCGACGGCATCATCTCGAAGCGCGGGCGTGCGATGGTGCGGCCGGGCCTTTTCCACCATCCGGGCAGGTCGAGCACCGGATGATCGAAAGCCTCTCCGCGGCCCAGCGCGGTCGCGGCTTTCGCAACCAGGGTCGGTCGGGGCGTTTCCGAACGCGTATCGAACGCGCCGACATCGTAGCCGCTATTCCGCCGGGTCAGGACCGAACGCCAGTCCACCGATCCGAACATCGCCCACAGCGTTACGGCCCGGATATCGGCGCCGCGAGCCCGTTCCTGCTCGGCCGCCTGCCACACGTCGTTGAGCCAGCGCACCTGTTCCTCGCGGGTGCAGCCATGGTGGACCTCGGTGATCGCAAGCGGAATGCGATAGCGTTCCCACGCTTCCCGCAGCCGCGGCGCAGGGCCGAGGAGTGGCTTGAGCTTTGCCACCCTGACAGCTTCGACATCGACGTAGCGATGCCTGCCGTTGGAGCCGGGCACGACGCTTGGATAGCGCTCCGTGCGATGATCGAGATAGCGCTCGCTGGTCAGATAATGGTCGCAGCCAATTATGTCGGGGCGGCCTTCTCCGCGGGCAAGCTCGGCTAGCTGCTCCTCGTTCGACGCCTTGTTGAGCAGCCATCGGTAAAACGGGTGACCGGGGACCACACGCCCAGCGAGGAGGTCGTGGACCAGCCAGCGACGCTCGTTTTCATGGTCCGCCTGATATTGCAGATCGGGAGTGGCGTAAAGTCTTGCCGAGATCCTCGGTAATGATCAGCTGCGCGTCGGGATTGGCCGCGCGCAGGGCCTGCATGGTGCGGGCGATCGCAAGGCACTGGTTGACCGTTGCGCGGAATGTCTCGTCGATGTCGTGTTTGTGCGGGTGCCAATGACCATAAAGATAGGACAGCCGAGCGGTCGTCAGCGGCTCGTTTATCGGCGTCCATTTGGCGATCCACGGATAGCGCCGCGAGACCCGTACGGCGTAATCGGCAAGCTTGTCCGGTAATTCGGGGTCGAGCAAATTGGTGTAGCGCTGCCCGCTGCCGTGATGGATCAGCCCGGCGATCACCTCGATACCGAGGTCGCGAAGTTTTTTCAGCCTTCTGTCGTGCCAGCTGAAGTCCAGCTCATGCGGCGACTGCGGCGCGACGCTTTCCCACAGAATCGGATAGCGCACGGCCTTGATGCCGAGCGCGGCCATCGCATCGATGTCGCCCAGGCGCGCCTTGTGCCCGGTTTCCGCGACCTGATCGCGATAGTCGTCGCCGACGCGCACCATCGTGCACTCGACGCCGCCCCACAGCTCCAGCGGGCCGCGTGGCTGTGCTTCGCTCACCATTATGCAGCCGCTGCCGCGGTCCCTTGCGGCTCACTGGTCTTGCTCCGGCCCTCATCCATACGGCGGAAGGTGGCAAGCGCCTGACCGACGATCTGATCCATGTTGTAGTAGCGATAGGTCGCCAGCCGGCCGACGAAAGTGACCCCCTCGGTCGCGTCGCCAAGCGCTTCGTAGCGCTTGAACAGCTCCTGGTTCTCGGCCCGCGGGATCGGATAATAAGGATCGCCCTCGGCTGACGGAAACTCATAGGTGATCGTGGTCACCGGCGCGCTTTGTCCGGTCAGATGCTTATATTCGCTGATCCGGGTGTAGGGCACGTCGGGCGCCGGATAATTGACCGTTCCGACCGGCTGATACTGCTCCTGCTCGAGCGTCTGGTGATCGAACTTGAGGCTTCGATAGGGCAGCTTGCCGAAGCGGAAGTCGAAATATTCGTCGATCGGCCCGGTGAAGATCAAATGGTCGAAATCGACCTCGTCACGCACGTCGCGATAATCGGTGCCGAGCCGCCGCTCGATCAGCGGGTTGCTCAGCATGTTTTCGAACATCGCGGTGTAGCCGTCCTTCGGCATCGCCTGGAACGTGTCGGTGAAATAGCGATCGTCGGTGTTGGTCCGGGTCGGAATTCGCGCGGTCACCGACTTGTCGAGCTCGCTAGGGTCGAGGCCCCATTGCTTGCGGGTATAGCCCTGGAAAAATAGCTCGTAGAGCTCGCGCCCGACGGCGTTGACCACGACGTCTTCCGAGGTGCGAATGTCGTCGACCGGCTCGGCGCGCGACGCGAGATACTCGGCGGCCTCCTCGTCGGTGTTGAGGTCGAGGTCGAACAGTTGATTGAGCGTAGTGCGGTTGATCGGGATCGGCACCTGCTTGTCGCGCACGACCGCGAGGACGCGGTGCTCATACGGCCGCCACCCGGTGAACTGCGACAGGTAATCGACGACCTGCTGGGCGTTGGTGTGGAAGATGTGCGGGCCGTATTTGTGGTACAGGATGCCCGCCTCATTGGGCTCGTCATAGGCGTTGCCGCCGATGTGCGGGCGGCGGTCGATGAGCAGGATTTTCGCGCCATGTTGGCTAGCCAGGCGCTCGGCCAGAACGGAGCCGGCAAAGCCGGCCCCGACGATCAGATAATCATAGCGCTTGGCGCTCGCGGCGCCGCTCGGTTGAGTGCTCATTCCGCGGCAACGAGCAGTTCTTCGCTGGCGGGAGCATTTTCGGCAAGGAGACCCTCGACCAGGCCCGACATGCGCGCGAAAGTGACTTCCCAGCTGCTCGACGACAGCATCAGGTCGGCCTCGCCCAGCCAGCCGCCCTCTGGATTGCGCGACAACTGGAGCGCCTCATCGCAAGCAGCGACGAAGCTTTTGGCATCGGCGGCAATCTTGACGCCTTCGAGATGCCCGTAGTGGCGAACCACGTCCTTGACCGGAGTCGATACCACCGGACGTCCGCCAGCGAGATACTCCGGCGTTTTGGTCGGCGAGATGAATTCGGTCGATTCGTTCATTGCGAACGGCATCAACGCGACGTCCCACCCGGAAAGATAAGCGGGAAGCTCCTTGTACGTCTTGGACCCAAGGTAATGGATGTTGTGACGCCGGGGCAGGTCCTCCGATGCGATCTTGACCACGGGGCCGACCATGACGAACGACCAGTCGGGCCTGAGCTCCGCCATCCGGTCGAGCAGGCCGGTGTCGAAGCGCTCGTCGATGACGCCGTAGAAGCCGAACCGCGGACGCGGCAGGTCTTCCTGGTCGGCGGGGTCGAACAGGCGGCTGCGGGCCTTGGCGAAATGCGCGCGATCGACCGACGAGGGGAAGCAATGGACGTTCGGATGACGGTCTTTCTTGGCCTCGTAAAGGCTCGAGCCGCCGGTGAAGATGATGTCCGACATGTCGATCAGTTCCTGCTCGAGGGCGAGCAGCTTGGGCGGCGCGAAGCGGAACTTCGACAGCTCGTCCATCGCATCGAACACGACCAGGTCAGCGTCGAGATGGCGCGAGAAAGGCAGCATCATCGGGGTGTAATACCAGCTGATCAGGCGCCCTTTGTGCGATGAGACATGCGCGTCGAGCAGTCGCTGAAGCGTCGCCTCGCGCGCGTCGTCCGGCATACCCTCGGGCAAATGGGGAACGATCGTGGTCACGCCCTCGCCGGCGTCGCGCACCTTGAGGAACGGCGTCTCGCGCCGCCCGATGTCCACGGGCTCTTCCCAATAGATCACACGCATCGAACGGGCGAAGCGGCTGATCAAATGCTGCGGGCGCTGGAAAACGAAATCCCACCGCAAGTGCGAAAAACAAATCAGTACCGTGGCCTCTGGGCCAGATGCCGAGGGCTCGGCTACGGTTTTTACAGGCACCCCGGCGTGCGTCAGCATTTGTAGCTACTCTCCTCTGTTGATGGAGATAATTGAACGTTACGCAGGCCGTTGCGGTTCCTTAACACTGATACAGGTTGCAGTGATTCAAGGCCGATTGTGCGGTGCAGCACGATTTAGTCTGGATTGACCCCCCCGGCTTGGCGTGGAAGACGCTTGGTCCCACCGGAGGCGAGCCGAATGGCAACGACGATCGCGGAACTCGAACGAAGGCGCGAGCTTGCGCGCCTGGGCGGCGGAGAAAAGCGGGTTGCCGCGCAGCATGCCAAAGGCCGGCTGACGGCCCGCGAGCGCCTATCGGTGCTGCTCGATCCTGGCAGCTTCGAAGAATATGACATGTTCGTCGAGCATAATTGCGCCGACTTCGGGATGGAGGCGCAGAAGATTCCGGGCGATGGCGTGGTCACCGGTTCGGGGACGATCAACGGCCGGTTGACCTTTGTCTTCGCGCAGGATTTCACCGTGTTCGGCGGATCCTTGAGCGAGCGCCACGCGCAAAAGATCTGCAAGGTCATGGACATGGCGTTGAAGGTCGGCGCGCCGGTCATCGGCCTCAACGATTCGGGCGGCGCGCGCATCCAGGAGGGCGTCGCATCGCTTGGCGGCTATGCCGAAGTGTTCCAGCGCAACGTGCTCGCCAGCGGGGTCGTGCCCCAGATCAGCCTGATCATGGGCCCGTGCGCGGGCGGCGCGGTCTACTCGCCGGCGATGACCGACTTCATCTTCATGGTGAAGGATTCCTCCTACATGTTCGTCACCGGCCCGGAGGTGGTGAAGACCGTCACCAACGAGGTCGTGACGCAGGACGAGCTCGGCGGCGCCATCACGCACACGACCAAATCCGGCGTCGCGGACGTCGCGTTCGAAAATGACATCGACGCGCTTCTCGCGACCCGCGAATTCTTCGACTTCCTGCCGCTCAGCAACCGCCACGAATTGCCCGAACGGCCGTGCGACGATCCCGTCGACCGTGTCGAGGACAGCCTCGATACCTTGATCCCGCCCAGCGCCTCGACGCCCTATGACATGCATGAGCTGATCCGGAAGGTCGCCGACGAAGGCGACTTCTTCGAGCTCCAGCCAAACCATGCGGCCAACATCATCACTGGCTTCTGCCGCATCGAGGGGCGCACCGTCGGCGTCGTCGCCAACCAGCCGATGGTGCTGGCCGGCGTGCTCGACATCGCCAGCTCCAAAAAGGCGGCGCGCTTCGTGCGATTTTGCGACGCGTTCGAAATTCCCATCCTGACCCTGGTCGACGTGCCCGGTTTTCTCCCGGGGGTGGCGCAGGAGCATGGCGGGATCATCAAGAACGGCGCCAAGTTGCTGTTCGCTTACGCCGAGGCGACGGTGCCCAAAATCACTTTGATCACACGCAAGGCCTATGGCGGCGCCTATGACGTGATGGCCTCCAAGCATCTGCGCGGTGATTTGAACTATGCGTGGCCGACTGCGGAGATCGCGGTGATGGGCGCGAAGGGCGCGGTCGAGATCATCTTCCGCGGCAAGACGCCCGAGGAGATCGCCGAGCACACCCGCGAGTATGAGGAGCGCTTCGCCAACCCGTTCGTCGCCGCAAGCCGCGGCTACATCGACGACGTCATCATGCCGCATTCGACAAGGCGGCGAGTGGCCATGGGGCTAAGGAAACTGCGCGACAAACAGCTCGAAAACCCGTGGAAAAAACACGACAACATCCCGCTATGAGCAGTTACACCGCCACCATCCGCTGGGCCGCGAAGCCCGACGAAGCCTTCACAAAGGGACAATACAGCCGCGCGCACGAGTGGGCGTTCGACGGCGGCGCCGTCGTGCCGGCGAGCGCCAGCCCCCACATCGTTCCCGCGCCATGGTCGGACGCGGCGGGAGTCGATCCGGAGGAAGCGTTCATCGCCTCCCTCGCATCGTGCCACATGCTCTTCTTCCTCGATTTCGCAAAGCGCGGCGGGTTCGCGGTCGAGAGCTATGTCGACGAGGCGGACGGCGAACTTGGCAAGCTGGCCGACGGGCGCATGGCAATGACCAGCGTGACCCTTCGGCCCAAAGTGACCTGGAGCGGCGAAGCGCCCGACGCCGGGGCGATCGCCAACTTCCACCACCGCGCCCACGAGGCCTGCTTCATCGCCAATTCGGTGACGACGGAAGTGATGGTGGAAGGATGAAGCTCGGCCGGCTCAACCACATCGGCGTCGCGACGCCTTCCATCGAGCGCAGTCTGGAGCTGTACGCGAATATGTTCGGCGCTGAGCCGCACGGCGCGCCGTTCGACCTGCCGGCACAAGGCGTCCGCGTGTGCTTCGTCGACGCGCCCAACAGCCAGATCGAGCTGATCGAGCCGCTCGGCGCGGACTCGCCGATTACGAAATTCCTCGAGAAGAATCCCCTCGGCGGGCAGCATCACGTCTGCTTCGAGGTGCCCGACATCCATGCTGCCAAGGCCGAGTTCGAACTCAAGGGCGCGCGCGTGCTCGGCGAGCCACGCATCGGCGCCCACGGGACGCTCGTGTTCTTCGTCCATCCCAGGGACATGGGCGGCGTTCTCACGGAAATTATGGAAACTCCGAACCATTGACGGCTAAAGACCGTCGCGAATGACGGATAAGCCGACCAAGTCCGATTGGGAGAAGCTCGCAGCGAAGGAAGCGCGGGGGCGAGACTTGGTGCGCGCGACGCTCGAAGGCATCGACCTGAAGACGGTTTACGGTCCCGACGACGCGCAGGGTGTCGAGCCCGGTTACCCGGGCCTGCCGCCCTACACGCGTGGGCCGTATGCGACGATGCACGCGGGGCGGCCGTGGACCATCAGGCAGTATGCGGGCTTCTCGACCGCCGAGGAATCCAACGCTTTCTACCGCCGCAACCTCGCCGGCGGCCAGAAAGGGCTCAGCGTCGCCTTCGATCTCGCTACCCACCGCGGCTACGACAGCGACAATCAGCGCGTCGCGGGTGACGTCGGCATGGCCGGCGTTGCGATCGACAGCGTCGAGGACATGAAATTGCTGTTCGACGGAATCCCGCTGGGCGAGATGTCGGTCAGCATGACGATGAACGGGGCGGTGCTGCCGGTGATGGCGTTCTATATCGTCGCCGGCGAGGAGCAGGGGGTGCCCCGCGAGCAGCTCGGCGGCACCATCCAGAACGATATTTTGAAAGAGTTCGCGGTCCGCAACACCTACATCTACCCGCCCGAGCCATCGATGCGCATCGTCGCCGACGTGATCCAATACTGCGCGGCGGAGATGCCGCGGTTCAACTCGATCTCGATCAGCGGCTATCACATGCACGAGGCCGGGGCGACCGCGGTGCAGGAGCTCGCCTACACGCTCGCCGACGGCATGGAATATGTCCGCGCCGCGGCCGGCAAGGGCCTTGCGATCGACGCCTTCGCGCCGCGCCTGAGCTTCTTTTTCGGCATCGGCATGAACCTGTTCATGGAGGTCGCCAAGCTGCGCGCTGCGCGCACGCTCTGGGCGCGGATCATGACCAACCTCGGCGCCAAGCAGGAGAAATCGAAGCTCCTGCGCACGCACTGCCAGACGTCGGGCGTCAGTTTGACCGAGCAGGATCCGTACAACAATATTGTCCGCACCACGATCGAGGCGCTCGCCGCGGTGCTTGGCGGCACCCAGTCGCTCCACACCAACAGCTTCGACGAGGCGATCGCGCTGCCGACCGACTTCTCCGCGCGCATCGCCCGCAACACGCAGCTTATCCTCGCCGAGGAAAGCGGGGTGACTTCGGTCGCCGATCCGCTCGGCGGGAGCTGGTACGTCGAGGCACTGACCCGCGAGCTGGAACAAAAAGCCTGGGCGCTCATCGAAGAAGTCGAGGCACATGGCGGAATGACCAAGGCAGTCGCCGAAGGCTTACCGAAGCACCGCATCGAGGAGGCAGCCGCGGCGCGCGCGGCCAAGGTCGATACCGGCGAGACGGTGATCGTGGGCGTCAACCGCTACCGGCTTGCGGAGGAAGAAGAACACGAGTTCCTCGAGGTGGACAATGCCAAGGTCCGCGCCGGGCAGATCGCGCGTCTCGAGCAGGTGCGCGCCGGCCGCGACGACACGCGGGTGCGCGCGGCGCTCGACGCGCTGGAGGAAGGCGCGCGCAACGACGCGAACTTGCTGGCACTATCGGTCGAAGCTGCCCGTGCCCGCGCTACCCTCGGCGAGATTTCCGACGCGCTCGAACGCGCGTTCGGCCGCTACGGCACAAAGCCTGAACCGGTACGAGGAATCTACGGTAAGGCGCGCGGCGACCAGCGCTGGCAAGAGGCCGAACAGGGTACGCGCGCGGTGGCCGAACGGCTTGGCCGCAAGCCGCGTATTCTCGTGGCGAAGATGGGCCAGGACGGCCACGACCGCGGCGCGAATTTAGTCTCGTCGGCCTTCACGGACCTGGGTTTCGAAGTCATCGCCGGACCGTTGTTCCAGACTCCCCGCGAAACCGCCGAACTGGCGATCGAGAATGAAGTGGATGTGGTTGGAGCCTCCTCGCTTGCGGCAGGACATCGCACGCTCATCCCGGAAATGATCGAAGCGTTAAAGGACATGGACCGCGCCGACATCAAGGTCGTCGCCGGGGGCGTCATTCCTCCGCAGGACTATGCCATGCTACGCGCTGCGGGCGTGCAGGCGATCTTCGGCCCCGGCACCAACCTCGCCGACGCCGCCGACGAAGTGCTGCGTCTGCTCGGCCACAACCGCCCGCCGCTCGACGAGGCGGCGGAATGAGGTATTCCAATTGAAAAAGCTGCTCGCCATTACCGCCGTTGCGCTCCTGTTTGCGGGTGTCGCCGCGGCCGCGCCCAAGGCCTATGTGGTCGTTGAAATAATCGTGACCGACCCCGTGGTGTACGAGGATTACAAAGCCGCAATCGCGCCGCTGGCGGCGAAATATGGGGGGCGCTATCTCGTTCGCGCCGGCCGCGTCGAGGCGATCGAGGGCGCGCCACCGACCGGACGTGTGGTGCTGTTCGAGTTTTCGAGCTTCGAGCAAGCGATGGCGTTCGAGCGCGCGCCGGAAACGGTCGCTGCTTCGGAGCTCAGGCACCGCTCAGCCAAATCGCGCATTTTCGTTGTCGAGGAAGTCGCGGAATAGTGTTTCGGAAGAACCTCATCGTCAACGTCGCCGCCACCGACGGAGTGCTTCGCTTGCTCGGACACAACAGGCCGCCGCTCGACGAGGCGGCGGAGTGATTCTGGCCTTACTCTTTTTCGTCGTGCAGGCCCCGCTCGCGCCCGACGATCCCGTCGAGACCGCTTGCTACGAGGCGGATTATTCGCAGCAGGCGATGAACCGCTGCGCCGGGGACGCTCTTGAACGGGCCGACAAGGCGCTCAACGCCGAATGGGCGAAAATCATGGCCGCGAAGGGCGACAAGGAAGAGGATAAATTGTTTCTCGACGCACAGCGCGCGTGGATCAAATATCGCGACGCTCATTGCGAAGCGGCGGCTTACTCGAGCAAAGGCGGAAGCATCTGGCCGTTGCTCGTGTCGGGCTGCATGGCCGAGCTCACGCGGCGGCGGACTCGCGAGCTGGTCGCGATGCGCGAGGGCGAAGGGAACTGATGTTCAAAAAAATCCTGATCGCCAACCGCGGGGAAATCGCGTGCCGGGTGATCCGCACCGCCAAGCGGATGGGGATCAAGACGGTCGCGGTTTATTCCGACGCCGATGCCCGCGCGCCGCACGTCCGAATGGCCGACGAAGCGGTGCGCCTCGGCCCCGCGCCGGCTAGCGAGAGCTACCTCAAGGCCGAGCTGATCATCGACGCCTGCAAGGCCACCGGCGCCGAGGCGGTCCACCCCGGCTACGGGTTCCTCAGCGAGCGCGAGAGCTTTGCCAAGGCGCTGGCGAAAGCGAAAATCGCGTTCATCGGTCCGCCGCCCAAGGCGATCGCCGCCATGGGCGACAAGATCGAATTCGAAGAAGCTGGCGCGCGACGCGGGCGTCAACATCGTGCCCGGCTGGCTCGACGACATCGCGACCACGGACGAGGCGGTGAAGATCGCCAAGGACATCGGCTTCCCGGTGATGATGAAGGCGTCGGCGGGCGGCGGCGGCAAAGGCATGCGCCTCGCACACAACGAAAAGGACGTCCGCGAGGGCTTCGAGGCGACCAAGCGCGAGGGACTGGCGAGCTTCGGCGACGACCGCGTGTTCATCGAGAAGTTCATCGAGGCGCCGCGCCACATCGAAATCCAGGTGCTCGGCGATCAGCACGGCAATATCGTCTATCTCAATGAGCGCGAATGCTCGATCCAGCGCCGCAACCAGAAGGTCGTCGAGGAAGCTCCGTCGCCGTTCGTCACGCCCAAGATGCGCAAGGCGATGGGCGAGCAGGCGGTCGCACTGGCGCGGACGGTCGGCTATTATTCGGCAGGGACGGTCGAGCTTATCGTCAACGGCGCCGACGCGTCGGGCAAGAGCTTCTACTTCCTCGAAATGAACACCCGGCTGCAGGTCGAGCATCCGGTGACAGAAGAAACCACCGGCATCGACCTGGTCGAGCAGATGATCCGCGTGGCTGCGGGTGAGAAGCTCGCGTTCGCGCAAAAGGACGTGAAGCTCGACGGCTGGTCGGTCGAAACGCGGGTCTACGCCGAGGACCCGTATCGCGGCTTCCTGCCGAGCACGGGCCGGCTCATTCGTTATTCGCCTCCCCTCCCCAAGAGCGAATCGGACGTCCGCATGCGGATCGACGACGGGGTTATGGATGGGGGCGAGATCAGCATGTTCTACGACCCGATGATCGCGAAGTTGATCACCTGGGCGCCCACCCGCGAAGCCGCGATCGACGCGCAAATCGCTTCGCTCGACCAGTTCGTGATCGACGGCATTTCGGACAATGTGGACTTCCTCTCGGCGCTGATGCAGCACCCGCGCTTCCGCGCCGGCGACCTCGCCACCGATTTCATCGCCGACGAATATCCCGACGGCTTCCATGGCGCGCCCGCCGACGCGCAGTTGATTGCCGATTTGGCCGTGATTGCGGGCATGGTGTCGACCATCACCGATGAGCGTGCAGGCGCAATCGACGGTCAGCTCGGCCCGCCGAAGCACACCTCGTGTGAGCGCGTCGCCCGAATCGATGGCGAAGAGCATCGCGTGCGCATCAAGCCGTACAAGGGCGGCACATTGGCGGTGCTGGATGGCGGCGAGCTGATCGACATCGTCGGCCGCTGGCTGCCCGGGCAGCGGCTGCTGTCGGCGACCATCGACGGCCGTCATCGCATCGTCCAGGTCCGCCGCGTCGGACGCAACTGGGAGCTTCAGACGCGCGGCCGCACGCACCGGGTGCAAGTGCTCAATCCGCATGTCGCCAACTTGTCGAAGCATATGATCGACAAGCCGCCGCCCGATCTGTCGCGCTTTCTGATCGCGCCGATGCCGGGCCTGCTGACGCGGCTCGAGGTCGCGGTCGGCGACCATGTCGAGCCCGGCCAGCCGGTCGCGGTGATGGAAGCGATGAAGATGGAAAACATCCTCCGCGCACCCAAGGCGGCGACGGTCAAGGCAACCCCCGCGAAAGCTGGGGACAGCCTCGCCGTCGATCAGGTTATCGTCGAGTTCGAATAGAGCCGGCTAGTTGCCGCGTTCGCCGGGACCCGAGGCAGGCACTGGCTGGGGCACGTTGCCCGCAGCGCTCCCGCCGCTCGCATTGTACGCGTTCACCAGCTCCTCGAGCACGTTGAGCGGGACGGCGCCGTTCTCCAAGATCACAGCATGGAAGTCGCGGATGTCGAACCGCGGTCCGAGCGACTGGCGAGCGCGGTCGCGCAGCTCGAGGATCTTGAGCTGGCCGATCATGTAGCTGGTCGCCTGGCCCGGCCAGTTGAAGTAGCGCTCGACCTCCTTGGTGGCGTCGCGTTCCGACAGCAAAGCGTTGCGCAGGAAATAGGCGATCGCTTGCTCGCGGGTCCATTGCTTCGAATGGATGCCGGTGTCGGTGACCAGCCGCACCGCGCGCCAAAGCTGGGTCGAGAGCATCCCGAATTCAGAATAGGGGTCCTCGTAGAAGCCCATCTCCTTGCCCAGCCCTTCGGAATACAGCCCCCAGCCTTCTGAATAGGCGCCGTACCCGCCGAACCGCCGGAACTTGGGCACGTTCGGAAGCTCCTGCGCGAGCGCGATCTGGAAATGATGGCCAGGCGCGCCCTCGTGATAGCTGATGGCCTCGGTCTGCGGCTTCAGCACCTGGTTCATGTCCGCGAGGTTGACGTAATAGATGCCCGGTCGTGAGCCGTCCTCCGACGGCCGGTTGTAGAAGGCGACCGGCGCGGTTTCCTGGCGCCATTCCTCGACCGCGCGCACGTCGAGCGGTGCCTTGGGCAGCCGCCGGAACCACTGCGGCGCCGCGGTCATCACCTGGGCGATGTAGCGCTTGGCGTCGGTCAGATACTGCTGCCGCCCGGCTGCGGTGTTCGGATATTTATACTGCTGGCCGGCGATGATGTGCCTGAAGAAGTCCTGCAACGTGCCCTTAAATCCGACCTGGGTCTTGATCCGCTCCATCTCGCCGTGGATTCCGGCAACCTGCTGCAGGCCGACCTGATGGATTTGGTCGGCTGACAGATCGGTCGTCGTCGATTGGCTCAGCCGGTTGGCATAAAAGGCCCCGCCGTTGGGCAGGCTCCACGCTCCGCGATTGCCCTGCGACTGTGGCTCAAGCGCGTCCCAGGTCGCCATGAAGTTGCGATAGCCGCGTTCGAACGGGCCGGTCAGCGCCGCGCGCGCCTCGGCGATCAGCGCGTCCTTGTCTCGCCTGGGCGAATGTCGAGCTTGGCCACTTTCGACTTGAAGTCGGCGAATACCGGCGTGTCGCCGCCGGCGGCAAAGGGCGCCCCCGCAAGCACCCGCCGGGCATCGGCGCGGACCGGCGCGTAGTTGAAGCGCGAGGGCACGATGCCCATCGACGCCTGTTGGCGCATGTTCGCGGTTATTTCGTTCATCACGCGCTCGACCTCGGTCAGTCGCGCGATGTAGGCCTCGCGCGTCGGCAGCGCTGGCAATCCGGTGCTGGTTGATCAGGAAGATTGGAATCTGGCCCGCGGGGCTGCCGTTGGTGCTCGCCGGAAAACCATGCCAGCGCCATTGATACGCGCTTATCTCGCGCTCGATCTCCTCCTCGAACAGCCGATAGCTCAGCCGGCCCGCGGGGCTGAGATTTTCCGGTCTGAACTGCGCGCGGAGGGCCGCCAGCTGGCGCTGCGAGAGCTCCAGTCCCTGTTGCCTGTAGGCGTCCGTATAGATGTCGAGCCGGTCATAAGCCTCCTTGCGCCCGAGCGCTGTAAGCGATTCGGGCGAGCGCGCGAGTTGCTCCTCGAACGCGGCGTCGAGGAACGCCATCAAGCGCTGCTCTTCGGCGGCCGGGTCGATGGCCGGTTGAGCCGCAGCCGGCGGCGTCGCGGCGACCGCGGGCGCCGGTGCTACCGCCTGGGGCGGCATCGCGGTGGTGCAGGCGGTGGTCGCGAGCAGAAGCGCGGCGGCTGAGCATAGGTGTTTCACGGGCAAGGCCTCCCGGTTGTGATTCGTTTGCCAACGCCGCCGAATGCGCGGCGAGGATGGATGCCGTGCGCTAGCTTTCGCGGTTGCGCAGGTCCACCCGCCTCAGCTTGCCGGTTGCAGTTTTCGGCAGTTCGCCGACGAATTCGACTTCGCGTGGATATTTGTACGGCGCGATGCGGTCCTTGACGAAGGCCTTCAATTTGTCGGTGAGCTCTTCGCTCGGCGTCGCGAAATCGGCGAGCACGACGAACGCCTTCACTTTCTGACCGCGCTCGGCGCAGGGCACGCCGATCACCGCGCATTCGGCAACGGCCGGGTGGGCGAGCAGCGCATTTTCGACTTCGGGCGCGCCGATATTATAGCCCGAGCTGACGATCATGTCGTCGCTCCGCGCCAAATACCAATAATAGCCGTCGGCATCGCGGCGGTAGGTGTCTCCGGTGACGTTCCAGCCATCGACGACATAATCCGCCTGGCGCGGGTCATCGAGGTAGCGGCAGCCGGTCGGGCCCTTGATTGCCAGCCGGCCTTCGCCCGCGGTCATCGGGACACCATCCGCGTCAAGCACCGCGGCTTCATACCCCGGAACGGCCTTGCCGGTCGCGCCGGGGCGGATGTCATCGCCGCTGGCGGAGATGAAGATGTGCATCATCTCGGTCGACCCGATCCCGTCGGTGATCGCGATCCCCGTGCGCTCGTGCCACGCGCGCCAGGTCGCCTCGGGCAAATGCTCCCCCGCCGAAACGCAGTACCGCAGCGTCTTCAACGCCGCGTCGAGCCCCGGCTGGGTCAGCATCGCCTTATACGCCGTCGGCGCCGTCCCGAGATGTGTCACCCCATATTTGGCGATCGCCTCGAGCAGCAGCGGCGGGCTTGCCTGCTCGAGCGTTGCGCTCGCGGCGCCGAAGCGCAACGGGAACATCGGCGTGATACCCAGCCCGAAGGTGAAGGCCATCGGCGCCGAGGTCAGGAAAATGTCTCCGGGCTTCGGGTCGATCAAATGTCTAGCAAACGTGTCGCACGGAGCGAGCACGTCGCGGTGGAACTGGACGCAGCCCTTGGGCACGCCGGTGGTGCCGCTGGTGAATGCGATCAGCGCCGGATCGTCCGCGGCAGTGTCGATTGCCGGCAGCGGTTCCAGCGAAGCGCAGCGCGTTTCCAGCGCGCCCTTGCCGAAGTCGCCGTCATATTTGATCACATGCTTGACCGTGTGGGTCTGTTCGGTCGCCTCGCGGAAATCGCCGATGAAACGGCTGTCGACGATCGCATGGCTGATCTGCCGCGCGCTCGATCACCGTCGCGATCTCGCCGGGGCGCAGCAGAGGCATGGTAGCGACGACCACGCCGCCCGCCTTCAAGATGCCGAGCCACGCCGCATAACATGGTGTAGCCATTTGGGCCGCGCAGAAGCACTCGGTTGCCCGGCACAAGCCCTTCCTCCTCGACCAACAGCCGCGCGATCCGGCCGCTGAAATCGGTCGAGATCGGCATAGGTCCAGCGGCCGTGCTCATTGACGATCGCCAACGGCATCGGGGTCGCCGCCCTTGAGCAATTCCGCGGCGGCGTTGAGCCGCTCCGGGTACTCGAGCAGCAGGAATTCGGGCTGCAGTTCCGCGCGGTGGCAGGCGGTCGCGAACGAAGCTGTCGTACATCAGTCCGGCACCACCGCGGTCGCCTCGATCTCGACCAGCGCCGAGCTGTTCACCAATCCGCTCGACCTCGACCAGCGCCACTGCCGGGAAATGCGCGCCCATCACAGATTTCCAGATCGGCGCCAGCTCGTCGCGCTGGGCGAGATATTGCGAAGCGGTCGGTGACATAAATCGTCAGTCGAACGATGTGCTGCGGTTCCGCGCCGTCCTCGGCGAGAATTGCCTCAATATTTCGCAGCGCCTGGCCGAACTGCTCGTCGAGCCTGTGCGAGACGATCATCTCGCGTCCTCGTCCCAGCCGATCACGCCCGCGGTGAAGATCATCCGCCCGCGGGCCGAGATACCGTTCGAATAGCCTTTGGGCCGCGGCCAGCCGGGCGGCTGCAGGATCTTCATCGATGCCGTTCCCTTCAGCAGATCGCGGGCGATGATTTGCCGCTGCACCTCGCTGGCGCCTTCGTAGATGCGCAGCGCACGGATGTCGCGATACAGAGCTTCGACCTTTACGCCGCGCGTCACGCCGGCGCCGCCATGCATTTGCACTGCCGCATCGATCACCTGTTGCGCAGCTTCGGTCGCGTGAAGCTTTGCCATCGCCGCCGACCGGCGGTTGATCGGTGCCGCCGACATCCTGTTGCCAGGCGGCGCGCGCGATCAGCAGCGCCGACGCGTCAACCTTGAGCGCCATGTCGGCGAGCGTCGCCTGCGTGACTGCATTGTCCGCCAGCGTCGCGCTGCCCAGCCGCCGCGACGTGGCGAAATTTAGGGCCTCGTCGAGCGCGCGGCGAGCAAGCCCGAGCGCGGCCGCGCCGACGGTCACGCGGAACAGGTTCAGGGTCTCCATCCCGATGCGGAAGCCCTCGCCGGGCTCGCCGACGATCGCGTCCGCCGGCACGCGCACATTGTCGTAGGTAAGGCGGGCGAGCGGGTGCGGCGCGATCACTTCGATGCGTTCGGCCACCGTCAGGCCCGGCGCATCGGCGGGGACGATGAATGCCGACAGCCCGCGCGAGCCTTCGCCTTCGCCGGTGCGCGCGAAGGTCAGATAGAAGTCCGCGATGCCGCCGTTCGAAATATAGGTCTTCTCGCCGACCAGCACCCATTCGTTGCCGTCGCGCATCGCCGACGTCGCCATATTGGCTGCGTCGGATCCGCACGCGGGCTCGGTCATCGCGAAGGCCGCGATCGCCTCGCCGCTCGCGACTCCGCGGCAGCCAGGCGCGTTTCTGCTCGATCGTCCCGAACAGCGAGATCGCGCCGGATCCCGAGCCCCTGCATCGCAAAGGCGAAATCGGCGAGCGCGCCATGATAGGCGAGCGTCTCGCGGGCGATGGCGAGGCTTCGCACGTCCGGCCGCCGGTTGCCGTCGGCCACGCTCAGCTTGAGGAAACCGGCGCCGCCGAGCTCGCGGACCAAGGTGCGGCATTCATCGTCGAGATCATCGGAATATCGGTCCGAGAGATTGACCGCGCACCATTCGCGTAGCTCGCGCGCGAGCTCGCGGTGGCGCGGCTCGAAGAATGGCCAGGCAAGGTCAGTCACCCTGGAACTCCGGCGTGCGCTTCGCTGCGAACGCCTCGTAAGCCCGCTTGAAGTCGTTGGTCTGCATGCAATCGGCCTGCGCTTCCGCCTCCATCGCGATCGCACTGTCAATCGACACATGCCACTCGGCGTCGAGCTGTCGCTTGGTCACCGTATGGGCGTAGCTGGGACCGCTCGCGAGTTGCCGCGCGAGGGCCAGCGCCTCGTTCATGTACATCGTCGCTAAGGCGGTTCCAGAAGCCCCAGGCATGGCCTTCCTCGGCACCGAAGCTTCGGCCGGTGAACAGCAGTTCGGCGGCGCGGCCGTGGCCGATGATCCGCGGCAACATCGCGCAAGCGCCCATGTCCGCGCCGCTCAGGCCGACGCGTGTGAACAGGAAGGCGCATTTCGCACCGTGCGACGGCAATCCGCAGGTCGCTGGCCATCGCCAGGATCGCGCCCGCGCCGGCGCACACTCCGTCGACCGCGGCGACGATCGGTTGCGGGCATCCACGCATCGCCTTGACCAGGTCGCCGGTCATGGTCGTGAACTCGATCAGCCCGCGGCGATCCATCTTGGTCAGCGGCCCGATGATCTCATGGACGTCGCCGCCCGAACAGAAATTGCCGCCCGCGCCGGTCAGCACGACCGTCTTCACCGCCGGCATCGCGCCGAGCGCGTTGAAAGTGTCGCGCAGCTCGGCGTAGCTCTCGAACGTCAGCGGGTTCTTGCGCTCCGGCCGGTTGAGCGTGATCGTCGCGACGCCGTCGGCGAAATCCCACAGGAAATGCTGCGGCGCGACCGTAGCCGGGATCGATGCTCACGCGCTGCTGCCGCCGTCGATGGTCAGCGCCGCGCCATTGATGTCGCGCGATTTGCGGCAGGCAAAGCGTCAGCACCAGTGTCGCCATGCCGTCCGGGTCGACCAGCCGGCCGCTGGCGTTCATGTTCGTGATCGCCGCGCGCGCGTCATCGTCGCTGCGCCCGGTTTTCTCGACCACGCGCGCAACCGACTGGTCGGTCATCGGCGTGTCGACATAGCCCGGGCAAACCGCGTTCACCGTCATCGTGCTGCGCGCATATTCGGCGGCGAGGCTGCGCGACAGGCCGAGCAGGCCGTGCTTCGAGGCGCCGTAATGCGCGGCGTAGGGGATGCCGCGCAACGACGCGACCGAGGCGATGAAAACCAGCCGGCCGTTGTCGCTCTTGAGGAGGTCGGGAAGCGCCGCCTGGGCGCAGTCGAACGCGCCGGTCAGATTGGTCGCGATGATCCGGTCCCAGCTCTCGCGGGTCATTTTGTGGAACGGCGCGCTCTCGGCGATCCCGGCATTGACCACCAAGATGTCGATCGGACCATTCGCCGCGCGCGCTTCATCGAAAGCGCGGTCGATCGCGTCCCGATCGGTGACGTCGCACTGCGCAATCGCGCGCGCCGACTTCTGCGGCAATCGCCTCGAGCGGTTCGCGCCGCCGTCCGGTCACGGTGATTTTCGCGCCGGCGGCGCTGAGCTGGCGGGCGGTGGCGGCGCCGATGCCGGTGCCGCCGCCGGTGATCAGCGCATGGCGCCCTACGAGCGAGTTTCCCTGCATCACTCAAGCATTGGCCCAAGCCAATCTGAGTGGCAAGGCGAGCCGACACAGCCAGGAAGCCGAATCGCATGAAGACCCGCGCCGCCGTCGCCTTCGAGGCCAAACGCCCGCTCGAAATCGTCGAGGTCGACCTCGATGGTCCCAAGGCCGGCGAAGTGCTGGTCGAGATCATGGCGACGGGCATTTGCCACACCGACGCCTACACCTTGGACGGGCTCGACAGCGAAGGCCTGTTCCCCTCGATCCTCGGCCATGAAGGCGCGGGCGTGGTGCGCGAGATCGGCGCCGGCGTGACCTCGGTCGCGGTCGGCGATCATGTCATCCCGCTCTACACGCCCGAATGCCGCCAGTGTAAAAGCTGCCTCTCGGGCAAGACCAATTTGTGCACCGCGATCCGCGCGACGCAGGGCAAGGGCGTGATGCCCGACGGCACCTCGCGCTTCAGCCACAAGGGCCAGCCGATCTTCCATTACATGGGCTGCTCGACCTTCTCGAACTTCACCGTCCTGCCCGAGATCGCGGTCGCCAAGATCCGCACCGACGCGCCGTTCGACAAGGCCTGCTACATCGGCTGCGGCGTGACCACCGGTGTCGGCGCGGTGACCAAGACCGCCAAGGTCCAGCCGGGCGACAATGTCGTCGTGTTCGGACTCGGCGGGATCGGCCTCAACGTCATCCAGGGCGCACGGCTGGCCGGCGCCAACCGCATCGTCGGCATCGACATCAATCCGGCCAAGGAGGAATGGGGCCGCACAGTTCGGAATGACCGATTTCGTCAACCCGAAGGCACACGCCCGATGTCGTCGCGCAGATCGTCGAGATGCTCGATGGCGGCGCCGACTACAGCTTCGACTGCACCGGCAACACCGACGTGATGCGCCAGGCGCTCGAATGCTGCCATCGCGGCTGGGGCACGTCGATCATCATCGGGGTCGCCGAGGCGGGCAAGGAAATCGCCACGCGGCCGTTCCAGCTGGTCACCGGCCGCAACTGGCGCGGCACCGCGTTCGGCGGCGCCAAGGGCCGCACCGACGTGCCGAAGATCGTCGACTGGTACATGGACGGCAAGATCGCGATCGACCCGATGATCACCCATGTGCTCGAGCTCGACGACATCAACCGCGGCTTCGACCTGATGCACGCCGGGGAAAGCATCCGCGCCGTCGTCGTCTACTGATGCGGGACAAGGTCAATTTGGCCGAGAAGCTGGAGACTTTCTCCGACCATTGGGCGCCGCGGATTGTCGCCCGCTACAATGACAATGAAATATGCCTGGTTCGCGTCGAGGGCGAGTTCGTGTGGCACAGTCATGAAGACACGGAAGATTTGTTTCTCGTGCTTGACGGCGAGTTGGAGATCGAGCTGCGCGATCGCACCATTGCCCTTGGCCCCGGCGACCTTTTCGTCGTGCCCCGGGGCGTGGAGCATCGCCCCGTTGCACGGCGAGGCGAGGTCAAGATGCTGTTGATGGAGCCCGCCGGGACTCCGAACATCGGCGATACGAAAACAGCGACGGCGAAGGTCGAAATCTGACCGCGGGAGAATGCGATGTTCAGTCATGTGATGGTCGGATCGAACGACACCGAGCGGTCGCAGAAATTCTACGATGCGCTGTTCGAAAAGCCCGGGCGGCGCGACGACAAGGGGCGGCTCAGCTACGGCCGCAAGGGGTCGGTGTTCATGATCAGCAAGCCGATCGACGGACAGGCCGCGACCAACTCCAACGGCGGCACGATCGGGTTCCATTTCGACACGCCCGAGGAAGTCGACGCCTGGCACGCGCGCGGAATCGCCGCGGGTGGTACGCCAATCGAAGACCCGCCGGGTTACCGCGAAAACGCCTTCGGAAAGCTCTATCTTGCCTATCTGCGCGACCCCGACGGCAATAAATTGTGCGCCCTCCACCGCCCGCCGCAATAGCCATGGAAACCGTTTCCGAAGTCCGCGCGCATGGCGGCCGGCAATTGGTGGTCAGGCATGCCTCCGCCAGCACCGGAACCGCCATGTCCTTTTCGATTTTCCTGCCTCCGCAAGCCGAGCAGGGCGGCATGCTGCCGGTGGTCTGGTACTTGTCGGGTCTCACCTGCACCCATGCCAACGTGACCGAGAAGGGCGAGTATCGCGCGGCCTGCGCCAAATTGGGGCTGATCTTCGTCGCCCCGGACACCAGCCCGCGCGGAGAGGGCGTGGCCGACGATCCAGCTTATGATCTGGGTCAGGGCGCCGGCTTCTATGTCGATGCCACGCAGGATCCCTGGGCCGCCCATTATCGAATGTGGTCCTACATCACCGAGGAATTGCCCGCGTTGATCGCCGCCGAATACCCAATCGATTTGAAGCGCCAGGCAATCACTGGGCATTCGATGGGCGGCCATGGCGCGCTGACTATCGCACTGCACCATCCCAAACGCTTCCGCAGCGTCTCCGCGTTCGCCCCGATCGCAGCGCCAAGCCAGGTGCCGTGGGGGCAGAAGGCGCTCGGCCGATACCTCGGCGAGGACCGCTCGAAATGGCGCGGCCACGACGCCGTCGCTTTGATCGAGGATGGCGCGCGCCTTCCCGAGATGCTGGTCGATGTTGGCGACGCCGATCCATTCCTCGACAAGGAGCTCAGGCCAGAGCTGCTCGAAGGCGCCTGCAAAGACGCCGGCATGGCGCTGACGTTGCGGCGCCAGCCGGGTTACGACCACAGCTATTATTTCATCTCGACCTTCATGGCCGATCATCTGCGCTGGCATGCCAAGCGGCTCGGCGCCTCATGAGCAAAAGCGACAAATATCGCCGCGGGGTCGGCGTGATGCTGGTCAACTCCGACGACAAGGTGTTCGTCGGCGCCAGGATCGATAATACCGACGACGCGTGGCAAATGCCGCAGGGCGGAATCGACAAGGGCGAACAGCCTTGGCCGGCCGCGCTGCGCGAGCTCGAAGAAGAAACCGGGATCGCGCCGCAGCTAGTCGAGCGGATTGCCGAATGCCCGGAGCGTCTGCGCTACGATCTGCCCGAGGAATTGCGCGGCAAATTATGGGGCGGCCAGTGGATTGGCCAGGACCAGGACTGGTTTCTAGCCCGCTTCCTCGGCCAGGACAGCGACATCGACATCGCCACGGAGGACGCCGAATTCCGCGAGTGGCGATGGGTCACGCCGGCGGAATTGCCGGGCATGATCGTGCCGTTCAAGCGCGACCTATATCGCCGCCTGGTTCAGGTGTTTGCGTCCTATCTGAAGGGCTAAGCCTTCTTCGCGGCACGCTTTGCCTTTGGTTTCGCGGTCGGCTTTGGTTTCTTAATTGCCTTTGGCTTCGCTGGTGCCTTCGGTTTCGCGGGCGGCTTGGGCTTCGCTGGAGGCTTCGGCTTGGCGCCTTTGGCTTTGGCCGGCTTGTCAGCGCCAACCGAATCGAGCGCCCGGCGACCGATGTCGAGAGCGAGCTGCCACATCGCGCTGCCGCGTTCGGCGCCTTCCTTGCTCAATTTCTCGAGCTGGTCGCCGGCTTCCGCCGCGAATCGACGCGCCTTGTTCGAATCCTTCAGCGCGGCAGCAGTCGCGACCAGCGCCGCTGCAACGACGTCAGCGACAACCTTGTTGTTGCCGATCGTTTTGAACGTGTCGAACACGGCGGCGCTGGCAGCCTTGCCCTTCTTCTTCCCGCTCTTTTTTTTCTTGTCCTTGGCCATGCCGGAACTCCTCGCCGCAACCTCGCGTCATATCATTGTAACACAGGTCTGTTTCAGATTAACGACATGCATTGCCAAAGCACAAACGCAGAAAAGCCGTCCCGGCCAGGCCGATGGACAATTTAGGCGAGCTTCCGGCGGCGGAGGCGGCGTCGCCGGCGCCGGACATCACCGAGCCCGCGTCGCGCTACTTCAATCGCGAGCTTAGCTGGCTCGCATTCAACCGCCGCGTGCTCGAGGAAGCGTGCAACGAGAAGCACCCGCTGCTCGAGCGCGTCCGCTTCCTCTCGATCTCGGCCAGCAATCTCGACGAATTCTTCATGGTTCGGGTCGCAGGCCTGAAGGCCCAGCAGCGCCTCGGCGTCGAGGAGCGTTCGGTCGACGGGCTTACTCCGACGCAGCAGCTGGCGGCGATCAACGAGGCTTCGGACAAGTTGGTCACCAGCCAGCATGAAGTGTGGGGGACGTTGCGCGCCTCGCTGGCGGAGATCGGGTTCGACGCGACCGCTGACGAGCCGCTCGACGAGGCTGCCGAAGCCTGGCTCGACAAGCATTTCCGCGAGCAAATCTTCCCTGTCCTGACGCCGCAGGCGATCGATCCGGCGCACCCGTTCCCCTTCATTCCGAACAAGGGCCTGAGCCTGATTTTCGAGCTGACCAAGGGCAAGACGAACGTCCGGCAGCTGGTCATGGCGCCGGCGACGCTGCCGCGCTTCATCCGCATTCCGGGGGCGCGTCCGCGCTACATCGCGCTTGAAACACTGATCCGCCGCAAGACCGATTATCTGTTTCCGCGTTACCTCGTCGCGCGCGGCGGCGCGTTCCGGATTCTGCGCGACAGCGACATCGAGATCGAGGAGGAAGCGGAGGATCTGGTCCTTTATTTCCGCACCGCGATCAAGCGCCGCCGGCGCGGCCGCGTCGTCCGACTGGAGTTCGAGCCGGGGATGCCCGAAAGCCTGATGAAGGTGGTCATGGACGGGCTCGGCGCGATCAACGCGATCACGTCAGAAACGCGCGGCTTCCTCGGCATGGGCGACTTGTCGCTGCTGGTCGAGGAGGAGCGCCCCGACTTGAAATTCGTCGCGTTCGACCCGCGCTTTCCCGAGCGGCTGCGCGAACATGGCGGCGACTGTTTCGCGGCGATCCGGGAAAAGGACATTTTGGTCCATCACCCGTACGAAAGCTTCGAGGTGGTGGTCGAGTTCATCAAGCAAGCGGCCGCCGACCCCGAGGTCGTGGCGATCAAGCAGACGCTCTACCGCGCCGGCAAGCAGTCGGCGATCGTTCGCGCGCTGATCGACGCGGCGGAAGCGGGCAAATCGGTCACCGCCGTGGTCGAATTGAAGGCGCGGTTCGAGGAGGAGCAAAATTTGATGTGGGCCAACGCGCTCGAGCGCGCCGGAGTCCAGGTCGTCTACGGCTTCATCGACTGGAAAACCCACGCCAAGGTGTCGATGGTCGTTCGCCGCGAGGAAAAGGGCTACCGCACCTACTGCCACTTCGGGACCGGTAATTACCACCCGGTCACGGCGCGTATTTATACCGACCTCAGTTATTTCACTGCCGACGCCAGGACCGGCCGCGATGTCGCCAAATTGTTCAATTACATCACCGGCTATCTGGAGCCCAAGAACCTCAAGCACCTGGTGATTTCGCCGATCGAGATGCGCGCCCGGCTGATCGAGCTGATCGACGCCGAGATGGCCGCGGCGCGCGACGGCCGCCCGTCCGGCGTGTGGGCCAAGATGAATTCGCTGGTCGATCCGATCATCATCGAAAAATTATACGAGGCGAGCGCGGCCGGCGTGCCGATCGACCTCGTCGTACGAGGCATTTGCTGCCTGCGCCCCGGCGTTCCTGGCATGAGCGATAATATCTACGTCAAGTCGATTGTCGGGCGTTTCCTCGAACATTCGCGGATGTGGTGCTTTGCCAATGGCCAGGAACTGCCCCACGCCGACGCCCGGGTGTTCATCAGCTCGGGCGACTGGATGCCGCGCAATTTCGACCGGCGGATCGAATATATGCTTCCAATTCAAAATCCGACGGTCCACGCACAGCTGGTCGATCAGGTGATGGTCGCCAATCTTATCGACAATGAGCAGAGCTGGCGGCTTACGTCCGACGGCAGCTATCAGCGGCTCACCGCAAGGCCGGGGCAGGAGTTCAACCTGCATGATTATTTCATGTCCAACCCGTCATTGTCGGGACGCGGCCAGGCGCTAAAGAAGGGCCGCAGAGTTCCCAAGCTACGCTTTCATCGCGGACGGTAAAATATCGGGTGACCACGCACGAGCCTGCCGCGATCATCGACATCGGCTCGAACTCGGTGCGCCTCGTCGTCTACGCCGGCCCGGCCCGCGTTCCGGCGCCCATTTTCAACGAGAAAGTTCTTGCCGGCCTTGGCCGCGGCTTGGGCGAAACCGGCCGCCTCCCGGCCAAAGGACGCGATCGTGCGCTGGCCGCGCTAAGCCGCTTTCGGCTGCTCGTGGATGCGATGCGCGTGCGCAAGGTTCAAGTGCTCGCAACCGCTGCGGTGCGCGATGCCGAGGACGGTCCTGAGTTCGTCCGCGCGGTCGATGCGATCGGATTCAAATGCCGTGTGCTCAGCTCCGCGCAGGAAGCGGAGCTGGCCGGACAGGGGGTACTGTCAGGTATTCCCGGGGCCGACGGGATTGCCGGCGACCTCGGCGGCGGAAGCGTCGAATTCGTCGATATTTCGGGCCATGCGACCACCCGCGGAATTTCCCTTCCGCTCGGCGTCCTGCGGCTCGACCTCGCGCGCGAAAAGGAAACGCGTAGAGAGCTGGGCGCCGCGCTCGCGCAATCGGGCCTAACCGAGCGCGGCCGCGGCCGACCCTTCTATCTGGTCGGCGGATCATGGCGCGCGTTGGCGCGGATCGAAATGGCCGATAGCGGCTATCCGCTGCCGATCGTCCATCAGCACGTGATGCAACCCGAGCGCGTGCGCGACTTGCGCAAGCTCTTGGCCAAGCCGGAGTTGGCGGCCCTGGCCGCGATTGGCGGCGCGCGCCAGGCGACTGCGCCGGTCGCCGCAATGTTGCTCGACCTGATTGTCGAGACGCTCGAGCCGTCGCACCTGGTCGTCTCGTCGTTCGGCATCCGCGAAGGCCTGCTGTTCAGCGCGCTCGGCGCGAAGCAGCAGAGCGTCGATCCATTGGTCGCCGCCGCACGCGATGCCGGCGGCGGCGCGCACGGCTTCGGCGAGCTTGGCGACGGCCTCGATAAATGGCTTGCCGCGCTGTTCGGCGATCCGCCGGAGCACGCGCGGCTGCGCCATGCCGCCTGCCTACTTGCGGACGCTGCCTGGCCCGCCAATCCGGCCTTCCGCGCCGACCGCGCGATCGAGCTTGCGCTGCACGGCAACTTTGTCGGCATCGACGCGCCCGGGCGGGTGATGGTCGCTTATGCGCTCGCTGCGAGCTTCGGCCATGATTTCCTGCCCGCGCCGAACCTGTCGCAACTATGCACCGCCGAAATGCTCAAGCGCGCCCATCAATGGGGCCTCGCGATTCGCCTCGGCCAGCGCTTGTCGGGCGGTTTCGGATCGATCCTCGAGAGGTCGCGACTGGCGCTCGACGAGACCCGCTTGACGCTCCACTTGCGCCGCGGCGAAGACGCCCTTGCCGGTGAGCGAGTTGAAGCGCGGCCTGTCGCGGCTGGCGGAGGCGCTGGGCCGGTCCCCAGAGGTCGCCGTCCCTTAAGGCGCCTCGCTGCCCGGTGTGGCGTTCGCAAGGCGGCCCGGCTAGGAGCCGCAGCGATGGGGAAACTGACATCCAGCGAGCAATCGGCGGTCGAGCGCGCCGGGGCCGAGCCAATGCTCGACCAGGTCCTGGCGTGGTCGGCGGTCAACAGTGGCTCGCGCAATCTCGACGGGCTCGATCGAATGGCCGCGCTGCTCGCCGACGCATTTGCCGCGCTGCCGGGTGAAATCACCGTCGAGCAGCCGGCTGAAGTCGAAGCGGTCGACGAGGCCGGTCGCGCGAACGCCATCGCCCATGGCCGCCACTTGCGCGTGACCGTGCGCCCGCAAGCACCGGTGCAATTGCTGTTCACCGGTCACATGGACACGGTGTTCGGCGCCGATCACGCATTCCAGGCCACCCGCACGCTCGGAAATGGCGTAATCGGCGGTCCCGGCGTGGCCGACATGAAGGGCGGCATCGCGGTCATGCTCGCGGCCTTGAAGGCGGTCGAGGCCAACGGGGCGGCCAACCTTGGCTACGACATCATCGTCAACAGCGACGAGGAAGTCGGTTCGCTGTCGTCCGCTGGGCTGCTTGCCGCCTGCGCGCGAGGCAAGCGCGCCGCGTTGACCTATGAGCCCGCCGCTCTGCCCGACGGGACGCTTGCCGGGGCGCGTCCCGGAAGCGGGAATTTCGCGATCATCGTGCACGGCCGATCGGCCCATGCCGGGCGCAATCCGGAGGACGGGCGCAATGCGTTGCTCGCCGCCGCCGACCTCGCGCTCCGGCTCGGCAAGGCTAAGGGCCCGCGGCTCAGCATCAACCCCTCGCGCATCGAGGGCGGAAGCCCGAGCAACGTCGTTCCCGACCTCGCCGTGCTGCGCGTCAACCTGCGCCCGGCAACGCCCGAAGACGAGCAACGCGCGCAACGGATCATCGACGAGTGCATCGCTACGGTCGCCGCCGAGCATGATGTCGAAATCGAGGTCCACGGCGGTTTCGCCCGCCCGCCGAAGCCGCTGACGCCCGAAGCCGAGGCGTTGTTCGGACTCGTCCGGGCGGCCGGCGCAGACCTAGGCCAGACGATCGGCTGGCAGCCGTCGGGCGGCGTGTGCGACGGCAATAATATCGCCGCCTGCGGCGTCCCGGTGGTCGACACGATGGGGGTGCGCGGCGGCAAGATCCATTCGATGGAGGAGTATCTGATCGTCGAAAGCCTCGCCGAGCGGGCGGCACTGTCCGCGCTGACCATTCTGCGGCTCGCGGGCGGCGCGCGATGACCTTCCGCATCCGCCCGGCGCGCGGCGAGGACTTCGCGGCAATCTACGAAATGGCCAAGCTTACCGGCGGCGGCTTCACCAACTTGCCCGCCGATCGCGCTACCCTGGTCGCCAAGCTCGCGCGGTCCGAGGCATCGTTCGCGCGCGAGGGCGACGTGCAGGCCGCGGACCTTTATGTGTTCGTCATGGAGGACCCCAAGGAAGGGGTGATCCGCGGGACGTGCCAAGTGTTCGGCCAGGTCGGCGTGGTTCAGCCGTTTTTCTCCTACCATCTCTCGACGCTGACCCAGTCGAGCCCGGAGCTGGGCAAGACCTTCCGCAACCAGATGCTGACCCTGACCACCGACCTTGAAGGCTCGAGTGAGGTCGGCGGACTGTTTCTCCATCCCGAGGCCCGCGCCGGAGGATGGGGCGGCCTGCTCGCGCGAAGCCGCTATCTGTTCATGAAGCTCCACCGCCCGCGCTTCGGCAACCGCACCCTGGCGGAGTTGCGCGGGGTGATGGACGATGCGCGCAACTCGCCGTTCTGGGATGCGCTCGCCGGCAAGTTCTTCGACATGACCTTTCCCGAGGCCGACGAGTTCAACGCCGTCAACGGGACCAAATTCATCACCGACCTGATGCCCAAGACGCCGATCTATGTCGTGCTTCTGAGCGAAGCCGCCAAAGCCGTGATCGGCCAGCCGCACCCGAGCGGCCGGGCAGCGCTTAAAATGCTCGAGGAAGAAGGATTTTACTTCGAGCGCTACGTCGACATTTTCGACGGCGGCCCGACAGTGACCGCCAACACCAGCGATATCGCCACGATCCGCGAATCGACCGAACAAAGGGTTGCCGAGGTCAAGGCAGGCGGGACTACGAAAATGCTCCTTGCCCACGGCCGCCTCAAGGATTTCTCGGCCTGCTTCGCAGCGGTGCGCGATATGGGGGACGAGGGAATTGCCATCGACCCGGAGGCGGCCGACCTGCTCGGAGTCGAGGTCGGTGACACGGTTGTCGCGGTCCGGCGCTGATGCCGCTGGTTGAGATCAATTTCGACGGGCTGGTCGGGCCAAGCCACAATTATGCGGGCCTGAGCCTCGGCAACCTCGCCTCGACGCGCAATGCGGGACAGCTTTCGCAGCCGCGCCGCGCCGCGCTCGAAGGCATCGCCAAGATGCGCGCCAACCTGGGGCTTGGCTTGGCGCAGGGCCTGTTTGTGCCGCACCCGCGCCCCGATCACGCTTGGCTGGCCGACCTTGGAACGACAGCGAACGACGCCGATCCGGTGGTCGCGGCCAATGCGATGTCGGCGTCGGCGATGTGGGCGGCCAATGCGGCCACGGTTTCGCCGGCGCCGGATACGGCCGACGGTAAATGTCACCTGACGGTCGCCAATCTCAAGACTATGCCGCATCGCAGCCACGAATGGCCGGCGACGCTCAAACAGCTTCGGCTCGCGTTCGGAGCATCGGCCCGGTTTGCGGTCCACGATCCGGTCCCGGTGGCGTTCGGCGACGAGGGCGCGGCCAACCATATGCGCCTTGCGCCGTCGCACGGGGCGCCGGGACTTGAGATTTTCGTCTATGGTGTGTCGGGCGGCGCATTTCCTGCGCGCCAGCATATCGAAGCGTCGAAGGCGATCGCGCGGCTCAACCGCCTCGATCCCGCCCGGGTTCTGTTCGCGGAGCAGTCCGAGCAGGCGATCGCCGCCGGAGCGTTTCATAATGACGTCGTCGCGGTCGCCAATGAGCGCGTGCTGTTCGCGCATGAGCAGGCGTTCGCGGCCAAAGGGGCGCTGCTGGATGCCTGCGAGCGCCAGGTGCCGGGATTCGAATATGTTGAGGTCGCCGCAGCCGAGGTGCCGCTCGACGATGCCATCCGCTCCTACCTCTTCAACGCCCAGCTAGTCAGCTTGCCCGGCGGCGAGATGATCCTCATCGTTCCGGTCGAGGCGCGCGAAACGCCGTCGGTGTGGCGCTGGATCGAACGCCACATCGCGGGCAACGGCCCGATCCGCCGGGTCGAAGTGGTCGACGTGCGCCAATCCATGGCCAATGGCGGCGGGCCGGCCTGCCTGCGCCTGCGGGTTGTCGCGGATCCGGCCACGGTCGATCCCCGCTTTCTCGCCGACGATGCGCGGCTCGACCTGGTTGCCGAGGTCGTCGAGCGTTACTGGCCCGCCGAGCTGGACCATCTTGCGCTGCAATCACCGGAGCTCATCGCCGACGTCGAGCGAGCCCGCGCCGCGCTTCTGGATGCGCTCGGGCTGACGGAACTCGCCTGATCGTCCCGCTTCGGGACAAGTGCCCATTCCTTACCGCGTCTTTAACCTTGTCGATTAGGTCCAGAACGGCTCAAATCGGCCCCTGGCTCGTTGACGGGTTAACTTATGACGCTGCTTCGCAAAATCGGCCGATTGTTCGTGATCAAGACGCGCTTCGAGGCGTGGTTCGTGATCTATGCAATCGCGCTTGGGGCGGTCGAGCGCGCCAGTTCCTATCTCGCCGTATATCCCGGATGGCTCGGCTGGACCTTCGCCGCCGCATGCACCGGCGTGGTGTTTATCGCCGGCACGAAGCTGCTCGATTCGGTCACTCCGCCAAAGCCTGCGGTCGCGGTTGGCCCCTACGCCGGTCAACGGCGCATCAAGCGCAATGCGCCGATTCGTCGCAGCCGACCCCGGCTTCGCCAGGCTCGGCGCGCTTCGACTTCACGGATCTAAAGTCGCATCAGGATAGCCGCCCAGGCAACGGGCAGGCACCTTGCCCATTTCGAGGGAGAATGGCGCGATCAGGCGGCGTTGAGCTGCGCGTAGCTCGGTCGTGAGCTCCAGAAGGTCGGCGTTGGCGCAGGCCCGCGGTTCGACGCTTCCTTCAGCGGCAAAGCCGTGGTGCAAAAGGCGCATTCGGCCGACAACCGGCCAATGATCCAGTGAGTCCGGCCGCATCCGGGGCAATGGTTGACTTCGCCTTCGTGATAGACCGCGTGATAGCCACGCGCGTTGGGATCGAATGCCGAACGGCGGAAGTCGGTTGAGCTGATCATCAAGCAATCCTTAAAGGTCGTTTTGCGGACTCAACGACGGATGAGTCGTTAGGTTTCATCGACCAGTGGTTAAGCCGACCATTTGGCTGGACTTTGTCCCAAGCCGGGACTGAACCTGCCCCCAAACGCGAAATGTATCGAATGTGCGCGCGGAGGCTGTGGATATTAACCATCCCTTAGCAATTCAGAGCCATGGTTCACTCGTCTCGAATGGAGGCGAAGGTGGAATCAAACGAGCGTTATTACCGGCGCAGGGCAGTCGAGGAGCGGCTCGCCGCGCGGCGCGCGATGACCGATCAAGCAAGGGCGTGGCATGACAAGCTGGCGAACGATTTCGCCGCCCGCGCGATGGACGCGACCACCGCTTCCTGTGTCACCAGCGCGCTGATCTAGCCCGCGCAACTTCACGATTTCCTGGCGTCTCGAAGCGGGAATTGGCGCGCCCGGAACGATTCGAACGTCCGACCCTCAGATTCGTAGTCTGATGCTCTATCCAGCTGAGCTACGGGCGCGCATGCCGACCTAACGGCGAGCGCGCGACATAAGGGGCAGGGCCGCACCGCGCAACCCGGAGTGGAATTGCCGCGTGCCGACTTGGCCACTTACAGCGCCACAGATGCGAACCCACGCCATGCTCATCCTGGTCCCGGTTTTGACCGGCTGCGCGCAGGTCGGCGGCCCTTACCCGTCTTTGCAGCCGAGCGCCGCCGAAGCGATCGACCCGCGCGTCCCGGTCGAGCGGCCGATCAACGATCGCCCGGTAAGCCCGCAAATCGCGGCGCGCCTCGCCGAGCTGATCGCCCAGGCGCGAGTGGGCGATTTGGCTTTCGAGCCGCTGGCAAGCGCCGCCGATCGTCTTGCCGGCGCCGCTGGCGCGCCATCGAGCGAAAGCTGGATTGTCGCTCAGGAAGCGCTTTCTGCGGCGGTCGCGGCGCGCGCTCCGACGGTGCGCGCCTTGGGCGATATCGACGCAATGGCCGCGACCAGGCTTGCCGATCAGGGCGGACTAGCGCCCAACGACCTTGCCGCGATTCAGGCTGCGGCGAGCGAAGTCGGCGCGATCGAGCGGCGGCAGGCGGCAACTATCTCAGGCATCCAGCGCCGGCTCGGCCTTTAGGCAAGGCTGCCGAGCCGATCACTCAGCCCATTTGACGATTGGCAGAATGCTCGCTCGCCCATCGGTCCAGGCTGTGAACCCCGCTTTTGGCGAGAGCGGCGCCCACGCCTCGCCTGACTCAGTCCCAAGGCGCTCGAGAAGGCCGCGGTCCGACGATAGTGCGACCCAGTCGGATGCCCCCGCCCTGGTCTGGGCCTCGCGCGGCGTAGGGCGATAGCGCCGGATGCGCATGTGCGATCCAGCCGGGGCGGACCCCGCGACGACTGGCTCGAGATCGAGGAAGCGGTTGCTGATGTGGACCAGGATCAACCCGCCGGGCCCCACAACCTCGGCATATCGGGCGAAGGCTTCGCGAGTGAGCAGGTGCATCGGCACCGAATCCGACGAGAATGCATCGACCACCAGCACGTCGGCGCTGGCCCGGGCCCTCCGCTCGAGCAGCAAACGGGCATCGCCGATTTCCACCGGCGCGTTGGGCAGGCAGCGCGACAGAAAGGTGAAGCGGCTTGAATCGCGCGCAATTGCGGTCACCACCGGATCGATCTCGAAGAAGCGCCATTGCTGGCCCGGCCGCGCGTAGCAGGACAAGGTGCCGGTCCCCAGGCCGACCACCGCGATCCGTGCGCGATTCCCGAACAAGGCGGGCGTCGCCTGAAGCGCCAGCCCGACGCCGGAGCGCGGAGCGTAGTAACTGGTCGCGATCCGCTCGCGTTGCGGCGAGCCGCGATTTTGGATGCCGTGGATGGTGGTGCCGTGAACCAGTGCGCGCACGCCGGGCCCTAGTTCACGCACCGAATAGATGCCGAAGAAGCTGCGCGTCATCTGTCCGGGCGCCGAGGACAAAGCGAGCCGATCCCAGCCGCCCATGCTGAGCATCAGCGCGCCCAGCGTCGCCGCGAACAGCCAGCGCCGGCCGATCGTCAGCAGACCCAGCGCAATCAGCACATAAGCCGCGATGAGCGCCGCCACCGCGGATTCGCCGCCGCTCCAGGCGCCCTGCCCGACGAGCGACAAAACAAGCACGCCGACCGGCCACCAACGCGCCAGTCGCCCGCCTGCCGGGAACCGATCCCACAGCCGCTCAATGACTGGAAAAGGGTTCCTCAGGACAAGCACCGCGGCCGTCGCCAGGAGCAGCAGCGGATGCTCGTAGGTCCAGTCGAACAGCAACGGCGCGGCGAGCGCGCAGACGATTCCCCCGACCACGCCGCCGGCCGCCATCGCCAGGTAGAATGCGGTCAGCTGGGACGGGTCGGGCCGTTGTTCGAACAGCCTGGCATGGATCGCCACCGATGCCGTGAACAGCGTCAGCAGCGCGATTCCCGCGACTGCCCACGGCAGCGGCGTGGTGTCGGCGAAGGTCACGCAGCCGGCAATCAGCAGCATCAACGGCGCCGCCAGAGTGCAAAGCCGCGCGGCGCCCCGGCGTTCCGCGAAAGCGGCGGTGAAGCTGAGCAGATAGAGGCCGAGCGGAAGCACCCAAAGCAGCGGCATGGCGACGATGTCGGTGGTCAGGTGAAGCGTCGTCGAGAGCATCAGCCCGGACGGGATCGCGGCCAGCAGCGCCCAGCCAACCAGCCGGCGTAGCGGGGGCCATTCTGCTTGCTGTTGAAACTCCGTGCCCGAATCACGCGGAAGAGCCAGGGCGCACCCGGCGACGAGCGCCACGAGAAGCCCGTAACCGATGCTCCAGGCCAGCCGCTGGTCGGACACGCTGATCAACGGTTCGAGCAACAGCGGATAGGCGATCAGGCCGCAAAAACTGCCGAGGTTGGAAGCGGAATAAAGCGGATAAGGATCGCCCCCGCCCGCCAGCGCGAACCAGCGTTGCATCAGCGGCGCCTGCGCCGAGACCACGAAGAACAACGGTCCGATCGATATTGCGAGCAGCCACGGGACCCACAGGAACGGGTTGGCGTCCGGCGGAGGAACCGCCGCGATCAGCCCGATCGGCAACATCAGCGCGCACAGAAGCAATGCGCCGAGCTGGATCGCTCCCTGTCGTCGCGGAGCAAAGCGCCCGAGCCAGTGGGCATACGCATATCCCGCAAGCAGCAGCGCCTGATAGACCAGCATCGCGCTGTTCCAGACGGCGGGTGCGCCACCGACGCGCGGCAAGACCATGCGCGCAATCATTGGCTGGACCAGGAACAGCAGGAATGATCCAGCGAAGATGGTCGCGACGAAGCGCGCCCTGAGACCGATGCGGAATCCGCCCGACGAAATTGCGAGACTTGCCACCTGATCCCCTTGCGTTGCCGCCGTGGCGTTACGCGAAGGAGGTTGGCGCATGGTTAATTTGCGCGTCGCGGATCGCCAGGACGCAGCGCCGCGGCGCGCGCGTCGGGCCACTCGCCTGCTTCAATCCGCCAAATCATGGACGGATTGAGCTCCGGCCCGAAGCGCGGGTCGAAATAGTCGAGATCTTCGCGACGGCGCATCCCGAGCCGCTCCATCAGTGCCTGACTTTCTACATTGGAGGCGACAGTGATCGCCACCACGCCGTCAAACCCGAGGCGTCCGAACGCCAGGTCGAGGCTCGCGATCGCGGCCTCCTTGGCGATGCCCTTGCCCCACGCGCTCTCGCGCAGGCGCCAGCCGATTTCGGGCGTGCCGGTGAGGTCGCCCGCGCCAGGCGAATTGACCCGCTTCAACCCGCAAAAGCCGAGCAGATCCCCCGATGCCTTGTCCTCGACGATCCAGAAACTGTGACCGAAATCGCGCGCGCAGGTGCGGATCCGCTGATAGGCGAGGCGCCATTCCTCGGGCGTCTGCACCCCGCCGAGATAGCGCATGACCGCCGGCGTATTCATCACTTCGTAGAAGTGGCTTTCATCCGCATCATCCCATTCGCGCAGCCGAAGACGTTCGGTTTCGGCAACCACATTAGCCACGGCAAATCTCCACTCCGGCGACGATCGCCTCGATCGCCTGGTCGACATGGTCGGCGTGCGTCCGGAAACTGAGGATCGCGCAGCGGATCAGGAAGCGCCCGTCGATCCGCGTCCCGCTGAGCATCACCCGGCCATCGTCCTGGAGATGCTTGAGCAGGCGCTCGTTGAACTCGTCATTGTCGCCAAAGCGGAAAGCGACGACACTCAGTTGCGGCGCCGGGCCGGGGTCGAAGCCGTCCAATTCGCTCAGCCGCGCATGAAGATATCGCGCCAGCGCGAGCTTCTCCTCTTGGGCGGCGCGGAATGCCCCGACGCCAGCCATCTGCAGCGGAAGCCACAGCCGCAGCGCGCGGAAATGCCGGGTTAGCTCGGGGGACATATCGGCGGGCGAAGGCCCGACTTCCGATTCGCCGAGCGGCTGGATGTACGCGCCGGTCGCGCTGAACGAGGTCAGCAGATGCCGGCGATCGCGGACCAGCGCCGCGCCGGTGCCATAAGGCAGGAACAGCGCCTTGTGCGGATCGAGCGCGATGCTGTCCGCCTGCTCGATCCCGGCGAGCAGTTCGCGGCCCTGGTCGCACAAGGCGAACAAGCCGCCATAAGCGCCGTCGACGTGCAGCCACGCGCCATGCTTACGGCACAGCGCGGCAATTTTAGGCAGCGGATCGACCGCCCCGGTGTCGACGGTGCCGGCCGATGCGACCACCAGCCAAGGCCGGATGCCGTCGCGCTTCTCTTGCTCGAGCGCCTGCTCGAGCGCGCCGACGTCCATGCGATAGGCGCCGTCGGTGGCGATCTCACGCGTCGGCGCGCGGCCGCGCCCGGCAATGTGCAGCGCCTTGTCGACGCAATAATGGACGAAGCGCGTCTTGTAGACCGCACCGCCGCCGTCGGGATCGCGGGCATCGCGCGCGGCGACGATCGCGGCCAGATTGGCGATGCTCCCGCCCGACGTCAGCGTGCCGCCAGCTCCCACGGGATAACCGACGACGCTGGCTAGCCAGTCGGTGCACGCATTCTCGATCCGCACCGCGCCGGGGCTCGCAGAGGCAAAGCCCGAATATTTGTTCGCCGTTGCCGCCAGCAGGTCGCCAAGCGCCGAATGGAACAGCCCACCGCCCGGGATATAGGCCATGAAACGGGGCGACGTGGTCGCGAAGCCGGGGCGGTCGATGCACGCGGCGACATAATCGAGCACTTCCACCGGGTCGCGGCCGCGATCGGTGAACTCCGGGTCGAGCCTCTTGGAGAAAACTTCCGACCACGGCCGGTTGGTTGGCGCTTGCTCGACCTGGTCGAGATAGGCGAGCGCATGCGCCATCGCCTGGTCACCCAGGGCCACGCGTTCGCCGGCATCGGGCTCGAGCGGCCGGGCCAGCGCGCGCAATCGCTCGCATTCCGCTCTAAGGTTTTCGATCATCCGTTGATGAGGCGCGCGGCGTCGAGCGCGTGATAGCTCAGCACTCCGGTCGCGCCGGCGCGCTTGAAGCTCATCAGCGTTTCCAGGATCAGCGCATCGCGGTCGCCGGTGCCGGCCGCCGCGGCATGCTCGATCATCGCAAACTCGCCGCTCACTTGATAAACGAAGGTCGGCACGCCGAACCGCTCCTTCACCCGCGCGACGACGTCGAGATAGGGCAGGCCGGGCTTGACCATCACCATGTCGGCGCCCTCGGCGATGTCGAGCGCGACTTCCCGCAGCGCCTCAGCGCTATTGGCGGGATCCATCTGATAACTGCGCTTGTCGCCTTTCAGCCGTCCCGCGGATCCCACCGCGTCGCGGAACGGGCCGTAGAAGGCAGACGCATATTTGGCCGCATAGGCCATGATCGCGACGTCCTGATGCCCTTCGCGCTCGAGGATCGCGCGGATCGCGGCGACGCGCCCGTCCATCATGTCGGACGGCGCGACGATGTCGGCGCCCGCCCTAGCCTGGACGAGCGCCTGCCCGGCAAGCACCTCGATCGTACTGTCGTTGACGACATTGCCCGCAACGTCGGTCAGCCCGTCGTGGCCGTGGGCGGTATAGGGATCGAGCGCGACGTCGGTCAGAATGCCGATGTCGGGCACGCTATTCTTGATCTCGCGGATCGCGCGGCAGATCAGATTGTCCTGGTTGAGCGCTTCGCCGGCATCCTCTGTGCGCAGGCCTTCGGGCGTATTGGGGAACAGGGCGATACACGGAATGCCGGCATCGGCGGCTTCGCGCGCGCGTTTGGCGAGCAGGTCGACGGTCCACCGCTTGACGCCGGGCAGCGAAGCGATCGGCTCCTCGCAACTCTTTCCCTCGCACACGAACAGCGGCCAGATGAGGTCGCTCGAATGCAGCCGGTGCTCGGCGAGCATCGCTCGGATCCACGGACGCGATCGGCCGCGGCGCATGCGCATGGCGGGAAAGGAAGGAATGGTCATCGACTATTTCTTTACCGTCATTCCCGAGAAAGCGGGAACCTAGTTGCTGGGCCCCCGCTTACGCGTGGATGAGGAAACGGAGAAGCCTTCCCAAGCAAGCGATCCTGATCGTCAACGCCAAGAGCCGCGAGGGCGCTGACGCGTTCGACGAGGCGCGCGAAAAGCTGACTGCCGCGGGTGTCGAGCTGATCGACGCCAAGGCGGTCAAGAACCCCAAGAAGATCGGCGCGGCAATCCGCCAGGCGGTCAAGCGCGCGCCGATGGTCATTGTCGGCGGCGGCGATGGCTCGCTTTCGTCGAATATCGGGCATTTCATGGGCAATAAGGCGGTCTTCGCGCTGCTCCCGCTAGGCACCGCCAACAGCTTCGCGCGGACGATGGGCATCCCGCTTGACCTCGACGGCGCGATCGAAGTCATCGCCGGCGGCGAGCCGCGCAGCATCGACCTCGGCAAGATCGGCGACCAGCATTTCCTCAACGCCGCAGCGATGGGCCTCGCGCCGCAAGTGGCCAAGACCGTGCCCAGCGGCCTCAAGCGCAAACTCGGCCGGATGGGCTATTTGCTGTGGGCCGGCTGGTCGGCAGCAAGTTTTAACGCCTTCCGCTTGCAGGTCGACGACGGCCGCCGCGTCCGCCGCTTGTGGGCGACCGAGGTTCGCATCGCCAATGGCCGGTATCACGGCGGTGTCGAGCTGATCGAAAGCGCCGACGTCGAAAGCGGGCGGATCGTAATCCAGGCGGTCACCGGGCGGAGCCTCGCGCGGCTCGGCTGGAGTTACTTCGCCTCGATGCTGAAGCTCGCTTCGCGCGGGGAGCCGTTGCGCGAATTCCGCGGTCCGTGCTTCACGCTCAAGTCCCGCCCGGCGATGCAGGTCTCAATCGACGGCGAACTTGGGCCGGAGACCCCGTTTACGGTCGAAGCGATTCCCGACGCGGTGACCATCGCCGCCCCGCGCGACGCGGCTTAGCCAAGCCGCTCCAGCGCTGCGCGCAGGCGCTCGGCTTCGGCGGCGCGCTCGTCATGATCGGCGCGCGCCTTGTCGACCGCCTCGGGCTTGGCGCGTTCGGCGAAGGCGGGGTTGCTGAGCCGCGCCGCGAGCCCGTCGCGGTCTTTTTCCGCGCCTGCAATTGCCTTCGTCAGCCGCGCTTTCTCGGCATCGAGGTCGATCGCGCCTTCAAGCGGGAACGCGATCGTCACTTCGCCAATGCCGATCTGCGCCGAACCGGCTGGCACTGTCTCCGCCGCGACCGGCGCTTCCAGCTTGGCCATGCGTGCAAGCGTGGCTTGGTTGCGCAACAGCTGCTCGATTGTCGCCGCATCGCCGCCGATGACATGCGGCACGAGGGCCGAGGTCCAAGGGATATTGAGCTCGGCGCGCATCGCGCGGACTTCGCTCACGACCGCGATCAGGGCGCCGATTTCGCGCGCGGACTCCGGATCGATATTCGCTTCCGGAGCCGGCCATTTGGCGAGGATCAGCTCGTACGGACGCTCCCCCATCGCCGCCCACAATTCCTCGGTGATGAACGGCATCAACGGGTGGAGCATGACCAGGATTTGATCGAACGCCCACGCCGCGACCGCCTTGGTTTCCTCGTCGAACGCGCCTTTGATGAGCTCGACATACCAGTCGCAGTTAGTGTCCCAGACGAAGTGATAGATCGCGTCGGCCATGTCGTCGAAGCGCAATTGCTCGAACGCCTTGTCGAGCTTGGCAAGCGTCGCGACCACTTCGCCGATGATCCAGCGGTTGACCGGCAGATCGGCCTCGGGCGCGGCGATGCTCCGGCTCGCACCGACGCCGTTCATCTGGAGGAAGCGCGCGGCATTCCACAGCTTGGTCGCGAAATTGCGATAACCCTCGACGCGCTTCTCATCCAATTTGATGTCGCGTCCCTGGCTCTCCATCGCCGCCAGCGTGAAGCGCAGCGCGTCGGCGCCGTACTGGTCGATCAGCCCGAGCGGGTCGACCGTATTGCCCTTGGACTTCGACATTTTCTGGCCCGCCGCGTCGCGCACCAGGCCATGGAGATACAGCGTCTTCCACGGCGGCTCTTTCATGAACTCAATCCCCTGCATCGCCATCCGCGCGTCCCAGAAGAACAGGATGTCGAAGCCGGAAATGAGCACGTCGTTCGGGTAATGGCGGGCGAGGTCGGGTGTCTGCCCGGGCCAACCAAGGGTCGCGAACGGCCACAGCGCGGAAGAAAACCATGTATCGAGCACGTCTTCGTCGCGGCGCAACGGCTTACCGCCCGCCGCAGCGATCGCCTCTTCCTCGCTCTCTGCGACGAATATCGTGCCATCCTCGTCGAACCAGGCCGGAATGCGATGGCCCCACCATAATTGGCGCGACACGCACCACGGCTGGATATTCTCGAGCCAGTTGAACCAGGTCTTTTTCCACGTCTCGGGCACGATGCGGATCGCGCCCGAGCGCGTCGCCTCGAGCACCGGCTGCGCGAGCTTGGCCGCATCGACATACCATTGGTCGGTGAGCCATGGCTCGATGACGACGCCGGAGCGGTCGCCGAACGGCGTCGGCACCACCCGGTCCTCGACCTTGACCAAGGCGCCCTCGGCCTCGAGCAACTCGACCACAGCGGTGCGCGCATCCTCGCGGCTAAGCCCGACCAGCGCGTCGGGGATCAGGCCGTCCGCGGTCTGCACCACCCGCGCCTGGCCATCGAACATGTTGAGCATGTCGGCGGGTTTGAAGCCGGCGCGCTTGCCGACTTCGAAATCGTTGAAGTCGTGCCCCGGCGTGATCTTGACCGCGCCCGACCCCAGCTCGGGATCGGCATGCTCGTCCGTGACTACCGGGATCAGCCGCCCGGTGATCGGGTGCCGGAGCTTCTTGCCCACCATCGCAGCGTACCGACCGTCCTCGGGATGCACCGCGACCGCCATGTCGGCGAGCATCGTCTCGGGCCGCGTCGTCGCGACCTCGATCGCGCCCGAGCCGTCCTCGAGCGGATAGCGAAGAGTCCAGAACTTGCCCTGGAGGTCGCTGGTCTCGACTTCGAGGTCGCTGATCGCGGTCTGGAAATGCGGGTCCCAATTGACCAGCCGCTTGTCGCGATAGAGCAGCCCGCGCTTGTGCAGCTCGACGAACACGTGGGTGACGGCTTTCGAAAAGCCCTCGTCCATCGTGAAGCGCTCGTTCGCCCAGTCGCAGCTCGCGCCCAGTCGCCGCAGCTGGCGCGTGATCTGCCCGCCGCTCTCGGCCTTCCATTCCCACACCTTGGCGACGAACTCGTCGCGGGTGAAATCGGTGCGCTTTTGCTGGCGGTCGTTAAGCTGCCGCTCGACCACCATCTGGGTCGCGATGCCAGCATGGTCGGTGCCGACCACCCACAAGCGCGTCCTTGCCCTGCATCCGCGCGTGGCGCGTGAGAATGTCCTGCAGCGTGTTGTCGAGCGCATGGCCGATGTGCAGGCTGCCGGTGACGTTGGGCGGCGGCATGACGATCGTCCACGGCTCAGCCTCGCCCCGTTCCGGCCGGAACAGCCCGCGCTCCTCCCAGTGCGCGTACCAGCGCGCCTCGATTGCGGTCGGGTCGAAGGTCTTGGGAAGCTCTGACATGGACGGCGGGTTAGCGACGCGGCGGTGCCGCTTCAACCACGGACGGTCAGCGGGCGGCCCCCGGTCCCATCCAGCGGTTCGAGCCACCCGAACACCTCGTCATACCATTGGATCGAATTCTTCGGCTTCAGCACCCAGTGGTTCTCGTCCGGGAACACGAGCAGGCGTGACGGGATCTGGCGCTGCTGCAACGCGGTGAAGGCGGCGAGACCCTGCGAATAAGGAATGCGATAGTCTTTCTCGCCGGTGATCACGAGTTGCGGCGTCTTCCACGAGGTTACGTAATTGACCGGGTTCCACCGCTCGTAGGCGGCAGGATCGTCATGATAGGCGCGGCCGCCGAACTCCCATTGGCTGAACCACAATTCCTCGGTCTCGTAGGCGAAGGCGCGCAGGTCGAAGATGCCGTCGTGCTGGACGAGGCACTTGAACCGGTCGGGCCAGCGGCCTTCGATCCAGTTCATCATATATCCGCCATAGGACGCGCCAAGTGCGCAGGCATTGCGGGCGTCGAGCTGCGGGTCGCGGGCGGTGGCGAAGGCCAGGCCCCTCTGCAAGTCCTCGAGCGGCCAGCCGCCCCAATTGTTGCGGATCGAATCGGTGAACGCCTGGCCGTATCCAGTGCTGCCGTGGAAATCGACGCTCACCACCGCGTAGCCGGGAGAGCGACAGCAGGCGCGAGTTCCAGCGGTAGCTACCAGCCATTGCCGAAGCTGCCCTGCGGCCCGCCGTGAACTACGAAAGCGATTGGCAGGGGGCCGCGCGCCGCCGCCGGCTTGAGCTTGAAGCCCCACACCGGATCGCCGTTGGCGCCCTGGAAGCGGAATTTCTCGAACGTCACCGGGTCGAGCTCGGCGAGCAGGGCGCGATTGACATCGGTCAACCGGGTGACCTGTCCGCGCGCATCGAGCCTGAACAGGTCATCCGGCGCCAGGATACTGTTCTGGGTGAAGATTGCGCCGCCGCCGGCAAGCGGGACGACGTTTCCGGCGTGGCCGTTACCGGTCATGCGCGTGACGGCGCCGGACGCTGCGTCGACCCGCCACACCGGCCCTTCCATCACATCCTCGGCGGTGACCAGCAGGCTGCGGCCATCCCGGGCCCAGGCGATCGACCCGACCGAACGGTCCCAGTTTTGGGTTAGCGGGCGAACCGTGCCGGTGGCTAGATCGCGCAACATCAGAACCTGTCGGTCGGCTTCATATCCGGCCCGGGCCATGGACACATAAGCGAGCGTGCGGCCGTCCGGCGATAGGGCCGGCAGTGTATCGGTGCCGTCGTTAGGCGCGGTCAGATTGACCGGCTGCGGCGGAGCCATCTGCGGGAGCCATAAAGATGTCGAGATTGGTCGAGGTCGGCTCGATCCGCCCCGCTTCGCGAAGCGCGAAATAGACCGTCCGCCCGTCGGCCGAGAGGTCGATCTCCTCGCCGCCGCCAAACGGCTTGGACGGAGTGTCGCCGACCAGATTGCCGGTTACGCGGACGCCGCCGCCTTGAAGGCGACCCTTGGCCAGCGGAAAGCTGTAGATGCGCGACCGCGTACCCGGCTCCACCCAGGTGTCCCAGTGACGGACGAACATCTGGTCATAGGTTCGCCCGCTGCCGCCGGGCTTCGCGGGGAAGCTGGTCGCGGCGCAAGCCAGATCGGGGCAGTCGGGGCGGTCTGCCCAGACCAGGACTCGTCCGCCGGTCGTCGCTCACCTTGAAGCCCGAAATGTCGGCGCCGAAATCTGGACAATCTGGGCCGGCTTCCCGCCGAGCGCCATGCGGAACAATTGATCGCGATCCTTGACCGGGGCGAGATACCAGATCGCCCCGTCCGCGCCGAACACCGCGGCATGCGCGCCTTTGGGCGGCCGGGGACGGCCCGCGGAGCGCCGCCTCTGGCTGAGGTCGAGCATCATCACCGGATTGTCGCGCTTGTTCGCGGCAAGATCGGTGGTCGACAAAGTGAAGATGGCGATGCGCCCGTCGGGCGACACCGATGGCGCACCAAGGCGATGCATCATGTGCATGTCGGTCGCGGTCATCGGGCGGGCGAGGGCCGGCGAAGCGGCGGTGAGCGCGGCGCTGGCCGCCGCGAGCAGGAGGGCGGTTCGGGTCATGAAGGTGGCGTAGCAAAGCCGCGCCGCGGCGCAAAGGCTAGAGCGGGCGCCCGGTGATCCGGCTGATCTCGCGCTTCACATGCTCGTCGACGACCTGCGGCAGATGCTCGTCGAGCCATTGCTTGAGGATCGGCTTGAGCATCTCGCGCACCACTTCCTCGAGCGGGTTGACCGCGGGCGGCGCCGGCACGCTCGCCGCGACAGTCGACAATTGCTCGAGCGACTGGCGGCTGTGGCCGGCGACCTGCTCGTCGACCAGCGGCGGACCAAGGTCGGTCGGCGGGGCGAGCGGCTCATCGAGTTCGAGCACGTCGTCCTCGGACGCCGAATCTTCCGGTAGCGGCTCGTCGGCCGGGGCCTGAACGGGCTGGACTGCCGTGCGCATCTCCTTCTCCTCCGCGATCACTTTCTTGATCGAGGCGAGGATGTCTTCCATCGAGGGTTCGCGGCCGGTCGACTGCATCGAAGGCGCTATCGCTTATTGCGGCGGCTGAGTCACGCCCGAGGTGACGACCGGCTCGGTCAGCACAGTGCCCGGCACCAGCTCAGGCGTCACGGTCGGCTGCGGCGGCATCTCCACCGGCGAAACCGTGCGTGTTGCGACAGGGTCGTGGCGGCGCTCGCCGGCCCAGTCGCTCCAATTGTTGGCGACGCGGCGGTAATTTCCGAGCGGATCGTAGAGCGGCCCGCCGTCGAGCCCGAGGTCCTGCGCCTCGGCCTGGCCCATCGCGTTCAACAGCTGGAAGCCCGCGACATAGGCATCGCGCTTGGCGGTGACCAAGGCGACCTGGGCGTTGAGCAATTCCTGCTCGGCATTGAGCACATCGAGGACGGTGCGGGTTCCGACGCTCTGCTCGGCGCGCGCGCCCTCAAGCGCGAGCTCATTGGCCTGGACCGCGACCGCGTTCGACTGGATCGCCTTTTGCGCGGCATCATGGGTCGCGAAGGCAGAGCGGGTGGTGGCGACGACCGCGCGCTCGGTCCCGATGACCTGCTCGAGCAACTGACCTTCGAGCGCCTGCGCCTGGCGCGTGCGCGCCGCCGGAAGCCCGCCCTGAAACAATGGTATGCGAGCGTTGAGTCCGGCACTCGTCTGGGTTCCCGCGGTTGGAAAACCGCCGTTGCCGCCGCCGAGGTCGTTGACATAGGTGCCGCTGACTACCCCCGAAAGCGTCGGCAATCGGCTGGCGCGGGCGACGCGCACGTCGTAGCCGGCGGCCGTCGCGAAGCGGGTCGAAGCGAGCAAATCGGGGTTGTTGGCAAGCGCGATGCGCACGGCCTCCTCGGCCGTGGTCGGAAGCGGCGGCAGCGGCGGCGGGGGCGCGAGCGCGTCCGGCGCCCTGCCGATCACCTGGCGGTAGGTCGCTTCGCTCGACAACAGCCGGCCTTGCGCGGAAGCGAGTTGCGAGCGGCCGAGCTGGAGCCGCGCTTCGGACTGGGCAACGTCAGTGCGGGTCAAGTCGCCGATTTCGAAGCGATCGCTGGTCGCCTCGAGATTGGTGTCGAGCACCCGCACGTTATTCTGGTTCAATTCGACGATCGAGCGGTCGCGTATCACGTCCATGTAGGCCGCGACCGCGAGCGTGAACACATCGCCCTCGACTGCTCGCAATGTCGCCCGGCCGGCTTCGACCCGGGTTTCGGCGGCGCGGACGCTGTTGCGGACGCTGCCGCCGTTGAACAACGGGTAGCTGAGGTCGAGCCCGCCAGACACGCTCGGTCCCTTGCCGCCGACATCGAGCACGCCGCTTCGCGTCAGGTCGCGGTTGAGGCCGACCGTAGCGCTGATCTGCGGACGTCCGGCCGCGCGGGCGATCGCGACTCCGGCGTCGCTTGCACGGAGCGTCTCGCGCTGCCCGGTGAGCGTCGGGTTGGTGCGATAGGCCGCGACCAGCGCCTCGCGCAGCGTGTCGGCGGCGGCGGGGGTGGCGAGCAGGAAGGCGGTCAGCGATCCGGCGATAAGCTTGCGGCGCACGGCTATGCTACTCCAGCGCTAAAAGGTGAAAGCTGGCGGCCGGGCAAAGCCGGGCAGCCGCGGAAGCCCGGAATCGCCGAGCGAGAGAGTGCCGAACGCGTCGCCGGACTTGCGCCCAACGACCAGCCGCGTGACCGATCCGTCAATCAGGCCTGTACCTAAGCGCCCGCCATCGGCGAGCTGGGCAATGAGCGAATCGGGGATCTGCTCGACCGCGCCATCGACCAGGATAATGTCATAGGGCGAACCCTTGCGATGGCCGGCCTCAAGCGCGCCTTGGACCGTGGTGATGCCATTGGCGCGGGCAATCGCGGCCAGCCCCGGATCGCTCTCGAGCAATGTGACGTCCAACCCCATGGCCGAGAGGACAGCCGCCGAATATCCGCTGCCGCCGCCGACGACGAGCGCTCTCTCGCCGGGCTGCGGGGCCATGTCGGTGAGCAATTGGCCGAGCGCGGTGGGAGCGCCGATGAAGCGGCCGCCGCCGAGCGGGACGGCTCGGTCGGAGTAAGCCAGCGGCCGCGCCTCGCCCGGGACGAACGCCTCACGCGCCACGCCGCCCATCGCATCGAGCAATGCGCGGTCGGTCACACCCTGGGGGCGCAACTGGCTGTCGATCATCGCCGAGCGGGCTTCGGCATAGTCGGGAATCGGTGCTTGAAGCGTCATCAACTGTTCTATGCCAATAATACACTAAAGGTTCAAGCTGTCATATCGGCGCTGTGTCGCGCGGCGCAACCGCCGTTCATCGAAACCGCGGCGGCTCGTCGAAGCGACAGGCCGGGGCGAGCCGTGCGCGGGGTTGACCGCGGCGCCACGCTCGCGCCAAAGGCGCTCGCGCTGCCGAGGCCCGATGGCGGAGTGGTTACGCAGAGGACTGCAAATCCTTGCACGCCGGTTCGATTCCGGCTCGGGCCTCCACCCACATTCGGGGACTTAAGTCTCTGACATTGCTTGTGAAAATGTGGCGCAATTCTGCGCCTTTCGTGGGCCCGAACTGTGCGCAGAGACAGTACCTGTGGTCCGCAGATCTGGCGATTCTAGACCTCGGTCTCTGCAGCGGAAATCAGACGCACGGTTTCGGGTCTCGTCTCCTCCCATAAGCGGGTGCCGATCAGCGGGCGCCCTGATGTCTGCTTTCGACCCAAATCAGACGTTGGCAGGCACTGGATGTCGAGATTAAAAGCGATACTCCCAGGTGAAGGCTTCCACCGCGGAGGTTGGCTTAGCCACAGCCTTGACTATTCTCTGGAGAAGAGATGGGCAGCTTCAAGGGGGAGGGGTGCATGGCCGAACGGCGATTGCCCGATCGTAAGTCAAGGCGTGAAGTGCTTTTCGACCAGGTCTCGGGGCGAACCGCGCCGGCCGGAGTTGCGGCATCGGAGGAATTTGAGGACGGGCACGAAAGCAGCGACGGGCGGCTTCGCCTGTTGCCCCGGGTCACGCTCGCGCTCTCGGCGTTCATCATGTCGCTCGCCGTCACTCTCATTAGCGCATATTACGCGCTGCAGGGGCCGGAGGTTCTGGTTCGCCCACCTCAGCAAGTCCTGATTTACCGCGACGGCGAGGGCGCGCAGTCGATCCTCGGGTTCGGGATCCGCCTGGATATGATCAACGGCGCCAGCGACTATGGCGACGTGATGCTCCAAGCGCAGCTGTCGCCCGTCGGCTCGGGAGTCACGTTCGCTTTTCAAAATGTCTTGCGCCCGGTTTTCACGGGCACGTCCGCGTCGGAGGGAAGCGATTGCGAACTCGGCTCGCGCTGTATTGCCCTGCGAGGACTAAGGCTGATCGAGCAGCCCGACACGTTGGTCGATCTCCCGGGCGGGGCCGCGAGGGCGATGCATTTGTCGTTCCCCGCCGCGCAATGGAATTGCCAGGGGCCCAAACCGGCGTGCGACCGCTTCGCGACGTTCGGTCGCGCCGCCGCGGCAATCTCGGCGCGGCCCTTGGACCTCCGAATGAAACTCAAGTTTAACCGCGACGGAGAGCGCGAAATCCACTGCCGCGGCGGTAAGATAGATCTGGCATACCTGCAGAAGCTCGGGTGGATGACGCTGGGTTGTACCACCAGCCATGTCAGTGGAGAGCCGTTCCTGTAGTTCGGAATTATTGACCTGTTTGATAAAAACGGGTTTTCCTGATTCTGTGCGCAGGGCGGGGCGGCTTGTTCGGCGGCAAGGGGGCAACGATGCGGTTGGCGATCATTCTCGGCGCGTTCTTAATGCTCATCGGGGCCCGAGCAACGGCGTCTCAGCCAAATCCCCCCCCAACCGGTGCCTCCGTCGACAGGAAATGGGGTGTACTCGCGGAGATGGTCGAGCGCGACTTCGCTTCCATCTACCGTGGACAGGAAGACGCGGTAACGTTTCGCTGGGAAGTTCCCGGGCAAAGTATCGCAATGTCTTTTTGGAGATCGGACTCAACGGTCATCAGATACACTTTGGAGCCCACCACCAATCATTTGTTTATTACTCACCCTGGTAGGAAACCCATAAGAGTTGTCCCGCAGTCCGACGGGAAAATCCTTTTTAAAGAGCGCCAAGGGTTCTTCTCTGTGCCGAACCTGTGGTGGGATCACGGTAGGAAGGCCTACCGCTACGCTCCGGCGCCTGGCGCTGTCTTCGATCTTGTTCCTGCAGACGGTAAGCCTCAGGCTCAGGCCATGATCGCATCTTTGATCGCGTCGGGCAAAGTCCGCGCAGCTGGAGGTCAGAGCGTATTGGCAACGAATACTCAGCCGGTAGTCGCGAGCCCGAACACGGCGCCATCCGCCTCGGTAGCTCCTGCCATTGCAGCAGGAGCAGCAGCTGATGGCCCCCGCTACGCGCTAATCATCGGCAACTCACAATATGGAGCGTCGCTTGGGCGGCTGCCCAACCCAGTAAACGACGCACAAAATGTGGCCTCGGCACTCAGAGCCGTTGGGTTCACTGTCGACCTCGTCACCGATGCCGACCAGAAAGCGATGAAGCGGTCGATCTCGCGCTTCGGCGAGCGGCTGTCGTCAGCAAGAGGCGCGACCGGCCTGTTCTATTATGCCGGTCACGGAATCCAGTCGCGCGGGACCAACTTTCTGATCCCGGTCGCCGCGCCTATCGAGCGCGAGGCTGATCTCGACCTGGAGGCCGTCGCCGCCGACACTGTTCTGGCACAAATGGAGGATGCGGGCGCCGCGACCAGCATTGTCATCCTCGATGCCTGCCGCAACATGCCGCTCGCGCGGAGCTTCCGCAGCGCCTCGCGCGGGCTTGCTCGAATGGACGCGCCCAACGGCAGCTTCGTCGCTTATTCGACCGCGCCTGGGGCCGTCGCCGCCGACGGTGACGGCCGCAACAGCCCGTTCGCCGCCGCGCTGATCAAACAGATCAGCCAGAAGGGGATGCCGATCGAAGTGATGTTCCGCGGGATCAGGCGAGAAGTGGTCGCGGCTACGGGCGGCCAGCAGACGCCGTGGGACAGCTCGTCACTTCTCGAACCTTTCTATTTCGCACAATAGTTTGGGGTCGTTCCTAAAGCTCGGGACAACGGGGGTCGCCGGGGCACGCGGGGAGGCCTTTCGCGCTTTCCTGCAGGGCACTTGTTTCGACCGAACGGGCCAGCCGAGCAGCGCCTTGGAGCGAGGTCGCCTTGCGCGATACCCGGACGTCGTTGTCGAGGCCGATCGTAAGGTCAAGATCCGAGCAGGCAATGGCGCTTGGCTCGATTGCTTCACATCCGAGCCACGCTTCAGCCCCACTCCGCGGGCTTATGCGGACCAGCGACTTGGCCGGGTTCCAGGCATGGGACCGCAACTCACCCCCCATAGTTTCGCGATAAACCCGCTATCGGCGACGAACTGCTTCGCAGCCTCGCGATCGTAGACGATGGCTTTGGCCGCCCTCAATGTAAGCGCCGGTTCCGACCCTTTGGCGAAGGTCACCAGGCGCACGGGAGCGGCGTGGGCCATCGCAGGCGTAATGAGCGCTAACGCGATACAGGCGCGGGTTTTAATCGTCGAGCAGTCCCCTCTTTGAAGCCTCGCTAGGGGGCAATCAATGCCCACTTTGCTCACTGAGGCAAGCAGCGTTTCGGACAACGACGAGTCGTAACACCGTTTTCCCACACATTTCGAACATGAGTTTAAGGGCTGCTTTCAAGCCAAGCAGGGATAAGCCGCGACCATTCTCTTGTCGTTTTTGCAGGCCAGGACGAACTTGTCCCCGATTAAGAACGCGTTATGTTTGCCCCGGGGTGCCACCATGCTGCGTTCGTTCGTGAGTATATCCAACCTCTTGGGATTGTGGACCGTGGTGGTCGCCGCCGCGCTCCTTGCGTTTGCAGCGCCCGCAGCTGCACAGCCCGACCCTCGCTGGGGGCTTTTGGCGGAATTGGCCGAGCACGATTTTGAAGGCGGAGGTGCGATCAGCACGTGGCGATGGAAAGTTCCGAACCGCATTATCGCTCAGACAAGTTGGAGTTGGAGCGCGGATCCCGTCACCGAAGACCAGCTGGACCCTGGTACTGGCACGATCACCGTGAGGACTGGGAGAACGACGGCGTGACACAGTCATTCAAACGTACTCAGGCTTGAGAGCCGGGCCAGACAAATTGCTCACAAGTAGAGGAAAAGTCTGGGTCTCAAAGTCGGAGGGAGGCGGTCACACTCTGGGGATTTATGATTTCACGCCCATCAATCCTGGACATAGAAAGGAGGCAAGCGTCGCGAAGATCATCGCGAGCGGAAAACTTCGTGCTGCCAATCCGAATTGATCAATACCATCCAGTCGGCGCAAGTCGCGCAGACGGCCCCGGCCTCGCCCTTGGCTGCTACCACAACGATCGCGCCGGCCTCCACGCCAACCACCGGCATTGCCGGTCCGCGTTTGGCGCTAATCATCGGCAACAGCGCGTACGCGCCCTCGATGGGTCAGTCGCCTAACCCGGCCAACGACGCCGGCTCGATGGCCGCGGCCCTTGGTGCACTTGGTTTCCAGGTGGGTCTCCGGTCAAGAACGCCGACCAGAAGACGATGAAGCGCGCGATCGCCGACTTCGGAAAACGTCTGACGAGCGCCGGGCCGGGGACCACAGGGCTATTCTTCTACGCGGGGCTCACGGCATCCAAGCGAAAGGCATCAATTACCTCATCCCAACCGACGCCAACATCCAGACGCAGGCCGACGTGGACTTGGAGGCGGTCGGTGCCGACACTGTACTCGAGCAGATGGAGGAAGCGGGCGCCTCGACTAACATCGTAATCTTGGATGCCTGCCGGAATATGCCCGTCGTCCGCGGTTTCCGCTCGCCGACGCGGGGCCTGGCGCCAATGGACGCGCCAAATGGCAGCTTCATCGCTAATCCGACCGCGCCGGGATCGGTTGCCGCCGATGGGCTCGGGTCCAACAGCCCGTTCGTCACGGCCCTTGTTAGGAATTCAGCCGCAGGTGAGTCATCGAAGCAATCTTTCGCGACGTGCGCCGGGAAGTGGTGACGACAACTGACGGCACCCAGACCCCTTGGGATAGCTCATCTTTGATGCAGCCGTTCTTCTTTGCCTGGCCGCTGAGCGCGGTCATCTCACTTTCCTGGCGCGTCGATCCGCAGCCGTCTAATGTCCGCTTTCCACCCAAATCAGACATTAGGACGCAAGTTTGGCCTAGGGGCCAACTTAAGTGAAAGTTCGCGACGGCTCGCGATGCTATGCGCTGGGGGGAGATGCCAAGATACTTTCTGCACTTGCGCGATGACTTCGACGTGCCAGACGACGAGGGATGCGAACTACCGGACCTCGAGGCGGCGCGCGCCAAAGCACGCAAAGATGCGCTGTTCTCACTGGCACACACGGCGATGGACGAAGCCAAGATCAACTTCAGTCACCGGATTGACATTGAGGACAACCACGGCGGCATCCTCGATACGGTGTGGTTCCGCGATGTAGTGAGGGTCGAGGGCTAATGGTCTACTTTTCACCCCTTGCGGACATTAGCGGCTCATAACTCGAGCGCTTCCGAGAGTTCCAGCGCGTCATCGACTTCGACGCCGAGGTAGCGAACGGTGCTCTCGAGCTTTGTATGGCCTAGCAGAAGCTGGCAGGCGCGCAGGTTGCCGGTCTTCTTGTAGAGCAAGGCGACCTTAGTCCGCCGCAAACTGTGGGTGCCGTAGGCGGCCGGGTCCAGACCAAGTAGGCTCACCCATGCGTCCACCCGGCGCGCATACTGCCTCGTGGTCAGGTGACTGCCCTTCTTCATCCGGCTGGGAAAAAGCCAATCGTCGAGGCCTAGACCCTTGCGGCTGATCCATTCTGCAATGGATCGGCGTGTCTGATCGGTTACCTCAAACTGCACTGGTCGACCGGTCTTGCGCTGGAGGATGACCACTCGGCGTTTCACCCCGCCAGGGGACAGGAGATCTGAGACCCGCAATCGCACCAGGTCACATCCGCGCAGCTTACTATCCAGCGCCAGATCAAAAAGCGCGAGGTCGCGAGCTTGGCGCGCGACCTGCAGGCGAACGCGTATGCCCCAGACGTGGACTGGCTTCAGTGCCATTTTGGCGCCAGTGGGCTTGCGCGGCATGTAGTGAGCGGACGGTGTGTAGAGCATGAGGGGCCTCCATAATTGCTGGAGGCCTACGGCCCGCGGGCCGCTAATGTCCTAAATGGGTGGAAAGTGGACATTAGCCTCGAACGAGAACCGTGACCTTACGGTCGGTGCAGCAGCCCGAACAGCGTCCCTTAAAGCGACGGACTTCACGGCTTGCCTTGAACCTACCCGCGGATACTACTTGTCTGCGACTTAACGCTAAATGGTCTGCGACACTATCGTCGCACACAGCTTTCAACCCTCGTCCAGCGACGAATGCCCGGATTTTTTGCTTCAGTGTCATCAGTGCCCCCGCCCCAGTCATAGCGACTGCGCAGGCAATAACAAGGTATATCAACTGCTTACGCGTCGTGAGTCACCCCGGAATTCCCTTGCTACAACTGGCTGATCGGTTTCAGTTCCGATGTCCGCAATGGGATGGCAAGCAGACGTTCGGCGGCACGCCCATTCAATGCCCGCCGCCGAAGCTATCTGCGCTCGGAGGACCAGGAAAAGTTCAGGATGGATTTCACTTCGCCCTTAAGTCCGTAAAGAACCTAATCCTAGCAGCGGGCATAGGTGTAAGTGCCGCCGGCCTCGGCCCGCTTCAGCGATTGCCGGTGCGGGTAAAGGTCATCACCCGCTCCCATGTCGGCCTTTGCCGTTGAACACGAACACCCCGGAGAAGCTGGTCGCGATCGCCGGGCGCTGCTCCTGCAGGGCGGCAACCGATTTATAGAATTTGATACTGGTGTCGCGAACCAAGATAAGTCCCTTGGCATCCCCGCGGGTAGAAGTGCAGTCCGCGCGGTTGATGCCCCACCGCCCGCGATACTGTGCTGGAATTACCTGACCCGCTTCGGGCGGCGAATTTTCCGACCCGCCATCGTCAGCCTCGTTGAGGGCGTTGCCGCTGCCGCCGTCGCCGTTGTCTGGTGGCGCTACGGTCGCTGCCCCGCTTGGCGAAACCGCCTCGATGTCGGTATTGGCGGCTTCGGCGTTAGTGACATCGTTGCTGATCATGATGTTGCTGTCGTCGGAAGCCTGCTGGCAGCCGATGAGCGCCAGCACCATGACGCTCGCGACGAACGGAACTCGGATTTTCTTCATGCCCTGACAATGACCGGGCAACGTTTTCGATCCGACCGAGGGCTCCCGCCAGTATCCGGACCATTGGGGCCTGCCACCTGCTTTAGCGCAGAGAGTGGACAAACGAGCCGGCTATCTAATGGGCGATTAGGCGCACACGACCCATGAACACGCCGCCAGCTTCATCCCCGCGCACCCACTTAATCGTCCCTTGCTCCACATCCTTACCCGTTTGCAACTCAACGATCTGGCCGGTTTGGAGCGCCTCTTCACAGACGAGCCGAAAGCCCGTCGCAGAGAGATCAACTACGCACGCTCGCACGCAATAGTCCGTCGTGACCTGGACCGTAGCAGGCAACTCTACCATCACCCGCGGCTCGCGCGCCGGGAACTCCCGTTGCGCAAGGAACTGGGCCATCGCGCCGGTCGAGCGTTTCCTGCTTTTTCTTGCATTTCCGGGATCCAATTTGGGTGACCCAAGCCGATTAACCTCGCGCAAGCTAACTCAAAGTCAGCGAAACTGGTTAAGCGACCAACAGTCTGATATTCGCGGATAACTGTCCGCGCGGAGCGACCGGATGCAAAACCGGCTAATGTCCGCAGTGGGTGGAAAGCAGACATCAGCCATCTGTAATCCGTCCCCGCCAATTGCGGAGGGAAGGAATTCTGGCTTGCGGTATTGCGTCCGATGTTGCGCTAACGAGCCCGGTGCGGATTACCCTTCATAAGGCGTTGACCGGCTGCCTCCATCGCACCTCGGAGCAACTCGTCGCTGGTCTTTTCCGCCGCCTCGGGAATGAACTTCACATCGACCCCGTCAGGTCCGTCGAGGATTACCTCACCGTCCTTAGCCGTCACTTTGGTCGCTTCGTCGTAAGTTTGGTCGTTGCTCATGTAGGTTCAGCGATTTCACTTTGGGTCAGTTCCTGATGCTTCCTGAGTTTCATGACTGTGCCGTTCGCTAGATGGCCATTCTTCCGTAATGCAATTGTCGGCAACAACTCAGACCGGTCCCGAAACCGTGTTACGAATAGCTCGCTCAATTGAGCGCTTCGGGAGATGGAGGGAATTGCCGTGTCTGATAACAACAGAATATTATCGCCGTCGCGCCCTTGAAGAGCTAGCAAAGGCGTTGAAATCCGAGAACCGCGAAGTCGCGGCGATTTACTAGGAGTTAGCCCGTCAGTATCAGGCGTTATCCGCGCAGGCCGAGCTTCGGCCACTCCTGCGCATAGCCGTGCCAGAACGCGCTTCCGCTTAAGCCTCGATCTTCACCGCGTCGCTGAACGGAACTGTCGCTAGAACAGCCCCCGTATCATCTTCGATGTCGATATGATGAGACAGTGCTATGCGACCCTCACTCTTTAGAAGGCCGCACATCAAATCGATAGCCCCGGCGACCGCAACTGCGCGCGCGGTCTCAAGATCGGCAGCACTTTAACGCCCTCCCCGTCTGGAGCATCTACGCCGTCGTAGACGTGCAGGTGATACCGGGGCACCTCTGCTAAGCGCTTGGCGTTAACAGAGGTTTCGCGTGTCTCATTGCTATTGGCAAAAAAAGCTCGCCCGTGAAGTGACAGAGGCGGGCTAGTGGTCATGCCATGCGTAAGACAGAACAGCCTCTAAACGCGAGTTTAACGGCCTCGTTCCCAACACGCAGGCGGCACATCTAGAATGCGCACTGGCTGGCCCCATTCTGCGATTATGGAATTGGCCGGCGCTTCTCGATCGCTACCTCAAGCTTCAAAACCGCGAGTTTGGCGCTGATTGCGGCGTGGTCTGGATGCGCAGCCTCCATTGCCAGGCTGAGCCTTACTCGCAGGTCAAGCAAGTCTTCGACCAAGGCGCCATGAGTTACATCGTACTTGAAAACTCGGAACCCCAACTACGCCTCCTGCTTCATGATCAAGGATCATTCTCAATCGCCTATCGCGACTGAATGTCGGCCAAGCAAACATCAAAACCGCAGCTGATTTAGTTTGATTTGGAACGGGTTTCGGGATCCAAGCGCAAAAAAAACGCGGGGCAAGTGCGGAGGGAAGGAGGCTTGGCCGGACCCAATGTCCGCTTTGGCTGGAAAGCAGACATTAGCCGTCGCAAATCGCGGCTCGATGCGTGCCAGAATGCGGCAATTCATAGGGAGAGTGCTGTTGCGGGATAATAAGGAGGCGTGACCGGCTGTAACAAGGGCGGGCGCCACGCTAATGCCTGGCCATGAGTGAATGGTGCATTGGGGTGATCGGCGCGTCTGGCCTTTACGACCTGTCTGATTTCGAAGACGCTGAGTTTGTGGAATTCCAAACCCCGTGGGGATCGCCGTCAGATAAAATCCGTGTCGGTCGCATCGCTGGCAAGCGGTTTGCGTTTCTTCCACGGCACGGGCGCGGG
>CAVYKA010000003.1:0-170228 GCA_963768995.1 uncultured Alphaproteobacteria bacterium | reverse complement strand
GGTGCCCAGGAGAGGACTCGAACCTCCACGCCCTTGCGAGCGCCAGCACCTGAAGCTGGTGCGTCTACCAATTCCGCCACCTGGGCACGGTCGCTATCGTTTCTGGCAGGCGGCGGCGATTAAGGGGGCCGCGCCTGCCTTGTCAATCTCAGGAACAGGGGGGCTATCGCGCCGCCCATGGCCGATCTCACCCCACAGCTGGTTACCGTCTTCGGCGGCGGCGGCTTCATTGGCCGCTACGTCTGCGAATATCTGCTCAAGGCCGGTGTCCGCGTGCGCGTCGCCTCGCGCAATCCGCGCAGCGCGCACTTCATCCAGCCGCTCGGCCAGGTCGGCCAGATCGGCTATCGTCCGCGCCGACATCTCGAGCGCCGACAGCGTTGCCGAGGCGGTCGACAGCGCCGACGGCGGTCGTCAATCTGTGCGGCGTGTTCGGCAAGACCATGCACGGCACCCATGTCGAGGGCGCCGGCAATGTCGCGCTTGCCGCGGCCGAGGCAGGCGCGAGTTCGCTGGTCCATATCTCGGCGATCGGCGCCGATCCCGCCTCGGAGTCCAACTATGGCCGCACCAAGGGCGAAGGCGAAGCCGCGGTGCGCGCGGCGTTCCCCGGCGCGACGATCATCCGCCCGTCGCTGGTGTTCGGCCCCGAGGACGCGCTGACCAACCGCTTCGCCGGAATGGCGCGGTTGCCGCTGCTCCCCGTGCTTGCCGGCAAGCGCAATTTCCAGCCGGTGTTCGTCCGCGACCTCGCTCAGGCGATCGCCTTGGCCGCGCTCGATCCGGCCCGCCATGGCGGCAAATCATACGAAATCGGCGGCCCACAGACGCTGAGCATGGTCGAGCTTCATCGCGAAGTGCTGTCGATCACCGGCCAGACGCCCGAGGTGGTCGAGCTGCCCGACATCGCCGGAAAATTGCTGTCCTGGTTCGGCTGGGTCCCCGGCGCCCCTTTGACCCGCGACCAATGGCTGATGCTGCAGCGCGACAATGTGCCCACGCCGGGTGCGCCCGGGCTCGAGGCGTTCGGAATCCGCCCGACCCCGCTCGCCGCGGTCGGCCGCGAGTGGCTCGGCCGGTTTCACAGGGGCGGCAAACATGGCGGCAAGCATGCCGGCCGCCGCACCAACATGACCGCGACCAGCTGAGCCAATGCCGATACTGCTGATCGCGCTGATCCTCGGGATCGTCGAGGGCGTCACCGAATTCATTCCCGTCTCGTCGACCGGACATTTGATCCTCGCGACCGAGCTGCTCGGCTTCGATGCCGACCGCTGGGCGGCGTTCAACGTTATCATCCAGCTGGGCGCGATCCTGGCCATCGTCGTGCTTTACTGGCGCACTTTCTGGGCGGTGCTCGAAGGGATGTTCAAAGGCAGCGCGATGTCGTGGCGCTTCGTCCGCAATATCGCGATTGCCTTCGTGCCCTCCGCGGTGCTCGGCCTGATTCTCATCGACCAGATCGAGGCAATGCTCGGCAACGGGCTGATCGTGGCCATCGCCCTGATCGTCGGCGGGGTCGCGATCCTGGTGATCGAACGGGTTGTGAAGCCCGGCGAAATCACCGGCGTCGCCGAAATGCCGCTGCGCACGGTCGTCGGCATCGGCCTTATCCAATGCCTGTCGATGGTTCCCGGCGTCAGCCGTTCGGGCGCGACGATCCTCGGCGGGCTGAGCCTCGGCGTCGAGCGCCGCACGGCGGCCGAATTCAGCTTCTTCCTCGCAATTCCGACCATGGTCGGCGCGACCACGCTGCAGCTGGTCAAGCATAATGACGAATTGCTCGCGGGCGCCAGCGGCGTCGGTTTCGGCGCGGTCGCGGTCGGGTTCGTCACCAGCTTCGTCGTCGCCATCGTCGTCGTCAAAGCCTTCGTCCACTATATTTCGCGCCACGGCTTCGCTCCGTTCGCCTGGTACCGGATCGTCGTCGGAATGGCCGCGCTGGCGTGGATGCTGATGCGCTGAAGCGCACTCGTTCACCCGCGCGAAAGGGTTGGTGGACCAGGATTTCGTTCGCTTGTTCAAGAGGAGGATCGCCATGCGCGCGGCGCCAGCATTGCTCGCCCTGACCCTCGTTTCGGCTCCCGTCGCTGCTCAGCCCGCGGCGCCCGTCAAACCCGACCCCTCGGCCGACATCGCCCGGCACATCGCAGATCCCGCCACGGCCGACAGGCTCGCCAGCGCAATGCAGGCGCTTGGCCAGGCCTTCCTCAACTTGCCGGTCGGCGAAGTTCAGGCGGCCCTCGAAGGCCGTCCCGCCACTCGTGCCGACAAACGCCTCACCGTGCGCGAGCTCGGTCGGCGCGACGATCCGCAATTCGATCGCAAATTCTCCCAGCAGCTGGCGAACGCGCGGCCGATGATGCAGCAGAGCCTGAAAGCGATGGGCGAGGCCCTTCCGGCGATAACGCAGAGCCTCAAACAGGCCGGCGAAGCGATCGAGCGCGCCGCCGCGAATATGCCCGATCCGACTTATCCCAGGCGCTAGACGCCACATTGGGTTGTGAGGCCGCCGGGACGCGCTAAAGCTGCCCGTCATGTGGCAGCTGTTCCAATTTCCGCTTTGCCCGTTTTCGCGGAAAGTGCGGCTGGTTCTCGCTGAAAAAGGCGTTGGGCATGAGCTGGTGCGCGAAAACCCGTGGGAGAAGCGCGACGAATTCGTCGATCTGAACCCGGCCGGCGAAACGCCCGTCCTGGTCGACGCCGACCAGGGGATCACGCTCACCGGATCGCAGCCGATCGTCGAATATTTCGATGAGACGGTCGACCGGATGCCGATGATCCACGGCAATGCCGTGCTCCGCGCCGAAATCCGCCGCATGACCGAATGGTTCGACATCAAGCTCTATCGCGAAGTCGTCGGCCCGCTGATGAACGAGCGGATGCGCAAGCGCCTGGTCAGCCGCGAAAGCCCGGATACGCGAGTATTGCGCGATTCGATCCGGATCGCCTCGGAGCATCTCGATTATCTCGATTATCTGCTCGATCACCGCCGCTGGCTTGCCGGGCCGGGCCTGAGCCTGGCCGACTTCACCGCCGCGGCGCATCTATCGGTGATCGACTATCTCGGAGCGCTCGACTGGCGCGGGCACAAGCAGACCAAGGACTGGTATGCGGTGATGAAATCGCGCCCCTGCTTCCGGCCCTTGCTCGGCGAGCGGATGGAAGTGATCGTGCCCCCCGGCGCATTACGACAAGGTCGATTTTTGAGCCTCAAGGCTCCCGACCGGTGACCCCAAGAAGCCGACTATTGCTGGCAGGGCTAGTCCTGATCTCGGCAAGCGCGGCGGCTAAGGCTCCGATCCCATTCTCGCAGGCGTCGGCCTGCACCGCCCGCGAAGAAGGCTACGTCACGATCGGCGGCATAGCGCAATGGATCACGATCGCGGGCGAAAGCTGCGCGAGTCCGGTCGTCCTGTTCGTCCATGGCGGACCCGGCAATCCACTGAGCCCCTATTCGAGCTCGCTCTACAGCGACTGGGAAAAGGATTTCACTATCGTCCAGTGGGACCAGCGGGGTGCCGGCCGCACGTTCGGGCGCAATCCGGACTTGGCCGATGCAAAGCTCACAATAGCACAGATGACGGCCGACGGGGTCGAGGTCGCCGAGCATCTTCGGCGCCGTCTCGGCAAGCGCAAACTCATCCTCGTAGGCAGTTCCTGGGGATCGGTCCTCGGCGTTCACATGGCCAAGGCGCGTCCGGACTTGTTTGCCGCTTTTGTCGGTGTCGGCCAGCTGGTCAGCTATCGTGACAACCAGGGATCGACTTACCGGCGCCTGCTTGAACTCGCTCGCGCGGCCGGGGACTCGGCAACAGTGGCGAAAGTTGAAGCGCTCGGGCCGCCGCCGTGGAGCAACCCACGCAATTTCGGCATCGTCCGCCGATTCACCCGCACCTACGAGGCGAAGACTTCGACGCCCGCTCCGGGATCGTGGTGGAAATCGGCGCCACTCTACGCGACCGCTGAAGCGCTTGCGGCGTATGAAGGCGGCGAGGAATATTCTTATTTGCAGTTCGTCGGCGCCAACGGTGATGGAATGTTGTCGGCGGTTGACCTGCCGAGCCTTGGTTCGGAGTTCGGCGTGCCGTTCTATTTGATCCAGGGATCGGAAGATTTGGTGACCACGCCTGAGGTCGCAAAGCACTATTTCGATTCAATCCGGGCGCCGGACAAACGATACATCCTGCTGGAAGAAACGGGTCACGACCCCAATCCGGCGATGCTCGAGGCGATGCTCGAACTGCTCAGGGAGATCGGTCACGCCAAGGCGCAATCCCAGGCTATTGGGACACCGCGCTGACCAGGTAATTCAGCCGCACGTCCTCGCTCAGGTGCAGTCCGCGCGTTGGCGACCAGGCGATGCCTTCGACATCCACGCATTTGAGGCCTGCGTCCGCCAAGCATCTGCTTCATGTGATCGGGCGCGATGAACTTGTCGAAATCGTGGGTGCCTTTGGGAATTCGGCCGAAGCCTTCCGCCAGCGTGATCGTCAGCAGCTTCGACCAGCCGGTGGCGTTGGGGGTCGACAGGATCAGCAGCCCGCCCGGCGCGAGCCGCGCCGCGAGCGCGCTGACGAACGCCGCCGGGTCGGTGACATGCTCGATCACCTCCAGCGCCGTGACGAGGTCGAACTGCGCGGCGATGGTCTTCGACCGCGACCGCGTCGATAGTCGATCTCGAGCCCCATCAGCGCCGCGTGCGTCCGGGCGCGACGTCGATCAGCTCGGGCGCCGCGTCGATCCCGGTGACCTTGGCGCCGAGCCGGGCGAGCGGTTCCGTCAGCAGGCCCGCGCCGCACCCGACGTCGAGCGCGCTCTTGCCCTCGAGCGGCGAGCGGCTGTGCTCGTCGCTGCTCCAATGCTGGTCGATGCGGTCGCGGATGTAACGCAGCCGCACCGGGTTGAGCTTGTGCAGCATCGCCGATGCGCCGTCGGGGTCCCACCAGTCGCCGGCGAGCTTGCCGAAGTGCTCGCCTCGTCCGCAAGGATGCTTGTTTCAGCCATGAGCGCCTCCTAACAGTCCGCGCACGCAAGCCCAAGGAGCCCGATGGCCCGTATTGTGATGAAATTCGGCGGGACGTCGATGGCCGGGATCGAGCGCATCCGTCATGTCGCCGACCGGGTGCAGGCGCGAGGCCGAAGACGGCGACGAAGTGCTGGTCGTCGTCTCGGCCATGGCCGGCGAAACCGACCGGCTGGTGCAATATTGCCGCGAGGCGGCCGCGCTTCACGATCCGAGCGAATATGACGTCGTCGTCGCGTCGCGGCGAGCAAGTCACGGCCGGCCTGCTGGCGATGACCCTGCAGAACATGGGCCTCAAAGCGCGCAGCTTCATGGGCTGGCAATTGGTCCGCGCCTCGGGCGTCCACGGCAACGCGCGCGTCGACGCGGTAGAAGTCCGGGCTGCTCGATGAGGCTCTGAAGGGAGGCATTGTCGCCGTCATTCCGGGCTTTCAGGGCATTGCCGAGGACGGCCGGCTGGCGACCCTTGGCCGCGGCGGCTCGGACACGTCGGCGGTCGCAATCGCGGCCGGGGTCAAGGCCGACCGCTGCGATATCTACACCGACGTCGACGGCGTCTACACCACCGATCCGCGCATCGTCCCCAAGGCGCGCAAGCTGGACGCAATCACGTTCGAGGAAATGCTCGAATTGGCGGGTGTCGGCGCAAAGGTGCTGCAGACGCGCTCGGTCGGCCTTGCAATGCGCGAGAATTTGCCGCTGCGCGTGCTGTCGGCGTTCGAGGACAAGCCCGGAACCCGGCGTCGTCGCGCAGCTTTCAGGAGCCGACATGGAGAGAAACCAGATCGCCGGGATCGCCGCCGACAAGAACGAAGCGCGCGTGACTCTGACCGGCATCGCCGACGCGCCCGGGATGGTCGCGCGGCGTGATCAGCCCGCTTGCCGAGGCGGGCATCCTCGTCGACATGATCGTCCACGCGGCGACTCCCAACACGGGATCGAGCGACCTCACTTTCACCGTGCCGCGCGCGAGCCTAGCGCGGGCGATGACGGTCATCGAGCAAGCGAAAGCGAAGCGATCGGCTTATGCCGAGCTCATCCACGACGACGCCGTCGCCAAGGTCAGCATCGTCGGCGTCGGCATCCGCTCCAATCCGGCGCTCGCAGCGAAGATGTTCGAAGTGCTCGCCGAGCGGCGCATCAACCTGCTCGCGGTGTCGGCGAGCGAGATCAAGGTCAGCGCGCTGATCGCCGAGGACCAGCTCGATCTTGCCGTGCGCGTGCTTCACACCGCCTTCGGCCTCGACGCGGAGGCCAACGCGTGAGCGCCGGACATGACCGCCTCAAGCAATTGATGCACCGCGGCACCGAGCTGCTCGGCTGCGAGACCGCGATCATGTGCGGCGCCATGAGCTGGGTCAGCGAGCGCCATCTCGTCTCCGCCATCTCCAACGCCGGCGGCTTCGGGGTGATCGCGTGCGGGGCAATGAACCCTGAGTTGCTCGACACCGAAATCACCGAGACCGAAGGCGCGTACGACGCGGCCGTTCGGCGTCAATCTCATCACCATGCACCCGCAGCTGGCCGAGCTGATCGACGTGTGCGTCGGTCATGACATCAGCCACATCGTGCTCGCCGGCGGGCTCCCGCCCGGCTGGGCGATCGACAAGATCAAGGCCAGCGGCGCCAAATTGATGGCGTTCGCGCCGGCGCTCGCGCTGGCGAAGAAATTGATGCGCTCGAACGTCGACGCGCTGGTCATCGAAGGGATGGAGGCCGGCGGCCATATCGGCCCGGTCTCGACCTCGGTGCTCGCGCAGGAAATCCTGCCCTGTCGTCGCCAAGAACATCCCGGTGTTCATCGCCGGCGGCATCGGGCGCGGCGAGGCGATTGCCGCCTATCTCGAAATGGGCGCGGTCGGCGTCCAGCTCGGCACGCGCTTCGTCTGCGCGACCGAGAGCATCGCCCACGCCAATTTCAAGAAGGCGTTCCTGCGCGCGTCGGCGCGCGATGCGGTGCTGAGCATCCAGATCGACCCGCGCCTGCCGGTGATCCCCGTGCGCGCGCTCAAGAACCAGGAGGTCGAGCGCTTCGCCGCCAAGCAGCGCGAAGTCGCCGACCTGCTCGACCGGGGCGAGCTCGAAATGGCCGAAGCGCAGTTGCAGATCGAGCATTATTGGGCCGGCGCGCTGCGCCGCGCCGTCATCGACGGCGACGTCGAAAGCGGCAGCGTGATGGCCGGTCAGTCGGTCGGCATGGTCACGCGCGAAGAGCCGGTCGCCGAGATCATCCGCGAGCTGGTCGACGAAGCCGCGGCGGCGCTGGAGAGCCGGGGCTAGGGATAGCGGTCGAAACTGCTAGAATGGCGCTGGGCAAGGGGGAGTCAGCACATGAGGGATCCGTTGCGGGGCAGTGCGCGGGGGCGCGGGCGCCATCTTTTCACCGGGGTCGCACTGGCCTTGCTCGCGACATCGTGCGGCACGCCGCCGCCGTTGCGCACCCTGAGCTGCCAGTCGGCCGCGCCGGCCGCTGTTGTCCAGGCGACCGGCGGCAACAGCAAGGCAATGCTCAAGGTTCTCACCTATAACATCGAAGGTCTCGGTTTTCCCGCTCGCAAGGGCCGCGAAAAGCAGCTGGCCGAGATCGGCTCCAGGCTGTCGTCGATGCGCGCCGCCGGTACCGCGCCCGACGTCGTGATGTTCCAGGAAATGTTCAGCGGGGCCGCCAAGCAGGCGGTGATGGCAACCGGCTATCCCGCAATAGCGCCGGGCCCCCGGCGCACCACGCGGGCGCCGCAATCGACGGTCGACAAGCTTCCCGGCAAGGCGAAACTCAAGCGCGGCGAAATCGGCCTGCATTTCGCCGGTAGTGGCCTCGCCATCGCGTCGCGCTTCCCGATCGTGCACACCGAGAATCTGGCGTATGGCAAGCAGGCCTGCGCCGGGATCGACTGCCTCGCCAACAAGGGCATCATGATGGCGCGGATCGTCATGCCTGGAGTGCCGACGCCGATCGACCTGTACAACACCCACATGAACTCGCGCGGGGCGTCCAAGGCGCCGCCAAAGCGAAATCTCGCCGCCCATGACCGCCAGGCGATTGAGGCGTCGCAATTCATCGACGCCACTCACGACGACAATTTCCCCGTCATCCTCGGCGGCGATTTCAACATGCGCCATTCCGAGCCGCGCTGGGAAAATTTCTCGCGTCATCAATCGCTGACTCTGGTCCACCGCGAATGCGCAAACCCTGCTTCCGGCTGCGAAGTACGCATGAGCTGGGACGGCGATGCGCCGTGGATGGACACGCAGGATTTGCAGTTTTTCTGGCGCGGCAATCCGGTGACCGTGCGTCCGGTCCGCGTCGAGGCGATGTTCGACGGCCGGCCGGACAGCCCCACACTGTCCGACCATGACGGGTTTTTGGTGACCTATGAGGTCAGCTGGCCGAGCGCCGTTGTTTATCGGCCTCTATGCTAAACCCTTCGGAGGCCTGAGGTCCCGAGACATACAGCAGCGGATTTTTAGGCGTCTCGATGACCTCGCCCACCCGGGCGCCGGGGCACCACGCGTCCCAATCCGTTTTTTGCATGGTGTTGGCTGGCGCAGCGAGGCGCATCGCCTGGTCGATGTAGATGATCGTCATCACGGAGCGCGGACGGCGCGTTGCGTTGGGACCGGCGCGGTGGAAGGTCCAGCCGAGGTGAAAGCTGACTTCGCCCAGTGCGAACGGGTCGTCGACAAGGGTGAAGCCCTGCCGTTCCATTGCCGACGTGATCGCTCGCTCGCTTTCGTCGGAGATTGGCAAGTCGCGACCGAACTCAAAGCCATTGCTTCCGGCATAAAAACTGATCGGGCCCATCTCGGTCGGGACCGGCTGAAGCGGTATCCAGGCAGTAATTGCGCGGTCGCTGGCGAGCGGCCAGTAGAATTGATCGGCATGCGCGGGAGTGAAGCCGCCGCCCGCTTCCTTGAACAGCGCCTGGTCGTGATACAGCCGCACCCCTTCGACTTCGAGCAGTGAGGCGGCGATCCGCGCGAGCCTTTTGCCGAACACGAAGTCGCGGACGAGCCCGCCGCGCTCCCACAGGTTCGTGATCTGCACGAACGCCTTGCCGTAGGTCGAGCGCTGTTCGAGAGGAAGCGATTGGCGGTTCAGCGCCATCGTCATGCTCGTAATCGCCTGACCGTAATGGTCGAGCTCGTCGGGGCTGAATACCTTCTTCAACCTGATGAAGCCGTTGCGCCGGAAGGCGTCGATCTGCCCCTCATCGACTGGGTATGGGCGGTCCAGGTCGAACGTCATCTATTCGAACGTTAGTCCGTGGCGCGGCGGCGCGCCATCTGTTAGCCGATCTCCATGCCTCTGACCGCCGCAGCATCCGCTCGCGAAATCCTCACGGGCCTCCACGAGATCATGGCCAAGCGCGGCTCCGCGCAGGCCAAGCTCGACCGCGTCGTCGATCTCGTTGCCGACAAGATGCTCAGCGAGGTCTGCTCGATCTATCTGCTGCGCGACAACAAGCTTGAGCTGTTTTCCACCCATGGCCTGCGCAAGGAAGCTGTCCACGTCACCCGGCTGGCGATGGGCGAGGGCCTGGTGGGCACGATCGCGGCCGAGGGCCGGATCCTGAACCTTGCCGAGGCCGCCAAGCATGCCGCGTTCGTCTTTCGGCCTGAAACGGGAGAGGAGCGCTATCACAGCTTCGCCGGCGTGCCGATCGTGCGCCTCGAGAGCCCGATCGGCGTGCTTGCCGTTCAGCACGCCGAGCCACGCCGCTACGAGGATGTCGAGATCGAGGCGCTGCAGACGGTGGCGATGGTCCTGTCCGAGATGATCGGCGGGGCGCGGCTGGTCGACGGCGCGCGCCGCGGCCGCTTGCGCAGTGCCGGGCCGCTGCGCCTGTCGGGGCTCAAGCTGGTCGCCGGAATGGCCAAGGGCGAAGCCGTGTTCCACGAGCCGCGGGTGATCGTCGAGCATACCGTCGCCGAGGACACCGAGGCCGAGCGGGCGCGGGTCTATTCGGCGTTCCGCAAGATGCGCGAGCAGATCGACAACATGGCCAAGGAGGCCGAGTTCGGGACGGTCGGCGAGCATCAGGAAATCCTCGAGACCTACCGCATGTTCGCCTATGACGAAGGCTGGTCGCGGCGGATCAACGAGGCGATCGACAGCGGGCTCACCGCCGAAGCGGCGATCGAGCGCGTCCAGCAGCGAACCCGCGCGCGAATGCGCGAAATCGACGACCCGCTGCTCGCCGAGCGGATGCACGACCTCGAGGATCTTTCGAACCGCCTGCTGCGCATCGTCTCGGGCCGGATGGGCACCGCCGCGCAGACCGGGCTCGCGCGGGACACGGTGCTGATCGCGCGCAATCTGGGGCCGGCCGAGCTCCTCGAATATGACAAGCGCAGGCTGAAGGCGGTTTTGCTCGAGGAAGGCTCACTGACCTCGCACATGACAATCGTCGCGCGCGCCATCGGCGTTCCCGTGATCGGCCGGCTGAATGACATCCGCCACAGCCTCGAGGAAGGCGAGCAGGTACTGGTCGATGGCGACAATGGCAGCGTCATCATTCGCCCCAACCGCGGGCTTCTGACCGGCTTCGACCATCGCATGGCGCTGAGCCAGAAGCGGCGCGCCGAATTCGCGGCTGCGCGCACCTTGCCGGCGGCGACGACCGACGGCGTGCCGGTCAGCGTAATGGTCAACGCCGGGCTTGCCGAGGACGCAGCATCGCTCGAATTGTCAGGCGGCGACGGCATCGGCCTGTTTCGCACCGAGTTCCAGTTCCTGGTCTCGGCGACGCTTCCCGGCCGCGAGCGCCAGCAGCGGCTTTACGCAAAGGTTATCGAGGCGGTGGGCGACAAGGTGGTCGTCTTCCGAACGGTCGACATCGGCGGCGACAAGGCCTTGCCCTATCTTGCCGACGTCCACGACGAATCCGAGAATCCGGCGATGGGCTGGAGGGCGCTACGGCTGTCGCTCGACCGGTCGGCCCTGATGCGTGCGCAAGCGCGGGCGCTGATCGAAGCATCGGCGCGTAAGGTGCTGCGGGTGATGTTCCCGATGGTCTCGGAGCCGTGGGAATATGAAGAGGCGCGCGCGCTGTTCGAGGCCCAGGTCGAATGGGCCAAGAACGCGCATCGCGCGACCCCTTCGCGGATCGAATATGGCGCGATGCTTGAGGTGCCGAGCCTGGCCGAGATGCTCGACGTTCTCCTGCCGCGGATCGATTTTCTGTCTATCGGCACCAACGATTTGACCCAATTCCTGTTCGCTGCCGACCGCGCCGATCCCCGGCTGGCGGAGCGCTACGACTGGCTTAGTCCGTCGATTCTGCGTTTTCTCAAACGCGTCATTGCCCAGGCCGATGCCGCGGGGGTGCCCGTCCGCATCTGCGGCGAGATGGCCGGCCGGCCGCTGGAGGCAATGGCGCTGATCGGGCTCGGCGCGAGCAGCTTTTCGATCACGCCGGCAGCCGTCGGCCCGGTCAAGGCGATGGTCCGCTCGCTGGATGCGCGAGCAGTCCGCGCGCGCCTCGATCAATTGCTTGCGCGCCCGCCGCGGGACATGCGCAAGACGCTGATCGACTGGGCAAGGCGACATTCGGTGACAATTTCCTAGGCGGTTAACGGCAAGTTTGGCTCGTAGCAGCGGTTGACAGCCGGCGTGGAGCCTTCACAGACTGGTGGGCGCGCAAACGATAAGGTGAGGCAATGGACGAGGAAATGGTCGAGGCCGACGCGCCCACAGTCGGTGAGCGGCTGCGCGCGGCGCGGGAAGAAAAGGGCCTGCATCTCGAGGATATCGCGGCACAGACCCGAATCCCGCAGCGCCATCTCGAAAGCCTTGAAACCTCAAGCTGGGACAAGCTTCCGGCGCCGACCTACACGGTCGGGTTTGCCAAGAGCTTCGCGACGGCGGTCGGGCTCGACCGGGTCGAGATCGGTGAGCAGCTTCGGGCCGAAATGGGCGGCGAGCGGCCGGCGGTAGCCACCACCACCGATGTCTATGAAGCCGCCGATCCGGCCCGCTCGATGCCCAAATGGCTCGTGCTCGGCGCCATCGCCGCGGTCATCCTGGTCGTCGTCGTGATGACAGTTCTGAACCGCCGTGCGCTCGAAAGCGACGATAGCCCTGCCGTGGCTGAGCAGCCGGTCGCTCAGGCTCCTGCGCCTGCCGTTGCTGCGCCTGAGCCGGCTGCCGCCAGCGGGCCCGTCGTGCTGACCGCCACAGAACCGGTATGGCTTCAGGTTTACGAGCGTGGCGGCAAGCAATTATTCTCTGGGGAGCTCGCCGCGGGGCAGGTCTATGCCGTCCCGGCGGATGCCAAGGCGCCACTTCTGAAAACCGGCAAACCCGAAGCGCTTCGCATCAGCGTCGGCAGCGCTGCCGCACCCGCCGTGGGTGCGGCTGCGACGACTGTTCGGGATGTCTCGCTGCTAGGGCCCGATTTGATGCGCGGCGGGGCGCCGGCGGCGCCGGCGGCGGGCTCCGCGACGCCGCGTCCCTAAGGGATTCAGCATCCCGCAATCCGCGCCGGACCAGTATGGCCGCGCCCGCCACAGTCTTGGCAGCCCCTTAAGGTGAGGAAATGATCTTGAAGCCTTTGCGTCCCACTGCCGCCGCATTCGCGGCTACAGCTTTGTTCGTGCTGGTCCCCGCCTCTTCGGTGACCGCGCAGCGGCGGCCGCCGCCCTCGCCCGAGCAGCGGCTCGAACGGCTGGAACGACAGGTCCAGCAGGTGCAGCGCCAGGTGTTTCCGAAAGGCCGTCCTGCTGACACTGCCGGATTCTCGGATGATCCTGCGGCCAGCCAGTCATCGGTTATCACCCTCGACCAGCGGCTGGATGCTCTGGAGCGGCAGACGTCCGAAATTCTTCGCCAGGCGGAGGAAAACGGAAATCGCGTGCGCACTCTCGAGAGCGACTATGCCCGCGGCCGCCGAGAACAGGAGGGCCGCATCGCGGCGCTCGAGCAGCGCTTGACGGAAGCGCTTAGCGCCGCGCCGGTCACAACTCTGCCCGCCGATCCGTCGCCGACGGGTGCGCGCCCCCGGCCGGCCGATACAACGCCGCCGAGGACGACTGTTTCGCCGAGCACCGGAACGGCGCCGCTCGGCGACCCCGGCGAGGACGCCTACACCGAAGGCTTCCGCTTGTTCGAGCAGGGCCAATATGACGCCGCCATCACGTCGCTCCGCGCCTTCACTTCCGCCTATCCGAAGCATCGCCGCGTGAGCTTTGCCAACAATCTGATCGGGCGCGCCTTGCTCGGCAAGGGCCAGGCTCGCGCCGCGGCGCAAGCGCTGCTCGCCAATTACCGCACACTGCCGAGCGGCGAGCGGGCCGCGGACAGCCTATATTATCTCGGCCAGGCTCAGATGCAGCTCGGCGAACCCGGCCAGGCGTGCCGGGCATATTCTGAAGCCGAGGCGATTTACGGCGCCAAGATGCGCGCCGATCTCAAGAAGATGATTGCCGACGCCAAGGTTCAGGCGAGCTGCTCGTGAGCGCTTCACCGAAAACCCGCGCAACGACACCCAAAGCCCCTCCGGCAGAGGCCGTCGAACGCTTCCGCACTTCACTCGATGCGATCGCCGCAACCGACGAGGGCATCGGCGTTGCGGTCTCAGGGGGCCCCGACAGTCTTGCGCTGCTACTTCTCGCAGCCGCGGCTCGGCCCGGTCAGGTCGAAGCAGCGACCGTCGATCATGGATTGCGGCCGGAGGGCGCTGCCGAAGCCGCCATGGTCGCTGCGCTTTGCGCGAAGCTGGGCGTTCCCCATCATGTCCTGACCGTCGAATGGGCCGAGAAACCGGAGACGGGCCTCCAGGAACGCGCGCGGCTCAAGCGATATATGCTGCTCGGCAAATGGGCCCAGGACCGAGGCCTGAAAACATTGGTCACCGCTCATCATCTCGACGACCAGGCCGAGACCGCGCTGATGCGGTTGATTCGCGGCTCCGGGGTTCGCGGACTTGCGGCGATGCGCCGCCTTAGCCGCGCTCCGTCCGGCCGCGTGCAGCTGGCCCGCCCGCTGCTCGGGTGGCGGCGATCGGAGTTGGAGAAGCTGTGCGCGGATGCCGGTCTCGCGCCGGCGCAGGACCCGAGCAACACCGACCAGCAGTTCGAGCGCGTTCGCATTCGCGCGGCCCTGGCCGAGGCGGACTGGATCGACCCGGTTGCAGTTGCAACAAGCGCCCGAAATCTCGCCGAGGCGGATGCCGCGCTCGGGTGGGCGACTGCACTGGTCTGGCGCCGCGCCGTGAAGCGCGACGGGGAGCAATTGCTGTTCCAGGTAAAAGGCGTTCCCCGGGAACTTCGACGCCGGGTGGTTTCCCGCGCGATCTCCAGGCTGGCAAGCGAAGGCGCCGGTGCGGGATTGCGAGGGCGCGAGGTCGACCGTCTGCTGGCCGAGCTTGCCGCCGGGCGCAAGGCAACCCTGCGCGGGGTTTTGTGCATCGGGGGCGCCGGGCTATGGCGCTTTGCCAAAGCGCCCGCACGGAGCGCTTGATCGGGGCGCTCGTTCACCGCCGCCTAACCGCTGCATTGTTATTGAAAGGGATGCGCTTATCTTAGGCGCCATGAAATTGGGCGGCTCCCTCGCCCCGGACGACGAGCATGAACGACAAAGAAATCAAGCCTAACAACCCATGGACCAAGAGCCTCCTGATATGGGCCGGTATCCTGTTCGGGTTGATCCTGTTCGTTCAAATGCTCGATGGCGGGTCGGGCAAGGCCGCGGGCAAAGCAATCCCTTATTCGGAATTCGTCCGGCAGGTCGATCAGGGCAATGTCCAGACCGTCACCATGGCCACGGGAACCAGCGGCAATTCGGCGATTAGCGGGAAGCTGGACAGCGGAGAATCATTCACCACGGTCGCGCCTCCCGATACCAATGTCGCCGACCGGCTGATCGGCAAGGGCGTCGCGGTCCAGGTCAAGGCCGAGGAGCAGTCGAGCATCTGGATGTACATGCTCTACAATTCGCTGCCGTTCCTGCTCATCCTCGGCATCAGCTTCTTCATCATGCGCCAGATGCAGAAGAACGCCGGCTCGGGCGCGATGGGCTTTGGCAAAAGCCGCGCGCGGATGCTGACCCAAAAGGAAGGTCGCGTGACCTTCGCCGACGTCGCCGGCATCGACGAAGCCCGCGAAGAGCTTCAGGAAATCGTCGAATATCTGAAGGATCCGGGCAAATTTGCGCGCCTCGGCGGCAAAATCCCCAAGGGTGCGCTGCTGGTCGGCAGTCCTGGCACCGGCAAGACCTTGCTCGCCCGCGCGATTGCGGGTGAGGCGGGCGTTCCGTTCTTCACCATTTCCGGCTCCGACTTCGTCGAGATGTTCGTCGGCGTCGGCGCCAGCCGTGTCCGCGACATGTTCGAACAGGCCAAGAAATCGGCGCCGTGCATCGTGTTCATCGATGAAATCGACGCCGTCGGCCGCCACCGCGGCGCCGGCCTCGGCAACGGCAATGACGAGCGCGAGCAGACGCTTAACCAGCTCCTCGTGGAGATGGACGGGTTCGAGGCTAATGAAGGCATTATCATTATCGCCGCGACCAACCGTCCCGACGTGCTCGATCCGGCTTTGCTCCGCCCGGGCCGCTTCGACCGCCAGGTGATCGTCCCGCGCCCGGACATCGACGGCCGCGAGCAAATTCTTGCCGTGCACATGAAGAAAGTCCCGCTCGCGCCGGACGTCGACCCGCGGGTCATCGCGCGCGGAACGCCCGGCTTCTCCGGCGCCGACCTCGCCAATCTCGTCAACGAAGCCGCGCTCCTCGCTGCCCGCCGCGGCAAGCGTCTCGTGGCGATGCACGAGTTTGAGGAGGCCAAAGACAAGGTGATGATGGGCACCGAGCGCAAGTCCATGGTCATGACCGAGGACGAGAAGCGCATGACCGCCTATCATGAGGCCGGCCATGCGATTGTCGCTCTTCACGAGCCGGCGTCGGACCCGATCCACAAGGCCACGATCATTCCGCGTGGCCGCGCGCTCGGGATGGTGATGCGCCTGCCGGAACGCGACAATTACAGCTATCACCGCGACAAGATGTACGCGAACCTCGCCGTCGCCATGGGCGGCCGCGTCGCCGAGGAAGTGATCTTCGGATACGACAAGGTGTCGTCGGGCGCTTCGTCGGACATCAGCTACGCGACCGGCCTGGCGCGCGACATGGTCACGCGCTGGGGCATGAGTGACGCGCTCGGCCCGCTTCAATATGCCGAGGCCGACGAGGAGGTGTTCCTTGGTTACTCGATGAACCGGCAGAAGAATTTGTCGAACGAGACCGCGCAGGCGATCGACAAGGAAATCCGCCGCATCGTCGAAGCCGGCTACGACCGGGCCAAGCATTTGCTCGAGGAACATCGCGCCGAGTTGGAGACGCTCGCCAAGGCGTTGCTTGAATATGAAACGCTCAGCGGCGACGAGATCAAGACCGTCCTCGAGGGCGGCTCGATCGACCGCGGCTCGACCAAGGGCCCGGCGATGCCAGCGGCGGGGTCTTCGATTCCCAAGGCCAAGCGGCCGCCTGCGGGCATCGGCGGAGCTGCTCCGGCGGGCGCCTGAGAGTTCAACAGGCGTTCATCGCCGTCCCTCCACCGCGGCAACCGGCATTCGGGAGGGGATTTTATGCGGCATGTGTTGGTTTTTCTTGGCGCCCTGTCGCTGAGTTCGGGCGTCGCCGCGATGCCCGTTTCGACATTCTTGACCAAGGCTTATGCGCTGCAGAAAAAAGGTCCGCTGGCGATGTTCTCCGGCGACCTCAAGCTGCTCACGCGCCAGATCAAGTCCGATGCCGGAAAAATCCGCGAGGAACGGCTGGCGGCCAAGGCCGCTGGGAAGGCAACGGCTTTCTGCCCCCCGGAAGGCGGCACCAAGCTAAGTGACAAGGACACCCTGGCAGCGATGGAAGCTGTACCGGCCAGCGAGCGCGCTCGCACCGACACCCGTCTCGCGCTAAGGAATTTTCTCGCCCGCCGTCATCCCTGCCGCGCTTAATTGAACAGTCCGGCCCCGACCAGCAGCAGCGCGAACAGCACTGCGACCACCAGCGCAAACCAGGTCAGCAACACGGTCCGCCACAAGGCGCCGGCGGTACTTAGCGCGTAGGCGCCCTTGAGCTGCCGAAACATGTGGAACGGGACGAGCAAGGCGAGCACGCCGGCCAGCCCGCCGAGCCCGATCGTGCCGAAAATCATCCCCGCGACCAACAGCAGCGTCATGAAACTCAAAGAGTAGGTGACGAAAACAACGTGGTCGTAGAGCCGGAAGCGGCGGCTGAATGGGAACAGGAGCCACATGAAGGGCACCGACAAGGGGATGATCAGCCAGCTGAACTTATAGGCGTTCGTCTTGAGCTTGTAGAACAGCAGGGAGGGGTTGTCCCGCGCCCGCTCAAGGCTCGCTCGCAGCCAGGTTGGCGCAGTGATTTCAACTGGCGCGGCGGTTATTCCGCCGGCCTTCATCGCTTCGATCGCTGCTAGCGCCTCGCGAGATTCCTTGATTTTGGCGTCGATCGCCGACGTCCGCCCATCGGCTGCCGCAATCTGTCGGCGTTGCGCTTCGAGCTTGGCAAGCTCCCCGCGCGCGTCGTCGGCCGCTTCGGAGAAATTCTGCTGCATTCCCCGATTGGGGCCCACGTCGAACCCGCCGGTGGCGCTCGCCATCGCGAACATCAGAAACACGCTGAACAGGAACAGTGCGATTGGCGAGACGAACCGCGCGCGATGGCCCTCGATGTACCGTCGGGTCAGCTCGCCAGGGCGCCACGCGAGCAATGGCAGGGTGCGCCACACTTTTCCTTCGAAATGGAGCACGCCGTGGAGGAAATCATGGAGGAAGGCGGTGAGCGTGCGATGGACGTGGGCGTGTTGACCGCAGTCGTGGCAATATTCGCCGGCCAGCCTTGCGCCGCAGTTGAGGCAGGCAGTCTCGTGCGTGTGTCCGTCGTCACCGACACCGGTATTGGGTTCGACCGCTCGCCCCACCAGGCCGCCGGTCACCGCATCGCCAACCGCTTCGAACTCGCCCATTCGCGGCCCCCATTGCCCAGGCACTATTAGGCGGCAGGCGAGGCGCGTGCTAGCCGCTCTGTCCCATGGCGCGCATCGGCCTCCTGGGTGGCTCCTTCAACCCCGCGCACCGCGGTCACCGGGCGATCAGCCTTGCGGCCCTCGACGCGCTGCAGCTCGACGAAATCTGGTGGCTCGTGTCGCCCGGTAATCCTCTGAAGGATGGCGGCCCGGACATGGCGCCATTCGACGCGCGGCTCGCTTCAGCCGAGGAAATGGCCCGCGGCACTCGTATCCGCGCCAGCGATTTTGAGGCGCGCGAGGGCACGCGCTTCACCATCGACACGGTAAGGCGGCTCAAGCAGCGCTTTCCCGGGCACAGCCTGATCTGGCTCATGGGCAGCGATAATCTCGCCGACCTGCACCGCTGGCGCGACTGGCGTAAGTTGCTGGGCGAACTGCCGATTGCGGTGATTCGCCGCCCGGGTTATGATCGCTCTGCCCACGCGGCGCGCGCGATGGGTTGGCTGCGTCGGTTTGTCCGCCCGTCCGGCCAGGCAAGACATTGGACGGAGTGGAGTTCACCGGCGATCATTTTCCTTCGTCTGCCGCCTGATCCCACGTCCGCAACCGCCATTCGCGCGCATGATCCCGATTGGCATCGCCGCTCGCGCCCGAGCGGCTCCGCTTCATCTGCTCGCCAGGAGAAACTTTGACCGAACGCCCGACCAGTGCCGCCGACCAAGCCGCCGCCAGTGCGGCCGCGGCGCAGTCCGAACCGCTTCACCAGCTGGTCCTGAAGTCGCTCGACGACGACCAGGCGCAGGAGGTGGTGTCGATCCCGCTCGCCGGTAAATCGAGCATCGCCGATCATATGGTGATCGCGTCGGGCCGTTCGACCCGCCAGGTGTCGGCAATGGCAACCAAGCTCGCCGAGCGGATCAAGGCGGAAACCGGCAAGATCGCGCGGATCGAGGGACTGGCTGCCGCCGACTGGGTGCTGATCGACGCCGACGATGTGATCGTTCACATCTTTCGTCCCGAAGTGAGAAATTTTTACAATTTGGAACGAATGTGGGCGTTCGGTGATGATTCGCCGGTCAATGCGAGTGCGCGCGGGTGATGAAAATGCGATTCCTTGCTTTCCTGCTGCCACTGCTGGCGTTGGTTGCGCAGCCCGCCGCCGCCGCATCCTCGCCCGGCCTGCAATCCCTTGAGCAGCAACTTCGCACGATGATCGCGGGCAAGTCGGCCGATGTCGGCATTGCGGCGCTCGATTTGACCACAGGCGAGAGCATCAGCGTCAAGGGCAATGTCGCATTCCCCATGGCCAGCACGGTCAAGGTCGCGGTCGCCGCCTTGTATCTGGCCCAGGTCGATCACGGCCGCCGCTCGCTCGACGACACGATCGGCGGTGTTCCGGTGCGATCGTTGATGAATCGGATGCTGATCAACAGCGACAATCGCGCGACCGACATCCTGATGAAAGACCTGGGCGGCCCTCGCGCACTCGACAAATGGCTTTCGGACAATGATGTCCGCGGGCTTCGCGTCGACCGCAACATCGCGCAGCTGCTGGCCGCCAAGCGCGACTTGTGGGACCGGCGCGATTCGAGCACGCCGATGGCGATGGTCGAACTGCTGCGAAAGATTTACCGCGCCGAGCTGATCACGCCGCACAGCCGCAATTATCTGCTCGGCGTGATGGCCAGGTGCAAAACCGGAAAGAACCGGATGAAGGCCCTGCTGCCGTCGGGGACGCCGGTTGAGCATAAGACCGGGACGCTCAACGGCTATGCCAGCGACGTCGGCTTCGTCAGCATGCCCGACGGCAAGCGCATTGCGGTCGCGATTTTCGCTCGTGGCGGAGGCGACCGGCCGCGGACGATCGCCGAGAGCGCACGGGTGATCTACGATGGCTTCCGCGCCGCTCTGGCCTGGCCATTCCAACCGGCCGTCACCGCGCAATAGTGCTTCTTCACATCGTTGCGCGGGGCAAGATCGGCCGCTCGAGCGAAGCCGAGCTGGTCGACCGTTATCTTGCGCGCGTGCCCTGGCCGACGAGGGTCAGCGAACTGCCGGACCGCGGTGGAACCGCTCCCAAGCTCGATCCCGCCAGCGTCATCGTCGCACTCGACGAGCGCGGCGAGGCGCTGTCCTCGATGGAGTTCGCCAAGCGCCTCGAGGCGTGGCGCGACGGCGGCAAACGCGAAGCGCGCTTCCTGATCGGCGCGGCCGACGGGCTGAGCGAGGACGAGCGCCGATCGGCCGACCTGCTGCTGTCGTTCGGCGCGGCGACCTGGCCGCACCTCCTTGCTCGCGCAATGCTCGCCGAACAATTGTTCCGCGCGACATCGATCCTTGCGAGCCACCCCTATCACCGCGAAGGTTAGGGCGATGCACCCGAATTTCGCCCTCAAACTGGCGCTGGCGCTGACATTGCCGCTGATTGCCGCAGCGAGCACGCCGGTGCCACCGCAAGTCACGCCTGTCGAAGGCGCGTTGGCGCGGGCGATTGCCGAGCAGCGCCAGGCGTCCAGGGCGGCAGAGGATCTTCGGCGCGCAGCCGACCAGGCACGGGGGACCGCCGAGCGCCTTGCGGCCGAACAAGCCGCGGCCGGGGAAGCGCTGGTCGCGGCAGAAGCCGGTATCACTGCAGCCGAGGCGCGTTTGAAAATTGCCGCTGCTCTGGTTGCGTCGCACCGGGCCCAGCTCGCCCGGGAGCAGCGGCCCGCGGCGAACCTGCTCGCCGGGCTGGCGCTGATGGCAAGACAGCCGCCGCTGCTCGCGCTCGCCGACCATGGTTCGGCCGCCGAGCTGGTCAAAGTACGCGTGTTGATCGGTTCGACCGTGCCCGCCATTCGCGCGCGCACCGCAAGCCTTGCCGCGGCGCTGGCCGAGGGCCGCAATCTTGAGCGCAGCGCGGCGCGCGCGCGCGCCGCGCTTGCGCAAAGCCGGCGCGACCTCCTTTCGCGGCGCGCAGAATTCGCCCGGCTCGAGCAGCGCGCGCTCGAGCAGGCAGCAACCGCGGGAAGCCGGTCGCTTAGCGCCGGCGACACGGTGCTTGCCGCCGGAGAAGACATTGCCCGCTTGCGTTCCGAACAGGCCGGGTCCGCGGAGGCACGCGCACTCGCGGCCTTGCTGGCGATGGAATCACCACCGCCCGCCAGGCCCGCCGCCGGTGAGGGCGCGGCGGCGCTGGCGCCTTTCGCTTACTCGCTTCCGGCGCAAGCCCCGGTCACCACGGGGATGGGCGCGATCAGCCCCAGCGGCGTGCGTTCGCGGGGGGTGACCTTGGCCACGCCGCGCGGCGTCGCGCTGGTCGCGCCGGCAGCCGGTGTCGTGCGCTTCGCCGGGCCGTTTCGAGAATATGACGGCGTGCTGATCATCGATCATGGCGGCGGCTGGCTGACGCTGATCGTCAACGCCGCTTCAACCGTCGCGCGCGGCAGCAAGGTCGCCGTCCGGTCAGCCGCTTGGCCGCGCGCTCGGCCCGATTCAGGTCGAACTGTCCCATTCCGGGCAGCATCGCTCGCCGGCTCTCATCGCCGGTTCATCTGCAAAGGATGTCAAAGAGAGCGCAAAGGCGGCTAAACCGCCGGTTCGAATATTTTCGCTACAGGGACGCGCCCGATGAAGCTCAACCGTAAATATCTCCCGCCGCTCGCGCTCGCCGGGGCGCTCGCCCTGGTGCCGGTCACCGCCAGCACCTTCGCTGCCGCGGACACGACCAACTATCAGGAGCTCGAGAAGCTCATGAGCGTCTATGAGCGGGTCAAGGCCAATTATGTCGACAAGGTCGACGACAAGACCCTGATCAAGGGCGCGATCGACGGCATGCTGTCGGCGCTCGACCCGCATTCCTCCTATGTCGAAGCCAATGATTTCGACCAGTTGCGGACCACCACCGACGGCAATTACGGCGGTCTCGGCCTGACCGTGTCGATCGAGGACGGCGCGGTGAAGGTCATCGCGCCGACCGAGGACACGCCGGCGTGGCGCGCCGGGCGTCAAGGCGGGCGATTACATCACCCACATCGACAGCGAGCTGGTCTACGGCCTGTCGCTCGACGAAGCGGTCGAGAAGATGCGCGGCGATCCCGGCACCGCCGATCAAGCTGACGATCGTCCGTCCCGGCCGCGACAAGCCGCTCGAGCTGGCGCATGAACCGCGAGCGGATCGAGCTTCGTCCGGTCAAGTGGGAGATCAAGGACGGCATCGGGATCATCAACATCAACACCTTCTCCGGCAATGTCGCCGATCAGACCAAGTCGGCGCTTGCTGTCGATCGACAAGGCCACCGGCGGCCGGCCGCTCGGCTATGTCGTCGACCTGCGATCGAACCCCGGCGGGCTCGCTCGACCAGGCGGTCGATGTCACCGACGCGTTCCTCGAAGGCGGCGAAGTCGTCTCGCAGCGCGGCCGCGACAAGAACGACATCGAGCGTTACTATGCACGCCCGGGCGACCTGGCGCACGGCCTGCCGGTCATCGTCCTGATCGATGCCGGGCAGCGCCTCCGCCGTCGGAAATCGTCGCCGGAGCGCTGCAGGATCATCGCCGCGCGCTGGTCATGGGCGAAAAGAGCTTCGGCAAGGGCTCGCGTCCAGACCGTCGTCCAGACCGGCGCCGCAGGCGCGCTCTGCGCCTGACCACCGCGCGTTATTACACCCCGTCGGGCAAGTCGGTGCAGGCCGGCGGGATCGATCCCGACATCATCGTGCCGCAGCTGTCCGACGAGGATTACAAGGACCGTCCGCGGGTCCGCGAAGCCGATCTTCGCCGCCATCTGCTCGCCCAGAGCCAAGGTCGACGACAAATTGCTCGAGAAGGACAGCACGCCCGATCCGCGCTTCGCGGCCAAGGCTGCCGAGCTCGAGAAGAAGGGCGTCAAGGACTTCCAGCTGACCTACGCGCTGAACACGCTGAAGCGGCTTGCGGCGGCGGCGCCGCCGGTCGCCGGCGGCGCGAAGAAGTCGTCGCGCTAAACCGCGATGAACGGCGCCGGACGCAGATGAGTCCGCGAGCGCCATCGCGGCCGCGCTCGGCGGCTGATCGCGCTGCTGCTTCCGCTGGCACTGCTCGGCGGCGCGCTCGGCTCGCAATATATCGGCGGCCTCTACCCGTGCGAGATGTGCTATTGGCAGCGCTGGCCGCACGGCGCGGCGATCGTGTTCGCCGCGCTTGCCTTCACGGCGCCCGCCGCGTCCTCGCGCTCGCACAATCTGACCCTGCTTGGCGGCGCTCGCGATCGCGATTTCGGGCGCGATCGGCGTCTATCACGCCGGCGTCGAGGCCAAGATTTTCGAGGGCTTCACCACCTGCACCGCGCTGGCCAGCGGGCGGCAGCACCGCCGATCTGCTCAAGCAGATCACGCAGGCGCCGCTGGTCCGCTGCGACCAGGTGCAATGGAGCCTGCTCGGCATTTCGATGGCCGGCTGGAACGCGATCCTGTCGCTTGGGCGGTGCGGCGGCGATCCTGCTGCTGACGCTTCGCGGACGACGCGCATGACCGGCTGGCGCCCAGGCGATCGCCCGCCCCGACCCGGATTCGATGCTGCGCGTCAACCAGGCCGGCGAATATGGCGCGACCCGCATCTATGCCGGCCAGCTCGCGGTGCTGCGCGCGCAATGCGCCCGAGGCCCAGGCTGATCGCGCGCATGGCGGCGCAGGAGCAGCGTCACCTCGACCGCTTCAACGCACTGATGGCCGAGCGGCGGGTCCGCCCGACCGTCCTCCAGCCGCTGTGGAACGTCGCCGGCTTCGCGCTCGGCGCGGCGACCGCGCTGATGTCGGAGAAGGCGGCGCTCGCCTGCACCGACGCGGTCGAGACCGAAATCGACCGCCATTATGGCGAGCAGCTCGACGAGCTTGGCGACAGCGATCCCGAGCTTTCCGCCGATATCGCCGAATTCCGCGCCGAGGAGCTCGAGCATCGCGACAGCGCCCGCGAGGCCGGCGCGGCGCAGCGCATTCGGCTATCCGCTATTGACGGCGGCGATCCGTGCGGGTTGCAGGGTGGCGATCGGGCTTTCGAAACGAATTTGAGGAACCGCGGGCGGGCCTGGCCCGCTTAAGCGCTGGAAAGGATGCGTACATCGATGATGTTCAAGATCAGCTTCATGCTCGCCGGAGCGGCCGTACTTGGTCGCCGGAGCTGCAGCGCTCGAGACGCCCGGCCGCCGCGCAGAACACGCGTGTCGGAAATCATCGTCTACGGCACCGACCCGTGCCCGCGCTCGACCGACGACGAAGTCGTGGTCTGCGCGCGCAAGCCCGAGAGCGAGCGCTACCGCATCCCCGAGCGTTCTGCGCGAGACGGGCTCGCCGCAGGCCCGCGAAGCCTGGGCGAATCAAGGCCAAGGTGCTCGAAACCGTCGGCGCGACCGGCACCAACAGCTGCTCGCCGGTCGGCCCGGCGGCTTCACCGGCTGCCTTGACGCGGGTGATCCGCGAAGCGCGCGAGCAGCGCCGCCAGCAAGCCGAGGACTACAACCCCGAGCAATAAGCGCGAGCGCTCAGGCGCGCGCGCTTTTCGCTCGCGATCCACGCGTCGATCTGCGCTTCGAGCGTATCGAGCGGCACCGCGCCCTGGCCGAGCACCGCGTCGTGGAAGCGGCGCAGGTCGAACTTGGCTGCCGAGCGATTTTTCGGCGCGCGCGCGAAGCTCGCGGATTTTGAGCTCGCCCAACTTGTAGGCGAGCGCCTGGCCGGGGTCGGCGATGTAGCGGTTGACCTCGGCTTCGATATTGGCCGCGGACAGCGCGCTATTGTCGGTCATGTAATCGATCGCGCGCTCCTTGATCCAGCCCTTGGCATGCATGCCGGTGTCGACCACCAGCCGGGTCGCGCGCCACATCTCGTAGCTTAGCCGGCCCATGTCCTTGGCGGGCGTGTCGTACAGGCCCATCTCGATGCCCGAGCCGCTCGGAATAGAGTCCCCAGCCTTCGACGAAGGCCGTGAAGAAGGTGCCGTGCCGGCGCCATTCGGGCAGCGGCAGCTCCTGCTGCAGCGCGATCTGGTGGTGATGGCCGGGAACCGCTTCGTGCACCGACAGCGGCGGGATTTCCCACAGCGGCCGCTGGTCGAGCTTGGAGGTGTTGACGTAATAGATGCCGGCAATCCCGTTCTCGGGCGAGCCGCTGGTTGTAATAAGCGGTCGTCGTGCCTTCGGCGGATCTCGGCCGGGATTTCGCGGATGCCGTAGGGCAGGCGCGGAAGCACGGTGAACAGGCTCGGCATCTTGCCGTCGATCTTCTTCAGTTCCCGCGCCGTCGCCTGCATCAGCTCTTCGGGCGTCTTGGCGTAATATTTCGGGTTGGTGCGGAGGTCGGCGATCATCGCTTCGCGCGACTTGGAAGCCGGCCTTTTTGGCGACCTGCTTCCATCTCGCGCGCGGATGCGCGCGACCTCGCTCAGGCCGAGCGCGTGGATGTCGTCGGCGGTGCGCGGTCGTCGTCGTATATTGGCGGATCCGGAAATTATAATAATCCTTGCCGCTGGGCAGCGCCGGAAATGCCGACCGTGGCGGTGCACTTCGGCTTGTAGCTGCCGCTGTACCAGGCGAGGTGGCGGGCATAAGCGGCGCGCAGACTCGCCGTTGATCAGCGCCTGCGCGCGGCGCCTGCAGACGCCGCCCAGTCGGCCGCGGAAATCGTCTCCGGGCGCTTGGCCGCGAACGGCGAGTAGAGCCGCGACTTGGTCGGCATCGGCGGGAATCACCCCGCTGATCGTCTGCTCGACGCCGCCGAGCGCGACGCACGGCAGCACATAGCCTTCGGCGAGCGCGCGCGCGCTGATCTTCAGCGCTTCGTCGTTGAGCGCCGGATAGGCGGCCAGCCGCTTGAGGTAATTGTCGTAATCGGCCGGCGTTGCGGAAGGTCAGATTGTCGGCGAGGCCGGCGATATTCTGGTGCCAGCCGTTGCGATTGGTGAACAGCATCATGCGCTGGCCGAAGCGGTTGGCCTCGATCGCTTCCTCCAGCCCGCGCTTGAGGATCGCCTTGTTGACCCGGTCGGCGGGCGACAGGCCGGCGTCGGGGATGCGGTTCAGCTCGGCCAGGAAACGGCCATATTCGGCCGCCCGGCGGTCCTCGGCGGCAAGGCTGATGTCGCCGAGCTTGTCGTCGTATTCGCGCTTGCCCGAGCATCGATGCGTAGACCGGGCTTTCGTTCATGCACGAACGCCCAATAGTGGTCGGCGAGCGCCTTGAAGTCCTCGGTCGGGCCGGCGGCGGCGGGACTGGCGAGCGGCGAGCGAAATGGCGGCGGCGGAAGCAAGTAGGCGCAGTTCGCATGGTATTGATTCTCCCCTGGAACGCCCACGCTAGCCGCCATTCGGCGGCGGGCAACTGCTGTTTCGACGAACGCGGCATTGCCAACGACAACGTCGACCGCGCGGGCTTCGGAACAGAGCGACTCCACGGCAGTTTATTTCGAACCAACAACGAGGAGCGCGAACATCATGCATCAGGACCAGTTCGTATCTCCTCACCCGGCTCGGCTTCGCGGCGCGCGGTCTTGCTCTATCTGATCATCGCCTGGCTGGTGATCCGGACGGGCCGCGCCGAGGACCTCGCAGGGCGCCCTCGACTATGTCGGCGAAGGCGGCGGCAAATGGGTGCTGATCGCAATGACGGCGGGCTTCATCGCTTATGGCCTGTGGCGGCTGGCCGACGCCGCGCTGAACATCGAAACGCATGACGACGACGGCAAGGGTATGCGCCAGCGCGTCGGCGCCGCGGGCAGCGGCATCATCTATCTACTCCTCGCCTGGACAGGCGATCCGCCTGCTCACCGCCGGCGGGCGGCGCGGACTCGGGCGGCGACGAGCGCGAGCAAAGTGCCCAGACGGTGCTCGATCTGCCCGGCGGCGGCCTCCTCGTGATCATCGCGGGCGCTGGTCTTGATTGGCGTCGGCATCTTCCAGCTGCGTCAAGGCGGCCAAGGGCACGTTTCTCGAGCATCTCGACGCCGCAGGTTGCCAACGCCGACTGGGCGAAATGGCTCGGGCCGGTTCGGCTATGCGGCGCGGGCGTCATCTTCCTCATCACCGGCTGGTTCCTGCTCGCAGGCCGGCCTGGCCGAGAAAGCCTCGAGAAGTCGGCGGAATGGAAGAAGCGCTGCGCTGGCTGAGCCCGACCACGCCTGCTGGTCGCGATCGGCTTGCGCTTGTTCGGCCTGTTCAGCCTGGTCGAAGCGCGCTACCGCCGTGATCCACTGCTCCGACACCTGCCGTAGGCCGATCCAAGCCGTTGTAATCGCATTCGCAAACGCTGGACAGCGGCGCGAGGCGGAACATAAATAGAACAAATGGCCCAGCTCGATACCCAGGCGAAGCTCGCGATCCTTGCCGACGCGGCGAAATATGACGCCAGTCTGCGCGTCGTCGGGGACCGCAAAGCGCGACAGCCGAGGCGGCACGGGCATGGGCTCGACCGAAGGCATGGGCATCTGCCACGCCTATGCGCCTGACGGCCGCTGCATCTCGCTGCTCAAGATCCTGCTGACCAACAGCTGCATTTTCGACTGCCATATTGCATCAACCGCAAAAGCTCGAACGTCCGCCGGGCGCGCTTCACCGCGCAGGAGGTCGTCCAGCTGACGCTCGCTTTCTACAAGCGCAATTACATCGAGGGCCTGTTCCTCTCGTCGGGCATCATCCGATCGTCCAATTACACGATGGAGCAATTGGTCGAGGTCGCGCGGTCGCTTGCGCGAGGACCATGATTTTCGCGGCTACATCCATTTGAAGACCATTCCCGACGCCGACCCCGAGCTGGTGCGCCAGGCGGGGCTTCATGCCGACCGCGTGTCGATCAATGTCGAGCTGCCGACCGCGCGCGGGCTCAAGCGATCTCGCGCCGGAAAAGAGCGCGCCGCGGATCGAAGGCGCGATGGGCGAGATGAAGGCGTCGATCGTCGACGCGCGCGATGCTTCGAAGCCGAGTTCAAGTCGGCGCCGACGCTTCGCCCCGGCGGGCCAGTCGACGCAGATGATCGTCGGCGCCGACAGCGCCAACGACGCGCGACATCGTCGGCCGCGCAAGCCAGCTTTACGACCGCTTCGGCCTGCGCCGGGTCTATTATTCGGCCTTCTCGCCCGATCCCCGACGCCAGCGCGGTGCTGCCGCTCAAGCGCCCGCCGTTGATGCGCGAGCACCGGCTCTACCAGTCCGACTGGCTGATGCGCTTCTATGGCTTCGCGCCGAAGGAGGTGGTCGCGGCGACCGGACGACGGCATGCTGCCGCTCGACATCGATCCCAAGCTCGCCTGGGCGCTCAAGTTCCGCGACAGCTTCCCGGTCGACGTCAACCGCGCGCCGCGCGATGCACTTGCTGCGCGTGCCGGGGCTCGGCACCAAGGCGGTCAAGCGCATCCTCCAGTCGCGGCGCTGGCGCGCGCTGCGGCTCGACGATGTCGCGCGGCTGACGCGTGTCGCATCGCCAAGGTGCGGCCATTCATCGTCACCGCCGACTGGCGCCCGACCCTGCTCACCGATCGCGCCGATTTGAAGCGGCTTGGTCGCGCCCAAGCCGAGCCAGCTCGAACTGTTCGCCGCCTGAGCCGTTCTGCGGCAATGCTTCGCGACGGCCCGATGATCGATGCGCACCGCGTGACGCTCGCCGCCGCCGACGATTTCGAAGGCTGGCGCGATGCGGCGCGCGATCTCGCCGAAGCCGGCGTGCCGCCCGAGGCGGTCGTGTGGCAGGTCGAGGGCGGACAGTGCCGATCTGTTTGGGACGCGCACCGACCGCGTACCGCGCGCCAAGCTTCCCGGTGCCGCGCGCGTTCGTCGACGCTCGCCCGGGACGTCATCTGCCATTCCGACCCCGAACGCTTCGCCCTGCTCTATGCGATGCTGTGCAAGCTGCGCGGCAATCGCCATGCGATGGAGGACCGCGCCGATCCCTTGGTCGACCGGCTCGAACGCCTGGCCAAGGACGTCCGCCGCGACGTGCACAAGATGCACGCCTTCGTCCGCTTCCGCGAAGTCGACGATGGCGAGGGCAGCCGCTTCGTCGCCTTCTTCGAGCCCGACCATCACATCGTGCGCCGTAACGCCGGCTTTTTCGTCCGCCGCTTCGCCAACATGCGCTGGTCGATCCTGACGCCTGAAGTCAGCATCCACTGGGACGGCGAGACGCTGAGCGAGGGCCCGGGCGCGACCAGCGCGATGCGCCGGCCGGCGATCCGCTCGAAGAGATGTGGAGGACCTATTACGCCAACATCTTCAATCCGGCGCGGTTGAAGGTCGGCGCGATGCTCAAGGAAATGCCGAAGAAATATTGGCGCAACATGCCCGAGACTTCGCTCGTTCAGCCGCTGATCGCGTCCGCGCGCGCCAGGGAGCTTGAGATGATCGACCGCGCCGCTGCCAAGGATGGCCTGACCGAGGCGCTGGAGGCCGAGCGGCGCCTCGAGCCCGGCGGCAACGTCCGCGAAGCGTGGGAGGCATTGCTGGCCGAAGCCCGCGGCTGCACCCGCTGCGAGCTTGTACAAATGCGGCACCCAGACGGTATTCGGCGAAGGCCCGCTCGACGCCCCGATCATGTTCGTCGGCGAGCAGCCGGGCGACCAGGAGGATCTTGCCGGGCGCCCGTTCGTCGGCCCCGCCGGGCAATTGTTCGACGAAGCGCTGGAACAGGCCGGGATCGACCGCACGACCGTCTACGTCACCAACGCGGTCAAGCATTTCAAATTCATCGCCGCGCGGCAAGCGCCGCATCCACCAGAAGCCCGACACCGGCGAGATCGACGCCTGCCGCTGGTGGATCGACCAGGAGCGCACGCTGATCCGGCCGCCGGTGACGGTAGCGCTGGGCGCGACCGCGGCGCGCTCGCTGACTGGCAAGACGGTGACCATTTCGCGCGTCCGCGAAGCGCCGCTGACCCTTGCCGACGGCGGCCTGTGCTGGGTCACCGTCCACCCGAGCTTCCTGCTGCGCATCCCCGAGCAGGACCGGCGGCGCGAGGAGCGGGCGTTGTTCGTCCGCGACCTCAAGCGGATCAAGCGGCGCGCGCAGGAACTCGCCGGCTAACCGGGTTCCGTCAGAAACGATAGCCGATGCTTGCCTTGACCGTCCGCGGGGCGCCCGGAGCGATATTATTGTCGTTATGCGCGGTCGGGAAATAGTCGGCGCCGAGCAGATTCTCGACATTGACCTGCGCCTCGATGCCGCGAGTCAGCTGGTAATAAAGGGCGCCATCGACGCGGGCATAGCCGGGCAGCTTCACCGTCATTGCTGATCGACGCATAGGACTTTGATCGCGCGAGCACCCCGAAGCCGACGCCGACGCGTGAATTGAGGTCGTACCGGTTCCACAGCGAGAAGCTGTGCCGGGGCACCAGCGGGACTTCGCGGCCCTTCGGGCGCGGCGGAAGTAGTCTTCGATATCTCCGCGTCCTGCCAGCGCATAACCCGCCGAAACCTGCCAGCGATCGGTGATGCTGCGCTCAAGCCCGAGCTCGAAGCCGCGGCTGCGCTGCGCGCCGGTCAGCACGACGGTGCCCGGCACCGCGCCCGCCGCGCGCGTGTTGGTCCGGTCGAGCTGGTAGAGCGCCGCCGTCGCGAGCAGCCCCTCGATCGGTTCCCACTTGGCGCCGAGCTCGTAATTGTCGAATTTCTCCGGCTTCAGCGCCTCGAGCGTGACGTCGAGCGAATTGAACTGGTCGCCCGGACTGCGGGAGATATGAGCGCGAGTAGCTTGCGTAGAACGACAGATTGTCGCGCGGCTTCACCACGAGGCCCGCGCGCGGAGACCATAATTTGTCGGTCCGCTTGAAGTCGAGGCCGTTGTTGCGGTTGTGGACGTCGAGGGTCAGGCTGTCGAAGCGCAGGCCCGCGACCAGCTCAAGCCAGTCGGTCAGTCGAACCTGGTCCTGGACGTAGACGGCCGCGATGCCCGCCTTGATGCCGTTGTTGGCGCCGTTGGCGAGGAAGCTGATCGCCGGCACGTCGACCGTTGGATCGCTCAGCGGCACGTCGAAGAATGTCGGGCTGGTTCCCGAGGCGGCGAACACGCCGTTGCGCCGCTGGTTGCGGCCTTTCTGCCGGCCGAGCTCGAAGCCGAGCAGCAGCGTCTGGTCGACAGTCGCCAAGGCGGGCGTTCCAGATGAGGTCGGTCTGCGACAGCAGGTTCCTGCGCTTGGTCGTGTCGTTGTAGGCGGCAAGGCGCACGCTCAGCGGCTGTGGCCCGGTGCCGTCACGGTCGGTAACGGCGGCGTTCGGATATATGTTCTGGTAGAATTTATCATAATCGCCGAGCAGCGTCCGGTTGCGCAGCGTCAGCGCGTCGCTGAAGCGGTGCTCGCCGCCCAAGCTCGCGATGTTGACCTTGGCGCGCGAAAAGCTCTTGTCCGGATCGCCGAAGAAGGTCCGGTCGAAGCCGTCGACCGGCTCGCCGGCGAACGAGGGCACGCCGCGGTCGGCGGTGCGCCGGTCGCGCAAATACTCGAACCCGACGTCGAGCCGGGTCGCGGGACCGAGTTGCGCGCCCAGCGTCGGATTGATCGCATAGCGTTCCAGGTCGACGTGGCGGCGGAAGCTGTCGCCGTCTTCGTACATGCCGTTGACGCGCAAGCCGACGGCCGAGCCGAGCGGCTGGTCGACATCGCGCGGTGAAGCGCATCCCGCCATAGCTGTCGCCGGCCGCCAGGAGCTGACGGTGGGCGAGCAAGGACGGGCGTTTGAGCACGCGATTGACGATGCCGCCGCCGCCGCCGCGGCCGAAGATCATCGCGTTCGGGCCCTTGAGCACCTCGACCCGATCGACGTTGTAGAAGTCGCGGAAATACTGAACGTCGTCGCGCAGTCCGTCGATGAAGAAGTCTGCCGTGCTGTTGTTGCCGCGCAGGGTAATCTGGTCGCGGTTGCTCTCGCCGGTGCCGGGCGTCGCGCCGGGTACGAACATCAACAGATCGGCGACCGAGCGCAGTTGCTGGTCCTCGATCTGCCGTTCCGAAATGACGGTCAGCGCTTGCGGGATGTTGAGGATATCGGTGTTGGTCTTGGTCGCGGTGACGGTAGCCTTGGCGCCATATTCCTGACGCTGGCCCTCGACGACGATCTCCCCCTGAACGGCAGCGGCGGCATCGGCGGCGGCAGCATCGACAGCGGCGGCGGCGTCAACAGCGGCCGCATCGGCGGCGAGCACGGGCGCAGCGCCGCACAACAAGGCTGCGGCAAGCGACAACTTAAACAGGCGGTCCATGAATTCCCCTTGAGACGATGCCCGCGGGGTCTAGTGTTATTGATAGTCATTCGCAATAGCAGTGAGCTTCTTTGAGCTCACGCCGGTCAAGTGACTGAAAGCGCTTACATTATTCCGCAGCCAGAAGGGTCTCCGCTCCGCCCAGGTCGACCGAAACCAGCCGGCTCACTCCCTGTTCTATCATGGTCACGCCGTAGAGCCGGTGCATCCGGCTCATCGTCACCGCGTTGTGGGTGACGATCAGATAGCGCGTGTCGGTTTCTCGGGTCATCCGGTCGAGCAGGTCGCAGAAGCGCTCGACATTGGCGTCGTCGAGCGGCGCATCGACCTCGTCGAGCACGCAGATCGGCGCCGGGTTGGTCAGGAACAGGGCGAAGATCAGCGCGATCGCGGTCAGTGCCTGCTCGCCGCCCGAAAGCAGGGTCAGGCTGGCCAGCCGCTTGCCCGGCGGCTGGGCCATGATCTCGAGCCCGGCCTCGAGCGGGTCGTCGCTCTCGACCAAAGCCAGATGCGCCTGCCCGCCATCGAACAAGGTCGTGAACAGCCGGCGGAAATGCGCGTCGACCTTTTCATAGGCGTCGAGCAGGCGCACGCGGCCCTCGCGATTGAGGTTGCCGATCGACCCGCGCAGCCGGTGGATCGCCTGGGTCAATTCCTCGGCCTCCTCGGCGCCTTTGCCGCGCGCCTCGTCGAGCTCGGCGAGTTCCTGCTCGGCGACGAGATTGACCGGCCCGATCCGCTCGCGCTCGGCGGTCAGCCGGTCGAGCGTTGCAGCTTCGGCTTCGGAATCGCGCAGCTCATCGGGATCGAAGCCGATCTGCTCCGGAAGCCGCTGCGGCAAGCATTCGAAGCGGTCGAGCGCCGCGCGCGCAAACTCCGCGCTGCGCGCTTGGCTCGCCTCGGCGCGAGCAGCCGCGGCGGCGCGCCGTTCACGGCTGCCGGCCGATCGTTCGTTGAGCTGCGCCACGGCGGTGTTCGCCGCGACCACGGCTTGCTCGGCGGCTTGCTCGGCGGCGGCAGCGTCGGCGATTGCCTGTTGGCTCTCGGCGTTTCCCCGTTCGAGATCCGCAATGCGGGTGTCCAGCCCGGCCGGTTCCACCTCGAGTTCGGCCCGTTCGGCCGCCTGCGACTGCTGCCGCTCGAGGGCCTGGGACAGCCGTCGCTCGGCGTCCGTCTCGCGCTTGCGCCACTCCGCCTGCTCGCGCGCGCCGGCGCTCAGACGTTCACGCTCCGCGGCGCTTTCGCGCGCTTGCGTTGCGGCCTCGGCGCGCTTGTCGGCGACGAATTGACGCGGCACTCGCCGCAACGCCCCGCGCTGCCTCAACCTGTTGTTCGAGCGCGGCGGGTTCGGGCAAGTTCTTCAGCGCGGCCTGCGCCGATGCAACCGCTTCGCGCGACGCTTCGATCACCGGCGCCAAGTCCGCCTGCCGCTGCGTCAGACCAGTCCGCTGCGCCTCGATCCGCTCGAGCGCCGCTGCCGCGACATCGCCTGCCCGGACCGCGTCGCGCGAATCGCGTTCGGCGGACAACGCGGCGCTTCGTGCCGCCTCGGCGGCGGCGCGAGATTGCTCCATTGCGGCAAGCGCGCGATCGCGCTCGGCCTGCGCCGCGTTGAGCGCCTGTTCGAAGCGCGGAAGCTCATCGGCAAGCGTCGCCAGCCGGTTGGCCCGGATCAGCCGCTCGGCGGCCGCGGCCCCGGCACCTTCCGCGACAAACCCGTCCCACCGCCGCATCCGGCCGCTGCGGGTCACCAGCCGCTGCCCGACCGCCAGCACCTCGCCCGTGTCCTCCTCGGCCACGCCGACCTGGCGTAACCGGCGTTCAAGCGCGGCGGGGGCGGTGACATGATCGGCAAGGCAAGTTGCTCCTGCCGGAAGCGCGGGGTCTTCAGGGTGGATGGCGCTGCCTTCCCACCGCCGCGGCGGATTCGCCGCCGAGCGCCGCATCGGCGTCCTCGCCGAGCGCTGCCGCAAGCGCCCGCTCGAAGCCGGGCGCCGCCCTCAGATCGGCAAGTGCCGCGCCGCCGCCATGCTCGAGCGCGCGGGCCAGCGCGTCATGCTCCGAGCGCGCGGCGGACAAGCGCCGCGCGGGCGGTCGCCAGCGCGCTTTCGGCAGCGTCGCGCTGCTCGGCCGCGGCGGCGCGCGCCTCCTCCGCGGCGAGCCGTTGCGCCTCGGCCTCGGCCAGCGCCTTGGCCGCCGCTTGGACGTCGCGCTCGGCCTGCTCGCGGTCGTCCTGGTGATTGCGGCCTTCGCCAAGCGCGCCGAGCTGCTCGGCTTAGCCTCGCGAGCTCGAGCTCGCTGCGTTCGAACTGGGCCCTGGCGCCTTCGAGCGCCGCTTCGGCCACGCGCCTCTCGGCGCGCATCGCTGCTTGCCGCGCGAGCAGCTCAGCAAGCGCAGTTTCCGCCTCGCGCGATTGGGTTTCGAACGCGGTGAGCTCGGCCGAAATTCGCGCGGATCGCGCTTCCGTTTGCGCTAGCCGCTGCTCGATCGCGGCGCGTTCGTCGTCCAGCTGCGCAATGGCGCGCGCTGCGTCGCCCTTGAGCGCCTGCTCGCGCTCGATGTCGCTGCCCAGCGCCGCATCGAGCCGGTCGAGTTCCGCGAGGCGCCGGCCGACGGTGTCCCGCCGCGCCCGCGCCGTAGCGAGATCATGCGCCAGCGCGTGGCCCGCTTCGCGTGTTTCCGCGAGCGCCCGGCGCTGACTGGCGAGCTCTGCATTGGCTGTTTCTGGGCGGCCTGCGCCTCGGCAATCTCGCTCTGGATGCGATCGACATCGCTGTCTGCGGCACGAGCTTCAGCCTGCGCCGCTTCGGCCGCCCGTTCCGCCTCGCTCCAGCGCGCGTGTAGCAGCCGCGCCTCGACGCTGCGGATTTGCTCGCTCAATTTGCGGTAGCGCTCGGCGCTCCGCGCCTGGCGGCGGAGCTGGGCCACGCGCTGCTCCTGGTCGGACAGGATTTCGCCGAGCCGGACAAGATTGGCTTCGGTCGCGCGCAAGCTTTTGCTCGGCGTCCTTGCGCCGCGCATGAAGGCCCGCGATGCCCGCCGCCTCCTCGAGCAGCAGCCGGCGATCGACCGGTTTGGCGGAGATTACGGCGCCGATCTTTCCCTGGCTGACCAGCGCCGGTGAATGCGCGCCGGTCGCAGCGTCGGCGAACAGCAAGCGCGACGTCCTTGGCGCGGACGTCGCCGCCGTCGATGCGATAGGCCGAGCCGGCGCCGCGCTCGATCCGGCGGGTGATTTCGCTTTCGCTCTGGCCGCCCTCGGCGGTCGAACGGTCGAGCAGGATCGTGACCTCGGCGAAATCGCGTGCCGGGCGGCTCGAGGTGCCGGCGAAGATGACGTCGTCCATGCCGTCGCCGCGAAGCGACTTGGAGCTCGATTCGCCCATCGCCCAACGGATGGCCTCGAGCAGATTGGACTTGCCGCAGCCGTTGGGCCCGACGATCCCGGTCAGGCCGGGCTCGATCCGCAGTTCAGCCGGCTCGACGAAACTCTTGAAGCCGCTGAGCTTGAGCCGTCGGATTTGCAAGGCCGCTCCCCAGGCCCCGCCTCAGCGTCCGAGCGCTTTGCGCAGCGCCGGCTCGAGGGTCTTCCAGTTCGCGGTTTTCTTGACCAGCTCGCCGTTGATGACGAACGTCGGCGTGCCTTCGAACTCGGGATGCTCGGTCATTGCGTCGCTGGTCATCTGGACCAGCTGGTTGACCGCATTCTGGTCGGTCAGGCACTGGGTGCTCTTCGCCGTCGGAACGCCGCGCAACGCAGCCCATTGCTGGAATCCAGCCATGTTCGCCAATTCGGTGAACTGACGGTTTGGCGGCAGATTCTGCAGCTGCTGCAGCTGCGCTTCGGGCGCGGACTGGATCTTGGCGGTCCAGTTGGCCTGATCCTTGTACAATGCGCCGGTTAGCGGGAAAAAGCTCTTGGCGCCGTTGCAGCGCGCGATCAGCGACGCCGTAAGATCGAGCGGGTCGCGGACATAGTTGCGAAATTCCCACGAAACCTGGCCCGACTTCACATAATTCTCGGTCAGTGGCTTCCCGCCGGCCTCCTCGAACTCCGCGCAGAAATGGCAGGTCATCGAGCCATATTCGACCAGCTTCACCGGGGCGTTGGGATTGCCCATCACGAACCCGCCTTGCGGCGTAGGATTGACCACTTGAGTCCAATCGCCGCCCTGGGGCGGCGCAACCTGCTCGAGCTTGGCCGGCGCGGCGCTGTTGGCGTCGCTTGACTTGGAATTGCAGCCCGCGAGCGCCACCACGGCGAGGGCAGAGGCGAGGAGATGGGTCGGCTTCATTGGGTCATTTGCTCCGTTTGATCACCGGAATATCGATCGCGCCGCTCGGCGGAACCTCGGGCATTCCACTGGTAGCGGCAATTCGCCCAGCGAGCGACTCGAGGCAAGCCCGAAGCTCCGGGTCGGCGATCTCGCGCAGGCCATCGCCGATTTCCCGCGGCACCGGGGCGAGCGCGCGCGCGCTTTGGCTTGGCTGTCGCCGCCGGCAAGCGGCCCTGGCGGAAAACGATCCGGTTGATCGCCTCATAGCCGAAGAAGCGGTTGACCCGCTCGACGATCAAAGGCGTCAAATGCTGGATCAGCGGCGAGTGCGCGCCTTCGACGAGCAAGGTGAGTACGCCGCCCGACTTGCGCCCGGCCGGGAAGCGGATCGATTCGGGGCACGACACTCCGGCGTAGCGTTCGCCGACGATCTCCGCCCAGCGGCTGACCACGGCGCTCTGGACGAAGCCGAAGCGGCGGAACGACTGGCCGCCGACGTCGGCGACGAAATCGCCGGCGGCACGCCCCCTGCTGCGGCGCTCGCTGGTCTTTTGTTCTGACGGCTTTTGCTTCGACATGCGCTCTGACCATGCCATAGCGCCGATGTGCCCGCCAATGCCGCAAAGCGCCTAACGCAACATTATGTGGATAACTTCAGGCGCTTGCCCTGGCGCTCGGCGCCGGGCGCCCCGCCGACCGATCCGTACCGGGTGTGGCTCAGCGAAATCATGCTCCAGCAAACCAGCGTCGCCGCCGTGGTTCCGCGCTTCGAGCGGTTCGTCGCGCGCTGGCCGACGCTCGAGCGCGCTCGCCAGCGCGCCGGACCACGATATTCTCTCCGAATGGGCGGGGCTCGGCTATTACGCCCGGGCGCGAAACCTCATTGCCTGCGCGCGCATTCTCGCCGTTCGGGGCGGTTTCCCGAGCACAGCGGCCGACCTGCGCACGCTACCTGGAGTCGGCGATTATACCGCTGCGGCAATCGCCGGAATCGCGTTCGGTGAGCGCGTCGTCGCCGTCGATACCAATGTCGAGCGAGTGATCGCGCGGCTGCACGCGATGGAGCGCCCCGCCCGTGGAGAGCTCAAACGGCTGGCGCAGGCAATGCTGCCGCCGAGCGGCGCCGGCGACTTCAGCCAGGCCTTGATGGATCTTGGCGCGACTATCTGCCGGCCGCGCGACCCCGACTGCCCCGCCTGTCCACTGCGGTCGGACTGTGCGGCTTTTGCCAGCGGTCAGCCGGAGCGCTTTCCCGTCCGCGCGCGGCGCCGCGAACGGCCTCACAAATATGGCGTTGCCTATTGGATCGAGCGCGACGGCCATGTCTGGCTCCATCGGCGGCCGCCGCGCGGATTGCTTGGGGGAATGGCGGCGCTGCCCGGGGGCGAATGGTCGAGCCTCCCGGTCGCTTTTTCGGGCCGCGAGCTCGGAAGCGTGCGGCACGTCTTCACCCACTTCACGCTCGACCTCACGCTCGAGCACTTGAGTGATCCGCCCGGCGAGGGCTGGTGGCAACCGCTGGACCAGCTCGGCCAGGCCGGGCTGCCGACACTCTATCGCCGTGCCGCGGAGCTTGCCCTTGTCCCCGACGCAGAAGCACGCGCAGCCGCTTGAAGAAGCTTGGGCCAGCCCGTAAAGGGCGGCCAAATCCACTTGGCTCGCATTCGAAAATCAGGGAACCGCATGGACGATCGTTCCAATACAATCGCCGGCTGGGTGCTGTTCGCGGGCATCGTCGCGCTCGGCTCGTCGATCGTCGCCGGTGAGATGTTCCACAGCGAGCGGCCGGAAACGATGGGCTATCCAATCGAGGGCGTCGTCGTCGAAGGCGAGGGCGCCGCCGCCGAGCAGCCGATCGAGGCGTTCCTCGCCAAGGCCGATCTCGTCAAAGGCGAGCAAGTGTTCAACAAGTGCACCGCTTGCCACACCGCGGCCAAGGGCGGCCCGAACCAGCTCGGCCCGAATCTATGGAACACGGTCGGTGCTCCGATCGGCAAGTCCCCCGGCTTCGCGTTCTCGCCCGCGCTGGCTGAGAAGGGTGGCAATTGGGACTGGAAGAACCTTAGTGATTGGCTTGCCAACCCAAGGGGCTTTGCGCCCGGGACCAAGATGACCTTTGCCGGCCTCGGCAGCCCGCAGGACCGCGCCAATGTCATCGCCTTTCTGAATTCGAAGAGCGACGCGCCCAAACCGATGCCGGCCGCTCCGGCGCCAGCTTCAGCTCCGGGAGAGGGCGCCCCTGCGGACAATGAAGCAACCAAGCCTGGAACGGGGCCCGGCGACGGCGCCCAAAAAGCGGACGAGCAGCCGGTCCTGAACGCGGTCGCGGAAGCTCCTCCCAAAAAGCCCTAGGCGGGACGGTCAGGCCCTGGCGGCGAACCGCGGCCCTCGTAGAAATCCATCACGAACTCCCACGCCTCCGCGGGGTCTTCGCACCAATGGATGAGCTCGAGGTCGTGGGGTGAGATCACGCCTTCATCGACCAGCCCCTGGAAATTGACCATTCGAGTCCAGAAGTCGCGCCCGAACAGCAGGATGGGCAAGGGCCGGACCTTGCCCGTTTGAATCAGCGTCAAAAGCTCGAACATCTCGTCGAACGTGCCAAAACCGCCCGGGAACACTGCAACCGCCCGCGCGCGCAGCAGGAAATGCATCTTCCGCAGCGCGAAATAGTGAAACTGGAAGCTCAGCTCGGGCGTGACGTAGCGGTTGGGCAACTGTTCGTGGGGAAGCACGATGTTGAGCCCGATCGATTCCTTGCCCGCGTCCGCCGCACCGCGGTTCGCGGCTTCCATGATCGAGGGTCCGCCGCCCGAGCAAACGACGAAGTGGCGCTTGCCGTCCGCGTCGCACTCGCACGCGCTCGCGAGCCGGGCGAGCTCGCGCGCGATGTCGTAATAAGGCGCCTTGACTTTCAGCCGCTCGGCGATCGCCAACTGCTCGTCATTGGTTGCGGCGGCGACCAGCGCATCGGCCATCTCCGGCGAAGGAATTCGCGCGGACCCGTAAAAGACGAAGGTCGAGCCGATGTTCGCCTCGTTGAGCAGCAGCTCGGGCTTCAGAAGCTCGAGCTGGAAGCGCACCGGCCGCAAATCCTCGCGCAGGAGAAAATCGCTGTCCTGGAAGGCGAGCTTGTAGGCGTCGCTTTCGGTCTGCGGAATCGACGGGACGTGCTCGGCTGCCCGCGCATCGACGCGCGATGAAGGAAAGATGGTCTTGGGCGGGAACGGCTGGCTCATGACCGCCAGCGCCTAGCTCCAAATCGTGCCAGCGTCACGCAGCCGACGGCTCGTCCCTCCTTGCGCTCCAGTCGATCCGCCGCGTCGCGTACATCACTCCCGCAAGTGCCGCGAATGACAGCAATGAGCCGATCAGCAACGAGAATGCCTCGAGGCTGAGAAGCACGTAAAGCACCGCGTAAAGCCCGATTAGCAATCCGCCGATGAACGCCGCGCGGCGCCAGCTTCTCAGCACCGCGGCGGCATAAGCGGTGTTGAGGCCGGCGACCGCCAATGACGCCAGGATGTAGGCCGGCGTGAACCCGATGACTTCGGCGAAGGCGAGCAACAGCACGAAGAACATCACCAGCGCCGCGCCCATCAGCAGATATTCGACCGCCGACACGCGCACCCCGCCGATAACGTCGAACATCAGCAGCGCGAGAAAGGTGAAGCCGATGAACAGGAAGCCGTATTTGGTCGCGCGGTTGACCTGCGAATAAAGATCGACCGGCTGGATCAGGCTGATCTGCGCGGTTTGGACGTTGCCGTCCGGGCCCGCGGCGCTCGACGTGACCGGGCATGCGCGAGGGCGGCGGAACGCGCTCGATCATGTTCGAGGCGCCGGCGTCGGCCGTGCTGACCAATGATCGGCCCAACGCCAGATTGCCGATCCGGTAGGTGGCGTCGAAGCCACTGTCCTGTACGCTGCGCGCGGTCGGCAGGAAATCGCCGCCGAAGCTCGGGTGCGGCCATTTCGATCGCACGGTCCAGCGTGTGTCGCCGGCCTGGGGAGCCAGGCTCAGCGCGGCATTGCCGCGGACGGTGAAGGCGAAATCGACCGCAAGCGGCGTCGTCGCCAGTCCCGCAACGTCGATCCAGGCGAAGAATCCGCGCCCGCCGCTGCTTCCCCCGCCGGGCTGCAGCCGCAGCGGCTGGCCCGCGGCCGACACGCGCGGATTGGCGGCAAGCCCGCGTGGATCGCTGATCCCGAAACGCAGCTCGGCGCGGCTCATGTCGAGCTGCGCGAGGGTCACGCCAGTGCGGGCGAGGTCGGGCGGAAAGGCGAATCGCGCGCGACCCGAAATTGCCGCCTGATAGACCACCGCCTGATAGATCGAGCGTTTGCGCAGCTCGGGCGCGACATCGGTGGTGAGGTCGACCGCTTCGGGCGCAAGCGTCAGCTCGCGCATCACTTCGCGGGTGCGGGTAACGCTCCGGCCGCTCTCGATCACGGTTTCCGCAGCATTGGCGCGATAGGGGATGACCAGCACCGGGCCCGCAAGCGCCTGCGGGGCGCCCCAGCCCGAAGTGATCGATTCGGATGCCTGCCGCGATTGCGACTCGCGGTCCCACGCCAGCAAATAGACCGAGAATAAGGGGATGCTGAGGGCCAGCCCGACGACCAGGGCGAGCGCAAGTTTCCACGCAGGACTGCGCTCGCTGTGGTCGATTTTCATGCTGGATCTCCGGATCAATTCTCAATTCATCTACAGAAATGCACGGTTCGTCGTCAAGTACGGTCACATCCATGACACTTGAGCGGGGCCTGCGGCATGTCCAAATCGGGCCCATGATAGACATCCGCAAATTTGAAACGCTCGGCCACGCCGACCACGGCTGGCTCGACGCCCGCCATCATTTCTCGTTCGCCAGCTACCATGACCCCGAGCGCATGGCCTGGGGCCGCATTCGCGTCTGGAACGACGACCGGATCGCGGCAAAGAGCGGTTTTCCGCCGCACCCGCACCGCGACATGGAAATCGTGACTTACGTCCGCACCGGCGCGATCACCCACCAGGATTCGCTCGGCAACAAGGGCCGCACCGCCGCCGGCGACGTGCAGGTGATGAGCGCGGGCACGGGCGTCACTCACGCCGAATATAATCTCGAGGACGAGCAGACGACGCTGTTCCAGATCTGGATCGAAAGCGACCGTCCGGGCGCGCCGCCGTCATGGGGCGCAATGCCGTTCCCAAAGGATTCCCGCGAAGATGCGTTCCAGCTGCTTGCCAGCGGCGATCCGGCGGACGGCAGCCTGACCATAAACGCCGATGCCCGGGTGCTTGGCGCGACGCTCAAGCCGGGCAGCCAGATTCAGCTGGATACCGATCCCAAGCGTCATCTTTATCTGGTTCCGAGCGGCCGGATCAGCGTCAACGGGGTCGAGGCCGGCCCCCGCGACGGAATCGCGATCACAGGGGAAGACGCAATTGTCCTCGAGGCTCGGGACGACGCCGAATTGGTGCTGGTAGACGCCAGATAGTTCACTGGCGCTAAGTCGCGGATTTCCCCCCCATTCATCTCAGCTGCGCTTGAACCGGACGCGATTGGGCGGCATGGGACGCCGAGCGCCGGGGCGGCGCGTTCCATCTCGCGAAATAGCAGGAGCGAATGAAGGCGGGAAAACGCTTGTGGACGGCCTTTGGAGTCGCGGTGCTTATGCTCGCGGCTTCCTCCGCGCGTGCCCAGGAAACGCCGCCGCCGGAGGATCCGCCCGCCGAGCCGATCGGACCGCGCGAGCTTGAGAATTTCAGCATCAACGGGACAGTTACACGTGAGGCGGAGCCGCCCGCCGCTCGGCCCCCGGCAACGGCCCCGCGAACGACTCCGCGTCCGCCGGCGCCAGATGCGGGCGCGTTGGCTGGCCCGACAGACAATAGCGACGCGAGGCCGGTTGCTCGAACCCGAGAATCCGCCCCCTCCACTGCAAGCGCCGAACCCCCGGCGGCGTCGGAAGATGCGCCGCAGCCGAGCCCCAGGCCCTCCGTCACGGTTCCACTGCCGCCGCTCGACGGCAGGATTTCCGCGCCCGTTTCGGAATTAACCGCCGAGCCACCCAACGAGGACGCCAATATGGCTTCCGGCCAGCTATTCACGCAATGGCCGTGGCTTCTGGCGCTGCTCGCTTTGGCACTCGGCGGCCTGTTCCTGTGGCGGAGCCGATCGCGCCCTGCCTATGCCGACTGGTCCCACGGCGCCGCGTTCGACGCCCCGCAGGCCGACGCGTACGTCGCGCCTGAGCCAGTAGCGCCGCGCGCCGCGCCGCCGGCTGCTGCACCTGCGCCGCACGCGCCCGCGCCGGCGCCAGTGACGCCAGTCCCTGTCGGAGTGGTGTCGACGCGCCTTCGTCCGCGGCTCGAGCTCCAGTTCAATCCGCTTCAATGCATCGTCGACGGCGAGCAAATCGTGGTCGACTTCGAGCTCGAGCTTTTCAACAGCGGCAGTGCGCCGGCGCGCGCCGTGCTGATCGAGGCGAGCCTGTTCAACGCCGGCCAGTCGCAGGATCAGGCGATCGGCGCTTTCTTCGAAAATCCGGTCGGCAAGGGCGAGCGAATCGTCGCGATCCCGCCGCTCAAGCGGATTGCGGTGCGCTCGCAGGTCGCCGCTCCGCGAGCCAATGTGCAATTGTTCAAGATCGAGGACCGCGAGGTGTTCGTGCCGTTAATCGCATTCAACGCACTCTACCGCTGGACCAGCGGTGAAGGGCAGGCCTCGTCCGCCTATCTCGTCGGCCGCGAAACCAAGACCGACAAGCTGGGGCCGCTTCGCGCGGACCTTGGCCCGCGCCAATATCGTGGGCTTGGCGCCCGCCCGCTGCCCAACGCGGTCCGTACGTAGTTAGAGTACTTTGTTGTTGTAGCTGTGCCAGGCGAGGATCGCCGCGGCGCCGCGGTACGGCCGCCAGCGCTCGCCGATGTCGCGCAAATGTTTTTCGGCGGGCCGTTCCGGGAGACCGAGCAGCCGGCCGATCTCGATCTGCACGGCGAGGTCGCCGGCCGGCCAGACATCGCCGCGCCCCTCGGCGAACAGCAGATAGATTTCAGCGGACCAGCGGCCGATTCCCTTGATTTTCGTGAGCAGCGCGATCGCTTCTTCGTCGTCCTCCGGAAGCGCCGCAAGATCGAGCTCGCCGGACAAAACCAACTGCGACAGACTGCGCACATAACCGGCCTTCTGCCGCGAAATTCCCGCGGCGCGCAGATCCTCGTCGGTCGCGTCGAGGATCGCGGCGAGGTCGGGCGGGAAGCCGTAGGCCGCTTCGAGCTTGGCCCACATCGAGCGCGCAGCGGCGACGCTGACCTGCTGCCCGACGATCGTCCTCAGCAGCGTATGCGCACCCGGAGTGCTGCTGCGCGGGCCGGGTATGCCGCGGGTTTGCACGACCTCTGCGAAAGCGGGCTCCAGTGCCGCCAGAGCCTCGACCTGGGCGCGGATGCTCGCGGCGGTTGCGACCATCAGCGCGCGCGCGCCGCGTAGAGCGCGATGGCGGCGGCGTTGGACACATTGAGGCTCTCGATCGCGTCGTCGATCGGCAGGCGCGCCAGCGCGTCGCAATGCTCGCGCGTGTTAAGGCGAAGGCCCGGACCCTCGGCGCCGAGGACGAGCGCAATCCTCGGCGGGCCAAGCGCTTCGGCAAGCGTCTGCTCGGCATCGCCGGCGAGGCCAATGCGCCAGAAGCCGGCCTCGCCGATGTCGTCGAGGGCTCGCGCGAGGTTGACCACCCTGACCCACGGCACGCGCTCGAGCGCGCCCGAAGCAGCCTTTGCGATTACTCCGCCTTCGGGCGGCGAGTGGCGATCCTGGGTGACGATGCCGGCAACTCCGAACGCGGCCGCCGAGCGCAGGATGGCGCCGACATTATGCGGGTCTGTGACCTGGTCGAGCACCAGCAGCAGGGAGCCTTCGGGGGCGTCCCCCAACAGGTCATCGAGCCAACGCTCCTCAAGCGGCTCGACTTCAATCACCAGTCCCTGATGCGGCGCGTCGCGCGCGACCAGCCGGGCAAGGTCGGCGGCATCCGCCAGCGTCAGCGGCAGATCCTTGGGAAACTGCATCGAGTCCGCGGCTTCGCGGGTCGCCCACGCGCGGACCACGGTCCGGTCCGGATTATCAAGCGCGGCGGCAACGGCGTGCTTGCCCCAAAAGCGGGGCCGGGCGGGGCCTGGCGAAGCCTGATGGGATTTCTTGCGCCTCGTCATCTGCGGCTCTCATGCGCACGCCGCAGCCGCTGCGCAAGCCGTCGAAACCGACGGGCTATTCCGTGGCTGGGAACATCGCGTCCCGCCGGACCGGCGCCGCTTCCAGATCCAGCCGCCGCCGGCTGCGCCAGACCGCGAACGCCAGGATGATCAGGATCGGGTAGGCCCAGAAGCGCAGCGCGACCGCATAAGCGATCGGGACCAGGTCGAGCTGGATGGCCTTGAGCACATGCCCGATCGTGGTCGTCAATTGCAGCCCGCTGATCCACAGCGGCCAGAAGCGATCGGAACGCAGGGCGACGGCAGTGAAGATCAGGAACGTCAGCAAATCGATCGCCAGCACGCCGACTTCAACGCCGACATAGCGCGACACCACGGCATAGCTGGCGAAGTTCGCGACAATGCACACGCCGCCGATGATCCGCGCGTCCATCCGCCCGTATAGCAGGGCGTAGCCGCAGGTCGCGAACAGCAGCAGGTCGAAGAGAATCACGCGCAGCATGACGGTGGCCACCGGACAGCCTGACGGCTGCCCGGTCAACCCTTGGCCTAGGCGACGATACGCAGGTCGGCCTGCGCGGTCTTTGGGCAATCGCCCTGATCGCCGAAGCTGACCGTGCGAAGCCCCGGGATCGACTGCTGGGACACGACCAGCGCCGCATGGCAATGGGCGATGCCGCCACGCGCGGTGATGAGGCCGGTTGTGGTTGCCCCAAGCTGCTCGAACGCGGCATGGCTGGTGACGAAATTGGCGTTGGTGACGCCGCGCGCCTGGACCATCCGCGATTGCAGCTCGGCCAGTTCGGCCAATGCCACTTCGATGCTGTCTTCGACCGCGCGAACCTGCGTGGCGACTTCCAGGGCGGCGGATTCTAACATTTGTTTGCGCATGACTGCTCCTTCTCCGGCGCGCCTGCGCTCGAAGTGATTGTCGGATCGATCAGAAACGTCGGCTTTAAGGGTCTAACAGGCGCCCAAGGCTTTCGAGACCGGCGAGAAACATTCCCGCCGACATCGCTGCTCCGATCGCGACGGCCGCGATCCAGAACAGCCTCTGGCCGACACTCATCTCATTCCGGGGGTTGCTCCTTGTTGCGAACGGTAGTTGCAGGAAGGACCGGAAATCCCCTGGTCTCTGCTCGGATAGGAAACCAACGGCTCCAGCCCCTCCTGCGCGATCAGCGTGCCGAATCTGAATACTGACCGCCTCATTGGGGTCGGCCGATTGGCCGGGCGCCTCAAGATACGGCGATTGATGTATCAACCGCTGATACGGCTCGGCCGAGTGGCGGCAGACGAGCCGCGCGGCCTGCGACCTGCGTTCAACCTTGAGGATCTGGAGCGAACGGCGAATGCGCTGGTCGACCGTGTGCGGCGAAATCTTGAGCCTGGTCGCGATTTCCTTGGAGGAAAGATGCTGATCGACGAGGCAAAGACAATCGAGCTGACCGGGGCTCAACCGGGCAATGCGCTGCACGATTGAGCTCTGGTCCACCGAGTCCCCGGACCGATTAGCGAAATTACTCACTCATTATCTCGGCGACTTTGCCTTCCTGCCAACTTTCGGAGCCCAAGCTCGGCATGCGCTCGAACCTTCCGACCTATGCCACGCGCGAATGAATTCGCCAAAATAAATCACTTATTTATGTAATGTTCCGGAGTGCACTCTGTCTTTAGCCGGTCAGCTGTGACGCCGGCTCGGCCAGCTTTCGGCCGAAATTGGTGGAGAGGGCTGGATTCGAACCAGCGTACGCTTGCGCGGGCAGATTTACAGTCTGCTGCCTTTAACCACTCGGCCACCTCTCCACGAGGACATTCCGGTCACTGGGGCAGGCGCGCCAAATGGCGACGCGGCCCTTGGCTGTCAACGCGAGGGATCGGAGCGCCTGGGAAAGCCGCTGTGCCGGTCACCCTTCGCTGCGCTCGGTGCGCTCCAAAAACACAACATGCCCCCGGCATGTCGGTTTTTGGAGCGGGTGAAGGGAATCGAACCCTCGTCGTAAGCTTGGAAGGCTTCTGCTCTACCATTGAGCTACACCCGCTCGCGGCAGGCGCCGAGCAATGCCATCCGCCCGCGCGATCCGTCAACAGCCGGGGTTGACGGCATTGGAAAAGCTCGACTACCCAAGCAGTTGATGACGCACCCGATTGCCATTGCCGCTCAACTGACCGCCCGTTCATGGTGGCGGACAGGCACATCCGCGGCGCGATGGCGCGACTGATCACGGCTAGCTAGCCTTCCGATCCAGTTGCCACGGCCCGCCCTTCCGGCGGGCTTTTTTTTACCCAGAATTCCGGGACTCACGTCATGTTTCAGTCTGTTCGACCAATTTCGTCGGCTCCGCCGACGCTCCCTTCCTTCGTCTCGCTGCCGGTTCCCAATCCTCTTCCACGCCTGCTTGCCGGGGAAGACCTGCCAACCGAGGACGCAGAGCACCTGTTCGAGCGCCTCGTCGTGGGCAAGCTCGAGCCGGCGGAGATCGCCGGAATGTTGATCGCCCTCCGGATGAAAGGCGAAACCGCCGACGAGATGATCGGCGCGGCGCGGGCGCTGTCCGCTGCCGCAACGCCGTTCGAACGGCCCGATTATCTGTTCGCCGATTGCTGCGGCACCGGCGGCGATGGCTCGGGCATGATCAACGTCTCTACCGCCACCGCCTTCGTGGCCGCCGCCGCCGGACTGCCGATCGCCAAGCACGGCAACCGCAGCGTCAGCTCGAAATGCGGGTCCGCCGATGTGCTCGAGGCGCTTGGCGCGAGGCTCGATGTCCCTCCGCCCGCCGCCCGCCGGGCGCTTGACGAGAGCGGCTTCTGCTTCCTGTTCGCGCCCGCCTATCACCCCGGGATGAAGCATGCCGCGCTGGTCCGGCGGCAGCTTTCGGTGCGCACGGTGATGAATTTGCTCGGACCGTGCGTCAATCCGGCGCGGCCACCGGTGCAATTGCTTGGTGTCGCCGACGCGAAGATGCTGCGCCGGATCGCCGAAACGCTCGACGCAATGGGCGTGCGCAAGGCGCTGGTTGTCCACGGCGGCGGGACCGACGAAATCGCGCTCCACGCCGAAACACGCGCGCTCAAGCTGACCAACGGGGTGGTCCAGGAAATCGTCATCGCGCCCGAGGACGCCGGTCTGGAGCGCGCTCCGCTAAGCGTCGTGACCGGGAGCGATGCGACGGAAAACGCAGCGCGGTTGCGGACCTTGCTTGACGGAGCAGGGGCGCAGGCCGAGCGCGACATCGTCGCTTTGAACGCCGGCGCCTTGCTGATGACTGCAGGCCTTGCGGCGACTCTCAGGAATGGTGTCGCGGCTGCGGCCGATGCGCTTGGCTCGGGCAAGGCGGGCAAGGTGCTCGACGCGTTCGTGGAGGCGAGCCGTGGCTGAGGGCGTGCTCGCGACGATCGCGGAGGCCAAGCGCGACGAGCTTCGCGAGCGCTTCCGCGACGTGTCGCTCGACGCTCTCCGCCAGCAGGCGCGGCCGACGCAGAAGGGCCTTGCTGCGGCCATCGCGAAGCCGGGCGCGCGCTTCATCCTGGAGGTCAAGAAAGCCTCTCCCTCGCAAGGAACGATCCGCGCCGGCGCAGACGTGGCGGGGATCGCTCGCGGCTATGCCGGCGTCGCCGATGCCTTGAGCGTGCTTACTGACCGCAACTTCTTTGGTGGTTCGACCGGTGATCTGGCCGCTGCCGCTGCGGCATTCGATGGCCCGATACTGGCCAAGGACTTTTTCCTCGACGCGCGACAAGTCGTCGAAGCCCGCATCGCCGGCGCCGATGCCGTACTGGTGATGCTCTCGCTGCTGGATGATGCAGCGGCGCGGACGATTATCGACGAGGCTGCGTCGCTGGCCATGGATGCACTGGTCGAAGTGCATGACGAGCGCGAGATGCGTCGCGCGCTGGCGCTGGGCGTCCGGCTGATCGGCATCAACAACCGCGACCTGCGCGACCTGACGATCGATCTGGCGACGACCGAGCGCCTGGCGGCAATGGCGCGGGATCGTCTGGTCGTTTCCGAATCCGGTATCGGGTCGCGCGGCGATGTCGAGCGTCTCGCCGGCCACGCCGATGGCTTTCTGATCGGCACATCGCTGATGCGCGCCATCGATCCGGCCCAGGCCGCACGCGCCTTGCTGTTCGGCCGGGTAAAGCTGTGCGGGCTGACCAGCGCCGACGATGTCGCCCCTTCTGCGGCGGCGTCGCACACTGGTTTCGTCTTTGTCCCCGGAACGCCGCGCTGCCTGACCGTCGCGCAGGCCGCTCCGCTGGCGGGCGCGGTGCGCCGGGCCGGGATATTGCCGGTTGGCGTTTTCCGCGACGCAACGCTCGACCAAGTGGCCGAGGTTGCAAACTTGCTGAACCTGCACGCGGTCCAGCTCCACGGGCGTGAGGACGCGGCTTATGTCGCGGCTCTGCGACGCGAGCTTTCCAGCGATTGCGAAATCTGGACGTCGCTCAGCGTCGGCCGGGATGACCTGGCGAGCGATCGCGGCGGTGACCGCATCCTGTTCGACAACGGTGACGGCGGATCGGGGCGAAACTTCGACTGGGGTGCCGTGCATGGCCATCCGCACCTTGCGCAAGCGGTCATCGCGGGAGGGATCGGACCTTCCAATGCGCGCGCCGCGCAAGCAGTCGGCGCCTATGCGATCGACGTCGGCTCCTCGATCGACGCCGCACCCGGATTCAAATCCGCGTCGAAGATCGATGCACTGTTCGACGCCCTTCGGCTCCCCGTCCGAGCGGAGGCCCCGACATGCGCCTGAGCGGCCGCTTCGGCCGCTTTGGCGGCACTTACGTCCCCGAAATTCTCGTGCCCGCTCTCGACCAGCTCGAAGCGGCGTTTCTCGACGCACAGGCCGATGCCTCGTTTGCTGCAGAGCTCAATCACCTGCTTGCCAATTATGCCGGCCGCCCGACGCCGCTGACCGGCTGCCGCAACCTGCCCGGCAACATCTATCTCAAGCGCGAGGATTTGCTTCACGGCGGCGCGCACAAGACCAACCAGGTGCTTGCCCAGGGCCTGCTCGCCAAGCGCATGGGCAAGCGCCGGCTGATCGCCGAGACCGGCGCCGGGCAACATGGCGTCGCCACCGCTATCGCCGGCGCTTTGCTCGGCTTCGAGACAATCATCTACATGGGCGCGCACGATGCCAAGCGGCAGCAGCTCAACGTCTTCCGCATGGAATTGCTGGGCGCCAAGGTCAACCCGGTCGAAAGCGGCGGCCGCGGCCTCAAGGACGCCATCAACGAAGCTCTCCGTGACTGGTCGGCAACATTTGCCGATACGCATTATTTGCTCGGCACGGCAGCCGGCCCGCACCCCTTTCCGCTGATGGTGCGCCAATTCCAGCGCGTGATCGGCAAGGAAGCGCGCGCGCAGATGCTGGACCAGCTCGGCCGCTTGCCCGATGCGGTGATCGCCTGCGTCGGCGGCGGCTCCAACGCGATCGGCCTGTTCTCGGACTTTCTTGAAGACGACGTCCGCCTGATCGGTGTCGAAGCCGCTGGCAAGGGCCTTGACGGAGCCGAGCATGGCGCAACCCTGCTGCGCGGCCGCCCGGGGATTCTGCACGGGGCGGAAACCTATGTCCTTCAGGACGAGGATGGCCAGATCGGCGACAGCTGGTCGGTTTCGGCCGGGCTCGACTATCCAGCAGTCGGCCCCGAGCATGCGCATCTCAAGGACAGCGGACGCGCGGACTATGTCGGCGCGACCGATGCCGAAGCCTTGGCGGCCTTCCGGCTTCTCGCCGAAAAGGAGGGCATATTATGCGCGTTCGAAAGCGCCCACGCGCTCGCCCATGCGCTCAAGATGGCCGACGGGCAGCCCGATGGAATCCTGCTCGTCGGACTGTCCGGGCGCGGCGACAAGGACGTCGCCCAGGCCCAGCAATTGCTCGGGCCGTCGGCGTGACCCGCTACGCGCAAATGTTCGAGCGGCTGGACGGAGAAGGCGCGCTCGGCGCATTCCTGATGCTCGGCGATCCGGACCTCGCGACCAGCGCGGCGCATCTCGACGCGCTGGTCGCCGGCGGCGCCGATATGATCGAGGTCGGCATTCCATTCTCCGATCCGGTTGCCGACGGGCCGGTGATCCAGAGCGCCGCCGCTCGCGCGCTCGCTGCCGGAGTGAAAGTCGCCGATTGCTTCGATCTCATCGCCGGCCTTCGCTCCCGGCACCCGGACGTTCCGATCGGCATCCTGACCTACGCCAATCTGGTTATGGCGCGAGGCCACGACGACTTCTTCCGCCGCGCCGCCGAAGCGGGGACGGACAGCCTGCTGATCGCCGATCTTCCCGCGCGCGAGGCGAATCCCTGGGCAATCGGAATGCGCGCGGCCGGGCTCGACCCGGTGCTGATCGCGGCGTCCAACACGCCGTCGGAAACCATTGCCGACATCGCGCGCATCGGATCGGGCTACACCTACTGCGTGACTCGCGCCGGGATCACCGGGGTCCACGCAGCGGCGGAATTCGACCGCGGGTTGATCGCCGCCCTCGCAGATGCCGGCGCCGCGCCGCCGATATTCGGCTTTGGCATCTCGACTCCCGATCACGTCAGAGCCGCGCTCGACTGCGGCGCAGCGGGGGTCATCTGCGGTTCCGCCATCGTCTCGATCGCGGCCGGCAACGGCGACGTCGCCGGCTTCGTCGCCTCCCTCAAAGCCGCCACACGGAACGAGTCTGCTTCGCATTGATTGAATCGGCTCCGAAACCAGGAGGCGGTTCGAAATGGCGGCACGACCGATTTGGCGCGGGCAGATCCGGCTCGCCTTGGTCTCGATCCCGGTCGAGATCTATTCCGCGACCAAAAGCGGCGCGACCATCGCCTTCCATCAGATCCACGAGCCTTCGGGAAAGCGCATCAAATATGAGAAGGTCGTGCCCGGCATCGGCCCGGTCGACCGCGACGAGATCATCAAGGGGTTCGAAGTCTCCAAGGGCGAATATGTGCTGCTCGAGCCCGAGGAGATCGAGAGCGTCAAACTGGAAAGCCGCAAGACGCTCGAGCTCGCGCAGTTCGTCGACCTCAATGAGATCGACGCAATCTATTTCGACAAGCCCTATTTCGTCGTCCCCGCCGACGATCTCGCCGAGGAAGCGTTCGTCGTCCTGCGCGATGCGCTGCGCTCGTCCAACAAGGTCGGCGTCGGCCAGCTCGCCATGCGCGGCCAGGAATATGTCGTCGCGCTGAAGCCGTGCGGGCGCGGGATGCTGCTCGAAACGCTGCGTTACAATGACGAGGTCAACAAGGCATCGTCCTATTTCCGCGAGATCGGCGATGCCGAGCCGGACCCCGATTTGCTCGACATGGCCGCGACGCTGATCGAGAAGAAGAGCGGCAAGTTCGACGCCAGCGAGTTCCACAATCGCTATGTCGATGCGTTGAAGGACCTCATTGCAGAGAAGCGCAAGCGCAAGGGCGAGCTGGTGATCCAGGACCCCGACGACGGCAAACCGGCCAAGGGCTCCAACGTCATCGACCTGATGGCGGCACTGAAGAAGAGCCTCGGCGACGACAAGTCGAGCAACGACAACAAGCCGGCGAAGAAAACCAGCGGGACCAAGAAGGCTCCGGCCAAGAAAGCCGCGCCGGCGCGCAAGTCCGCGCCCGCAAAGACCGCCGCGCGCAAGCGGGCGTAACGATGGCCAAAGTCCCGCTCGACATCGAGACCTACAACAAGAAGCGCGACTTCAAGAAAACCGCCGAGCCGCGCGGACGCAAATTGAAGGGCAAGGGTGACAGCTTCGTCGTCCAGAAGCATGACGCGTCGCGGCTCCATTGGGACTTCCGCCTCGAGCTCGACGGAGTCCTTAAGAGCTGGGCGGTGCCGAAGGGCCCGAGCCTCGACCCCGGCCAGAACCGTCTGGCCATGCGCACCGAAGACCATCCGCTCGATTACGGGACGTTCGAGGGCACCATTCCAAAGGGCGAATATGGCGGCGGCACGGTAATGCTGTGGGACCGTGGCCGCTGGATCCCGCATCCCGACAAGGACCCGCGCAAGACCATCGAGGAAGGCCATCTGCACTTCACGCTCGAAGGCGAGCGGATGCACGGGGAATGGGTGATGTTTCGCCTCAAGGGCAAGCCGGGCGACCGCTCGGAGCCGTGGATGCTCAAGAAAGTCACCGACGAGTTCGCCGATCCCGAGGACGGCGACGCACTCGTCGACAATTGCGTGACCAGCGTCACCACCGAGCGCACGATGGCCGAGATCGCGGCCGGCGCCGACGTCTGGCGCTCCAACCAGGGGGGCCAGAAGGGCGGCCGGACGAAGCAAAAGGCGGGCAAGGCGCCGCCGAAGTTCGAGGAGCCCCAGCTGGCCACCCTGGTCGATGAGGTGCCGACCGGGAACAGCTGGCTGCACGAGTATAAATATGACGGGTACCGGCTGCTGATCGCGACGGGCGACGGCGTCGCCACCGCCTGGACCCGCAATGGCAAGGACTGGAGCGACAAGTTCAAGGCGCTGGTCAAGGCGGCGGTGAACCTTCCTGCCGGATGCCTGATCGACGGCGAGGCGGTCGCGCTCGACGACAAGGGCCAGCCGAGCTTTCAGCTGCTTCAGTCCACCCTCAAGGAGTCGAAAGGCGCCAACCTCGCATTCTACGCCTTCGACCTGCTGATCGACCGCGGCGAGGATATCCGCTCGCTTCCCAATATCGAGCGCAAGGAGCGGCTTGCCGCGCTGCTCAAGGGAGTCGCCCCGCCGATCCTCTACGGCGATCATGTGATCGGCAAGGGCGAGGCCTTGTTCGAAGCGGTGTGCAAGCAAAAGGGCGAAGGAATAATCTCGAAAAAGGCCAGCGCCCCGTATCGCGGCGCCCGCAGCCGATGCTGGCTCAAGGTCAAATGCATCCAGCGCCAGGAATTCGTCATTGTCGGCTGGTCTGAAAGTGACAAGCGCCGGGGCTTCCGCTCGCTGTTGCTCGCCGCGCGGGACGGCAAGAAGCTAAGCTATGTCGGCAAGGTCGGCACGGGCTTTTCGGCCGCGCTGATCAAGGAAATGATGGACCGTATGCGGCCGCTTGAAGTGGACGCCGCTCCGGTTGAAGTGCCGCGCGCCGATCGCAAGGCAGCGCACTGGATCCGCCCGGAGCTGGTCGCCGAAATCGCGTTCACCGAATTCACCAGCGATGGCATTCTTCGCCACCCCAGCTTCATCGGGTTGCGCGAGGACAAGCCCGCCGCGGATGTCGTCCGCGAAATCCCCAAGCCGCTGCGCAAGGCCGAGAAAAAGGCCGCTCGTCCGACCGCCGAGAGCTTCGGGGTCAAAATCAGTAACCCCGACCGCCCGATCTTTCCCGACGAAGGGCTGACCAAGGCCGACCTCGCCAATTATTACGCCGCGGTCGAGCCGCTAATCATGGTCGATGCCGCGCGCCGCCCGATGACCCTCATTCGCTGCCCGCAAGGCCGCGCCAAGAAGTGCTTTTTCCAGAAGCATGACGCCGGCACCTTCGGCCCGTCGGTCAAGCAGGTCCCGATCCTCGAAAAAAACGGCGCGACCGAGGACTATCTCTATTTCGACGACATCAAGGGCCTGCTCACCTGCGTCCAGATGGGGGCGATCGAATTTCACGGCTGGGGCAGCCGCATCGAGAAGGTCGAATATCCCGACCGGCTGGTATTCGATCTCGATCCCGATGTCGGCCTCGATTTCGCGAAAGTGAAAAGCGCGGCGGTGCGCCTCCACGAGCTGCTCAACGACCTCGGTCTCAAGAATTGGCCTTTGCTTTCGGGCGGCAAAGGCATCCACGTTGTCGTGCCGCTGGATGCGTCAAAGGACTGGGTGGCAGTGAAGAGCTTTGCCGACCGTTTCAGCCGCGCGATTGCCGCGGCCGAGCCCGAAACCTTCACCGCCAACATCCGCAAGGTCGAGCGCAAGGGGCGGATCTTCCTCGACTGGCTGCGCAATCAGCGAGGCGCCACAGCCGTCATGCCTTTTTCCGCCCGTGCCCGCGAAGGCGCCCCGGTCTCGGCGCCGGTTTCATGGGACGAGCTCGACCGCTTCAAGGGCGGCAATCATTTCACCATTCGCGACGCAGATGAACTGCTCAAACGCGCGGGCGGAAAGCTGCTTGCGGGCTGGGGCAAGGCCAAGCAGGCGCTGCCCGACGCCTAACCGTCGATCGGGAAGCGCAAGATCGCGGTCAGGCCGTCGGGCCGCCAATCCCGGTCGATGGTTCCGCGAAGGTCGGACTTGACGCTCATTGCAATCATCCGCTGGCCAAAACCGCTACTCGGCACGTCGGGCTCGCACGGAGTCCCAACCTCCTTCCACACCAATTCGACCATATGGTCGTCGCGGCTCCAGTCCAGCGACAGCCGTCCGTCGTCATTGCACAAGGCGCCATATTTGACGGCGTTGGTGTAAAGCTCATGGAGGATCATCGACAGCCCGAGCACCTGGCCCGGCTTGAGCAGGACTTCCGGGCCACCGAACCGCGCACGACCGGCTGCCACGTCGGCGCCGAGGACTCGCTCGACCAGAGCAGTCAAGGCAACGTCGTGCCACACCTGGCCAACCAACAGCTCATGCGCTTTGGCAAGCGATTCGAGCCGTCCCGTAAACGACCGGTTGAAGGTCGCCATGTCGGTCGAAACGCGCGCGGTTTGCTGGGCGATTGCGGCCACCACGGTCAGCATGTTCTTCACACGATGCTCGGACTCCTGGAGCACGCGCTGCTGGCGTTCCGCCTCTGCCCTGCGCTCGGTCATGTCGCGCAGGAAGCCAACGAACAGGCGCTCGCCGAACTGGTCGCTTGGAGCCACCGATAGCTCGATCGGAATCTCCTCGCCGGCCCGGGTCAGCGCGGGCACTTCGATGCGTCGCCCGAGCACCGGGCCTTCCCCCGTCGCGAGGAAGTGCGACAGCCCGCCTTCATGAGCGTCGCGCAGCTTCTCGGGGATGATGAGGTCGCTTAGCCGGTGCCCGATCGCTTCATCTGCAGACCATCCGAAAAGCTCCGATGCATTATGATTCCAGCCGATGATGTTGCCCTCGAGGCTCATCACCACGACCGCATCGAGAGCCGTGTCGAGAACCGACTGTAAACCAGCGTGAAGGGCGCCCCAACTCAGGTTCATTTCGCCCCTGTACGAAGTTTTACAAACTATTCCAGCGACTTCAGCGAAAATTTGTCCGACTTATCGTCCGAACCGATCGGTCGCGCGGATAAGGCCGTCCAATATCCCGGGTTCGTTGAACAGATGGCCGCCATCGGGCACGATGTTCAGCTCGACTTCGGGCCATGCCTGTTTCAATTTCCAGGCCGCGGCCGGCGGCGTGCAGCTGTCGTGGCGGCCCTGCACGATCACTCCCGGGATGCCGCGAAGCTTGCGCGCCCCCTCGAGCAACTGGCCTTCCTCGAACCAGCCGCGGTTGGCCATATAATGGTTCTCGATCCGCGCGACCGCGACCGCGACCTCGGGACTGGTGAAATGCTCGACCGTTTGCGGGCTCGGGAGCAAGGTGACGATGTCGCCCTCCCATTTGCTCCACGCCTTGGCGGCCGCGAGCTGCTCGGCATCATCATCGCTGGTCAGGCGCTTGCGATAGGCTTCGACCAAATCGCCGCGCTCGGCCTCGGGAATGGGCGCGAGGAACTCTTCGAACTTGTCGGGGTAGATCTGCGACGCGCCGCCGGGCGTGTACATCCAGTCGATCTCATATTGGTCGAACAGGAAGATGCCGCGAAGCACCAGCTCGCTGACCCGTTCGGGGTGCGTCTGGGCATAGGCCAACGCCAGGGTCGAGCCCCAGCTGCCGCCGAACACCTGCCATTTTTCGACATCGGCGACTTGCGTGCGCAGCTTCTCGATGTCCGCGACCAGGTCCCAAGTCGTGTTGGCGTCTAAGCTAGCATAAGGCGTCGAGCGGCCGCAGCCGCGCTGGTCGAACACCAGAATCTTATATTTGGCGGGATTGAACTGCCGCCGGTGATCGGGGCTTGATCCGCCGCCGGGGCCACCGTGCAGGAACACCACCGGTTTGCCGTCCGGATTGCCGCTCAGCTCCCAGTAGAGCCGGTGGCCGTCGCCGACATCCAGCATCCCGCTCTCATAGGGCTCGATCGCCGGATAAAGGGTGCGGCGCTGATTGCTGTGAATATCCATCAAAAACTCATTTCTTCGTAGATGCGGCGGACATCGCCGGCCCATTCTCCGTTGAACCGGGCGAGCAGGCGGTCGGCTGGCGTCATGCCCGTTGCGACCACGTCGTGCAACGGATCGAGGAAGCCGCCTTCATTGTCGCCCGCGCTGTTGAGGCGCGCGCGGCGAGTCAGGCCGCCCGCCGCAATGCCGAGCACGCGGGCCGCGAGCTTCGCCATCTGCTCCCCGTCGGGAGTCACCGTGTCGAGCGCCAGCCGCGGCACGCTCCGGCGCAGTTCCTCGCGTGCGCCGATCGACCAGTGGCTGACTAATTCCCACGCGGCATCGAGCGCCTGGTCGTCGTAGAGCAGCCCGACCCAAAAGGCCGGAAGCGCGCAGATCCGGCCCCATGGCCCGCCATCGGCGCCGCGCATCTCGAGGAAGCTCTTCAGCCGAACCTCGGGGAAAGCGGTCGAGAGATGGTCGGTCCAGTCGGTCAGGGTCGGTTTTTCGCCCGGCAGCTCGGCGAGGCGGCCCTCGAGGAAATCGCGGAAGCTTCGCCCGGCCACATCGATGTAGCGGCCCTCGCGGAACACAAAGTACATCGGTACATCGAGCGCATAATCGCAATATCGCTCATATCCGAAACCGTCTTCGAAAACGAACGGCAGCATTCCGGTGCGATCGGGGTCGGTGTCCTCCCAGATATGGCTGCGGAAGCTCTTATATCCGTTCGGCTTGCCTTCGGTCAGCGGCGAATTTGCGAACAAAGCGGTGGCGACCGGCTGGAGCGCGAGCCCGACGCGGAATTTCTTCACCATGTCCGCTTCGGACTGGTAGTCGAGGTTGACCTGTATGGTGCAGGTCCGAAGCATCATGTCGAGCCCGAGCTTGCCCACCTTGGGCATGTAATCGAGCATGATCTGATAGCGGCCCTTGGGCATCACCGGCAGGTCCGCGCGCGCCTTGTCCGGCCACATTCCGAGCCCGAGGAAGCCCAGCCCGAGCCGCTCGCCGACACTTTTGCATTGCTCGAGGTGGCGCGCCGCTTCCGCGCACGTCTCGTGCAGATTCTCGAGCGGAGCGCCCGAGAGTTCGAACTGGCCGGCCGGCTCCAGGCTGATGGTCCCGTCGGGTCCGGCCAGCGCAATCACGTTTCCGTTCTCGATCACCGGCCTCCAGCCGAACCCGGTAAGGCCGCTGAGCAAATCGCGGATGCCGCCGGGCTCGTCATAGGACGGCGCGCGGTGGTCGCTCGTGCGATAGACGAATTTTTCATGCTCGGTGCCGATGCGCCATGCCTCGGGCGCTTTTTCGCCGCCGGAGAAGACCGCCAGCAAATCGTCGCGGCCTTCGACGAGCGGGCTCGCGCTATCGTCAGTGCGGGTGGTCATCCAGCCGGCGCTTAACGCCAGTCCCCGGCGATGGCCATATAGGCGGCGAGCGAGGCCAAGGCGGCGGTCTCGGCGCGAAGGATTCGCGGCCCCAGGCTGATCGCACGCGCGCCCGGCGCCGCGCGGATCAATGCCCGCTCCTCCTCGGTGAAGCCGCCCTCGGGCCCCGTCAGGATTGTCGCGGCTCCAGGAGCGAAGGCGCTCGCTGCCGGCTCGCCGCCATTCTCGTCAGCGAAATAGAGGGTTCCCCGATCCTGCTCGAGCAAGCGCGCCAGCGTCATCGGCTCGGCGATCTCGGGCAGGAGCGTGCGCCCGCATTGCTCGGCCGCTTCGATCGCGATCGACTGCAAGCGTTCCAGCTTGACCCGCTCGACCACCGTTCGCTGCGTGATCACCGGCTGGAGCCGCGCCGCGCCCAGTTCGGTCGCTTTTTCGACCAGCCAGTCGGTCTGCGTCCGTTTGACCGGCGCGAAGGCCAGCGTGACGTCAGGCACCGCTTCGATCGGGCGGGTCCGTTGCTCCACCGCAAGGACCATGTTCTTCTTGCCCGCGTCCGCGATTGCCGCGAGCCATTCGCCGCTGCTGCCATCGAACAGGAGCATCTGGGCGCCCTCCTTCATCCGCAGCACGTTGCCGAGATAATTGGCCTGCCCGGCATCGAGTGCGACCCGCGCACCCTCGCCGAGCGGTTGCCGCACGAACAGGCGCGGCAGGCTTCTGGGCGGCCAGGCGGGGGTTGCGGGCATCGCCGACGCTTAACTGCTGGACCCTGCCGGCGCCATGGGGGCGGGCCTTGCCGGTAAGGCTTCCTTAGACATGCATCGCTAAGGGCATTCACGACCAGGGGACCGGGCCGTGAACGCAATCGCCTCCGTGGCGCCATTTTCAGGAACCGAGGCGGCGGCGACAGCTGCGGCCTCCGAAGATCCGTTCCGTCTCTATCGCCGGGTCGGCAATGTGCTTGCGCTCGCGATTCTTGCGGTGGTGCTCGCGGAGTTGGTCCAGAATTTGCGCTTTCCGACCGCGCGCGACTTCATCAGCTTCTGGGGCGCGGGGCAGCTCGCGCTCGCCGGCCATCCGGCGACCGCCTATGACAATGGGGCCCTCCATGCGGTCCAGGCCGCGGCCGCGAGGTTCAGCGGCGGCGGCGAGATGCCATTCCCATATCCACCGGCGCTGTTGCTGCTGGTGATGCCATTTGCCCTGATGCCGTACGCGTGGGGGATGGCGGCATGGGTCATTTCCACCTTGCCGCTCTATTTTGCGGCGATCCGGCGCATGTTCCCCGATTCCGGCCTGCTTCCAGTGGCGTTCCTCCCGGTGGTCGTCGTCGCGGCCACGGGCCAGAACAGCTTTGTCATGGCGGCCCTGTTCATCGCCGGCATGGCCTTGATGCCCAAGCGCCCGTTCGCTGCCGGACTGGTGCTTGGTTGCCTGGTCCTCAAGCCTCAGCTGGCATTGCTGCTGCCTATAGCGGTGATCGCCGCGCGGCAGTGGCGCGCGGTGGCCGGAGCGGCAGTCTCTTCCATCGGCGTGCTCCTGCTGGGGCTGCTCGCTTTCGGCACAGCGGCCACCGCCGCGTGGCTTCAGCAAATGCCGTTGTTCATGTCGATCGCGCGCGATGGCCTGGTCGGGTGGCACAAGTTGGCGAGCGTCTACGCCTCCATGCGCCAGGCGGGGCTCGGCGCCGATCTGGCGTTGACCATCCACGGATTTATCGCCGTCGCCGCTGCAATTGCCGTGTGGCGGGTGTGGCGTTCGAAGGCTGATGCCGGCTGCAAGGCGGCGGTGCTCGCCGCAGCGACCATGCTGGCGAGCCCCTATCTGTTCCTCTACGATGCGATCATCCTGATCATCCCATTGCTGTGGCTGGCGAAACAAGGCGGCAAGCCGGCCCTCGTCGCGACGCTTTGGCTGCTGCCGATCGTGACGATCGCCCAGACGTTCGGCTTCAACGGCCCCGTCAACCTCAACCCAGTCGCGCCCATCGTCCTGATGTTCATTCTGTGGCGGAGCGTCGGAGCGACCGAAGCGGCGGCGATCCACAGAGGTCGAGAAGCGGCGCTCGCCTGAGCAATGGTCATCGGCTAGTTCGCGCCGGTGACCACTGCATCCGACATCGTCCCCGACAGCGAGCGGCGCGGGCTGATCGGCGCGCTTCCGGCGCGGCTGCGGCCGTTCGCTTCGCTGATGCGGATCGACCGGCCGATCGGCACCTGGCTGCTCTATTGGCCATGCGCGTGGAGCGTCGCGCTGGCCGGCGTCGGTGGGCGCTGGAGCCTGTTCGGCTGGCTCGCGCTTGGCGCCTTCGCGATGCGCTCGGCCGGCTGTGTCTACAACGACATCGTCGACCGCGACCTCGATCGGACGGTCGATCGCACGCGGCTTCGGCCGCTCGCTTCGGGGAGGGTCTCGCTCCGTGCCGCGTGGCTGCTGGTCGCCGGCCTTTGCCTGATCGGCCTGCTGGTCCTGCTTCAGCTCAACGTCACCGCCGCGCTGATCGCTCTGGCGAGCATCGTGCCAGTCGCAATTTACCCCTTCATGAAACGCGTGACCTGGTGGCCGCAGATGTGGCTCGGGCTGGTATTCTCCTGGGGGGCGCTGGTCGGATGGCCGGCCGTGACCGGCAGCTTCGCGCTCCCCGCGCTGCTCCTGTGGCTCGGAAGCGTCGCCTGGGTCGTGGGTTACGACACGCTCTACGCGATCCAGGATGTCGAGGATGACGCGCTGGTCGGGATCAAGTCGTCCGCCCGCCGCCTCGGCCGCCATGCGCCGCTCGGCATCGCCGCCTTCTACGCGCTCGCCTTGTTGCTGTGGGGCGCGGCAATCTGGTCGGTGCGGCCCGACTGGATCGCGCTGGTCGCGCTGGCACCTGCGGCGCTTCACCTAGCCAACCAGGCCCTTCGCGCCGATCCCCGCGACCCCGAGCTCGCGCTCGCTTTATTCCGCTCCAATCGTACCTGCGGGCTGCTGGTTTTCCTCGCAATGCTGGTCGTCGGCCTTTCGGCAGGCTAGTCGCGCGGCCCATGCTCGATCTCGCTGCCGCCCGCCAAATCGCCGAATCATTGGTCGAACGCGGGCTCGCCGCCGGCGCCAGCGCGGCGGACGCCATGTATGCCGGCGACCGCTCGCTGGGCGTCCAGGTGCGCATGGGCGAGCTCGAAAATGTCAGCCGCGCGGAAGGCGAGGAGATCGGGCTTCGCTTGTTCGCCGGCCAGCGCTCGGCCACGGTCGCATCGTCCGACCTGTCCGGGGAGGCCTTGGCGCTGCTCGTTGAGCGCGGCATGGCGATGGCCCGCGAAGCGCCCGAGGATCCGTTCGCAGGACTAGCGCCCGCTGAGTTGCTCGAACGCGGCGAGCTCGCCCAGCTTGATTCATTCGACCCGAGCGAGCCTAATCCGGCCATCCTCAAGTCCCGCGCGCTCGAAGCCGAAGGAGCAGCGCTGGCCGTGGCCGGCGTGACCAATAGCAAAGGCGGTGGCGCCAGCGCTTCGGCAAGCACCATCGCGCTGGCCACGTCGGGGGGCTTTTCCGGTGCTTACCGCACCAGCGGTTTCGGCTGCTCGGCCGCGGTGGTCGCGGGCGCCGACGCGGATATGCAGAGCGACCACGCCTGGCACAGCACGCGCCATTTTGGCGATCTCGAGCCTGCCGCGGCCATCGGCCGGCGGGCGGGGGATCGAGCGGTCGCGCGGCTCAAACCCGCGCGTCCGCCCAGCGGGACTTATCCCATATTGTTCGACCCGCGCGTCTCCGGCTCGCTGCTCGGCCATTTCATCGGCGCGATCAGCGGCTCGGCGATCGCCCGCAAGACGAGTTTCCTCCAGGAGGCGCTCGGCACCGCGGTGTTCGCCGGCGGCGTGACGATTATCGACGACCCGCTGCGCCCGCGCGGGCTTCGCTCCCGGCCGTTCGATGGCGAAGGCGTACGCGTCTCCCGCGCAGAGCTGGTCAGCGCCGGCATTCTCAACCAGTGGATCTCGGACAGCGCATCGGCGCGGCAGTTGGGTATCGCACCGACCGGCCATGCATCGCGCGGCGCGGGCGGCGCGCCGGGCGCAAGCCCTAGCAACCTTTACATCGCCGCTGGCACGCGCAGCGCCCAGGAGCTTCTCGCCGAGTTCCCTGAAGCGATCCTGATCACTTTCCTGATCGGTCAGGGGGTCAATGGAGTGACCGGAGATTACAGCCGCGGAGCAGCCGGATTCATGGTTCGTGGCGGCGAGATCGGCGAGCCCGTCGCCGGCATTACCATCGCTTCGAACCTGAAGCAGATGTTTGCGATGCTCGAGCCCGGCAGCGACCTCGATCTGCGACGGGGGATCGACGCGCCGACGCTTCTCGTGCCCGAAATGTCGGTCGCCTCGACTTAGGCCTCAGCCTCGATGCGGGGAATGTTCAGCCGTGCGACGTCGATCTTGGCGCAGCGGTCCATCACCACTTTCAGGCCTGCCGCTTCGGCGCGTTCCGCAGCGGCTTCGTTGACGATGCCGAGCTGCAGCCACACCGCTTTCGCCCCGACGGCAATCGCTTGATCCACGGCCTCGCCCGCGGCTTCGGGACGGCGGAAGATATCGACGATGTCGATCGGCACGCCGATCTGGCCAAGCTCGCGCCACACGAATTCACCAAGCACATGTTCGCCGGTAATCTGCGGATTGACCGGAATCACCCGATATCCGTGGTCCTGAAGCGCTCTCATCACGCCATAGGACGGGCGGTCGGGCCGGTCCGAAGCGCCGACAATGGCGATTGTCCGGGCGCTGCTCAGCAGCTCTTCGATATCTTCGTCACGAGTTAGCGGCATTGGTTTCTCCTTGAACCGCGGCGAGCACTTTGGTCGCGATGGCGGCGAATGCATCGCTGTCCGGTCCATCGCCCAGCGCGGGCGGCCGGCCGGCGTCCGACGCCTCGCGGATCGCCGGGGACAGCGGCAGCCGGCCGAGGAACGCAACGCCCATCTCCGCTGCCGCGGCCTCCGCGCCTCCAGTTCCGAACGGGTGCGAGGCCTCGCCGCAATGGGGGCAGCTGTATATCGCCATATTCTCAATCAGGCCGAGCACCGGCACGCTCATCTTGTTGAACAGGTCGATAGCTCGCCGGGCATCGATCAGCGACAGGTCCTGCGGCGTCGAAACCACGATTGCCCCGGCCGGGCGCGAGCGCTGGATAAGCGACAGTTGCACATCGCCGGTGCCGGGCGGCAGATCGACCAGCAGCAGCTCGACGTCGCCCCAGTCGGCTTCGACCAGCTTGGCCAGCGCGCCCGTTGCCATCGGGCCGCGCCACGCAAGCGCATGCCCGGGACTGACGAGCTGGCCGACCGACAGGAATCGGATGCCGTGCGCAGCGACTGGAATAAGCTGGTCGTCATGCGCCTCGGGCTTGGTGCTGCAGCCGAGCAGCGTCGGTTGCGAGGGGCCGTAAACGTCGGCATCGACCAGCCCGACGCGCTTGCCCATTCGCGCCAGCGCGATCGCCAGGTTGACCGTAACGGTCGATTTTCCGACGCCGCCTTTGCCGCTACCGATCGCGATCAACGTGCGATTGGGCTGGGTGGCGGTCATCGCCACCCGCGCTTCCGACACGCCGGCAATGGCCAGCACCGCCGCGCGCAGCTCTTCCTCGACCGCTTTGCTCTCCTTGCCGTTGAGGCCAGTCGCATCGGCAATGATCGTGACCACGCCGCCATTGCGCTTGCGCGAACGGATGCGCGCCGCGTGCGGGAGCGTTTCAAGCGGATCGGCTGGATGAGCCATGCGGCGAGCGACATAGGGACGGCAGCCGCGCTTGCCACTGTTTTTCGTGCGCCCGCGTACCTATACAGTGAAGCGATGATCAATATTCTCGGGTGGCGCGGCCGCATTCGCGGTCTGTTCGCCGACACCAAAGGCCCTTGGGGGACAAAAAGCGGATCGGACGGCGGGCCCAATGCGGATCCGCCGACGGGCGCGGGCGATCCCGGCCCATGGGGTAAGCCCGTTCAACCAGGGCAGCGCGGACGGCGCTCTGCCGGGGACGGCAGCAATGTCGCCTCGCTCGAGGACTTGCTTCGCCGCGGACGCGCTCGTTGGGGAGGCAATGGCGGCGGCGGGGGCGGGATGAGTGGTCTCCCCGGAAGTCCCAGTCGCTCGATGATCATGTGGGGGCTGGTCGGCCTGCTCGCCGTGTGGCTCATCTTCACCACCTTTCATTCGATTGCTCCGGGCCAGCGCGGCGTCGTCAGCCGCTTTGGGCGTTATTCGGCAACGCTCGGGCCGGGCGTCAGCCTGACCTTGCCCTCGCCGATCGACCGCGTGACCAAGCTCGACGTCGAAAACATCCGCAGCATCGATCTTGGCACCGACAGCGGCAACGACCTGATGATCACCGGCGACCAGAATTTGATCGATATCGCTTACTCGGTGCGCTGGAACATCCGCACGCCCGAACTCTATCTGTACGAGATGGCGCAGCCCGACGACACCATCCGCGAAGTGGCTGAAAGCGCGATGCGCGCGGTCGTCAGCCAGGTCAGTCTCGACGATGCAATGGGCGACCGGCGCGGGGCGATCGAATTTCAGGTGGCGGAGACGATGCAGCGCATCCTCGACGCCTATCGTTCGGGCGTCCAGGTCCAGGGTATTGCAATCAAGAAGGCGGATCCGCCGGAAGCGGTCAACGATGCGTTCAAGGAAGTCACTGCGGCCCAGCAGGACGCGCAATCCTACCTCAACCAGGCGCGCGCTTATGCAGTACAGTTGACCGCCAAGGCGCAGGGTGAGGCGACTGCGTTCGACAAGGTCTACGAGCAATATCGGCTTGCGCCCGAAGTCACGCGCCGGCGCATGTATTACGAAACGATGGAGCAAGTGCTGAGCAAGGTCGACAAGACGATCGTTGAGGTTCCGGGTGGAGTGACTTCCTATCTGCCACTGCCGCAATTGCAGCGCTCCCAGCCCCAGCCCGCACCGCAGCGGGAGCCGCAGCAATGATCGACTTCATCCGCCGCCGGCCGCTGATGGCCGCGGTCCTTGCCGCCATCCTGCTGATCGTTCTGGTCAGCAGCTTCCCGATCGTGCCGGAGACCAAGCAGGGCGTTGTCGTGCGCTTCGGCGAACCGGTGCGAATCCTCAACCGCTACAATCCCAACACCCCGATCGGTTCGGCCGGCGCCGGGATCACCTGGCGCATTCCGTTCGCCGAGCAGATCGTGTGGATCGACAAGCGCGTGCTCGACGTCGACATGGAGCGCCAGCAGGTTCTCTCGACCGACCAGCGCCGGCTCGTGGTCGATGCTTTCGCCCGCTATCGCATCGTCGATCCACTGCTGATGTTCATTCGCGCGCGCAACGAGCAGCAGTTGAACGACCAGCTTCGCCCAATTCTCGGTTCCGAAGTGCGCAATGAGCTGGGCAAGCGGTCGTTCGCCTCGCTGCTGACCCCCGAACGGGTGGGTGTAATGGGCAATGTGCGCCGCTCGCTGAACAATATTGCCCGGCAATATGGCGCGGAGATCGTCGACGTGCGGATCAAGAAGACCGATTTGCCGAGCGGCACTCCGTTGCAATCGGCCTTCCTTCGGATGCGTTCGGCGCGCGAGCAGGAGGCGCGCTCGATTCGCGCCGAGGGCGCCAAGCAGGCGCAGATTATCCGCGCCCAGGCGGACGCCGATGCCGCCCGGACCTATGCCGCAAGTTTCGGCAAGGATGCGCAATTCTACGATTTCTACCGAGCAATGCAGTCGTACATGGCGACGTTCGTCGGCGACGGCCAAAGCGGTACCGCATCGACCAGCGTCATTTTGTCGCCCCAGAACGACTATTTGCGGGAATTCAATGGACGTTCCCGCTGATTGCAGCGTTCAATCACCGTTCAGCGGATCAGGCCATTAGCGCCTTGCGTCCCAAGCAGATTAATGGAGTATCGATGAGCCCGAAGGAGTCCGGAAAAGTGCGCTACGCCTATGGGGTCGCAATGTCCCTGCTGCTCGGGGGAACGGCATTTTCCCTTGCTACCGGCCAGGCCGGAGCGCAGGTCCCGCAGAACTCGCCCGCGGTGCTTGCGCCGCGGCCGGGCGCGCCAATGTCTTTCGCCGACTTGTCCGCGCGGCTTCAGCCGGCAGTGGTCAATATTTCCACCAAGCAGCGCGTTCCGGTGCGCACTCAGGCGGACCCGTTCGAGGAATTCTTTCGCCGGTTTGATCCAAACAACCCGGGCGGCGGCGGCGGCGCAACTCCGGGCCGGCCCGGCGGCGGCGGCGCGGGTCCGCGTACGCGCGAAGCGGGCTCGCTAGGATCCGGCTTCATCGTTTCGCCCGACGGCTATGTCGTCACCAACAACCATCTGGTCCAGGGCGCCGGTGGCACCGGCACAGTCGACACCGTCACGGTCATCACCACCGACCGCAAGGAATATCCCGCCCGCATCGTCGGTCGCGACGAAACCTCGGACCTTGCCGTGCTCAAGATCGAAGGCCGCAACCTGCCCTACGTCCAGTGGGGAGACAGCACCAAGGCGCGGGTCGGCGACTGGGTCCTGGCGATCGGCAATCCCTATGGCCTCGGCGGCACGGTAACCGCGGGGATCATTTCCGCGCTTCATCGCGGCATCACGGGGGTCGGCGCCTACGATCGCTACATTCAGACCGATGCGAGCATCAACATGGGCAATTCGGGCGGCCCCATGTTCGACCTCAACGGCAATGTCATCGGCGTGAATTCGGCATTGATTTCGCCCACCGGCGCCTCGGTCGGCATCGGCCTCGCCATTCCCGCCGAACTCGCCAAGCCAGTGATCGACGCGCTGATGCGCGGCCAGCGCCCGCAGCGAGGGTATCTCGGCGTCGGCCTTCAGCCGCTCGACGACAGCATCGCGCCGAGCCTGGGCCTCCCCAAGGACAGCGGAGAAATCGTCCGCGCGGTCGTTCCAGGCGGCCCGGCGGCGCGTGCAGGCTTGAGGCAGGGCGACGTCATTGTTCGCGTCAACGGCCAGCCGGTCACGCCCGACCAAAGCGTCTCCTTCCTCGTCGCAAACAGCCCGGTCGGCTCGCGCATCCCGCTCGAGATCATCCGCGAGGGCAAGCGCCAGATCGTAAACGTCGTCGTCACCCAGCGCCCGACCGAGCAGGAATTGGCGCGGATCAACGGCGTCAACGAACCTGGTCAGGCGCCTGGCACCGAAACGCCCGCTGTCCCGCAACGGGCGCTTGGACTGTCGCTGTCTCCGCTTACGCCCGATCTTGCGCGCGCCGGCAATCTGCCCGTCGGATCGCGCGGCGTGATCATCACCGCGGTCGATCCGAACAGTTCCGCGGCCGAGGAGGGCCTGCAGCGCGGTGACCTCATCGTGTCGGTCGGCAATCAGCCGGTGACGACGCCGCAGCAGGTCATCGCCGCCGTCGAAGCCGCTCGCCGCGCCAATCGCCCAAGCGTGCTGCTTTTGATCAAGCGCGGAAACTCGCCGGAGACATTCATCGGGGTCGATATCGCGGCGCGTTAAAACTTGCGCTCCAGGACCCTCTAGGCAAAGTGGCGGGCGATGAGCGACAGCGGCATCATTATCGGAGCAGCGGCGGGCGGCGCCAGCCCGCAGCAGCTCGAGCTCAGCCGCGCCAATCGGCATGGCCTGATCGCCGGCGCAACCGGGACCGGCAAGACCGTCACCCTGCAGGGCCTCATCGAAGGGTTCAGCGCGGCCGGCGTCCCGACTTTCGTCGCCGACGTCAAAGGCGACCTTGCCGGTCTTGCCATGCCGGGATCGCCAACTTCGAAGACTCACGAGATATTCGCCGCCCGCGCGCGGGACATCGGCTTTGCTGGCTGGCAGTACCGCGAGTGCCCGGTGCAGCTGTGGGACCTGTTCGGCGAGCAGGGCCATCCGATCCGCACCACGGTCACCGAAATGGGGCCGCTGCTGCTCAGCCGCCTGATGAACTTGAACGAGGTCCAGGAAGGCGTCCTGACCATCGCCTTCCATGTCGCGGACAAGGAAGGCTTGGTCCTGATCGATCTGGACGATCTGCAGTCGATGTTGGTCAGCATTGGCGAGCGCGCGGATGAGCTGACGCTCGAATATGGCAATGTGTCGAAGCAATCGATCGGCGCGATCCAGCGTTCGCTGCTGCAACTGCGCAGCCAGGGCGCGGAGCATTTCTTCGGCGAGCCGGCGCTCGACCTGAACGACTTCCTGACCCGCGATGAGAGCGGGCGCGGGGTCGTCAACATTCTCGCCGCCGACAAATTGATGTCGAGCCCGCGGCTCTACTCGACCTTCCTGCTGTGGCTGCTGTCGGAGCTGTTCGAGAACTTGCCCGAGATGGGCGACATCCCGGTGCCGAAATTATGCTTCTTCTTCGACGAGGCGCATCTGTTGTTTACCGATGCGCCGCAGGCCCTCCAGGAAAAGATCGAGCAGGTCGTGCGCCTGATTCGGTCGAAAGGCGTCGGCGTCTATTTCATCACGCAGAACCCGATCGACATTCCGGATACGGTCGCGGCCCAGCTCAACAATCGCATCCAGCACAAGTTGAACGCGTTCACGCCGCGCGACCAGGCGGCGGTCAAGGCGGCGGCCGACACTTTCCGCCCCAACCCCGAAATCGATGTCGCCTCCGCGATCACCGAACTGAAGATCGGCGAGGCCTTGGTCTCGCTGCTCCAGCCGGATGGCTCGCCATCGCCGGTGCAACGCGTGCTGATCAAGCCGCCCGCGTCGCGCGTTGGTCCACTCGCGGCCAACGAGCGTCAAATCCTGCTCACGACGGACGCGATCGGTACGCGCTACGACGATCTGGTCGATCGCGAGACGGCCGAGGAAATGCTTGGCGCAAAGGCCGCCGAAGCCGCTGCAGCGACTGCCGCGGCCAAGGCGTCTGGCGATGCCGAACGCGCCGCCGCGGACCAGGCCAAGGCCGACGCGATAGCGCAGCGCGAACAGCTCCGGACCCAACGTGAGCAGGCGCGGCTGACAGCGCAGCGCGAGCGTCTGGCTGCTCAGGCCGACGCCCGCGCCGCTCGTGAAGCGGCCAAGCCGACGATGACCGACAAGGTGCTCCAGTCGGCGACCCGCGCGGCCGCGAGCTCGGTTGGCCGCCAACTCGGCAACCAATTGCTTCGCGGAATCCTCGGCGGATTGTTCAAGGGCCGGTGATGCTCGTCGCCGCGGCTTTGTTGATATTTGCCGCCCCTTCACCCGCCCCGGCGGTGGCCTCGCACGTCGGCCTGTATCGGGTGAGCCAGATGGAAATGGCCGGCGGACTCGAACTTCGCGCCGATGGACGCTTTCGCTACGCGCTCGAATATGGCGCGGTATCGGAGACGGCCGAAGGAGATTGGAGCGAAACTCCGACCGGCGTGATTCTGACCAGCAACCCGATGCCCAAAGCGCCGAGCTTCGAGCTGGTGGCCGACGATCCTGCGCCGAAGGGCCAATTGTGGATGACGCTCGAGGATCCAGGCTTCCAGTGGGGTCATCCGCTCTACGCCCTCGGGAGTGCGAAGGGCACTCCTGATGGCGACCGGCTGATGGCCGACGAGACCGGCCGGGTCGATCTGAAGGGCAAGCAGTTCCCGTTGGCTGTTTCGCCGCTGATGCCGGTCTACGGGCCGACCGGGCAAAGCTTTCCGATCAGCCCCGAACGCGGTCACCGCCTGCGCTTCCGCTTTCACGCCAACGACCTCGGGGCCGCGAGGTTCGACAAGCAGGCACTGCGCGATGACGGTGGCCGGCTGATCCTCGACCGGTTCGACGCGACCATTCGCTTTCTCCCCGATCGGCCTTAAGAAGGCGGCGGAGAGGGACGTTTGGCCGACAAAAGCTGCCAGGTAATCGAAGCGCTCGAGCGCGAATGGTGCGACGCCTTGTGCAACAAGGACATGGCTCGCCTGCGCTCGCTCGTTCACCCCGATTTCACGCTGATAGGCACGCGCCAGAACGGGCCGTTCGTGATGGGTCGCGAAGAGTGGCTCGAAGCGATCCAGCGCCGCGATGTCCATTCGATCGACCTTGAAATCCGCGACGCGACGACGCTCGACAATATGATGCTTGCGACGATTCAGGCCCGCTGGAAGATTCAATATCTTAGCCGGATCGTGGAGGATTGCGTCATCCTCACCGACGTCTGGGTGCGCGAGGATGATCGCTGGCAAGCTCTTCGCCGCCATTCCACTCCGGCCGCGGCGTCCGACTGTAGCCCCTCTGAAAAAGGTAAAAGCTGATGCCTCGTGACCAAGCGCTCGGCGGTGTTGGCCCAATCAGGGAGCTGACGCTCCGCGGGATATTGCTCGGCGCAGTAATCACGGTGCTGTTCACCGCCGCCAACGTCTATCTCGGCCTCAAGCTCGGGATCACCTTCGCGACCTCGATACCGGCGGCCGTGATCTCGATGGCGGTGCTCAAGTTCGTCCACGATTCGACCATCCAGGAAAATAACATCGTCCAGACCATCGCCTCGGCGGCGGGGACGCTATCAGCGATCATCTTCGTTCTTCCCGGCCTGATCATGGTCGGCTGGTGGACCGGCTTCCCATTCTGGCTTTCGGTCGCGGTGATCGCATTGGGCGGCATCTTGGGCGTGATGTATTCGGTGCCTCTGAGGCGCGCGCTCGTCACTGGTTCGGACCTGCCATACCCCGAAGGTGTGGCCGCGGCAGAGGTGCTCAAGGTCGGCGCCGGGGTCGGCGGCGCCGAGGAGAACCGCCGGGGCCTCAAGATGATCGTGATGAGCTCGCTGGTCTCCGCGGCTTACGCAATATTAGCCCAGACCAAGCTCGCCGCGACCGAGGCGGCGCGAGCCTTCCCATTCGGCGCGGGCGCGACCACGGTCACCACCAGCCTGTCGATGGCCCTGATCGGCGTCGGCCATCTGGTCGGCATGGCGGTCGGTATCGCGATGCTTGCCGGCCTCATCATCAGCTGGTTCGTGCTGGTGCCGTGGCAGACCGGCCTCACCGGTCTCGGTGCCGCAGCCGATCTCGAAACGCTGGTCGGCACGACCTTCCGCGAGAAGGTGCGCTTCATCGGCGCCGGCACGATCGGCGTGGCCGCCATCTGGACGCTGCTGCGGATCATCGGGCCGATCATCAAGGGTGTCACGTCGGCCCTGGCCGCCAGCCGCGCGCGCAAGGGCGGCGGGCAGGCTGGCCTCGACATCACCGACCGCGACATTCCCATCGGAATCATCGGCATCACCGTGATCGGCTCGCTGATCCCGATCGGACTGCTGCTGTCCGCCTTCGCCCAGTCGGGGCCAATCGCTGCCGCGCCGGCGCTGACCATCGGCCTCAGCCTCCTTTATATCTTCATCGCCGGCGCGATCATCGCCGCGATTACCGGCTACATGGCCGGCCTCATCGGCGCGTCGAACAGCCCCGTGTCGGGCGTCGGCATCCTCACCGTCCTCGGCATTTCGCTGATCCTTGTCGCAATTTTCGGGCGCGGGATCGGCGTCGACGCGTCGCAGAGCCTGGTCGCCTACGCCTTGTTCGTGACCGCTGTGATCTTCGGCGTCGCGACCATCGCCAACGACAATCTCCAGGATTTGAAGACCGGCCAGCTGGTCGGAGCGACCCCGTGGCGGCAGCAGGTCGCGCTGATCCTCGGCGTCATCTTCGGCTCGCTGGTGATCCCGCCGATCCTCACCGTCCTCAACGACGCTTTCGGCTTCGTCGGCGCGCCCAATGCCGGGCCGAACGCCCTCGCGGCACCGCAGGCGGCGCTGATTTCCGCGATCGCCCAGGGTGTGCTCGGCGGCAATCTCGACTGGGGCCTGATCGGCCTCGGCGGCCTCATCGGCGTCGGCGTGATCATCGTCGACGAAGCGCTTCGCGCGACCAAGCGCGGATCGCTGCCGCCGCTCGCCGTCGGCATGGGCATCTATCTGCCGATGTCTCTGACGCTGCTGATCCCGGTCGGCGCCACCATCGGCTATCTTTACAACAAATGGGCGGCGCGAGCGCCCGATCCCAAGTTCGCCGAACGGCTTGGCGTGCTGATGGCGACCGGCCTGATCGTCGGCGAGAGTCTGTTCGGCGTCGCTTTCGCGGGGATTGTCGGCGCGACCGACAATGATTCGCCATTGGCGCTGGTCGCGGATTTCGCCTGGGCCGTTCCCATCGGGCTGATCGTCTTCGCCGCGGGGATCACTTCGCTTTACATGAAGACCCGCAGCGAAGCCCGCGCCAAGCTGGCGAACGAGCCGGATACCGACGAGCCGCCCCAGGCCGCCATCCGCTAGGCTTAGCTGCGGTCCGGTTCAGCCGCGCCCGCGGTAAGGAGCGACGCCTTGGTCGGGCAGCCATAGCCCTTCAGGCGGCGAACCCGATTGCCAGAACACGTCGATCGGCATCCCGCCGCGCGGGTACCAATATCCGCCGATGCGCAACCATCGCGGGCGCATCTCGTCGGTCAAGCGCTGGCCGATCCCGACGGTTACGTCCTCGTGGAAGCCGCAATGGTTGCGGAAGCTGCTCAGGTAGAGCTTGAGGCTCTTCGATTCGACGATCGTCTCGCCAGGCGCATAATCGATCACCAGATGCGCAAAGTCGGGCTGGCCGGTCACCGGGCACAGCGACGTGAACTCGGGCGCCGCGAAGCGCACAAGATAGAGCGTGCCGGCGCGCGGGTTTGCGACATAGTCGAGCACCGCCTCGCTCGGCGAAGCGGGCAGGGTGCTGGGCTGGCCGAGATGCCGCGTTTCCATCGCTCGCGCCCCTAGCAGCCACGGAGCGCTGCGCCTATCCTCGGGCCGTCATGGACCCGCTCGTCTCCACCCAATGGCTCGCCGGACAGCTTGGCCAGCCCGACCTGACCATCGTCGATGCGACCATGTTCATGCCCGGCAGCGGCCGCGACGGCGGCGCGGAGTTTCTCGCCGCGCACATCCCCGGCGCGCGCTTTCTCGATATCGACGAGCTGTCCGATAGGTCGAATCCGGCGCCGCACATGCTGCCACCGCGGGAGGAATTCGGCCGCGCCATGGCAGCGCTCGGGGTCGGTCGCGCCGACCGTATCGTCGTTTACGACAACAGCCCGCTGCGCAGCGCGGCGCGCGGCTGGTTCATACTTCGCCATTTTGGTGCCGACAAAGTCGCGATCCTCGATGGCGGGTTGGGCAAGTGGATATCCGAAGGACGCCCGACGGAAAGCGGCGAAGCGGCCGCTCGCCGGGCGGCTTTCGTCGCCGCCGAACGCGGGGATGTGGTCGACAAGCCCGCAATCCTCGCCGGGCCCCATTCGCCATTGCTCGACGCGCGCGGTGCTGCTCGCTTCGAGGGCAGCGAGCCCGATCCGCGCCCGGGCGTTGCCGCGGGCCATATCCCCGGTTCGCGCAACCTGCCGTTCGCCGCGCTTTACCGCGAGGATGGCACGATGCGTTCAACCGACGAGATCGAGCGCCTGTTTGCCGCTGCGGGCATCGATCCGGAGCAGCCCTTCGTCGCCACGTGCGGATCGGGCGTCACGGCCAATTCGCTGATTTTCGCCGCGCATCTGCTCGGCAACCGCTCGGCGCTGCTCTACGATGGAAGCTGGAGCGAATATGGCGCCGACCCGGCGACGCCCAAGGCCCTTGGCCCCGCTTAGCGGAGCACCAGACGCGCGATCTCGCTGAGTTCGCGGCGGATTTCCTCGACGAGCGCCTGGCTCGCCTCTGGCTGGGGCGCGCGGCCGTCGCCTTGCTCGATCAGCAGCGCTTCGAGGCCCGCCGTTGTCGCGCCGACCAGATGCTGCGTGCGGCGGTCGAACAGGCTGCGGCGGGCATCGCCGGCATTGTCCCATGCTGCGGCAATCGCCGCATCATCATCATTGTCCGGGGCAGGTCCGCCGGCATACGGCTCGACCAGGCGAAGCGCGTGGCGAATTCCGGCCAGGCGCGTCACCGCCTCGTCATAAGCCGCGGGGCGCGGCGCCGGGGTCTCGGAGGCAAGCAGATGAAGCATCCTGCTTGGCTAGTCCGCGACGGCTAACAAAATGTGAATGGGCCGCCTCAGGCGGCTTTGGTTTCCTCGATGTCGCGCAAAATCCAGCCGCGCTGCGGGATCGTCTCGACGAACTCGACTCCGCCGCTCGCATTGCGCAGCTTCTTGCGCAGCTTGGATATGAACACGTCGATGATCTTGGGCTGCGGCTGGTCGTCCGCGCGGCGATAGAGGTGCTTCAATAGCATCTGCCGGCTGACGACGTTGTTGCGCGCATAAGCGAGCAGCTCGAGCACGCGATATTCCATCTCGGTGATGCCGATCGGGTGCCCGTCGATGCGGATCAGGCGCTGCATCTGATCGACCGCCAGCCGTCCTCCGCACATCGTCGCCGGCATTTCCGATCCGCTCGCCTTCAACGAATCGATCAGTCGCGACGCCGCTTCCTCGCTGTCGGCGGCGGACACCATTTTGGGCGAACCTATCAGCGATTGCTGGAGATCGGCGACGATCGCGTGAGCTTCCTCGACGAGACGGCTTCCTTCCTCGAAGCGCCGGCGAGAGCGCTCGAGCTTCGATTCGGCTTCGGCCAGCCGGGCGGAAAGGTTGAGCTCGCTCATCGGGTAAGAAATCGCTCCCCTGGCTCTACTGGCCGACCTGCGCCGAGGCGATGGCGCTGTCGGCGACCGGCGCGGTCAATATGGTCATCGTCGCCGCGCCCTTGTCGACGACCCGCGTGTCCGGGTCCCAGACGGTCGAGCGGATGCCCAGCGCGGCGTCGTTGCGGCCGGCTTTCTCGAGCAGGCTGGTTTCGGAGTTGCTGCGCGGCGCGGGTCCGCCGAACAGGGTTTCAATCGCCTGCTGCTGGGCATCGCCGGCGCTCATCCCGGCCGTGCCTGCGACCGGGGGCGCAAGCGAATAATCGGGCGGAATGACCAGCGGCGCGTTGCGCGCGACCGCGAACTCGTCGGGCGTCCGGCTGCCGGTCAGCGACGCGCAGCCGCTGGTCAGGACCGCGGCGACAAGCAGTGCGGGAAAGGCGTTACGCATGTTCGATTTTCTCCTCGGGGTCGGCATCTTTGGCTTGCTCCTTACGGACGAGGAACGCGCGCAGCAACAGGACCACCACCGCGATGCTAATGGAAGCATCGCCGACGTTGAATACCAGAAATGGACGGAATTCGCCGAAATGAAGATCGGCGAAGTCGACGACGTAGCCGAACCGCACCCGGTCGAGGATGTTGCCGAGCGCGCCGCCGAGCACCATCCCCAGCGCGATCTGGTCCCAGCGCTGCTTCTCGCGGCCGATCCAGTAAGCCACGGCAAGCGCGATGGCGCTCGTCACCGCGACCAGCATCCACCGCGCTGCATCGCTATTGGCGGTGAGCAGGCCGAGCGAAATCCCGTGGTTCTCGGTGTAGGTGAAGTTGAAAATTGGCAGCAGCACGAGCTGGTCGCCGTGCTGGTTGATGCCCAGCGGGCCGGTGACGAACCACTTGGTCAGCTGGTCGAGGCCGAACACCAGGGCGGCGACGGCATAGGCAGCGCGTCCGTTAGCCATTCACCACATCCTCGCAGCGGTTGCACAGGTCGCCGTCCTCGCCGACCTCGGGAAGATGACGCCAGCAGCGACCGCATTTGCGGCGGTCGGTCTTGGCCACCGCCAACGCATCGCCGCGCGCCACTGACGAGACGATGAACAGCTCGGCGAGGTCGGGTCGCCAGGTCCGCTTCGGGCAAGGTCACTTCGGCCTCCAGGCTCGACCCGATCACCTTGTCGCGGCGCAGTGGCTCGATCGCCTCGGTCACCTGCGTGCGTAGCTCGCGCAGCTCGGCCCATCGCGCATCGCTTGCCGCGACCGGCGGAAGCTCTGGCCACTCGAGCAAATGCACCGATCCGCCCTCGGGATAGCGCGTGCCCCACACTTCCTCGCTCGTGAAGACCAGCACCGGCGCGAGCCAGCGGACGAGGGCGTGGAACAGGGTGTCGAGCACCGTGCGGTAGGCGCGGCGCTTGGGGTCGTCCAGCGCGTCGCAGTAGAGGCAGTCCTTGCGGATATCGAAGTAGAACGCTGACAGATCCTCGTTGCAGAAATCGGTCAGCGCGCGGACGTAGCTGTTGAAATCGAAATCCTCGACCGCTTGGCGCAGCTTCGCGTCCAGTTCGGCGGTCAGCGACAGCATGTAGCGCTCGAGCTCCGGGTAAGCCGCGACATCGCTCGAGCCGCTCGGCCTCCTCGAAACCGTCGAGCGCGCCGAGCAGGTAGCGGAAGGTATTCCGCAATTTGCGATACTGGTCGGCGACCCCGGCGAGGATCTCCTTGCCGATCCGGTGGTCCTCGGTGAAGTCCACGGAGAGCGCCCACAGCCGCAAGATGTCCGCGCCATAATCGCGCATCAAATCGAGCGGATTGACGGTGTTGCCGAGGCTCTTGGACATTTTCATGCCCTTGGGGTCCATCGTGAAGCCGTGGGTCAGCACCGCCTTGAACGGCGCCCGCCCGCGCGTGCCGCAGCTCTCCAGCAGGCTCGACTGGAACCAGCCGCGGTGCTGGTCGGAGCCTTCGAGATAGAGGTCGGCCGGCCAGCGCTGGTCCGGCCAACTGCCCGCTTTCGAGCGTGAACACATGGGTGCAGCCGCTGTCGAACCACACGTCGAGGATGTCGCCGACCATCTCGTAATCGTCGGGGTTGCGCCCGGACCCGAGCAGCTCGGCGGCATTCTCCGGCGTCCACGCGTCGACGCCGCCGGCGCGTACCGCATCGACGATCCGCCGGTTGACGTCCGCGTCGACCAGCAATTCGCCGGTCTTGCGCTCGACGAACAAGGCGATCGGCACCCCCCAGGCCCGCTGCCGGCTGACTACCCAGTCGGGCCGCTGCTCGACCATCGCGCCCAGGCGGTTGCGGCCCTTTTCGGGAACGAAGCGGGTGTCGGCGATCGCCTGCATCGCCGTTTCTCGCAGCGTCCGCCCGCTCTCCAGGGGCGTGTCCATCGCGATGAACCATTGCGGGGTGCAGCGGTAGATGACCTTGGCCTTCGACCGCCACGAGTGCGGGTAGCTGTGCTGGAAGTCCGCGCTCGCGGCGAGCAGTGCGCCGGCGTCGCGCAGGTCCGAGCAGATCGGCCCGTCGGGCGCGTTGAACTTGGCGTTGATGACGCTTCCCTGGCCGCCGAGCCACGCCCAGTCCTCGCGATACTTGCCGTCCGCCTCGACCGCGAACACCGGGTCGATGCCGTTGGCTTTGCACAGGTCGAAATCGTCCTCGCCATGGTCCGGCGCCATGTGCACCAGGCCGGTGCCTTGATCGGTGGTGACGAAGTCGCCGGGCAGGAACGGCCGCGGCTTGGCGAAGAACCCGCCCAGCTTGTGCATCGGGTGGCGGGCGATGGTGCCGGCGAGATCGGAGCCGGCGAAAGTCTCTCGTTCTTCAAGCCCGAATAACCGAGCCCGTCGGCAGTGGTCCCAAGCGCTGCGATCCTATCCTCGAACTTGCTTCATCAGCGACGAAGACTTACAAGCGCTTTCACGAACTCGCGTAGCATGGATCGACCGCCAGTTCAGTTTGTCGCCAACCGTCGAACCACCGACCATCGGCTCGACCAGCACGTACTCGACCTCCGGCCCGTAAGCGATGCCCTGATTGACCGGTATCGTCCACGGCGTCGTCGTCCACACCACCGCATAAGCGCCGACCAGCTCTGGGATCGGGCTCTCGACGATCTCAAATGCGACGTCGATCTGCGTCGATACGATGTCCTCATACTCGATCTCGGCCTCGGCCAGCGCGGTCTTTTCGACCGGCGACCACATCACCGGCTTGGCGCCGCGGTAGAGCTGGCCGCTCTCGGCGAATTTCATCAGCTCCGCGACGATCGTCGCTTCGCTCTCATAGGCCATGGTCAGATAAGGGTTATCCCAGTCGGCCAGCGTGCCGAGCCGGTTCATCTGCTCGCGCTGAACGCCCACCCAATGCTCGGCATAGGCGCGGCACTCGGCGCGGAACTCGCGGATCGGGACCTCGTCCTTGTCGAGCTTCTTCTTGCGGTACTGCTCCTCGACCTTCCATTCGATCGGCAGGCCGTGGCAGTCCCATCCGGGCACGTAAGGCGCGTCCTTGCCGAGCAGGGTCTGGGTGCGGCACGACCATGTCCTTCAGCGTCTTGTTGAGCGCATGGCCGATGTGAATGTCGCCGTTGGCGTAGGGCGGGCCGTCGTGGAAGATGAACTTCGTCGCGGCCGGCGCGGCTCTTGCGCACCTGGCCGTAGAGGTCCTGCTCCTGCCAGCGGGCAAGGATCGCCGGCTCCTTCTGCGGCAGGCCGGCTTTCATCGGAAAGTCGGTCCTGGGCAGAAAGACGGTGGAGCGGTAATCGGTTTTGGTCGGAGCGTCGGCCATTGGTGCGGCGCCTTAGCGGGCCGCCGGTGCGCCTAGCAAGTCGACCCACGCCTTAGCATGGTCGCGCGCTGCGGCCTCGTCGGCCATCTGGGCGGCCAGCGCCTCGACGCTATCGAACTTGGCCTCAGGACGCAGATAATGGTGAAGCGCGACCTCGATCGTCTCGCCGTAAAGCTCGCCGTCCCAGTCGAACAGATACGCCTCGAGCAGCTCGACCGGCGGCTCGAACGTCGGGCGTACGCCGAGGCTCGCGACGCCCGCATGCTCGGTCCCGTCGGGCAAGGTCACGCGCACCGCGTAAATCCCGTATTTTGGACGCTGGTAATCGCTCAGGCTGAGGTTGGCGGTGGGATAGCCGAGCCCGCGCCCGCGCTGGTCGCCGCGCTCGACGTCGCGCGCGCACCGCGAACGGCCGCGACAGAAGGTGGGTCGCCGTGCCGGGATCGCCTTCGATCAACGCCTCCCGCGCCCGTCCCGATGAGACGCGCACGCCGTCGACCAGCACCTGCTGCACCGCTTCAGCCGCGACGCCATGCTTTTCGCCCAGCAGTCTCAGCAGCTCGACGTCGCCGGTCCGGCCCTTGCCGAAGCTGAAATCGTCGCCAGTCACCACGGCGGCTGCGCCCACGCGGGCGGCGAGGACCTCGGCGATGAACTGCTCTGCTTCCATCGAGGCAAGGTCGGCGTCGAACTCGAACACCAGCATCGCGTCGGCGCCGGCGTGTGCGAACAAATCCTCGCGCTGATCGAGTGTGGTCAGTCGGAACGGCGGCAAATCCGGCTTGAAGAAGCGCACCGGGTGCGGGTCGAAAGTCGCGACGACGACCGGGCGCCGCTCGTGATGGCCGCGCGCGATCGCCCGCCCGACGACCGCCTGGTGGCCGAGGTGAAAACCGTCGAAATTGCCGAGCGCGAGGACGCTCCCGCGAAGCTCGTCCGGGAATGCCGCTGCCGAGGGTCACGCGCTGCATCGCCGGCCTGTATCGGCGGCGCGGCCCCTGTGGCAATGGAGCAGGGCTGGCAATGTAGGATTTCGCGTGGCATCAGGCTCACCGGCCGACGCGCGCAGCCATCGTTCGCTTCAAACAACGCCGTCACCGCGAACTTCGGGAACTTTGGCGCCTCTGCGCTTGACTCGGATGGGGCCAATTCTTATCTGCAACCTATCCCGATTCACCGGAGTTCCGGCGGCGCATTCGTGCGCGCGTCGGTTTTTCGTTTGCAGTCGGGATTTTTAGCGAGGAGATGGGCGGCATCGGGCGGCCCGTGGAGCTAATTTAAGGGAAGCACATGGCACGCATCGCCGGCGTCAACATACCGACCAACAAGCGCGTCGAAATCGCGCTCACCTACATTCACGGCATTGGCCGCACGACCGCCAAGTCCATCGTCGAGAAGCTCGGGATCGCGTCCGAGAAGCGAGTCCAGGACCTCAGCGACCAGGAAGTCCTGCACATCCGCGAGACCATCGACCGCGACCATGACGTCGAGGGCGACCTCCGGCGCGAGACCGCGATGAACATCAAGCGGCTGATGGACCTCGCCTGCTACCGCGGGCTTCGCCATCGTCGCGGCCTTCCGGTCCGCGGCCAGCGCACGCACACCAATGCGCGCACTCGCAAGGGCAAGCCCAAGCCGATTGCCGGGAAGAAGAAGTAAGGGCGGCCGCAAGGCGCCTTTCGACAAGCTTTGGGTGAGCCGTTCGGTTGAACTTTGGCTCCCCGCAACAGGATGTGAAAAACCATGGCTCAAGCACCCCAGCGCCTTCGCCGGCGGGAGCGCAAGAACATCTCTTCCGGCGTCGCCCATGTGAACGCCAGCTTCAACAATACGATGATCACCATCACCGACGCGCAGGGCAATGCGATTTCCTGGTCGTCGGCCGGGCTGATGGGCTTCAAGGGCAGCCGCAAGTCGACGCCTTATGCCGCGCAGGTCGCGGCCGAGGACGCCGGCAAGAAGGCGGCCGAACACGGCGTTCGCACTCTTGAAGTCGAAGTGAAGGGCCCCGGATCGGGCCGCGAAAGCGCGCTTCGGGCGCTTCAGGCGGTCGGCTTCCAGATCACCTCGATCCGCGACGTCACGCCGATCCCGCACAATGGCGTCCGTCCGTCGAAGCGCCGCCGGGTCTGATGGTTTTGCTCGGAGTGGTACTTCGAGCGCGACCGATAAAATGAAGTTTAACAAGAGGTTGAACCAACCTCGCACTGCCAAGGGATGAACATGGCCGTCAACGCGAAAAACTGGCAGGAACTCAAGAAGCCCAACACTCTCGAGCGCAAGGTCGGCGGAGCCGACGCCAGCCGCAAGGCGGTGTTCGTCGCCGAGCCGCTCGAGCGCGGCTTCGGAATGACGCTCGGCAACTCGCTCCGCCGGGTGCTCTTGAGCTCGCTCCAGGGAGCCGCCGTCACCTCGATCAAGATCGAGGGCGTGCTGCACGAATTCTCAAGCCTCGCTGGGGTCCGCGAGGACGTCACCGACATGGTGCTCAACATCAAGCAGATCGCCCTGAAGATGGAAGGCGAGGGGCCTAAGCGCCTCGCTTTGTCGGCGACCGGCCCGGCCGAAGTCACCGCCGGCATGATCGCCGCCACCGGCGACATCGAGGTGACCAACCCCGATCTCGTCATCTGCCATCTCGATGACGGCGTGACGCTCAACATGGAGCTCACCGCGGACATCGGCAAAGGCTATCAGCCGGCCGCCGCCAACCGTCCGGCCGACGCGCCGATCGGCCTCATCCCGGTCGACGCGCTTTATTCGCCGGTGCGCCAGGTCGCCTACAAGGTCGAGAACACCCGCGTCGGGCAGGAGCTCGATTACGACAAGCTGACGCTGACTCTCGAGACCGACGGAACGGTCACGCCCGAGGACGCGCTCGCTTATGCCGCGCGCATCCTCCAGGACCAACTCCAGTTGTTCGTCCACTTCGACGACAGCCAGGTGCGCATGGCGCCTTCGCCGATGATCGGCTCTGCGGCGCCGATGGCGGCCGAGCAGATCGCGACCGACACCAACCAGCTCAATCGCTACCTGTTGAAGAAGGTCGACGAGCTGGAGCTTTCGGTGCGCAGCGCGAATTGTCTCAAGAACGACAACATCATCTACATCGGCGACCTGGTGCAGAAGACCGAGGCCGAGATGCTCCGCACCCCCAATTTCGGGCGCAAGAGCCTCAACGAGATCAAGGAAGTCCTCGCCTCGATGGGGCTGCGCCTGGGCATGGACATCCCCGGCTGGCCGCCCGAGAATATCGAGGAAATGGCCAAGAAGCTCGAACAGGAAATGCTCGGCTAAGCCGCTAACGAAACTGTAGAGGGCCGTCCCGCCGGGGCGGCCCTTTCTTCATGAGGCGCAACGATGGGCGCGGCGAAAAATTCGAGCGGCACCGGCAGCCGTGGCGGCAGGACGAGCTCCAGAAGCTGCATTTGCTGGCCGGGAAGGGCATGAGCGTCCGCGCCATCGCCAAAGCGCTCACCCGCAGCGAGGAATTGGTGCGCGACCGCGCCAAGGCCGACAAGCTGACCATCACCAAGCTGCGCTAGCTCGGTCAGCGAGCTTCGGCGCGGGCTTTCAGATAAGCATGAATTGCGTCGATTTCGTCATCGGTAAACACGCGGAAGTCTTCCCGGGCCGTCTCGGACATGATGCCAAGGTCGCGCCCGCCCGGCGGCACCCCGGTTCTCAGCAGGCGATGGAAAGCGTCGCGGTCGTAGGCGCCGGCGATGGTCAGGTCCGGGCCGCCCTCGGTGGCGTCGCCGCCAAGGTCGGAGCCGTGACATTCGGAACATACGGTTGCTGTGATGTGGCGTCCCCGGGCGAACATGGGGCCGAGGTCGGCCGGCGGCCGGCGCTGCGCCGCGAGGATCTGTTCCGGAGCGGACCGCACCGCAATGGTCGTCGCCGGGTCGCTTGGTCGAAAGTCGTTCAGAACGATCGCGAGCCGTGAATAGAAGCCTGGACTGTCGGCGGGATCAGGTTTCCCGCCTGGTTCGATGGAGCGCAGGAAAGCCAAGACAGCCGCGAGCTCGGCGTCGGTGATCGTGCTGAACACCGCCGAGGGCATGCCCCACAATGCCTTGTGATCCGAGGGCCGGATGCCCTGCTTGATCGCCTGGGCGAATTGCTCGTCGGAGTAGCGGCTGGCGAGCAGCGTCAAGTTGGGCGCGTAGTTGCGGACCAGCGCCGGCTCGTCGTTGAACAGATTGCCGCGCAATTCCGGACCATGGCAGCTGGTGCAGCCGTAAAGCTTGGCTAGCCGGCGTCCCTCCGCGACTTGGTCGGCGCCTGCCGCCCGGACGGTCTCCGGCTTGAGAGGATAGGTTCGGGCGAGGACAGTGTTCGCCGTAATCAGCACCGCCACCACCGCGATGGCGACGGCAATGATCGACGCCGCGGCCGCCCGCCCAAGCCACATCATAACCTTTCTCATCGGCTCCCCTCGCGGAGAGTGTGCACGCCGTCGAGGTTAAAGTCGAATTCGCCAGCGGCCGCTTCAGTCGACCACGTCCGAAGCAATCCCCGTCATCCGCCAGGCGCATTTGGCGCGCTCATAGGTGGCGATCCAGCTGCTCTTGAAGCTCTTCTCGGCTTCTGTCGGCTTGTCGGCGGGCGAATAATGCGCCTCCACCGCGACCGCCATCCACGCCATCTGCCCGTCGGGCGAAATGACGACCGTTGGCGGGCTGACATCGCGCCACACGCGGTAGCGGACGCGCTTGAAATAGCCGCTGAAAAACTGCGCGACCTCCGCGTTGCTTTGCACCCGTATCCCGCCATTCTCGGCGAGCAGGAGGCGATCGCCGATAGTCGCTGCAACCAGCGCCGAATCGCCGCGCAGGTGAGCCTGTCGGGTGGTTTCATGCAGAGCCAGCAAGTCCGCCTTCGCGTCCGTTGTGGGACAAGCCGGCGCGGCAGCAAATGAAACCGCGATTGCGACAGCAAGCATGAGCCTCTCCTTTTGCGGACGCCGGGACTGCAGCCTGCACGCTGGACCTGACCGGAGAACCGCTGTTCGACCAACGACCGGCGTGGGCGATGGATGGGATACTCTCGTCGACGGCGGGCGCGACTGTCGCCCGGGCTTTGCGCACCAGTGCTTGCATGGCCGATTGCGCGCTGTAAGCGGCAGGACATGGCCGACCTCACGCCCGTAATCGAGACCATGGAGCACCGCTGGATGCGCGCGTGGGTCGCGCGTGACACGAAGCAGCTCAAGTCGCTGACCAGCCGCAACTTCATCCTGCTGATCGGCGCCAGGCCCGCGACCATGCTCGACAATCTCAGCTGGCTTGAGGCCGCGACCACGCGTTATCTGTGCTCTTCCTACCGGTTCGGCGACGTGCATGTTCGCGACCTCGGCAACGTCGCGCTATTTGCCTCGCAGCTCGAGATTGTCGCGACAATGGACGGACATGACTGGTCGGGACAGCTGTGGGTCACCGATGTGTGGCGCAAGGGCCGGGTACGGCGCGGGTGGCGGATGGCCGAACGGGTGATCTCGCGGCCGGACGACCGCAAGGACGTCGTAGCGGCAATCCGCTCACTGCAGTTGTGGCGTCGATAGCAGCGCCGTCTCACTCGCCGCGACCATGCGCGCAGCCTGTAACTTTTTGATGATTAATCCGTTTTTGGCTGGCTTTAAGGGCATTCGGCCCAGCAATCACATGAGCGTGTTCTCGGAAAAACGCGCCGTTTGAGGAGGAAGCCATGAATACTCGTACATTCGCAATGATCTGGGGCATCGTTTTCCTGGGGCTTGCCGCGACCGGATTGATCCCGGGATTGCTGCAGCCGCCGGCCAGCGGCGACCCCGACCTCGCCATGGATGCAATGCACGGGCGCGCGCTGGGCATCTTTCCCGTCAACCTCCTGCACACGCTGGTGCATCTTGCCTTCGGCATTTGGGGACTGGTCGCCGCGCGCAACTGGGATTCGGCGAAAACCTACGCGAAGGCAGTGGCGATCATTTACGCTCTGTTCGTCGTCATGGGGCTGGTCCCGGGTCTCGATACGACCTTCGGTTTGGTCCCGCTGCACGGGAACGACGTCTGGCTGCACGTCGCGCTGGCGCTTCCCGCCGCCTATTTCGGCTTCATGCATCGGGACACCGACGCCCGCCGCACCTGACACTGAGAACGGCTAACGTCCGCTCCGCGCCGGAGCGGACGTTAAGCCCTAATTATGTGTGGCGAAGACCCGCGTGTTGCCGTCCTTGTCGAACAGGATGGTCTGGAACGCCTCCTTGTGGTCGCCATGCTCCATCCTAGGCGTGCCCATGACCATTCCGGCGACCGCAATTCCGGCCGCCTTGGGGCGCTCCTTGAGCAGGCGCTTAATGTCGGCCACCGGCACGTGACCCTCGATCGCATAGCCCTCGATCTCGGAAGTGTGGCACGAACGCAGCGCGTCGGGGACCGCCAGGCGATGCGCGGTCGGGCTGACGTTGTCGACGTTGCGCACGGTCACGGTGAAGCCGGCCTTTTTCATATGCTCGACCCATTTGGCGCAGCAGCCGCAGGTTGCGGTCTTGGTCACCGCCAGCGTCGCCGCGACGGCATTGCCGGCGCATGCGAGAAGCGCGAGCGGTGCAAGCGCGAGGGTCAATTTGCGTCGGCGCATGATGAGATCCCGTCGAGTTGAAGAAGATGGCAGTCTCTTAATATCCGCAGGTTTACGCAAGCTGACTGCGCCCGCAAGGCCAGGCCCAAGGAACGTATCGCCCCCTGCTGCTTTCCGGATGCATGCTTGCCCCGCCGAGAACCGTCTCCACCGCCTCGCGCCGGATCGGATTGTTGCTGGCTATATTCCTGTCGGCACTCGCCGGCGGCGTCATCGCGCGGCTCATCCCAATCGGTGGGGGCGTTGCGGAGCGGGCGGTTGGCAGCGCAAGCCTAGGGCAACCGCAAGTTTTCGCCCTCCCCGCACTCGTCCGGCGAACAGCGCCGGCGGTCGTCAATATCGCTGTGCTTCAGCCATCGCCCTTGTTGCAGAACCCGCTACTTCAGGACCCATTCTACAGGCGATATATGGGCGTTCCGGAATCGGCGCTGCAGCCGACGATTTCGGCTGGATCGGGCGTGATCGTCGACGCCAAGCGTGGCTTGGTCGTGACGAATTTCCACGTTGTCCAGAAGGCAACGGCTGTCGAAGTCGGCCTGAAGGACGGTCGTCGGCTCGCGGCCGAGCCTGTCGCCGTAGCTCCCAATCTCGATCTCGCAGTGCTTCGAATCCGCGGCGCGAATCTGCCGGCGCTCCCGCTGGGCAACAGCTCATCCCTCCACGTCGGCGACCAAGTGGTGGCGATCGGCAACCCGTTCGGACTTGGCCAGACGGTGACCGCGGGTATCGTCAGCGCCACGGATCGGGGACTGGCGGAGGGCGATCCGCGGCGCTTCATTCAGACGGACGCGCCGATCAACCCGGGCAATTCGGGCGGGCCCCTGATCAACACCAGGGGCGAGATCGTGGGCATCAACTCCGCCTTGATCAGCCCCAACCAGGGCAATGTCGGGATCGGGTTCGCAATCCCGGCAAACGTCGTGCGGCGGGTTGTCGCCGAGGCGGCGAAGTAACGAATCGCGCTCCGGCCGGGAACATCTTTTGCCGCCCAAGGATTCTGTCTTCGAGCTCGAAGGAGGACATGATGAGCGAACGCGAACTGATCGATACCGGCACCGACAAGCGCTTCGTCCGCCGGGACAAGGAAGGAAAGTTCAAGGAAAGCGACGACGTCGGCCGTTCGCTGAGCGCCGACCAGAGGCAGAAAGCCGAGAACAAGAAGCCGCGCAATCAGGGCGACAAGGGCGACTGATTACTCTTCCGTCCTGACCAGGACCGTCTCGCCAATCAGCAGGAAGAGAACGAACGGCGCCCACGCTGCGACCATCGGCGGATAGGCGCCGGCGTTACCCATCGCGAGACTGAAGTTGTCGGCGACGAAATAGGCGAAGCCGAGCGCCATGCCGAGCGCGGCGCGCATCAGCACCTGGCCCGAGCGGGCGAGGCCGAAAGCGGCGACCGCCGCAAGCAGTGGCATCAGCAGCGTCGACAGCGGGCCAGAGATTTTGTGCGCGAGGCCGGCGCGGGCTTCGTCTGTCGGACGGCCCGCATCCTCCAGCTGGGCGATGCGCTGCTTGAGCGTCGCATAATTGAGCTGAGTCGGATCGACTTTGGCCAGCGTGAGCTCGCTGGCGGTAACGCCGGCGAGCGCGTCGAGCTGCGGCAAACGGCGCGCGACATTCATGTTGGCGTCGTAGATGCGCACGCCTTCCAAGCGCCAGCCACCGCCCGGCCGCGGCGTCCCGCGTTCCGCCGAGATGACCCGCTGGAGCACATTATTGTTGCGGTCGTAGATCAGCAGACGTTCGGCGCGGATTGCCGGCGCCCGCCCGATCACGAGGCCGGCGCGGACCAAATCCTCGCCATCCAGAATCCAGACGTTGCTGAGCATTCTGCTGTCCGGCGGGATCGGGCGGTAATCATTGTCCGACCATGCAGTAACCGTCCGGCCGGCCTTGACGACGACGGTTTCGTTGAACGCGAACAGCGCCGCGGCGATGCCCAGGCTGGCGATGATCAGGGGAGCGAGGATCTGGTGCGCCGAAAGGCCCGCGGCCTTCATTGCCACCACCTCGCTATGCTGATTGAGGCCGACGAACGCGATCAGTGTCCCGAGCAGAACCGCGAAGGGCAGGAATCGCGAGATTAGTATCGGCAGACGAAGCGCGGCGTAGTTCCACAGCTCGGGGTCGCCATTGCCCGGGACCGCGAGAATCTTGCCCGATTCCCCGAGCAGGTCGAGAGTCATCAAAATGAGGATAAGCGCGACCAGCACCGCGAGGCTGCGCGTGAGGAACAGCCGGATCATGTAAAATGCGAGCCGGCGCGACGGCATGAAGTCGAGGTTGATCATGCGTTGCGGGCCGCGGGCATCAGCCGCCGGACGAAGCGCGCAATCTTGGTTGCCGCGCGGTCGAGGGCTCCGATCGGCTGGCCGCCCGGCTTGTGGGCGAGCACATGATACATCCAGCCGATGGCTGCGCTGAGCACGATCAGCGGCACCCATAAGGCGAGCAGCGGATCGAGCCGTCCCTGCGCGCCCGCCTGCTCGCCATATTGGTTGACCTTGTGATAGGCGACGACGATCAGGATCCCGAGGAAGATGCCGAGCGCCGAAGCGCTGCGCTTGGGCGGCACCGCCAGCGCCACGGCAAGCAGCGGGAGCATCAGCATCATCACCACCTCGACCAGGCGAAAGTTCAGCTTGGCTTGAGCCTCGAGCAATTGGTGGGTGTCGCGCGCGCCGCCGCCATAGCCAATGCGCCATAGCTCATGCAGGTAAAGCTCGTCGGACTCAGTCCCGCCACGGCGCCGGAACTGGTCGATGACCGGCAGGCTGACCGGCAGGTCGTAGCTGTCGAAGGCGAGCGTCCGCGGTGCCGTGAATTTCGGGCTATCCTGGATCAGGCGGCCCTTTGTCAGGCGGAACAGGATAGTGTCGGGATCGTCGGTCGAGAGGAACTTGCCATGCTCGGCGGTCGCAGCGACCGACATCCCCTTGCCGTCCTCCATCTGGACGAAAATGCCGTGGAGCTGCGTGCCTTCCTGCTCGCTACGGTCGATGCGCAAGGTCAGCCTTCGGCCCAGGCGGTTGAACTCGCCGACTTTCAGCGCCGCGCCGAGCGCGCCTGACTTCAAGTCGAAGCGCAGCCCTTCGTAGCGGTAGTGGGTGTAGGGCTCGAGATAGCCGACGATGAACAGGTTGAGCCCGGCGAGCGGAATGGCGAACATGAACGGGACGCGGAGGAGGCGGCCATAGCCGACGCCGATTCCGCGCAGCGCATCCAACTCGGAGGACAAAGCAAGGCGGCGAAAGGCAAGCAGGATCCCGAGCATCAGCCCGATGGGGATGCCGAGAGCGAGATATTCGGGGAGAAGATTGGCGAGCATCCGCCACACGATGCTGACCGGGCCACCGGCTTCGACCACATATTGGAACAGCCGGAGCATCTTATCGAGCACGAGCAGCATCGCGGCGAGGATCAGCGATCCGACCAGCGGCACCGCGATCGTCCGCGCGAGATAAGTGTCGATTAGCGCCAATCTGGGCAATTTGGTCGTCCCACCACCATCATTTGGCCGCAAAGGCAGCCGACATTGCGCAGTGGACGGGTGCGCGCCGCGAGGCGGGACCCCGCCCGGGTAGAGCTATAGCGGACCAACCGGTGAATTCATGTCGAAATTGACGGCCATCGTTGAACCAGTGGCGGCGCCCGTTGCGGCGGCCGATCTCGGCGTGGCCAGCCGCCCCGCCCAGCGGCCGCGCATTGCCTTGCTGTCGAACCCCAAATCAACCGGCAACCTCGCCCAGCTGCCGCGCATCCGCGAATATTGCGCCGACCATCCCGACGTCTTCCATTATGAGGTCGAGCACGCCCACCAGATTGGCGAGGCGATGCGGATCATCGCCCGGGTCCGGCCCAAGGTGCTGGCGATCAACGGCGGGGACGGGACCGTCCAGGCCGCGCTGACTGAGCTCTATAACGGCGGCCATTTCGTCGACGGGCCGCCGCCGGTCGCGGTGCTTCCGAGCGGCAAGACCAATTTGATCGCGCTCGACCTGGGAGCGCGCGGCGACCCGATCGCCACTCTCGAGCAGCTGATCGAGATGGCGCGCTCCGACCTTGCGCCGCACACCGTCGCACGCGAGCTGATCGCGCTGCGCCGCGACACCGGCGATGCGCAGCCGGTGATCGGCATGTTCCTCGGCGGCGCCGGGCTTGCCGATACCATGCTGTACTGCCGCACGAAGATTTATCCTCTTGGCCTGCCCAATGGGCTTAGCCATGTGCTGACAGCGCTGGCGGTGCTGGTGCGCCAGTCCCTCGGCCTGCGCGTCAGCTTCTTGCCGCCGGCGCCGACTCCACTGAAGGTGATGCTTCTCAGCGGCGGCCAATTGACCGGCAAGTTCGCCCTGCTTGCGGTGACGACGTTGGAGAAGTTCCTGCTGTCGAGCCGCCTTCCAGGCGGTTCGGACGGACGTCTCAAGCTCGTCGCGATCGAAGGCAGCATCGGATCGCTGCTGCGCGGGCTGTTCGCCGGCATCGGAGGGTGGCTCGGCACGACCAAATTCAGCGGCGTCCACGTCCAGAGCGCGGACGAAATCCGTATCGAGGGCGATGCGACCAGCGTGATCCTCGATGGCGAGACGTTCCACGTCAACGCCGGCGACGGCGTCGTCCTCAACCGCGCCCAGCCTTTGTCGTTCGTCAAGCTGGCCGCCTGATCCAGGGCCAATGACGAGCCTCAGTGCGCTGGTCGCCGCCGAGCTGGCGCTTTCGGTCGATCCCAAAGTCAGCGCGCTAGCATCTTCAATCGCGGCCAGGCATGGCGACGCGTCGCGGGCGGTGCTGTTCTACGGCTCCTGCCTGCGCGAAGCGAAGCTCGACGGGCTGATGCTCGATTTCTATCTCATCGTTGCCGATTACCGCCACGCTTACCGCAAGCGCTGGCTGGCGGCGGCGAACCGGTTGATCCCGCCCAATGTCTTCTATGTCGAAGATAGCGGGCTGACCGCGAAATACGCGGTGCTCAGCGAAGCCGATTTCGATCGTCTCATTCGCCCGGAAACGCGCAATGTCTCCGTTTGGGCGCGTTTTGCCCAGCCGGCGCGGCTCGCATGGGTGGCGGACGAAGCGGCGCGCAAGCGGGTTGTTGCGGCGGTCAGCCTTGCTGCGCCGACCCTCCTTGCAGCGGCCGGCGAAGTGCCGGGCGAGGAGCCCCTGGACCGTTGGCGCCGCGCGTTCGCGCTGACCTATTCGGCCGAACTTCGCGCCGAGCGAAAGGGCCGCGCCGCCTCGGTCGTCGACCTCGATCCTGAGCGCTACAGGCGATTTTCCGGTCCAGCGACGGCCGCGGCGAAGCGGCTAGGCGCGCGCCCGGGCGGATGGGCCCGGCGGCGCCTCGAAGGCAAGGCGCTGTCGGTCGCCCGCCTGGCGAAGGCGAGCCTGACCTTTGCCGGCGGAGCGGATTACATCGCGTGGAAGATTAACCGCCACGCGGGCACCAAGTTCAAACTCAAGCCGTGGCAACGGCGCCATCCCCTGCTCGCCGCGATCACGCTGCTTCCGCGCCTGATCCGGTCGGGCGCGATCCGCTAGTCAGCCCTCGGCGGCTCTCCGGCGCGGGCGTTGTGGCTCGGCCGGGCGGGCGAGGGCAGCCGCGACAGCGGTAGCCAGAGCGCCGACCGTGAACGGCTTGCGCAGCAACTCATGGCTGCGCAAATCGTCGCCTTCGCCGTCGCCGACGTAGCCCGTGACGAACAGCACCGCGAAGTCGCGGTCCTGTGTTTCCTTCAAATGGCGGATTAGCTCGGGTCCGGTCATCTCGGGCATGATCACGTCGCTGATCACCAGGTCGAACGGCCGCGTTTTAAACAATTCGATGGCTTCGGCGCCGCTGGAGCATGACACCGGCTCATAATCGAGGTCCTCGAGCGCTCCAACCGTCGCGGTGCGAACGCGCGGGTCATCCTCGACGAGCAGGATTTGCGCGCCGGGCACATGGGCTTCGGCCTCGCTCCGCTGGCTGCTGACCGGGTGAAGCTTGACCGCTGCAGCGGCGGCAGCCTCGGTCCGCGGCAGATAGATCGACACGGTGGTGCCCTCGCCGACCTTGCTCTCGATGCCGACTTCGCCGCCCGATTGGTGCGCGAAGCCAAATATCTGGCTGAGCCCGAGGCCGGTGCCCTTGCCGACGGGCTTGGTGGTGAAGAAGGGCTCGAACGCGCGCTCGAGCACTTCGGGCGTCATTCCGCAGCCGGTGTCCGAGACGCTGATCTGCACATAATCGCCCGGCCGCACGTCGCCGACCTCATTGGCGCTCAGCCGAACATTGCGCGTGCTGATGGTCAACAGTCCCTGACCGTCCATCGCGTCACGCGCGTTGACGGCGAGGTTCAGGATCGCATTTTCAAGCTGATGCGGGTCGGCATAGCTCGGCCAGCTGTCGGGCGCGAGGTCGACCTCGACGCGCACCCGCTCGCCCAACGTGCGGTCGAGCAAGTCGGACATTCCGGCGATCAGTCCCTTGCTGTCGACGCGCTCGGGAAGCAGCGGCTCCGACCGGGCGAAGGACAGCAGGCGCCGGGTCAGCGCCGCAGCGCGGGTCGCGCCTTCCATCGCATTGTTGAGGTGCATCATGACTTCGCGCCGGGGGCCGTTGAGGCGCCGCAGCGCAAGGTCGATGCCGCCGACCACGACGGCGAGCATATTGTTGAAGTCATGCGCGATGCCGCCGGTGAGCTGGCCCACTGCTTCCATCTTCTGGACTTGGCGAAGCTGCGCTTCGGTCGCCTCGCGCTCGGCCGCCTCTGCCTTGAGCGCCTGGTTCGCCTCCCACAACTCATGGGTGCGTTCGCGGACCGCCAGCTCGAGCACTTCGGCGCGCTCGGACTCCATGTCGGCCTGCCGTCGAGCAGCGGCATTCTGACGAAGCGCCTGGACTGCGACTACGCCTAGGACGATGGCGCCAATCCCGACGAGCACCCCAAGCCAGCGCAGATAATCAGTCGCGCGTTCGGCCTGGGCCGAAAACAATTGGCTCTGCTCGATCCGTTCGCGCAGCGCCTGTCGCTCGCTGGCGATGATCTCGTTCAGCTTGGCGTCGAGCTGTTTCAGCGTGTCGGAGCGGCCCGCCGCATAGAAATAGCTGATCCCGCTCTGATCCTGACCGGCCAGCGCAGCCCGCGCCGCAAGCGACAGCTCTTCGCCTCTGGCGCGATAGAGTCTTTGCAGCTCCTCGACCCGCTTGAGCTGTTCCGGGTTGCGGCGGCTCAACTTGGCCAGCTGCCGGATCTGAAATCCGGCCAGTTCCCAGTCGTTCGAATAGATAGCTCCGGTGGCGGCCTGCTCGTCGAGCACGAAGCGGCCGAGAGCAGCCTCTGCCCGCGAGATATTGCTGCTGACGTTACGGACGACCAGCGCCACGTCGTAGGAGTGGCGCTCGGCGGTCAGGGCGCGGTCGCGTTCGCCATTGGTAATCGCGACCAGCGCGACTAGCCCCAACAGGACGAGCATGGCGATCAGCCCGGCGGCTGCGGCCCCTCCGCGGCGCCAGTCGAAGCGCTGTTCGTCTTCCTCCCGCATCATTGCGTCAGTGTAGTCCCCGCGACACTCGGGCGAAAGCCAAAGGTTCCCGCTGCTGGCTCAGTTGGTACAGCCGGTTGCACGTCCTGCCGCTGCAAACATCCCAAGGATTTCGCCCACCTGATCGGCCGAATGCTCCGAGCATAGCGAGCAGCGTAGAAGCGTCATTCCCGCGGGTGTTGCCGGCGGCCGAGCGAGGTTCACATAAAGCCCCTCGTTCAAAAGCGCTTCCCACATCGCCGCCCCGGTCGGCAGGTCGGGCATGATCACCGCGATGATCGCCGATTGCGGCTCCGGCGTGCCGAGCGTGAAGCCGAGCTGCTTGAGGCCGGCATGGAGCCGCTTCGAATTTTCCCACAAATGCGCGCGCTTGCCGCCAGCGTCCTTGAGCTTGCGGATCGAAGTCGCCGCGGTCGCCACCACCGACGGCGGGAGCGACGCGGTAAACACATAGGGCCGGCACACAAGCCGCAGGATCTCGAACTTCGGATGGTTGGAGACGCAAAAGCCGCCGACCGTCCCGACCGATTTCGAAAAGGTGCCGATGATGAAGTCGACGTCTTCGATCACGCCTTGGGCTTCGGCGACGCCGCGGCCGTTTTCCCCGATGAAGCCCATCGAATGGGCTTCGTCGACCAGCACCATCGCGCCATTGGCCTTGGCCACCGCGACCATCTCCTTCAATGGCGCGACATCGCCGAGCATCGAATAGACGCCTTCGAGGACGACCAGCTTGCCGGCGCCCGCAGGCACGCGCTTGAGCCGCTTTTCCATCGACTCGATGTCATTGTGGCGGAACGGCACGATCTGCGCGTTGCCGAGCGCGCAGCCGTCGTAGATCGAGGCGTGGCTGTCGATGTCGAGGATGATGTAATCGTCTTTGCCGGCAAGCGTAGAAATGATCCCGAGATTGGCCTGGTAACCGGTCGAAAAGACCATCGCGTGGTCCATCTGGTAGAAATCGCGCAGCGCCGCCTCGCACTCGCGGTGGCCCTGATAGGTGCCGTTGAGCACCCGGCTGCCGGTGGTTCCGGAGCCGAACTCATCGAGCGCCTTCTTGCCCGCGGCGACGACGTCGGGGTCGAAGGTCATGCCCATGTAATTATAGGTGCCGAGCAGGATCGTGCGCTTGCCGTTGCAGATCGCCACCGTGGGGCTCTCGACCCGCTCCATTGTCAGGTTGAAAGGGTCGGTGACCCCCGTTTCGAGAAGTGCCTCGCGCTCCTGGATGAGCGGGTCGAACTTCGAAAAAAGGTCGCTCACTGCTTGGCTTGGAGCTTGACGAGCGCATCGGCCAATTGACCGACGGTCTCGATCTCGGCCTGCATGTTCATCGAGATGAGAACATCGAACTCGTCCTCGATCGTCGCGACGAAATCGAGCACCGTGAGGCTGTCCCACTCGAGGTCCTGGGCGAAGCGCGTTCCCTCGGTCACGGCGACGCCCTTCTTGTTGAAGGGCTCGATCAGCTGCTTGATTCGGTCGTAGGCCTGGTCGCGGTCACTCATGGCTGGTCCCTATGCGGCAGCCTGTCCTTTCGCAACGCAATGGGGCGCAAAAGCGGCAGGACGCGGGCCGCGCGCGGTGCCGGAGTCTAAAATCGCAAGGGTGAGAAGCGGACGCCGACAAGAAAGATTGAACCCGCGCCGGCAAGGCCGGTTGTCTCCTTTTGGAGAGAAGCAACTGGAGGCGAGGCCGTGGAACCGTCAAAACAAGGCATGAAGATGAGCTGGGGCCGCTTTGCCGCAATGATCGCGGCGTCGGTCGTGATCATGTTCTTCCTGATGTACCAGCTGGTCTACAGCCCCGACCACGCGCTTTTCAGCCTGAACCAACTCCTCGCCGCCTTGATCATGGGCGGAGTTATGTCGGCACTGATGCTCGCCTTCATGTGGAAAATGTATCAGCCGCAGGCGGCGAAGATTGCCGTCTTGGCGGGCGGGCTGCTTTTCGCAGTCATCCTGCTGGCGCTCAACCGCAGCCAGACGCTGATCGACGATAGCGCCTTCATGAAGTCGATGATCCCTCACCATTCGATCGCCATCAACAACTCGCGCAAGGCGGAGATCAGCGATCCACGCGTGAGGAAGCTCGCAGACAAGATCATCGAGAGCCAAGTCAGAGAGATAGCGGAGATGAAGCTGCTGCTGCAGGATATTGACCGGCACGGCGAGCGGGCGAACAAGCCGCTACCCGCACGTTCGGCGGTATTGACCCCGGACATGGAGCCAAAGATCCGCGAAGCAGTCGAGTAACAGCCTCTGTCCGCTTCGCGTCGAAAGCGGACACTCGCGCGGGCCTAGAGCCAGCCCTGAGCGCGGTACCAGGCTGCGGTCTGGGCGAGGCCCTGGCGGGTGGCGACGACCGGGCGCCACAGGGCCGGCGGGCAGCCTCGAGAGGCGTTGACCGTCCAGTCGCGGTGCGAAAAATAGGCCGCGCGGTCGGGCGTCAGCTTGGCGGCGTCGCCGCGCACCAGCCGGTCGGCGCGCGCGGCCAGGCGGAGCAGGGGCGCCGGGGCGGAGACGATCAGGGGGCGTTTGCCGACAGCGGCGCCAAGCGCTTCGCCAAACGCCTTGTGGGTCCAACCGCCCGGCTGGCCGTCATCCGGTTCGATCAGGATCTGGGACGGCGCCTTGGGCTCAGCGAGCGCGAGCAGGAGCCGCACGAGATCGTCGACATGGATCAGCGACAGGCGGCCGCCGGGCGGCATCAGGATCACGCCCAGCTTGGCCATCTTGAACAGCTCCAGCGTCTCCTTGTCGCCAGGGCCGTAGACCGCAGGCGGACGCACGATCGCCCAGTCGAGGCCCGAGGTCTCGACGAGCGCTTCGGAGCGAGCCTTGGAGGCGCCGTACAGCGATAGCCTGGGCTCCCGAGCGGCGAGCGAGGAGACATGGACGAAACGTCGCGCCCCGCCGGCGGTCGCCGCCGCGAGCATCGCCAAAGTGCCGTCGACATTGCCGGCCTCGAACGCGGCTGCGTCGCGTGCATTAAGAACACCAGCGAGGTGGATCAGAACGTCTGCGCCTTCGACGAGCTTGGCGACGGCGGGCCGATCCTCGAGGCTTCCCGCGATCCACTCGACGCTCTCGCGGGGAGACTGCGGGCGGCGGGTGAGGGCGGTCAGCCGGTGTCCGTCAGCAATGGCGATCTCGATCAGCCGGCCGCCGATAAAGCCGGTGCCGCCGGTCAGCGCGATCTTCACGATCCGGCTCTCGCGCTCACAATGGCGACCATTCCCGTTCGCTGGGCGAGTTCGCGTCCGGTTTCGCGTGAGCCGTGCCAAGCCGTTCGATGATCGCGTCGAGCACCGGTTCGAGCCCTTCGCCGAGCGGCGCGGAAATCGGAAAGATGGTCGCTTTGGTCTGTTTGGCGAACGCCTTGAGGAGCTTGTCGCGCTGTTTTGCGTCGAGCAGATCGGCCTTGGTCAAGGCGATGATCTCGGTCTTGTCGGCGAGCCCGGCGCCATAGCCGTCGAGCTCTCCGCGAACGACCCGCCACGCTTCGAGCGGCTTATCCGCGGCGGCATCGACCAGGTGGAGCAGCACGCGGGTGCGCTCGACATGGCCGAGGAAGCGGTCTCCGATCCCGGCGCCCTCGGCCGCGCCCTCGATGAGCCCGGGAATGTCGGCGAGAACGAACTCGCGCCCCTTGTGGCGGACGACGCCGAGCTGCGGGCGGAGCGTGGTGAACGGATAATCGCCGACCTTGGCATCGGCATTGGTGACCGAATTGAGGAAGGTCGATTTGCCCGCGTTGGGCAGGCCGACCAGGCCGACATCGGCGAGCAATTTGAGACGCAGCCATAGCCACAGTTCCTCGCCCGGCTCGCCGGTCTGATGCTGGCGCGGGGCGCGGTTGGTCGAGGTCTTGTAGCTGGCGTTGCCGCGGCCGCCGAGCCCGCCCTTGAGCAGCACCACGCGCTGCCCCTCGCGGGTCAGATCGGCGATCAGCGAGCGATCCTCGTCGTCGGCGAGCAACTGCGTGCCGATCGGCACTTTGACGATTAGGTCGTCGCCGCCGGCACCGGTGCGGTTGGAGCCCGAGCCGCCCTTGCCGCGCGGAGCCCGGAAATGCTGGGTGTAGCGGAAGTCGATCAGCGTGTTGAGGCCCGCGACCGCTTCGAAGATGATGTCGCCGCCCTTGCCGCCATTGCCGCCGTCGGGGCCGCCGAACTCGATGAACTTCTCTCGCCGGAAGCTGACGGCGCCCGGACCGCCGGCGCCGGAGCGAACGAAAATCTTGGCCTGGTCGAGGAAATGCATTGTGCCGCGATTAGGCCGGACGGGACCGAATTGCCACCTAGCGCGGCGGGTGATGCGCCTCCAGCCGGCGGCGCAAGCTGTCGGTGGCGAAGGCGCGAGCGGCGTCGCGGTCCAGGCCGAGAGCTGCGGTGATCGGCTCCCCGAGCAGGGAATCGCCGAGCGCGGCGAGGACCAGCTTTAAAGTGGTTTCCGGGACTCCGTGTTGCTCATGCCCCTGGGCCAATTGATCTACGAGGCCGCGGATTGCGGTCAGGATCGGGTCGAGCGCGTCGCGGTTGCCCGACAGGATCATCCACGCGGCGAGCGCTCCGGCGCCTTGCTCGCCGAACGCGTCAAAGGTTTGATCGACAATCTCGCGGGCGTCGCTTTCCCCGCTTCGCGCGCGCTCGACCGCCTCGCCAATCCGCGCGGTGACGGATTCGGCGATCGCGCGCGCGAGCTCCGCCTGCAATCCCGCCGCCGATCCGAAATGATGGAGCAGATTGGCGTGGGTTTTACCGATCTCCGCCGCGACTGCCTTGAGCGTCACCGCCTGCGGGCCGCGTTCGATCAGCAATCGCCGCGCAGCGTCGATTGCGGCGCTTCGGCTCGCTTCCGGGCTCAGGCGTTCGCGAACTATTGACATCAGTGTAAGTTAGCTCCAGTTTCGGGCGATGAGCAATGCGACTGTGGCCCCGACGCCGGCCGACCTCAAGATAAGCCCGCGCGACCGCCGCTTCGGCCGCGATAGCGAGCCTGCGCGGCTGTGGCACGGCGGCAGCCATGCGGCGACAGCAATCTACAACGCGCTGTCGGCGACCTTCCCGACGGGCGAGGCGTTCTTCGTCGAAAGCGTGCGCAAGTTTGCCGACGGCGCGCCGCCGCGGCTGGCTGAGGAAATCAAGGCATTCACGACGCAGGAAGTGATCCACAGCCGCGAGCATCTTGCCTTCAACCGGCGCGCCGCGGACTCGGGCTACGACCTCACGAAGCTCCAGCAGAGGGTCGACGAGCGCCTTGCGATGACCGGTTCGAAGCCGCCGATCGTCAGTCTCGCGGCGACCATGGCGCTCGAGCATTTCACTGCGATCCTCGCGCATCAGCTCCTCGCCAGCCCCCGCCACCTCGCCGGCGCGGACCCTGAAGCGGCGGCGCTGTGGCGCTGGCACGCCTGCGAGGAGATCGAGCATAAAGGCGTCGCCTACGACACCTGGCTCCACGCGACCCGCGACTGGCCGCGTTTCAAGCGGTGGAAGGTCAAGGCCAAGGTGATGCTGTTCATCACCCGCAACTTCGTCGTCGATCGCAGCGTCGGCGCGCTCGAATTGATGCGCCAAGACGGAGTTACCGGCTTGAAGGCCTGGGCCAGCCTGCTGTGGTATCTGTGGATCGCGCCCGGCATGTTCCGCAAGATCGCCGGCGCCTGGGCGAGCTTCTTCCTGCCCGGCTTCCACCCGTGGAACCACGACGACCGCGCGTTGCTGCGCGCCTATGACGATGGCGCGGCAGAAGGCGCAGTTCCCGCCAAGAAGGTCCGCCGCGCGGCCTGATCCCTAGGCCGCCAGAGCGTCCGAAACCGCGCTGGCGTCGCGAAGGCTAAGCCGCATCAGCCGCGACAGCGCCTCGGTCCCACGCCCGCAGCTCAGCCGCGGTGCGATCAGGCCGGTCGACTGGAAGCCGAGCTTCTCGAGAACGCGGCCGGACGCCGGATTATCGACGAAGTGCGATCCTTCGAGGCGGTCGAGGCGAAGCGTCCGCGCAATGTCGATCATCGCCGTGCCCGCCTCGGTCGCGAAGCCGCGGCCCCACGCGGCGCGGGCGATCCAGTAGCCGAGCTCCACCGCGCCCGAAGGCCGTCGGCCGAGGCCGCATGCGCCAACCAGTTGCGGCGGCCCATCGCCGCGCTCGAACACCAACAGGGAGGGCAGGACGGGGTCCCGCGGACATGCGAGGAACGCTTCGGCGTCGCGCACGCGGTAAGGCCATGGCACCGTCGCCAGGTTTCGGGCGATCGACTGGTCGGCGATGGCCAGCGCGAGCGCGGGCGCATCCTCTGGGAAACCGGGCCGCAGCAACAATCTTGGCGTTCTGGCGAACATTGGCCTTCTCCAGCTTCGGCGCCCTCTTGCTGGGGGCCGATGACAATTTCGGGAGAAGACAAAGAAAAAGGGAGGAGAGGGGGCTTCCCTCTTCTCCCTTGTGACGTCGATCCGAGTGGATCTGGTCGCTGGGCCGCCCCCTTGTGGGAACGGCGCCTTTATCGACCGTTCCTATTCGCTTGGCGCGCTTGCCGGCATAATATGCACAAACTTGCGGCCTTGCTTGCCGTCGCGGAACGCAACGGTGCCGTCGGTCAGCGCGAACAAGGTGTGATCCTTGCCGATGCCGACATTGTCGCCCGGGTGCCACTTGGTGCCGCGTTGACGCACGATGATGTTGCCCGCGCGAGCCGCTTGGCTGCCGAACAACTTTACGCCGAGGCGCTTGCTCTCACTGTCGCGGCCGTTGCGGGACGAGCCGCCTGCTTTCTTATGTGCCATGCTGAATTACTTCGCTTTCGGAGACTTCTTGGCGGCGCCCTTAGCAGGCGCAGCATTTTTTGTCGACTGGGCTTTGGCGGGTTTGTCGGCCTTGGCGGCAGCAGGCTTCGCAGCCTTGGGCACAACCTTCTCGGTCGGCGGGTTGGCCGCTTCGGCCTTGTCTGGAGCCGGGTTTGCGGTCGGAGTTTCCTCGACCTTCGCGGCCTTGGACGACTTCGCCGGCGTCTCGGCGGGCGCCGCTGCAGGCGCTGAGGCCTTCGCAGGGGCAGCCTTCTTCTCGGCCTTATGATCGCCGATGGCGACGATTCGCAGGATGGTATGCTGCTGGCGATGGCCCTTCTTGCGCCGGTAATTGTGGCGGCGGCGCTTCTTGAACACCGTGACCTTGTCGCCCTTGGCCTGGGCGATGATTTCGGCGGCGACCTTCAGTCCGTCGGTGGACTTCAGGTCCGACCCTTCGCCGGCGAGCAAAACCTCGCCCAGCTCGATGCGGTCGCCCGCGTTGCCGTCGAGCTTCTCGACGACGATCTTGTCTCCAGGGGCAACGCGATACTGCTTGCCGCCCGTGCGCACGACTGCGAACATTGGCTTGTCTCTTCTCTGTAAATCCGGTTTTCCACGCGCGCTTCAGCGCTGGCGCCAAGTCTCGCGCGAGAAAGCGAGCCGACTATGGCAGGGGGTCGAAGGTGTCAACCGCGGCAGGCTGCGCGGGCGTAACCTAATTGCGGTGTTCGGGCCTCAATTCATAGCGACTGCCCTCGCGCTTGCCGAACATGCTGGCGATGGCTGGATGGTCGACCGGCTCGTCGCTCTCGTCGACGACCAGATTCTGCTGGCTGACGTAGGCGACATAGACGCTTTCGGCATTTTCAGCGAGCAGATGATAGAAAGGCTGGTCCTTGGGCGGACGGATCGCCTCGGGGATCGCATCATACCATTCGTCGCTATTGGCGAATTCGGGATCGACGTCGAAAATTACGCCGCGGAAATCGAACAAGCGGTGGCGCACCACCTCGCCGATCGCGAAGCGCGCTTCGGGGATGATGATCGAAAGGTCCATCGGGGGGTAACGCTTGAAAGTGGACATGGCTTCCTGTGTCGGCAGTCTAGGGCTTCCTATCTAGGCAAGCTCGGGCCTCGCTGCTAGAGGCGCCGGCGATCCGACCTAGCGCTGCGGCGCGGTTCACACCCTCGCGGAGAGGTGGCTGAGTGGTCGAAAGCACCGCACTCGAAATGCGGCGTGGGTGCAAGCCTACCGTGGGTTCGAATCCCACCCTCTCCGCCAATTATCTGCGGGTTCTCTTCCCTGTCCGGGGAAGCAAGTGACGCGGCCCCCTCTTCTCTTAACCCATGTTCGAAGCTAAAAGTCGCCGTTCCGCCAAGATTGGTGCGATGTTTTTGCGCTAAGGGAGATCCCATGAAGACCATGATCAAATTGCTCGTTGGGGCGAGCTGCTTCGCCGTTGCCGCCTGCAACGTCGACAAGACCGAAGACGGCAACATGCCGGACGTCGACGTCAACGTGACCGGCGGCGATCTGCCTGAATATAATGTGGAAGGTCCGACCGTTAACGTCGGCACCGAGAACCGGGTAGTCGAAGTACCGACGGTTGACGTCGATGCCCCGGCAGACACTGACGTAAACTCGAACTAAGTACAGACGGACCGTTTCATTGGCGGTTCGCCAAGAGGGCGCCGGCGCTTGTCGCTGGCGCCCTTTGCTCAGGTGGCTCGGCGACGCGCGAGCTAGGCGAATTCGCCGGCGACCGAAGTAGCAGCGTCATGTTGGGAGGGCGCTAGCGCCGGCGAATGCGCTGGCGCAGCTCGCGCATTTCCCAAAGGTCATTGCGGCTGAAGGGCAGGGCGGCCTTGACCGCGGTCAGCGCGCTCGGGCCAAGTTGGCGCTGAAGCTCGCCCAACTCGGTGAACGCCGCTTTTACCTCTGCCTTGTCGATGGCGACGTCGCCGGCGGCTTCCTCCATCATCGTGTCCTCCGCTTCGAGCGTGAGGAATGCCTGGAGTTCCCAATAGCGGCGGATGCGCGCTTCGGCTTCGGGCCCAAGTCGCGCGGCGAGCGCCTCGACTTTGGCGCGTGCGACCCCGTCGGGCCAGCGGCCGGCCCGCAATGCCTGCAGTTCTGTCTGATGCTGTGCGCGGTCGGCGGCGAGCCAGCGCTCGGCTTCGGCGGTGCCGAAGTGGAAGATGCCGATAAGCGCGACCGGCGCGAGTATCGCCACGCCCATCATCGCCAGCAATGGCCGGTCAGGGAACTGGTTGAACGCCATGTGGATTGCGACGGCTGCGAGATAGCCGGGGACGAACCACAACAGGTTGAAGCGGAAGTCGCCGGTCGCCTCGCGGTTCTCGCGCTCGGCGAATTCATGGGCGGTTGCGGCGAGGATGGCCAGCGTGGTGCCGTGCATCACCGCGGTGCCTAGCCCGCGCACCAGCCAGGTGCCGGCGCCGTAATCAGGAAAGCGAGTCAGATAAATGATGTTCTCGACGACCGAGAAGCCAGCGCCGATGGCGAAGCCGGAAATGACCGCGTCGAGCTTGTATCCAATCCGATTGAAGCGAAACAGGCCGATCACGATCAGCCCCTTGATCGCTTCCTCGATCCACGGCGCCGTGAAACGGCTGTAGTTCGAGAAGCCGATCGGCAACTGGTCGAGGAAGACGCCGCTGACCGGATAGGATGCGGCTGCGCCGAGGCCGCCGAGGCCGAGCAGGAGCAGCACTTCCCTGAGGTTCATCAGCTTGAAGGCGTCGAGCCACACGAACAGGCCGAGCATGACGAGGACGGGGACGAGGGCGAGACCCCAATGCGCGGCCTGGATTTCAAGCATCACATGATCTTCAGCGAAGCGAGCAATTCGGTCTTGCGGTAATCGCCGTCGGCAAAGCCGGCAGCGGCGCCAACCGAGAAGATCATCGGCAAGCGCATCGCGATCGTGAAATTGAGGTCAAGCTGCCCGCCGACATTATAATAGCGGTGGCTTGAGCCATCGGGCGCGCTGGTCGCCATCGCGCCCGCGAACAGCGCCGGGCGAAGGTAGCTCATATACAAGGCCGCAGTGCCGAGTTCGGCGAAGCGGATCGGGGGGAGGTTCACTTCGCCGGTAATCTTGGCGAAACGCCGCGCGGCGATCTCGTCGATCCCGAAGCCCGGGAAGCTCTCCATCTCGCGGTAGCGTTTCTCGCTCCGGTCATCGACATAATTGTTGCGGAAGCTGCCGAAATAATAAGCCGCGAGCGGGCTTGCCCGCTGGCCCGAGACCGCGCCCGCGTGGGCGTAGAGCCACGCCGAGCTGTTGCCCCATGGCAGCGCGGTACCGAGGTCGAGCCCCCCGTAAAGCTTGGGATAGAATTTTCCCTCGGCCTGGTCGCCGCCGGCGGCGATGCGCCCGGCGATGCCCTTTTCGTGATCGACCCCGCCCAGCGCCTTGGTGGTGTTGGTGTAGCGCAGCCCGATTTCCGCCGAGCGCAGGTCCCTCGGGCTGAGAATATTCTGCGCGCTCGGCAGCTGGCTCAGCCCGAAATAAGCGGCCGCCGAGCCGAACAGGTCGAGCTGTCGCGGCGGGTCATAGATCAGCGGCCGCGTATAGCTGGCGATGAACGCATCGCCCTTGCGGCTGCGCAGCACCGGCCCTGCGAGATCGTAGACGTCGGCGAGATTGTGCCAGTAATTGAGCTTCCAGTTGGGCGTCTGATATTCGACGTTCAGATGCAGCCGCTCGGCCATCTTGAACTTGCCGGTCGGGGAAATCGCAACCGAGGCGCTGAACTGGCGGAACTGAAGCGGGTCGGCGAGGTGAAAATAATAGCCGAGCGCGGGCTTGCTGCCATATCCCGAGATGATCGGATAATGGGCGTCGAAGCGCATGCGCTTGCCCGGCTGGTAAAAACCGCGCGCGGTGACCAGCGCGTCGAGATCGACCTTGTTCGGCGAGCCCGTGCCCCAGGTCTTGAGCTCGGGATGCGCCTTGACCACTTCGGTGCCGAGGAAGCGCACCGCCGCGAGGTCCTCGCGCACCTGCGGCTGGATGATCGACGGGTTGAAGCCAGCGCCGGTGTAATCATAGACCAGCAGCGATCCGTCGGGACGCATTTGCGGGCGGAAGAAGCCGGTCGAGGCGTTGGTCAGGACCTCATATTTGCCCGTCGCAATGTCGAATTTGAAGACGTTGGAGACGCCGGTGTAATAGCTGTTGCCGAGCAGCGCCTTGCCGTCCGGGGTGAAGGTGAAATTCTCGGGGATCGAAGGTGACAGCTCGAGCGTCGCGACCGGCTCTCCCGCATTGCCCCCCTCGAGGTCGGCGCGCTTCCACACCTTGACCGATTGCTTGCCGTCGACGCCGCCGTACGATGCGGCGATCAGCTCGCCGTCGGGCGACATGTCGAGGTCGAAAATCACCTCGCCATAATTGAAGGTCTTGACCTGATTGAAGCTCGTATAAGGCGCGGGGATGCGCACCAGGGTGACGAACCCATTCTGGTGCCGGATTCCCCACAGGCTCTTGTCCGCGCGATTGAGCGCGAGGTCGCCGATCCGCGCATCGGTCAGCAGCTTGCGCTTCTTCCCCGGTATCGACGTCGATCGCCATCAGTTCGCGGAAAGCGTAATTCTGGTTGGTGTAGAAGGCCGTGCGGCTGTCGGGGTCGAAAGCGACGCTTGTGACCTTGTAGAGCATCATCCCGTCGAGGTCGGTCAGCGGCGTGACCTTGCCCGAGCCCATGTCCATCCGCCCGAGGAAACCGATCCGGCCCGGGTAGCGGAAGGCGGCGACGAGGCTGTTGGTCTTGTCGTCGACAAAGCCGCGCGACATCGATCCGAGCCCGCGCGGGCTGAGGTGGCGAACTTCGGTCAGCGGATATTTGCCGACCTCGGCGAGATTGGCCGTTTGGAAGCGATGCTCGAACGCGATCCAGTCATCCCAGACGTCGTCGAGCGGTCGCCCGAACACATGTTTGAACTGGCTTGCGTAAAAGGCCTTGGAGTCCTCCGACCGGCGGAGCCATTCGACCGTCTTCTCGGGGCCGTAGGTCAGCGCCAGATAATTGAAGAAACGAGTCCCGTAGAGGTAGGAATTTGCGCCGACCTGGAAGTCGGTGGAAGTGCCTTCGCTTTCGAGCCCGAGGGGCGAGAAGAAGCGCGCGTTGTCGCGGACCTTGGCCCGGAACACCATCTCGTCATAGGCGCCCTGGGCACGGCCAAGGCCGCCCGCCATCCAGGTTTCGAAGAACACCGCACTGCCTTCCATGTACCAGCGCGGGGTCAGGTTTCGCGGGCTTGTCAGGAAGTTGTAGAGGATCAATTCCGGGTGCTTCTGGAGTGGCGTCGGCTTGCCGCCCAAGAACCTGCGCCAGAACGCGTCCTTCTTGTTCCACACGTCGATCATGCCGACGTGCGCCAGCTCGTGGTTGGTCAGCGTGTAGAAGCGCTCGCCGGGCGAGAAGGTCTCCATCGACAGCGACAAGGGCGCGACGTCGAACAGCACCATGTTGCTCGGGCTGCCAAGCGCCGCCGCATTGCCGTAATCGGAGAAATCCTTGAGCAGCACCGTTGTCCGGTCCCACGGCTCCCAGCGCAAGGTCTTCTTGTGGAAGGCAAGCGCATTTTCGAACGACCGCGCGAGATAGGGCGTCAGATAGGTCTGCATCGGGTCGAGGTAGAGCAACGACAGGTTGCGGGTCTCGAGCGTCGAAAGCTGGAACCCCGAGGCGTCCTTGGGAACGCTTTCCGGACCCGTCTGCTCGGGCGCGTTGGGCTTGGTCGCGTCAGGCTGGACCGGCTCCCCGGGCGGCGGATCCGCGGGAGGAGGGGGGGCCGCATCCGGGTCCTCGACGATAGTCGTGGTGTCGGCCGGCGGCGGAGGCGGCGACTGGTTGGCTTGCGGCTGGGCCAGCGCCGCGTGTGGGGCCGCGAGCGCCAGCGCAAGTGCCGATAGCACGCGCCTGCGCCCGCAAACCCCCAAACGCATTACACCCTACCCCCCAAAGTGCGGTGTCAGTTCGATCGCGCCTGCGATGCTATGCCGGACTGGCGAAGCGCGGCCGAGAAATTCGGATTGGCCATCAACGCCGCCATGTTCGGTCGCGCGGCAAGCGCCGCGAAGGCCTTTGAATTGCCCGCCAGCCCCGCCAATGCCGCGTGACGGCCGCTCAAGGCGGCAAATGCCGACGGATTGGCCATCATTGCGGAGGCCGCCTGCGGATTGGCCATGAACGCCTGCAGCGCCGCGTTATCCATCTTGCCCGCGGTGGCCGCCGAAGCCGCCAGCGCATGGCCGTCGAATGCCTGCAGCGCCCGCGCCGCGCCGCTCAGCTGAGCGGCATTGGCGGAACTGGAGAAGGCCGACGCACTGCGTCCGATCGCGGAGATAGCCTGTGGGTTGAGCAGGCGCGCATTGCTGGCAAGGCCGGCGAAGGCCGCCGCATTGGAGCCGATCGCCGAGAACACGCGCGGATCGGCGCTCAGCGCCTTCATCGCCACGCCGTCGTGGGCCAGCTGCCTCAACGCACTGGCACTATTGGCGAAGCGCGCATTATTCGCGGCCGACGAAGCGAACCTGGCAAAGCCCGACGGGTCGTTTGCATAGCGCGCAAAGTGCGCCGCATTGGCAAAGATCGCAGCCATTGCCGCCGGGTGGGCGGCGAGCGCAGCGAAGGCCTGCGAGTGGCCGGAGACCGCTTGCAGGGCTTTGGGCTGGGCGGACAGCGCGCTGAACGCATTGGCATGGCGGGCAATGCCCTCAAGCGCCTGGTGCGAGATGCCGGCGGACCGCAGGTTGCGAGCAGCGGCCGCAGCGCTGTTGACGGCAGCGGCGAGCGCTTGCGGCTGGCCGGCCAATGCCTGGAACGCGGCGGCATTGGCGGCAAGCGCGCTGAACACGCGCGGATCGGCCGAAAGCGCGTTCATTGCGGCATTGTCGCTCGCCAGCCGGGCGAAGGCGGCAGCATTGCTCGCCAGCCGTGCGTTGGAGGCGGCATTCGACAAGGAATTACGCACCGCCTGTGCGTTCGCGCTGGATGCGAGATTGGCGAATTCGGAAGCGTTGCGGGCAATCCCGGCCAGCGCCTGGGGATGCGCCGCGAGTGCCTCCATCGCGGCCGAATGACCGGACACCGCCGACAGCACCCGCGCATTGTTCGAGCGAGCCTCGTTCGACATCCCCGACAAGGCCTGCGCGGCTTGCGCAACCCCGGCGAACGCCTGGGGATTGGCAGCCAGCGCGGAGAAGGCCTTGGGATTGGCCATTAGTGCGGCCATCACCTGCGGATTGGCCGCTAGCGCCTGGAAGCCCGGGCTGGCGGCAAGCGCGCGGAAGCTCGGGTCCTTGGTCATCAGCTCGAATGCGTCGGTCTGCATCAGTTCGGGAACCGCGGTATCGCCAAGGCTGACGTCGCTTTCGCTGACCTGGCTGGCGACGTAGCGGTCGGCGGGCGCGATCGTGCCCGCGCTCGGGCCCATTGGCGGGTACACCCGGCCAAGGCCATAAGCCGCAATTCCGAAGGCCAGTACGCCCGCGGTGGTGAGAAACATCTTGCGCTGATTATTCGAGGTAGTCGTCGTCATGGTTGCCCCCTTGACTATGTGACTTTCGACAACTGACTCGGAGTTAACGCGGAGTCAATCAACCTAAAACGGACTTCTGCTGCTAAGTTACTGGACTGTAACAATAAAGCGGTTTGTCGCAGCGCGGGCCCCGACTGTCGCATCTTGGGTTACGCGCTCTTAACCAATCTCGGCAGCGTTTTTGAAAGCGGCGCGGCCTTAATTCCCGACTCCAATGACGGAGACCGGGACCATGCATAGGCCTTGGATGATTGTAGCGCTTGCAGCGACAATTGGCACGCCAGTCGCAGCGGAGCCGACTAAGGCGCCGGCGCAGGAAGTGGCGCGGCCGGCCGAGCAGCCGGCCGACCGGCCCGCAGAAGTGCTTCTTGCGTCTAGCGAGATACGTACGCCCGATGAGCGGTCGGAGGGCCAGGCATCGCCGCCACCCAAGCGTAAGCGTGCCGCTCGCGTAAGCGTATGCCGTTGCGGCGGCGCCGCTACGCCGCAACAGCGCTAGCCGAACTTCCTTACTTCGCCTCGGCGATCTGCGTCTTCTTGGCGCGGATCACCGGGATTTCGCCATCGCCGACCGCGGCGAACGCAGACCAGTAGAACGGGTGTGACGTATTAATGTCGTCCATCAGCGCTTTCTGTGACTGCCGCAGTGCCGTCACCGTAGGTGTCCCGGCCGGGGTCGAGAACAGGCCGGTAATTAGTCGCTGGGTAGCATCATAAGTGTCGGGCACCGGCCAATGGCTGGCGATGACAAGCCGGCTGCCGGCGCCGACGAAGGCGCGCACCAGACCATCGAGCGCGACATCGCCGCCGGTCGCGAGACCCGCCGATTGAGTAGCCGCCGCGCTCGCCTTGCCCGCCGTGTCGCAAGCCGAGAGGATCACGAGATCGGCATCGAGCTTGAGATCGAAGATTTCCCGGAACGTCAGCAGGCCATCGGATCCGGTGCCGCCGAAGCTCGTCAGCAACGCTGGCTGCGCCGGGCACTTGGGCGCGCGCTTGGTGACGACGCCGTGGGTGGCGAAATGGATGATCCGATATTCATCGAGATCGGTCCGCGCTTCGAGACCGGTGTCCGTGAACGCATCTTGGGTGATGATCTGGACGCTGCTTGGATCCGACGATGTCAGGATCTGTCCGGCAGTGCGCAATTCGCGCGCCGAAATCGGCCTGCCCCACTCGGCCAGCGACATTATACAGTCGCGGTCGTCGCTGGTCGCAGCCAGCGCTGCGGCCGCAGCCTCGGTCGGCGGAGTGTTCTCGCCAAGCCCGAGATATTCCTTCCGGCCGGAAGACGGTGGCGCGCTGCGCAACTGCGCGAACGAACGCGGACTGACAGCGGTGCTTATATCGCGTTCCCGGCCAAGCCAGTTGATGCCGCGGAAATCGAATTCGGCTTCCTCGCTGGTCGCCGCGCGCTTGGTATAGCTATCGACCGAAGCCTTATCCATCACCAGCAGATTGGGCGGCAAACGGAGCATCCCCCCGTCGGGCTCGACGATTAGATGCGTCGCCTTGGCGATCTCGGCCGCGAACGGCGCGAACAAGCTGCCGTAGAGCTGATGCGACAAAGCAACGTCGAACGCATAGGTGACGCGCTGGCCGTTTTCCTCGGTCGAGATAGTCTCGCGCAGGGCGTCGACATTCTCTTCCAGCTGCTTGGCGCTGAGAGCCAGCTTGGTTGCGCTGGCCTGGGTCTGGGTAACGAGCACCGCGTAGACGGAGTCGCCGACCACGATCATCCGGTAATATGCCTCGCCCGGGCGCAGGCTTTTTTGCATTTCGGGGAGCCCGATGACTTCGCTCGATACGGCGCGGTAGCGCGGAAAGCTTCCGAGCGCCGACTGGGTGGCGGTCTGCTGCTTTTGCGCCGCATCTAGGGAAGCACGCAGCGAACGGGCGCGAACCTGCTCCTCCGGTGTTGGCTTTGGTATTTCCGCCAGGCGTGCGATTTCGATCCGGCTGCGCTCGACTTGCCTGGCGAGAGTGACCGACTGCCGGAACAGACGTGCCGCCTGGTCGGTGCCGCCGCTTAGCTCGCGGGCAAGCACTGCCTGGGTCTGGGCAAGTCCGGGACGGACCATTAACTGGCTGGCAGTCCACAATTCGCCAATCGCCGCGGGATCGTTGGGGCGCTTGAGCAGCAAGTCGACATACGGCCGCAGCACGTTGGCGAACGAAGGCGGCAGATTGCTCGTGTCCGACTGCGAGCGGACGATATTGCGGAACATTTCCTCGGCCGTAGCGGACTGGCCCGAGCGGGCGAGATAGCCGGCGAGCCGCGCTTGCGCATTGAGCAATGCCGGCGACCCCGGATAATTGGTCTCGAGCAGCGCAACGCCCTGGCGGAACAGCTGATCGGCCTCCGCCGGCTGCCCGCTCTCCTCGGCAAGCGCGGCGAGGTCACCAAATATCTGCGCGCGCATCCAGATGATCGAGGCAACCCGCCCGCCGCGCACGGCCTGGAGCCGGCTGTCGGCGTTGCGCAGGGCAGCGGAGGCGCCCGTGCGGTCACCGCCCAGCCGCAGCGCGGTGCCGCGCAATTGCATGGCCTGGCCATCGAGGATCTCGGCCTTTTCCTGCGGCGAAAGCTCGTCGGTCTCGGCGCCGAGCTGCTGGCCCAGGCGTGAATCGGCGTTGAGACGGTTCGCGGTGGCCTCATCGATGTTCAGGCCGTCGCTTTTGACATCTTCGAACGCAGGCGAGACCTTGGCCAGCGGCTTGTCGAGCTCGGCCAGCGCGGCCTTGCTGTTGCTCTGATTGAGCAGATGCATGGCGCGGTAGTTGCGGAGGCGCCGCGCGACGATCGGGTCTTCGCCCATTTGCTCTGCGGCGCGCGCGAACAATGCCGTGGCCTCCGCGTACCGTCCGAGGTTCGATTTCTGCAGGGCTTCGTTGGCGAGTGCCTCGGTGCGGCTCAGTGCTCCGTCGCCGCCTTTGCTGACTGCAGCAAAAAATTCAGCCGCTTCGGCATAGCTTCCGGCGTTGTTGCGGCGATACGCCTCGACCAGGGCCTTGCTCGAGTCCATGGTCCCGGCCTGCACGCGAGCGAAGGCCGACGGATCACCCACGCCGGTCGTCGCGATCGAGATTTCGCCCTTGACCGGCTGGTCGGCAATCAGGCTGCGCAGCGCCAGCACAAGCGCGCTGTCATATCCGGCAAGCCCCTCGACGGCGTAGAACAGACGTCCCTTGCGCAGCTGGTAGACCTTGTAGCTGACATCGGCTTCCTTGAGCTTGCAGCTGATCGTCTCGACCGGTCCAAGCCCGGCGACCTGTTCAGATCCCGGAGCGCCACAAACCGCGTCCGCCGCCCGCGCCGCGGCCAGCCGGGCCGCGCCTCCCGAAACGTCGCGCAACTTGTACATCTTGCCGACCGGGAGCGCGGCATCCCGGCAGGTGATGGAATAGCCGTTGTCGAACATCCCGGTCAGCATCGGATCGGTGGAATTTGTCTGAGCCGAGCAGAATATCGTGCCGGAGCTGCCAACCCGGAAGCTGTCGCGCACGCTGAGCGGCGCGGCGGCTCCTGGAACCGTGCCCGCCAGGGTCGCTGCGAGCCCAAGAAACATGATGGCGGGTATACGCATAATGGCCTCCAATTAATTCGAGCCGTCGGGGTCGCCGACGAATCCATCGCTGCCGCTGGTCACCGGGGCGTCGACCGACTCGGGAACGGCTATCGCCGTCATGCAGCGTTGCTCGCGCTCGGAGCCGACGCACCTTTCCTCGGTTGCGATGGACCCGTCGCTTTCCTCGGCGTCGGTGGACTCATCGCCGCCACCGGCTTCATTGCCCGGCGTGCCGACCTCACCGATCGGGCCAAGGACGGAATCCCCGCCACCCAGCTCCGGTGGAGTTGGCGTCGGAGTTGGCGTTGGCGTTGGCGTCGGCGTTGGCGTTGGCGTCGGGGTGGCGTCGGCGTCGGCGTCGGAGTCGGAGTCGGAGTTGGCGTCGGCGTGGGTGTCGGCGTGGGCGTTGGGGTCGGCGTCGGCGTCGGCGTTGGCGTCGGCGTGGGTGTTGGCGTTGGCGTTGGCGTTGGCGTTGGCGTTGGCGTTGGCGTGGGAGTTGGCGTCGGCGTCGTCATACACGTCGATACCGGGCATTCGTTAACCGCCGAATTGGGCGTGAAGGTGCTGCCGGCGCCTAGCTCGACGACGGTCTGGGCAAACTCCTCGTTGGTGACTTCGGTGCCGTCCGAATTTTCCTGACGGCCATAGATGTACATGTCGCCCGCGGCCTCGCCGGTGGTTGAGACGGTGAGCCCGCCCTCGCCCACGGTGATTCCGCCCATGTCGGTGGCTGTGCCACTGTTCTGGACCAGGAAGGTCTCGCTGAACGCGACGGTGACGCCGCCGGCGATGACGAAGCCGAGCGGGTTAGAGACCCCGCTGTTGGCCGCAAGCGCTGCGTCTCGGCCGGCGTAGTTCGGATCGATTAGGAGCTGGTCGATGATTGCTCCCTGGGCGACCCAGACGTTGTCGCCATTGAGCGTCAGCTGGCCCGACGCGAATTCCGCCTCGGACAGGCCGAAGTCGTACATGGCAATGCCGCCGGTGTCGGTGTCGATGATGATGTTGTCGCCGGCGTTGAGCGTCAGCGCGTCGGTGGCGGCGGCGTTGTAATAATCGACGAACCCGGTGACGATGATCGAGCTGTCCGTGTTGAGTGTGACCGAGGCGGTGCCCCAGCCCGCGGCGGCGCCAATTTGTCCGCCGGAGGTCCCCTCGATCTCATTGTCGCCGACATAGATGTTCGGGGCCGGCGTCTCGCTGTTGGTGCTCAACGCGTTGATGACCACGCTTTCGGACTGTAGCTCGCCCGCCTCGCTGAAAGTGTAGGCGCCTTGCTCAGTCGGATCGAGGAAGCTGCCGATGTAAACGCCGACGTCGTTGACGGCATTCAAGGTCAGCAGGGTGGTCACGCCATATTGGCCGAGAAATGCGCCTTCGATGATTTCGATGTCGTTCGAAGTGACGGTGATGGTCGGCGCGCTAATCGTGCCTTCGAACAGCGCGAGGCCGAACGTTTCGATGTCCACGTCCTCGCCGGCATTGATGTTGCCGAGGCTGATTCCATCGGCCGCAAAAGCGTCGACGAAGTCGTCGACCATCACGACGTTATTGAAGGTCTGAATGTCTATCGTGCCGTCCGAAACAAGCGTGAGGCTTGTCGCACTGATATTCGATTCCGCGGCCGAGCTGCTTTGTTCGGAGCTGCCCGCGACGATCGAAACTTCCGCACCAGACCCGAGGGCGGTCAAGTTGGCTACGCCAAGACCGGCGCTGCTTCCGGGCCGCACGACGAGCGAGATATATCCGCCGGAGCTGCCGCCATTGGCGCTCGCGTTGAGCGTGTCGAACTCGAGGCTGCCGGGCTGCCCATAAAAGCCAAGGCGCGATTCCATGTACAGATTGCCGCCGGATGTGCTGCCCGAAACATCCAGGTCGGCAACGCCGGCGTAGATCACCGCGCCCGAGGCGGTGAGGTAGATGTCCCCGCCCTCGCCGGACGGGAAATATTCTGAGGTTCCGCCGCCGACGCCCTGGATGCCCGTCGCCGACAGTTCGAGCGCCGTCAGGTCGATGGCTGTGCTCTGGCCCTCCGAGTAGGCATCCGACGTCACGTTGATCTGGCCGCCTTGCGCGCTTCCCGCGACCGTCCCGTCTCCGCCCGAGGCATCGGCGTAAATGACGAGGCCGCCGCCGGTAAGCGTGCCGTTGTCATAGACATCGACCGTCGCCGAACCGCCATAAGCCGATCCGCCGGAGCCCGACGTTGCGTCGCCGCCGATCGCCAAGGTTTCGATGTAGAATTCATCGGTGACGGTCATCGACCCGCCCGGGACCGTCAACGAGACCGAACCGGCCGTCCCTGTCCCGCCGCCGAGGACGCCATTGCCCCCGTGGCCCCCGTTACCCATGAATCCGGTTTGGGTGGTGAGGGAGCCATCGACGTAGAGATAGGCTTCGCCGCCATTGCCATCGCCGCCGTAGCCGCTGGAAGCCGCGCCGCCGAAGCCGGCAGCCGTCGACTGGATGCTCGCGGTGTTCACGGTGCCCGAGATGTTGATCGAAGCGACGCCGCCGGTGCCGCTTCCGCCATTAGATCCAGCGCCGGCGAAGGCACTGGCATTAGCCAGGAAGATCCCCGTGGGAGTATCCTCGATGAACTCATCCGTGATTTGTACAGTGGCGCCGGACTGTACATCGATCGAGGCAGTTCCGCCGACGGCGTCTCCGCCCGAACCTGCGGTCGATCCCACCCCTCCGTTGCCGCCATATGCCCGCCCGAACGTCTGGTAAGAATTCGCGCTGAGGCTGCCCAGGACCGTCGTTGTGGTATCGCCGCCGTTTCCATCACCCCCGTCGCCGCCGACGCCGGTCGAACCGGCTCCGCCAATGCCCCCGTTGCCGTTTGCCTGCGCGAGGACATTCTCGCCTGCCAGCGATCCGGTTACTTCCACCGAGATGAAACCGCCGTCGCCTTGGCCACCGGTGCCACCGGTTGTTCCAGCACCCCCGGCCCCGCCGTTTCCATTCGCATTCAGGAAGACATCACCAGAGGTCAGCGTACCGCCGAGAACGTCAAGTGTGACGTTGCCTCCGTCACCCCCGCCGCCCACGCCGCCGGTTCCGCCGACGCTCGATCCGCCCTGACCGCCGATTCCGCGCGCGCGGGCGACGAGACCGGTGAAAGTCATGCTGCCGGTTGGCGCGCTTGGGTCGAAGGGTCCGACAAGCCCGACCGTAGAATCCCCGCCGGTGCCAGTCCCGCCAGCTCCGCCAGTTTGTCCGGCCGCTCCATTGCCGCCGGTGCCGCCAAAGCCCTCCGACAGGGCGTGAATGGTGCCGAGATCGATCGTTGCGCCATTGACGTCGGCTGTCACATAAGCGCCGCCGCCGCATTCGCCGCCGCATTCAAAGCCGCCCCGGCCCTCGCCGCCCGCGCCCGCTGCGATACTATTCTCGCTATTCTCGAGATCAACATAGCCGTTCCCGCCGGCGCCGCCGGTGCCGCTCGCGTCAACGACCCCGTCGCCGCCGGTAATCGTCCCGGCAACCCAGAAGCTCTCGAAAATGTAATCGGCGCGGGCCTCGATCGAGGCGTAGCCGCCCTCGCCGTAACCGCCGTCGCCGCCGAAGCCGTACGTTGCCGACCCGCCAACCCCGCGCGCGGCGACATAGATCCACGAACCGAGGTCGATCGTGCCGTCGTCGGCATAGATGCTGGCGTAGCCACCATAGCCGTCGCCGCCGGTCTGGACGAGGTCGCCTTCGATGGCCCCGCCGCCGAAGCCGTTGGCGACGACATCCGCCGAACCGCCGATGGTGATCGAGCCGGGGCCGTCCGAATGGAGGTACGCATACCCGCCCCGGCCGTTGCCGCCGGTTTGCGTTCCGCCCGATCCTGCGTCGCCGATGGTGCCGCCGAACCCTTCGGCGTAAAGATTGACGTTGCCGGTAACGCCAATGGTGCCGTCGCCGACGCCCATGGAGACGTAGGCGCCTTCGCCATACCCGCCAAAACTAGCCGTCCCGAGCATATCGCCGCCAAAGCCCATGGCTTGCGCCCAGACGTTCCCGTCGACATTGATCGCGCCGCCGGTGTCGGCGTTGACCGTGATATAGCCGCCATAGCCACTGCCGCCGGTGGCGCTGGCGCCGCCGCTGGCGTCCTGGCCGTCGCCGCTGGCCGACAGGAACATGCCCCCGGCGTTGATGACTCCGCCGTTTGTCGCGCCCATGTCGATCGAACCGCCATAACTAGCTTCGGCAAAGGAATCCGTGGTCGCCGCAGCGTAATAGCTGGCATCGGCAAGCAGCGTCATTTCGCCATCGACGGTTATCGTCCCGCCGTTGGCAATGATGTCGATCTCGCCGCCTTGCGCAACGCCGCCGTTTTGAGCGATGACGCCAGCATCCGCGTAGAGATTGCCGCCGATGTCGATCGAGCCCCCACTGTTCGCCTCAACCACGATCGAATCACCATCGTCGTCCTCAAAGCCGTCCGCATAAAGCCCGGCGAAATCCCGCACTGTAATACTGTGCCCGCCGCTCGCGAGCAGCATTGCCGTGCCGTATGCTGTGTCGAGGATGACGTCGCCTTCAAAAGCGATCGATCCGGTGTCGGCAATCGCCGACACGTCCTGTGTGGCGATGGCGTAAACATTCGACGTGTAGGTGCCGGGACCGATATCGAGGTTGGCGTCCTTGGTGCTGGGGCTGAACGTCTGAAAAATTAGCGGGCCGGTGTCGTAATCCGTACCCCAGCCCGCGCTTAGGATGATCTCGCCGTTTTGCTGGGTCGCCGAAGTGGCGTCGAACCCAATCGTCCCGCCGATAAGCATGGTCATGGCTAAATTTTTCGGCACGGCGACCATGTAGATTGTGTTGCCGGTGGTCGGGCCGGTGGTCGAACCGCTGTGGACGATGCCGTTGGGATCGTCAGTGCCGCCGCCATTTGCGACCGCGATGTCGAACAGCCCCTGGTCCATGGTCATGGTGAGCGTCTCGGCAGCGACCAACGCGGCCGATTGGCCAACCCGGATTTCACCCGCCTGGACGACACTGGGTGCGACGATCGCGATGTAATTGCTGGCCAGGAGCCCCCCGACGCCGGCGGCGTTGTTGGTGATCGTTCCGCCGTCGCCCGTCTGCTTCGAGAAGCTCGCTGTAAAGCCGTTCGCGTCCGAGCTCCATCCGTCGGCGATCGTCAGCGAGGTGAGAAGAAGTCCGCCGACATCGAATACCGCGTCTGCTCCAATGACAATGCCGCCTGGACTGTAGAACCAGATGTTGCCGCCGGTCGTCGTTGTCCCCTCGATCGTCGAAACAAGCGTGCCATTGAGGTAGATAGGCCCAGTGCCATTGGGCATGACGCGGTTGAGCACCGTATAGTCGCTTAGACCAACCGTGCTGGTGAAATTTTGGGTCGTATTCTCGGGCAGGAAGTCATTGCCCGAATTGGCCGTCCAGTCGATCGTCGCAGTCGAACTGTTAACCGTGATCGTGTCGGTGCCGAGACCGCCCTGAACTCCGGAATTCGCCCCCGGGGTCCCGCTGAACTGCGCCTGGGCCGGGGCGGGGTTCAGGAGCGCGGCGGCGATCGCCAGCGAAGCGGTGGTCCCGAGTGCCGCGCGGCGAACCGGCTTGCGGCTGCGGACGATGTACGCGTTACGAACAAGGGTCATCGGTAGCTCCATGGCCAAAGCCGGGTCGTGAGGGAGAGAAGGAAGCGCGGGTCGGGGCGCCGGTCGAGCAGTCCGACCCTGGTCAGCGGCGCTGCGAGCGACGCGTCCAATGCGAAACGGTTGAAATTCACGCGGGCGCCGGCACCGATCGAATCGAGATGGTTCGACTGGTCGAGGACGAACAGCCGGTCGCGGTTGCTGACCTTGGCATGATCCCAGAACAGATATGATTCGACGCCAGGCGTGGTGGCGTTGGCCGGAATGCGGCTGCCGAACCGAATCTCCGCCTGCGTGCCGAAGCCCGAATCGCCGATCAGGGTGCCCGGGTCATAGCCGCGTCCCGCAGTGTAGTTTCCAGCCGAGAATTCTTCGAAGCTAAGCAGCGGCTTGCGCGCATATTGGCCGCGCACGCCAAGCGCCAGAGTGACGAGCGGGACCGGCCGAATCTCGCCGTACGCGGTGCCGCGCACAAGTGTCGCGTCCGACTGGCCTTCGACCCGGCTCGGCGGAACCTTGCCCGGGCCAACGCACGCTGCGCCGGTTGGGCCGCAATCCCTGGTCGCGCCGAGAATGTGCAGACCCTTGCGCAGCTCCAAGAAAGTGCTCATCCGCCAGAAGGGCTCGGCCAAGGAAAGTCCCGGGCGCGAGAAATCCGTGCTCAGCGCGTCGAAGCCGAGGCGGCCGAAGGCAACCCGCAGACGGTCGCGAGAAAGATCGATCTTGTCGAGGTCGACCTCCTGATTGACATAATCGAGCCCGATCGAACCGCGCAGCGTTCGCGACTGGCGGCGGATCAGCGGGTAGCCGACTTCCAACGTGCCGAGCAGGGTCCGCGCCTTGACGTCTGAATCGCCTTCAATCGAGGGGCGCGCCCAGGCGTAGGTGCCGGTCGCCGCAATGCTCAGCCCTTCCGGCCCAAGATGGAAATCATGGCCAAGCTGGATGGTTTGCTGCTCGCGGAAATCGGACGTGCTGAACAGCGACAAAGTCGTTCGGTCGCCAAGCCCGGTAAGCCCGTAGAGCTGGCCCCGAAGCAGTCCGCCCCAGCGCCCGAGCGCCTTCGATCCGCCGTTCTGGATATTGCTATCTACATAGACTGGCATGCGCTGGACTGCGACGTCGCCGATGACTTCGCCCGGAACCGTGCCCGCCGGCCGCAGCGTGAGCCGGACGCTATAGCCCGGAAGATCGCTCGCCAGCAAAAGGTAGCGCTCGGCCTCGAAGCGGTTGAACACCGGCTGCTTGGTCAATTGGTTGAGGTAGCCGGCGATGATCGATTCGGCCCCCGATGCGTCGCCGCGGACGCGCACCTGGGTCAGCTTGGCCATCAGCACGCGGAAGCGCACGACGCCGTCGGCGATGCGCTGCTCGGGCACCTGGACCGCCGCAATATAGCCAGCCTCGCGAAGGATCGTCGCGGCTCGGTCGCGGACTTCGCAAACGACGGAAATCGGCTGCTCCGTCCCGACATATTGCGAGTAGGAAGGGGCGAGATCGGCCGGAGTGAGGCCCTGAAGCCCCTCGAACTGGACATCGCGCAACGTCAGCCTGATTGCCTGGAAGTCAGGCCCGTCGAGCGCGCACGGCGCACGCTCCACGCCGCCGTCGACCTCGAGCCGCGGGCCGCTGGCCTGAGGCGGCGGCGTCACCGGCCGGGTCACTTCCTCGCGCGTCGGCGGAAGCACTTGATCGGCGGATTGGGCAAAGGCTGGCCACGGAAGGCCGATCATCGCCGTGCAAATCAGCAGGCGAGCGCCAGCCCGGCGCGAAAAGCGCTCGGAATTCGCCTTGGAATCAACGAAAAAATTCACCGGGGCCCCCCCCAATGTTGCGAAATCGAATCGAGTCGAATGTCCTGTCCTATGAGCAGTTTAACCTATTGGCGGCAAGGGATTTTTAACGATTGTTGTTTTTTTCGACGCGAGTAGCGAGTCTCAGAACGGGATTGACCCCGGTGACGGAGAGGTTCTCCTGACCCCGCGAGCGATCCAAACGAACGCACGCAACAGGTCGTATGCGACGGCGTTGAGAAGCTGATGTACCGGGCCGAGCTCGAGAATCGCGATAAAGGCGGTGCCATGGCAGCGGTCCTTGCTGTCCACGGCGCCCTGCTGTTCGCCTTGTTGAACATCAGCGGCCACATCGACCTGCCCGATCCGCAGAGCGCCATTCGCATGTTCGACATCATTGAAGTCCCGCCCCCGCCTCCTCCGCCGCCGCCACCGGCGCAACAGCGCGTCGAGCAAGCCAAGCCCAAGCAAAAGGAAGGCGGCTCGGCACCCAAGAACATCAAGAGCGAAGCCACGCCGGTGGTCGCGCCCAAGCCGGTGGTCGTGATTCCGCCCGTCCCGCAAATCGCTTCCTCCGAGACGCCGCGGCAGGGAACCGCGCCAACCCAGGGCGCGTCGGACGTGCGCGGGCCGGGGACCGGTGCCGGCGGCTCAGGCACGGGCACCGGTAGCGGCGCGGGCGGGAGCGGGCCGGGCGGCGGCGGGGGAGGTGGCATCGCGGTTCGCGCCCAGAAACTGTCGCCCAGCCTGACCATGCGCGACTATCCGCCGCACCTCCGGCGGCGGTTCCCTCGAGGCGCCGGCGTGCTCGTCACGTTCACCGTGCTCACCAATGGCCGCGTCACGAATTGCAAAGTCTTCCAGTCGAGCGGCGACGCCGAGGTTGACAATATGACCTGCGCTCTGGTCACCAGCCGCTTCGTTTATCGACCGGCACTCAACGCCCGCGGCGAGCCCGTGGTGTCAAATGCTGGATACCGGCAAGGGGATTAAGAGCAATGATCGAAGCGGAATGGTGGGATTATGACGATCCCGAGGGCATGGCGGAGGCCGTGGCCGGCGACGTCGGCTTCATCATCGACAGCGCATTGGACGCGCGGTCGGCGGCATTGGTCGCGCTTCCCGGCGGCAAGACTCCGCTCGTTGCGCTGGCAAAGCTCGCCGAACGGCCGATCAAATGGAAGGATGTGACGATCATCCCGACCGACGACCGGCTGGTCGCAGTCGACGACGAGCGCAGCAATGCGCGGATGCTCGCAAAAAGCTTCATGCCGCGCGGCGCCCGGGTGGTGCCGATCGCGTCCGCCCTCGACGACTACCACCAGGCCGGCAACGCGGCCGACGCGCGGCTCCAGGACCTGCCGTGGCCGCCGGACCTGGTGTGGCTCGGTATGGGCAGCGACGGGCACACCGCGTCGATCTTCGCCGGCCCCGATTTCCAGAACGCGCTCGATGCGCCCAAGGCCCGCCGGGCCGTCGGCGTGATGCCCGACCCGATGCCCGCCGACGCGCCGGTGCCGCGGGTCACGCTGACCCGGGCCGCGATATTGTCGGCGCGGACGATCCTGATCACCGTCCAGGGCGCCGAGAAGCGCGAGCTGCTTGAGGGCGCCATCGCCGACGGGCAAAGCTCGAGAGCTGCCGATCGGCCGCGTGCTCGCCGAAGCCGAGCAGGCGATCGACATTCACTGGTGCCCGTAAGCCGGCGCTAAATCTCGTGCAGCGGCTTGCCCGCGGTTTCCTTCAAAAACAGCAGCGAGACGACGACCGACAATAGGGTGAAGGCAGCCGCGTACCACAGCCCCGAATAGATGTTGCCGGTGACGGCGACGAGCGCGAAGCTGGTGACCGGCAGGAAGCCGCCGACCCAGCCGGTGCCGACATGATAGGGCAGGCTCATCGCGGTGTAGCGAACGCGCGTCGGGAACATCTCGACCAGCGCCGCCGCCTGCGGGCCGTAAAGCGCGGTTGCGGCGACGACGAAGCCGATGAGGATCAGGATCAAAACTGGCATGTTGGTGCGCGCGGGGTCGGCGCCCGCGGGATAACCGGCCGCCAGCAGCCCCGCGCCGATTGCTTCGCTGGTGCTCGCCTTGAGCGCCTTGAGCTCGGGCGCACCAATGCTCTCTCCTCCGGCAACCGGCACCGACTGGCTTCCCGCAATCACGCGCGTCGCGCCGTCCCCGGACGCGCGCGTGGTGTAGGAAATGCCCTTGGTCACGAGGATGCTCTTGGCGATGTCGCAGGCGGTAGTGAATTTCGCCGTGCCGACCGGGTCGAACTGGACCGCGCAGGTCGCGGGGTCGGTCTCGATCACCACCGGCGTCGAGCGCTGCGCGGCGACGAGTGCGGGGTTGGCGGCCTGCGCGATCCACAACGACCCTGGATAATAAAGCGCGAGCGCGAGTAGCATTCCGCCGACCATCACCGGCTTCCTGCCGACGCGGTCGCTGAGCCAGCCGAAATAAACGTAGAGCGGCGCGCTGATCACCGTCATCACGATCAGCAAAAGGTCCTTGGTCGCGCCGGGCAGGCCGAGCGATTTCTCGAGGAACACCTGGATGTAGAAAAAGGTGAAATACCAGACCGCGCCCTGGGCGCACATGATCCCGAAAAAGGCGATGAACACGCGCCTCAGGCTGTCGCGGTTGCCGAACGCTTCCCTGAGCGGCGCCTTGCAGACGTCGTCCTCGGCCTGGAGCTTGGCGAAGGCCGGGCTCTCGGCGAGCTTTACCCGCATGTAGACGGAAATCGGCCAGCAATATCGCCGACACCAAGAACGGGATCCGCCAGCCCCACGCGCTGAAAGCTTCCTCGCCCAGTGCGGTGCGAGTGGCGACGATCACCAGCAGCGCGGCGAGCAGGCCCATCGACGCCGACGACTGGATCCATCCGGTCGCCGCGCCGCGGCTTTTGTCGGGGGCGTGCTCGGCGACGTAAATCGCCGCGCCGCCATATTCGCCGCCCAGTGCGACGCCCTGGCAGATGCGCAGGAAAATCAGCAGGATCGGCGCGAGCACGCCGGCGGCGGCGTAGGTCGGGAGCAGCCCGATGAGGAAGGTCGCGCCGCCCATCAGGCTGACGGTGATCAGGAACGCGCCCTTGCGCCCCAGGCGGTCGCCGACGACGCCGAAGATGATCGCGCCAAGCGGCCGGAACGCGAAGCCGACCGCGAACAAGGCGAGCGCGGCGATTAGCGCGGGCGTCGGGTCGAGCCCGGCGAAGAACACTTTGGAAATGACCGGCGCGAGGCTTCCGAAGATGAAGAAATCATACCATTCGAACGCCGTGCCGGCGGACGAGGCGACGACGACGCGGGTCATGCCGCCGCGTTGACGCTGCCCAGATTCCGCTCTCGCTCGCCACCGAAGTCTCCTCGCTCCCGCCGGGCAAAGCGATAGCGACTTGGGCGAAGCCGACAAGTGCGGCTGCTGCTGCCGGCGAAGGCATCGACCGCAGCAGGGTACGCAGCGCGCTTATTTGGGCATGCGACTTTTGGTTGTCTTCACGCTCTCGCCGGAAACGGGTAAGAACTCGACAAGGGAGTTGATTGGATGGGATTTTTTCTAATCGCGTCGATGCTGTTGGCGAGTGTCTCCCAAGGAAATCCCGCGGTGTCCGATCCCGGACCGCCCGCCGCTGCTCCCGTGGCGAAGTCCGCAACGCCGTTGCGCCGCAACTGCGACGATTATGCAAGGAAGCAACAGCAACAAGCGCCTCCGGCAGCACGTCAAAAGGGGAGCGGGGGCGCGGCGGTAGCTGGCGCGATTGGTGGCGCCGTCATAGGCGGGCTATTGGGGGCGGGTGGGGTGCCCGTTGTCACGTCAGTGACTATCCCCCTGCAGGCCTTCTTGGCCGATGGATATATTGACTTGCTGGAGTGTGACGAGCGGGTCAAAGCCATTGGCGCGACGATGCAGGTTACCGACCTCGCCGAGCGACAGGGTGTCGGGGCGTCGGTTGCCTGGCGCAGTGACTCGCGCCCCGGCGTTACCGGGGCTTCCACAGTTACGGCGGTCGAAAAGATAGGCGTTGGCAGGCAGCTTTGTCTGACCGTGACCGACGTGCTGATCATCGGCGGGGAGGAGACGACAGTGCCCAAGCGCATGTGCCGCACCCCACCGTCTACCCTCTATCAGCGCATTTAGGTTCTGACCCGGATCAGTTCGGCCAGCGCCGCAAGTGAGTAGGTTCCGGACGCCTTCCTCCGTCGCACGCTGGATCCGATCGGCGAGCGGATTATATGCGCTGATTTCAGGGGATCAGTCGTATCTGCGCCGAGGCAGAACACTCTAAGAGTCTCACCGGATAGCCGAAATGAAACGATCCCCATTACTCTCTTTTATTGAAGCCTCGCACGGGGCTGCATCTTATGGCCGGGTATTGGACGCAGGGACCGGCCCCCAGTCACTGAGCTGGCTGATGAGCCTGAACACGGACAGCTGTACTGCAGTCACCGGGTCGCCCGCCATGAAAGCGCAGGTCGATCTTGCCCTGGGTGAATGGCAGCGGCCACAGGATCGGATGCTCATCGGTAATTGGGCGGATCCAGATTTATTGGCTGGTGAGCATTTCGATACCGTCCTCGCGGATCACTTGCTTGGCGCCATCGAGGGCTTCGCGCCTTTTTTCCAGACGGAGCTGTTTGCGCGTCTTCGCCCGCTAACCTTGAAGCGGCTCTATGCCACCGGCGTAAATCCTTATGTCATCGAGAGGCCGCGGGACGCGCCCGGCGCGTTGCTGTGCGAAATCGGCCGCTACCATGATTCGTGTTTCCTGCTTTCGGGAAAACGGCCGTTTCGCGAATACCCTCTCAAATGGGTGTTAGCCCAGCTTCGGCGCTCGGGTTTCCGGCCGATTGCCGCGCGCAAGATGGCGGTCGGTTACAACGCGGATTTCGTGAATAGTCAGATTGACCGATGCCGGCCGCGCCTCGAGCGACTGGCGGACCAGGCCGTCGCGAGTTCGCTGAGTGCATATGGCGAGGCGCTGCGCGGCCGCGCACTTGCGCACATCGAGAGCGATGGCCCAATTCGGCACCAGCAATACGTCATAGCCGCGGAGCCGGCTTAGTTCGCTGCAGGCGTGGCCGTCATGCCTCGCTCCCGCGAGAGGTCAGTCGGCGCCCTCTGCGGTATCCTCGACCTGGACATCGGTGTGCCGGACGGTGTCCCGAAACCGTTTCAGTGCGTTCACTGATCGTCTTTTTGAAGATTATCTCCTCGCGCAAGAACGCAACTTTCGTGACCACCGGTTTTTCCCGTTTTTTGCGATCGAATGCGGCGATTTTACCCGACATTGCCGCTCAAAGGCCAGAGCGCGAAAAGCGCCGCAGAGGGGAGCTCGCGCTAAAGTCGCTAATGTCACGGGCCGCCGCATGCGGTCTGCGTTTCAGCAGATCGGCTTGTAACTATGAAAAACTGCGCTCGGCTTGGCGATCATGGTGGTCGCGCCGTTCGACAACCGTTTATAGAGCGCGGGGCCTGAATTGGTCATGCGGGTGAACAGGATCGCGCTGTCGTCGCACCGGTACATCGCATTATATCCATCGGTAATTCGCACCGGCGAGCTCATGCCCGGCTTCCACAGCGCAATATAAGGGCTAGCGCCCGCGGGGTTGTACGTCAGCGCGAGTGTGTTGTCTCGCCGTGCGCTGTCGATCATTGAAATACGGCCGACCAGCCCTAGCGAACTGGTAGGACCACCGCCGGCGGAAACAATCTTGAGCTCGTAATCGGTCGGACCGACTTCCTCGACAAAGATGATCGAATTTCCGGTATAATCGAACGTCAGGTTAAGGATGAAGGGGACCTGCGCCAGCGGCGTCTGGCTCCCGGTCGCGATGTCATAGCGGTAAATAGTGCTGTCAGGCTTGTTGAACCAGGCAACACTGGCGCCGCTCGGCGACAGGTCCGACTGGTTTATGATCCACTGATTGGGATCGGTATCGAACAGCACTTGAACAGCGCCACCGGCCGCTGGCATGCGATTGAAGCGGCCGCCGTCCCAAAAGTAAATGTTCCCGTCGGGTCCCAGTTCGCCCGACAGCATTCGGGAAGACGAATGAATGGTTTTCACGCCGCTACCATCCTCGTTGGCGACAATCAGCGCATATCCGCGGCCGGATTTGACGTAAGATATTTGCGGTGATTGCAGGCCGCCGCTCGGTGGCGCCGCAACGGTTGGCGATGGCATGATTCCAAGAATGATCGCTGCGCACGCGGTGGTGATTTTTCGCATCGAAGACCCCCCCGACGATCTAGGGATTTACGCGCGCATGGGGCTCGCGCCGCTTCGCAAAATCCGACTCGAATAATACTTTGTTAACTGCCGTTTGACAACGAACGGCATTTCATTCGCCCGCCAGGAAAGCTGAAGTCCGCTTTCCACCCAAGCGGATATTTGCACTGTTAAACTCGTGTGTGTGACGATCCCCGCTTTCGCGGGAACGACGAATTTTGCTCGTGTTCGCTGGGCGGCCATTGGGGACATTTGTTCCCCGTCAGTCCAGCTTGCGGATGACCTCTTCGAGGCGGGCAAGGCGGACGCCGAACCGGCTGACGACGAGCCGGTTGAGGATCGTGCAGCGGTCGCGTTGGAGGGCCAATTGCTGCGTCACGGCGAGGCCATTCTTCATCGTGTAGCGGATGGTCGCGCGCGGGCCGGCCGCTTCGATCTCGACCGGGCCGGCGGCGTCGGTCAGCTCGCCGGTGAAGCGGTTCGGGCCGGCGCGGCGCATGCGCCAGATGCGCGCCCTGGCGGGCTTGGTGCCTTCGCGGATGACCTGCCGCAGGACGAGGCCGTGGTTGCCGTCGGAGTGGCCGACGCTGTCGACGCGGACGCGCTGTTCGCCGCTGAAAATCACATTAAGCCGAGCCTCGCCATGGCTGCGGCCGGAGAAGAAACGAATCGGATCGAGGGTCGCAGCCGGGTCGGCGGGAAGGTCGGCGAGATCGGCGCAGCCGGCGAGGGCAAGTGCGGCAAGCGCGAGGGCTGCTTTCATTGACGCCCGGCGATCAGCGCATCGACCACGGTCGGATCGGCCAGCGTCGAAGTGTCGCCGAGGCCGCCCGTTTCGCCCTCCGCGATCTTGCGCAATATGCGACGCATGATCTTGCCCGAGCGAGTCTTCGGCAAGGCCGGCGTGAAGTGGATCTTGTCCGGAGCGGCGATCGCGCCGATGTCCTTGCGCACTGCCAGGTTCAGTTCCTTGCGCAGCGCCTCGCCGCCTTCCTCGCCGGCGTTGAGCGTCACGTAAGCGTAGATTGCCTGGCCTTTTATCTCATGCGGGAATGGGACGACTGCCGCCTCCGCGACCTTCGGGTGAGCGACCAGCGCGCTTTCGACTTCGGCGGTGCCGATGCGGTGGCCGGATACGTTGATCACGTCGTCGACGCGGCCGGTGATCCAATAATATCCGTCGTCATCGCGGCGGCAGCCGTCGCCGGTGAAATAGAGCCCCGGATAAGCGGTGAAGTATGTCTGGAAGAAGCGTTCATGGTCGCCCCACAGGGTGCGCGCCTGGCCGGGCCATGAGTGCGAGATGCAGAGGTTGCCGCTGGCCGCGCCGTGCAGCTCGCGATGCTCGGCATCGACCAGCAGCGGATGGACGCCGGGCAGGGGCCGCGTCGCCGATCCCGGCTTCATCGCCGTCGCTCCGGGAATCGGCGAGATGAGGATGCCGCCGGTCTCCGTCTGCCACCAGGTGTCGACGATCGGCACGCGCTCGTCGCCGACGACCCGCCAATACCATTCCCACGCTTCCGGATTGATCGGCTCGCCGACCGTTCCGAGCAGTCGCAGCGAGGCGCGGCTGTGCGCTTTCACGGGCGCGTCGCCCTCGCGCATCAGCGCGCGGATCGCGGTCGGCGCGGTGTAGAAGATCGTCACGCCCAATCGGTCGACGGTCTCCCAGAAGCGGCCGTAATCGGGATAATTGGGGACGCCGTCGAACATCACGCTGGTCGCGCCCATCGCGAGCGGGCCGTAGACGACATAGCTGTGGCCGGTGATCCAGCCGACGTCCGCGGTGCACCAGAAGATGTCGTCGTCGCGCGCGCCGAACACCCAGTCGAAGGTCGTCGCCGCCCAGACCGCATAGCCGCCGGTCGTGTGAACGACGCCCTTGGGTTTTCCGGTCGAGCCCGAGGTGTAGAGGATGAACAACGGGTCCTCGGCGTCCATCGATTTCGGGCACGCAGGTCTTGGCGAGCGTGTCGCGCAGCTCGGACCACGAGATGTCGCGGCCGTCCTTCATCGGCACGTCCGCGCCGGTGCGCGTGACGACGATCACCGTCGCTACGTCGCGACTGGCGAGCGCCGCGTCGACATTGGCCTTCAACGGGATCGGCTTGCCGCCGCGCCGGCCTTCGTCGGCGGTGATGACGCAGGTGGCGTCGCAATCGGCGATGCGGCCGGCGAGGCTGTCGGGCGAAAAGCCGCCGAACACCACCGAATGAATCGCGCCGATGCGCGCGCAGGCGAGCATTGCCGCGGCCGCCTCGGGGATCATCGGCATGTAGATCATCACACGGTCGCCGCGCCCGACCCCGCGATCGCGCAGCAAATTGGCGAAGCGGCAGGTCTCTTCGTGCAGTTCGCGATAGGTGACGGCGCGGCCTTCGCCGGGCTCGTCGGCCTCGAAGATCAGCGCGGTGCGCTCGCCGCGCGTCGCGAGGTGGCGGTCGAGGCAATTGACCGACAGGTTGAGCGTCCCGTCGGCGAACCAGCGGATGTGGAAATCGTCTTCGTCGAACGACTAATCGCCGGCCTGCGTCGGGAATTTCGATCCCAGTCGAGCCGCTTCGCCTGCTCGAGCCAGAAGGCGTCGGGATCGCTGCGTTCGAACTCGTGCAGCGCCGCCAGCTCGGCGGGGCCGAGGTCGCTTCGAAAATCGGCCGGGACGGGATGCATCGCCTCAGCCATTTTCGCTACTCCGCAGGTTGCATGGTCGCCATGTCGATAACGAAGCGGTAGCGGACATCGTTGCGCAGCAGCCGCTCATAGGCGTCGTTGACCTCGTCCATGCGGATCATTTCGCAATCGGGGTAGATGCCGAGCTCGGCGCAAAAATCGAGCATTTCCTGGGTTTCGGGAATGCCGCCGATGGCCGAGCCGCCGACCGCGCGGTTCCACCAGATGATGTTGAAACCGGTGAAGCCGGGCATCTGAGTCAGCGCGCCGACGATCACCATCCGTCCCGACCGGCCGAGCAGGTTGAGATAGCCGTCGATTTCGTGGGGCACGGGGATGGTGTTGAGGATGAAGTCGAAGCGCGTCGCGGCGGCGGCCATCGCCTCGGGGTCGGTCGAAACGATGACGTCATGAGCGCCGAGCCGCCGCGCGTCCTCGCCTTTTTCGGGCGTGGTGGTGATCATCGTCACATGCGCGCCCATCGCCGCGCCGAGCTTGACGCCCATGTGGCCGAGACCGCCAAGGCCGACCACCGCCATCTTGGTGCCCGGGCCGACGTTGTACTGGCGAAGCGGCGAGTAGGTCGTGATTCCGGCGCACAGCAAGGGCGCGGTCAGCGCCGGGTCCATGCCTTCGGGCACCTTCAGCACGAAATGGTCGCGGACGACGATATGGTCGGTGTAGCCGCCCTTGCTGATGCTGCCGTCGTGGCGGTCGGGGCTGTTGTAGGTCTGGACGCAGCCTTGGCGGCAGAACACTTCCCAGCCCTCGAGGCACTGGTCGCAGGTCATGCAGCTGTCGACCATGCAGCCGACCGCGACGGTGTCGCCGACGCGGTGGCGGGTGACTTCGCTGCCGATGGCGGTGACGGTGCCGACGATCTCATGGCCCGGGATCACCGGATATTGCGTGCCGTGCCAGTCGTTGCGGCAGGTGTGCAGATCGCTGTGGCAGATGCCGGCGTAAGTGATCTTGATCGCGACATCGTCGGGGCGCAGGTCGCGCCGCTCGAACGGCATCGGCTTCAACGGCTGGTCGGGGGCGTCGGTGCCCCATCCGATGGCTTTGGTCGGCATTCGGGTTCCTTTAGGCTGGACGCGCGCGGGCGAGGACCGCCATCGCCTGGCTTAAGTGGGGTCGGTCGACCATTTTTCCATCGACCGACAGCACGCCGGCGTCGGGATGGGCCTCGAACGCGGCGACGACGGCTTCGGCGTGCGCGATTTCGTCGGCGGACGGGGTGAAAGCGGCGTTGATCACCGCGACTTGCGACGGGTGGATGGCGAGCTTGCCGGTGAAGCCCTCGCGCCGCGCCGCCTCGGCTTCGGCGCGCAGGCCTTCCTCGTCGCGGAAGTCGGCGAACACGCCGTCGACCGGCTGGACGCCCGCCGCGACGGCCCCGGCGAGGCACAGCGAACGGGCCAGGCGGTAAGTGAAGGCGAGGCTGCCGTCGGCATCATATTTGCTCGAGGCGCCGAGCGCCGCCGACAAATCTTCCGCGCCCCAGCTCATCGCCGCCAGCGGACAGCTCGGCTCGCGGTAGCTCATCAGCCCGAACAGGCTGGCCGCGGTCTCGGTGACGATCGCGTGGATCGGGAGGTGGCCGGTGGTGTGGGCACAGCTCGACGACGTCGGCGCCGCTTTCGGCCTTGGGCAGCACGACGCCTTCGAAATCGGCCGAGGCGAACACGCCGAGATCCTTTTTATGGTGGTCGGTGCGCGAGCGGATTGATGCGCACCCACCAGGCCGGGCCGCCGCTGCGTTTCGCGCAGGCCCTTGAGGATGTCGCGCGCGGCCGCCTTTTGCGCCGGGGCGACGCTGTCCTCGAGGTCGAAGATGATCGCGTCGGCCTCGCTGGCGATGGCCTTGGCGACCTTCTTCTCGCTGTCCGCCGGGACGAACAGCCAGCTTCGCGGAGCGCTCATTCGGGCCGCTTGAGGAGCAAGGCGGTGCGCAGTGCATTCGCACACCAGTTCATCGCGCTGGTTGAAGCTGCGGTGCGCCCAGGTGACGATGCCGGCATTGGGCCGCGACTTGCTTTCGCGCAGCGCGGTGCACTCGGTTTCGCTGCGCAAGGTGTCGCCGGCGAACACCGGGTTGGGGAAGCGCGAGCTCGTCGTAGCCGAGGTTGGCGACCAGCGTGCCCAGCGTGGTGTCGGCGACGCTGACCCCGATCATCAGCCCGAAGGTGTAGACCGAATTGACCAGCGGCTTGCCGAACTCGGACTCGGCGGCGAGCCTCATGGTCGAGGTGCATCGGCTGCGGATTATGGGTCAGCGCCGAAATCAGCACATTGTCGGTTTCGGTCACGGTCCGGGTGACGCGCGTGGCGACGCGGTCGCCGACCTGCCATTCGTCGAAATATCGTCCGGGCATGCCGCGTCTCCTAGGCAGGGAGCAACAGCTCGGCAACGGCCTCGGTCATCGCAGCCCCGTCGAGCCGATAGGCGGCATAGAGCTCGGCGAGGCTGCCGGTCTGGCCGAAGCGGTCGACGCCGAGTGGCGCGACGCGCTGGCCGAGCACGCCGCCGAGCCACGACAGGCTGGCCGGCGCGGCGTCGGCGATGGTGACGAGGCCGGCGCCGCGCGGCAGGCGCGACAGCAGGCGCTCGACATGGCTCGGCTCGCGACTCCCCGTTCCAGCGCGCGCTCTGCGCCTCGGTCCAGCCGCGGTGGAGCAGATCGGGCGAGGTCACGCTGAGCAGGCCGAGCCCGCGCACGTCGTGCCTGCAGCTCCTCCCACGCGGCGAGCGCTTCGGGCATGACCGCGCCCATGGCGACGATCGCCGCTTCGGCATCTGTCGCCCGGCTCGCGCAGCCAATAGCCGCCGGCGAGCGCGCCCTCGCGCCAGTCGTCATTGCCGCGCGCTACCTGCGCGATCGCCCGCGTCGACAGGCGCAGATAGGTGCTTTCGCCGTCGGGGTCGTCGATCAGCCGGAACGCCACCTCCATCATCGCCGCCAGCTCGTCGGCGAACGCGGGCTCGTAATGGCGCAGGCCCGGCTGGCCGAGGGCGATCAGCGGCGGGTTGATCGACTGGTGCGCGCCGCCCTCGGGCCCGAGCGTGATCCCGCTCGGCGTGGCGACGAGCAGGAAGCGCGCGTCCTGGTAGCAGGCGTAATTGAGCGCATCGAGGCCGCGCGCGATGAACGGGTCGTAGAGCGTGCCGATCGGCAACAGCCGCTGGCCGAACAGGTCGCCCGACAGGCCCGCGGCGGCGAGCATCAGGAACAGATTGTTCTCGGCGATGCCGAGCTCGACATGCTGGCCCTCGTGCGTCGCGCCCCATTTCTGCGCCGACGGGATTTTCGCCTGCGCGAACACATCGGGCGCGTCGGTGCGGCGGAACAGGCCGCGCTGATTGACCCAGGCGCCGAGGTTGGTCGAGACGGTGACGTCGGGCGAGGTGGTGACGATGCGGTCGGCGAGCGTCGCCGCCGGCCTTGGCGAGATCGAGCAGGATCCGGCCGAACGCGGCCTGGGTCGATTGCTCGTCGCCGGCCGGCACGGGGATCGCCGGGACTGGGATCGAGCCGAACGACCGGGCCCGCTTTTCGCGCGCGATCCGGCTGCGCTCGATCAGCGCTTCGACGCCCGGCCGCGCATTGTCGCCGATGCCTTCGAGCGGCTCCCATTCCTCGCCCTCGCGCGATCCCCATCGCCTCGCGCAATGCGGCCATCTGCGTCGGGTTCATCAGCCCGGAATGATTGTCCTTGTGGCCGGCGAACGGCAGCCCGAAGCCCTTGATCGTCCAGGCGATGAACAGGGTCGGGACATCGTCCTGCGCGGCGTCGAACGCCTCGACCAGCGTCTCCATGCAATGGCCGCCAAGATCGGTCAACAGGCGCGTCAGCGCGTCGTCGTCATGCGCCTTGAGGAAGGGCGCGGCGGCCTTGCCGAGGTCGGCTTCGATGCGCGCGCGCCACGCCGCGCCGCCCTGATAGATGAGCGCCGACATCGGCGTCGTTGGGCAGCGTTTCGAGCCAGGCTTTGACCTTGGGATGCTCCGGACAGCGCCGCGTCGAGCCGCTTGCCGTGGCGCAAGCTCGACGACGCGCCAGCCGCAGCTCGCGAAAATCTCGTCGAAGCGCTCGAACATCCGGTCGGCGCTGGTCGCGTCGAGGCTCTGGCGGTTGTAGTCGACGATCCACCAGCAGTTGCGGACGTCGTGCTTGGCGCCCTCGATCAGCGCTTCGTAGATATTGCCCTCGTCGAGCTCGGCATCGCCGATCAGCGCGACGAACCGCCCGCGGTCGCGCTCCTCGAGCCAGCCGTGCGCGCTGAGATAATCCTGCACCAGGCTGGCGAAGAGCGGTGATCGCGACGCCAAGCCCGACCGAGCCGGTCGAGAAATCGACCGGGATGCGGTCCTTGGTCCGGCTGGGATAGCTTTGCGCGCCGCCGAAGCCGCGGAAATTCTCGAGCGCCTCGCGCGACTGGCTGCCGAGCAGATAATGGATCGCGTGGAGCACCGGCCCGGCGTGCGGCTTGACCGCGACCCGGTCGTTCGGGCCGAGCGCATGAAAATAGAGCGCGGCCATGATCGCGGTCATCGACGCGCAGATCGCCTGGTGCCCGCCGACCTTCAGCCCGTCGTCGCTGGCGCGGACGTGGTTGGCGTGGTGGATCGTCCACGCCGACAGCCAGCGCAGCCGCTCCTCGATCGTGCGCAGGGCGGGGATATCGGTGGTAACTTGCTTGAGCATCGCGCCGCCCTAGCCGCTTCGCGCGAATGCGAAAATGCTAAGCCGCCTCGGCCTTGTCGTGCTCGGCGTCGAAGCGGGCGTGGGCGGCGTGGATCGCCTCGACATTGTCCAGCGCCCATTGGGACAGCGCGTTGACCGGCGCGAGCAGCGAATGGCCGAGATCGGTCAGCGCATAATCGACCCGCGGTGGAATCTGAGGGCGTCACCGCGCGGCTGACGATGCCGTCGCGCTCGAGGTTGCGCAGGGTCAGCGTCAGCATCCGCTGCGACACGCTCGGGATCTCGCGGCGCAGCTCGTTGAAGCGGCGCGGCCCGTCGCCAAGCGTGCTGACGACCAGCACCGTCCATTTGTCGCCGATGCGCTGACAGCAGCGTGCTGATCGTGCGGCACACGGGGTTGCTCGGGTCTTTCATCATCTTCTCCAGTGGACGGGAACAGCGATGTGCCCGGCCACAAATTTGTTCGTCGAGCCACAAAAAAGTGCGTTCTTGCGGCGTTTCTTGTGGTGGTTACCTAAGGTGCCTTCAGTAACAAATCAATACTTAGGAGGCAATAGTGACCATCCTGCATATCGACAGCAGCATCAGCGGCGCCAACAGCGCCAGCCGGGCGATCAGCCGCTCGATCCTCGATCGCCTGGCCGCGTCCGATCCAGGTGCCGGTAATCACGCGTGACCTTGTCGCCGACCCGTTACCGCATCTGACGCTCGACGCGTTCGCCGACACGCAAGTGCTCGACGAGTTCCTCGCCGCGGACACCGTCGTCATCGGCGCGCCGATGTATAATTTCACGCTGCCGACGCAGTTGAAGGCGTGGCTCGACCGTATCCTCGTCGCCGGCCGGACGTTTCGCTACACCGCCGACGGACCCGAAGGCCTTGCGGGCGGCAAGCGGGTGATCATCGGTTTGGCGCGCGGCGGCATCTACGACGCCGGCTCGCCGGCAGCAGCGCTCGAACACCTCGAGAGCTATTTGCGGGGCGTGTTCAACTTCATCGGCATCGAACCGGAGTTCGTCGCCGCCGATGGGCTCAATCTTGGCTCCGAGCAGCGCGATGCCTCACTTCGGCAGGCGCTCGGCGAAACCGTGCGGCTGGCCGCGTGACACTCGCTTCACCCCGTTCGGCGGCCCGGTCATCCGATCGTCAAATGCGAGACATGCGGCAGCAATTTGCGCGTGCGATGCCACGCTCAGTGGAGAGAAATATGAACCAGCCCCAGACCGATCAGAATGCCGCCCCCGCGCCCGAACAGCTCGAATATCTGCTTCGGCGCGCCGAGCAGGAATCGATTGCGGCGGTCCGCTCGGTCGATCCGCGAGCGGCCGAACCACACGCACATATGGCGAGCATTTACAGCGCGCAGGCCATGGCTCTGCTCGGCCGCTAGGCGTCCGGCAGAGCTTGGAAGCCGTCGATCGCTTCGAAGATCGCCGAGATGCCCTGCCGCTCCGGCTCCGTCAGCTCGGGCCGCCAGATGTCGAACAACAGGATGATGCGCAGCTCGCCGGTCGGGTTCATTGCTTCATGTTCGATGCTGTCGTCGAAGATCAGCAATTTGCCTTCTTCCCACTGACGCGTTTCGTTGCCGACGCGAAGCCAGCAGCCGGGCGGCACGATCAGCGGCAGATGACAGATCAGCCGGCAATTGAGCATGCCATTGTGAGGCGGAATGTGCGTGCCCGGTTCGAGCCGGGAGAATAATGCCGCCGGCGTGCGCCGCCCGATGCGCGATAGCGGCACCTTGGCCAGCGCTTCGAGCGTGCGCGGGCAACGCGCAGCATTTTCCTCGACCAGCCTGCTGTCGCGCCATAGGTAGAGCGCGCTCCAGTTGCGGTTCTCGTTGAGGCCGTGAAAGTCGTTGGTCGGCCGGTTCGACTCATTCTCGACATAGGGCCGGAAATCCGCGCCTTCGCTAAGCAGCGCCGACAGCTCCGCGCGGATCGCCGGGGTCGCGGCTTCGAGCTCGGCGACCCAGTCGAACTCGTCGCGCTCGAAAAACTGCCGCTGCGCGAGGTCGGGATAATAAAAGACGGTCGGTTGCTGCGGGTAGATGCTCCGCGCGCCGCGAAGCAGTTCGAGCGCGTGGGTCAGCCGGGCGCGAGCGGCGTTGTCTTCCGGCCCGAGCGCGTCGAGCGACTTGTCGAGCGCAGTCTGGAAGCTCTCGACGCGGCGCGCGATGAAGTGACGCGCCGCATCCAGGCGTTCGCGCAGTTGCGGCTCGATTGGCGCGACGGCGGCGGCGGTCCGAAGCGCCGACTGGTAGAAGGCCATCGCCGCTTTGTCGTCGCCGCTCCGCGCGAAAGCGTCGCCGCGATCAAGCAGCTCGGCAATTTCGGGCGGTGCGGAAGCCATGGTCGCTCGGCGTCAGGCCGACAGCAGGCGCAACGGGTTTTCGATGTAGCTTTTGAGCGCCTGCATGAAGCTTGCCGCGTCCCAGCCGTCGACCACCCGGTGGTCGCAGCTCAATGACAGGTTCATGCGCTTGCGGACCTCGATCTCGCCGTCGACGACGACGACTTTTTCCTCGACCTTGTTGACCGCGATGATCGCGACTTCGGGCCGATTGATCACCGGGGTCGAGGCGATCCCGCCCATCGGCCCGAGGCTCGACAAGGTGATCGACGAGCCGCTCAATTCCTCGCGCGCCGCCTTGCCCGAGCGCGCCGCCTCGGCGAGCCGCAGGATCTCGCGCGGCCAGCTGCCACACGCTCATCGCCTGCGCGTCGCGGATGACCGGGACCATCAGGCCGTTGGGGTCTGCGTCGCCATGCCCAGGTTCAAGGCCCCGACGCGGGTGATGACATTGGCATCGTCGTCATAAGTCGCGTTGAGCATCGGAAAATCGGGCAGCGCCCTGGCCATCGCGGTAATCAGGAACGGCAGCACGGTGAGCTTCGGATTGGACCCGCGGTCGCGGTTCATCATCGCCCGCGTGTCTTCGAGGTCGGTGACGTCAAACTCCTCGACCAGAGTGAAATGCGGGATTCGGCGCTTGGCCTCCTGCATATTCTCGGCGATCTTGCGCCTGAGGCCGACGACCTTGATGATTTCGTCGGCTCGAGGCGCTGATCCGCGCGCCGAAACGCCGCCGCCATTGTAGAGCAAGTAAGCGTCGAGGTCGGAATGGCGGACGCGGTCGCTGGCGGTTTTAACCTCGGCGAGATCGATGCCGAGGTCGCGGGCCCGCTGCCGCACCGCGGGGGAGGCGAGGACACTTGCCCCCCTCCCGCTAGAGGGAGGCGTCGGGGCTGGGGCTGTTTCTTTCCGGGGAGCGGCTTCGGCCTTCGACACGCCAGCCCCTTCGCCGCTTCGCGGCTCTTCCCCTGCTGCGAGCGGGCGGGGAGTTTCTTCGGCCGCGGCCGTCGGGATTTCCTCGGCCATGGCCGGCGTTGCCTCGACCGCGCCATCGGCCAGCGGCCGCTCATCTTCGCTGTCCGCCGCAGTCTCTGCCGAGCGATCCGCGCCTTCGGTCTCGATCACCACCAGCACCGATCCGATCGGGATCTGGTCGCCGACTTCTCCCGCCAGCTCGACCACCTTGCCGGCGACCGGGCTTTCCATCTCGACCGTCGCCTTGTCGGTCATCATGTCGGCAAGCTGCTGGTCCTCGCCGATGACGTCGCCGACCTTGACGTGCCAGGTGACGATCTCGGCCTCGGCGATGCCTTCGCCGATGTCGGGCAGCTTGAATTCGTAGCGCGCCATCTATTCCGCCATCACTTTCTCAAGGGCTTTCTTCATCCGCTTCGGCCCGGGGAAATAGGCCCATTCGTAGGCGTGGGGGTAGGGCGTGTCCCAGCCGGTGACGCGCTCGACCGGCGCTTCGAGGTGATAGAAGCAGCGTTCCTGGACCAGACTCACCAGCTCCGCGCCAAACCCGGACGTGCGCGGCGCTTCGTGGACCACCAGGCAGCGGCCGGTCTTGGCGACCGACGCTTCGATCGCCGCGATATCGAGCGGAACCAAGGTGCGCAGGTCGATCACTTCGGCGTCGATGCCTTGCGCCTCGACAGCGGCGAGCGAGACGTGGACCATCGTGCCATAGGTCAGCACGGTCAGATCGGCGCCTTCGCGGACCACCGCCGCCTTGCCCAGCGGCACCGTATAATGGCCGTCGGGCACTTCGCTCGCCGGATGCTTGGCCCAGGGCGTCACCGGCCGGTCGTGATAGCCTTCGAACGGGCCGTTGTAGATGCGCTTGGGCTCGAAGAAGATCACCGGATCGGGATCGGCGATGGCCGCGAGCAGCAGGCCCTTGGCGTCGTGCGGGGTCGACGGGATTACGACCTTCAGGCCGGCAATGTGCGTGAACAGGCTTTCCGGCGATCTGGCTGTGCGTCTGGCCGCCGAAAATGCCGCCGCCATAAGGCGTGCGGATGACCATCGGCATCGGCCATTCGCCGGCGGTGCGATAGCGCATCTTGGCGACTTCGCTGACGATCTGGTCGTAGCCGGGGTAGATATAGTCGGCGAACTGGATTTCGATCACTGGCTTGAGCCCATAAGCCGCCATTCCGACCGCCGTCGCGACAATGCCGCCCTCGCTGATCGGGGCATCGAAGCAGCGCTGCTTGCCGAATTCCTTTTGCAGGCCTTCGGTGACGCGGAAGACGCCGCCGAAAAAGCCGATGTCCTCGCCGAACACGACCACGTCTTCGTCGGCGCGCATCGCGACCTTGTGGGCGTCGTTCAAGGCCTGGATCATGTTGAGCGTCGCCATCAGCGGCTCTCGCTCTTGTCATTTTCGGCAAGCGCCGCGTCGCGCTGCTCGGCGATGTTCCACGGCATTTCGGCATAGACGTCCTCGAACATGCTGCCGATGTCGTCCTTGCCCTGCTCGGGCAGGATGCCGAGCTTTTCGGCTTCCTTTTGCGCGACGCGCACCTCGGCGTCGGCCTCGGCCGCGAGCGCAGCGTGGCGATCTTCATCCCATTCGCCGATGGCGACCAGATGCGCCTTCAGGCGCTCGACCGGGTCGCCGAGCGGCCACGCCTTGGCCTCATTGACCGGACGGTAGCCGGACGGGTCGTCCGAAGTCGAATGGCCCTCCGCGCGATAGGTGAAGAACTCGATCAGCGTCGGGCCGGAATTGCTGCGGGCGCGCTCGCTTGCCCAACGCACGGCGGCATAGACCGCAAGAGCGTCATTGCCGTCGACCCGCAGGCCGGCGATGCCATAGCCGATGGCGCGCTGGGCAAAGGTCGCGCGCTCGGCCCCAGCGATGCCGCTGAAGCTGGAGATCGCCCATTGGTTGTTGACCACGGCGAGGATGACGGGCGCCTGGTAGACCGCGGCGAAAGTCAGGGCGCTGTGGAAGTCGCCTTCCGCCGTAGCGCCGTCACCGATCCAGCCCATCGCGATGCGGCTGTCGCCCTTGATCGCCGCGCCCATCGCCCAGCCGACCGCCTGCGGAAATTGCGTTCCGAGATTGCCCGAGATCGAGAAGAAGCCGTGTTCCCTGTCCGAATACATGATCGGCAGCTGGCGCCCCTTCATATGGTCGCCGCCGTTCGAGTAAATCTGGCACATCATCCGTTTCAGCGGATAGCCGCGCGACGACCAGCAGGCCCTGCTGGCGATAAGTCGGGAAATGCATGTCGTCGGCCTGGGTCGCGGCGGCCGCGGCGACCGCGATCGCCTCCTCGCCAGTGCATTTCATATAGAAGCTGGTCTTCCCCTGCCGCTGCGCGCGGTACATCCGGTCGTCGAACATGCGCACCGTGACCATGTCACGGAGCATCTTGCGCAAAGTGTCGGGATCGAGCCTGGGATCCCACGCCCCGACTGCCTTTCCGTCGTCGTCGAGCACGCGGACCAGCGATGTCGTCAAAGGATAGCGTGTCGCTCGCCGCCGCGCCGCTGTCGGGCCGCGCGGCGCTTCCCGCCGCGGGGATTTGCACATTCGAGAAGTCGGGCGTGTCCCCGGGCCGGAAGCGCGGTTCCGGCACGTGCAGCGCAAGCTTCGGTGCGTTGCGCCGCAGGGATGGGTCTTTGTCGCTCATGTCTCGCTGCGAGCGCTTAATCGGCTCATGCCCCAGCGGCAACTGCTGCGCGTTGACCGCGCGTCATGGGCGCGGCAAAGGCGCGCGCATGGCCGATCCTGAAACCGACACTCCTCCCGACCGCTTGTCGCTCGATCCGCGCAGCCCCCATTTCGACGAGACGCTGCTCAGCCGCGGCGTCGGCATCAAGTTCAACGGTCAGGAAAAGACCAACGTCATCGAATATAGCATTTCCGAAGGCTGGATTCGCGTTGCGGCCGGCCGCAGCAGGGACCGCTACGGCCAGCCGATGACTATCCGGCTCAACGGGACCGTCGAGCCCTATTTCGAGCACCCGCCTCAGAATGACGAGGGCGTCGCCTCCGAGGGATAGGTTGCCCGGCTCGCACGGCGGCGCGCCAGCAGCTTGCGCCCGCCCCATACGGCGAGAGCGCCCATTGCCAGCGGACCAAGCCCGCGCCGGGCGAGCGCCGCTGCGCCAAGACCCAGGGCGGCGCCCGAAACACCCGAATTGCGGCCCGGCCATCTTTGAGCCGAGCCACGCACCTGCAATCTTACCGAACATCTCATTTCCTTTCGAAATTCGTCTCGCTGCTTTGACGCGTCGGGCGGCGTGAGGTTCCGCGCGGGAGCGCTCGCGGGGGCAAAGTGCGGGTTTCGCGCGATGCGTGGTGAAATGCACCAAATCTTGGCTGGCGCAATTTCCCATTTTGTCGCTTTCGCAAAAGTTTTTGGCAGATTTCCGCAATTGGCACGACCCTTGAATAGGATTGGGCATGGCCCCGCAATCAAGCGGGGGAGCAAAAAGGGAGTTTTCAAATGTCAGGTCAATCGCAGTTCTCACGCACTCTGGTCGCAATCGCCGCCGCCCTCGTCATGAGCACGGTCACTGTCGGCGCCGCCGTCGGTCCTGCCCAGGCAGTCGCCAGCCCCGTCCAGGTCTCCATCAATGCCTAATCTCGAATTCCTCGAAGCAAAGGTTCCAACTAGAATGCCCCAGCTGATCGAAACCGGACGCACTGAGCATATGGCCGACCATACGGCCGAGCGCAGTGAGCGTAGCGAGCGCTTCGCGCCGGTCGCCAGCTGGCTCAACGGGCCGGTATTCAGCCGGGCGCGCGACATCTTCGCCGCCAACATGGCCGATCTGCTCGACCGGGCGGAAGACCCGGCGCGGATGATCCGCATGATCATCCTGGAGATGGAAGAAACCCTGGTCGACGTCCGCTCCACCGCGGCCCGCTCGATCGCGGACATCAAGGAATTGCAGCGCGCTCTGTCGCGGCTCGACACGCTCCAGGCCGACTGGTCGGCCAAGGCCGAACTCGCCCTCGAAAAAGGCCGCGAGGACCTCGCCAAGGCAGCGTTGGTCGAGCGCCAGAAGGCCGCCGAGATGGCCGAGAGCCTGAAGGACGAAACGGCGCAAATCGCAGCGCTGCTGCGCGGCTATGAAGCCGATATCGCCAAGCTCCAGGGCAAGCTGCGCGAAGCGCGCGCCCGGCAAAATGCGATCTCGGCGCGGATCGAAAGCGCGGTCACCCGCGCAAGGACCAGCGAGATCATGCACGGCAGCCGGACTCAGGATGCTTTCTCTAAGTTCGAAATTCTCGAGCGCCGCGCCGACTTCGCCGAAGGTCGCGCCGACGCGCTGGGCCTGACCGGCCCCAAGAGCCTCGAAGAGGAAATCGCCGAGCTGAAGGCCGAGCAAGCGGTCGATGCAGAATTGGAAGCAATGAAGGCAGCGCTCAAGGCGCGCGCCAACTAGGAAAGGTCAAAAGGGGCATGACGCGCAAACTTTATCCATATTCGCTCGACCGCAAGGACGCGAAGATCGCCGGCGTTTGCTCGACGGTGGGCGGAGTCACCGGCATCGACCCGACCTTCATCCGCATCGGCTTCGTCGCCGCCGCAATCTTCACCAGCTTCACCTGGACCGTCGTGATCTATGCCGCTCTCGGCATCTATTTCTCGGTGCAAAAGAAAAAATCGATGACCACGGACCGCAAGAAAAGCGATTTCGACCGTATGGGCGAAGTCGCGGCTGAGAAAGCCCACGGTCCACGCGATGGTCAACGACCTCGACCAGACCGACCGCCGGCTGATGGCGATCGATCATCATATCCACACCCAAAATGACGAGCTGGCGCGGGAGATCGAAGCGCTGCGGGAGGACAAGTGATGGACCCTGTATCGATTGGCGTGATTAGCGCGAGCGTCCTTGGCGGGCTGGGCGCGGCGAGCTGGACCGGCCTCAAGGCATGGCACGGCTGGCTCGAGCTCAAGCGGCTCGAACTGACCCACGGCTGCGCCGAGCGGACCATGCCCCCGGCCAGCGGACGGATCGAGATCGCGGACCTCAAGGAACGCATCCGCAAATTGGAAGCGATCGCCGCCGGCATCGACATCTAGGCGACAGGGTTAGCGCCACTCCCCAGAGGCGTTGCCCTTGGGCGGTTCGGTCCCCTTCCCGAACCGCCCATTTTTTTGCCCACTCAGAACTCGATCCGCACGGACAGGCGGATGTCGCGGCCGGCGATCGGCGCATAATCCTTGAGCAGGCTGGTGCTGCGCCGCGCCTCGACGTCGAACAAATTGTTGCCGAGCAGCGAGAGCGTCAGCTTGGGCCGCGACGGCATCGGGTGCCAGTCGATCGCGGCATTGACCATGGTGTAGCCCGGGGTGTCGGTCTCCCGCGGAGCCGTGCGGTTGTGCGCGAAAGCCCGCTCGACCTCGATCCGCCCGTCGATCTTGCCCCGTCCCCCGGTCAGCGCGCCAAGCATGCGCAGCGGCGGCAGCAGCGGCGCCGGCCCGAAATTGCTGATCGTCGCGCGCACCGCATCAGCCTGGAACTCGGCGCCCCAGTCGATCCCGAACGCGCGGCCGAGCTTGGCGTCGCCGCTGAGCTCGAAGCCGTAATAGCGCGCGCGTCCCTGGGTATATTGGAACACCGGCAGATCGTCCTCGATCTCGCCCGTCGGGGCCTGGAAGATGAAGTTCGAGAAACGACTGTAATAGACGCTCGCGGACAGATGGAACGGTCCGGCGGCGCGGTTCAGCGAGAATTCGATCGAATTGCTTTTCTCGGGCTTCAGAGCGGGATTGCCGATCTCGAACGACTGGCTGGCGAGGTGCGGGCCACGGCGAACAGCTCGTCGATCGAGGGCGCGCGTTCGCTGTGCGACAGCGAGACGCCTGCGCGCCACCCGGGCGAGAATTCATATTGACCGCCGAGCGAGCCCGAAACGGTCGAGAAATTGCGCGACCTTGCAGGAGTTTCCGAGCTGCGCGTCCGCATCGGCGGTGAGCTTGCTGAACTCGACCCGAGCTCCGGCTTCTGCCCGCCACGGGCCGGCGACATAGGTTTGCAAAGTGAACAGACCGCTCTGCCGCTGGCGGCTGTCGGGCAGGAATTTTTCCTCGCCGCGGATCCTGGCGCTGCGCTCGAGATATTGCGCGCCGCTGGTTCCGCCCCATCCCGAGCGGTCGCTCTGGACGAGCTCGATGCGGCCTTCGCCGCCCTTGCTGAAAAAGCGCGACGCGATCTCGCCCGTGTCCTCGATTTCGAAGTGGCGATAGTCGGAAATCCCGCCGCGTGCGCGCGCCTGCGCAAAGAAACCGCCCAGCGGCACCTCCGCGCGTGCGTCGAAGCGGGTTTGCTTGAGGTCGATGGTCGGCGCTTCGGCCTCGACCGACGGATCGAGCGAATAGCGGATCGGCACTTCGTATTTCTGGGTGTGGCGAGTGACCGACGCGCCGACATTCAACGCGCCGTCGACATAAGCGAGGCCAAGCGCGCCCTCGTTCGACTTGGATGCCGAATTCGGGAGCTTGCCCTTGAGCTCGGCAAGCGCGCGGATCTCGGGATCCGGGCTGGCCAGCGCCTGCTCGCGCAGCGGCTTCGCCAGAATGTAGCCGCCGGTGCGCAAATCGTCGCTGCGCGAGGCATTGGCGTCGACGTGGACGATGAAATTCTTGCCGAGCGGGACATCGATCGCCGCAGTTGACCGAGCGCTCGTTGGCGGCCGAGCCATATTGCGCGAACGCGTCCAGCTCCGACCGGGCCTTCGCGGAAGCACGGCGCGGGATGCGCGAGTCGATCACATTGACCACGCCGCCGATCGCCGATGAGCCGAACAGCAGAGCCGCGGGTCCGCGCAGGACCTCGATCCGCTCGGCGGTGATCGGGTTGATCGAGATCGCGTGATCGGGGCCGGACGACGACAGGTCGAGCGCAGCCGATGCCGTCGGTCAGGACGCGGACCCGGTCACCCGACAGCCCGCGCAGGACTGGGGAAGAGGCGGCCGGGCCGAAGCTGGTCGCCGAAACGCCGGGCAGCCGCGCAAGCGTCTCGCCGATGCTCGGACGAAGCGCGCGGTTGAGCTCGGCTTCGTCGAGCACGGACACGCCGCCAAGCACGTCCTGGGCGCGGCGGCGGACGCCGGTGATGACGATCGCCTGGTCGCGGTCGGGATGCGCAGCGTCGGCGGCAACCGGGGCCGGCTGCGCTTCCGGTGGCGCGGTCTGCGCGGCAGTCGCCGGGCCAGATGCGGCGATGGCGGCGAAAGACGCGACGGGGGCGATCAGGACTTTCATGCAACTCCGGGGCGAGGAATCGGCGGGGCGGGCGGACGCCGCACCGGTAGCCGCCTAAGCTGAATGATATATTATCGCAAGCAACATGCACGGACCTATGCGCCGGGTCGTCATGGCCTTGCGGTCAATGGGTTTCCGCTCCGGCGCCGCTCGGCTAGTCGCTTTGGGCCGTGTCCGCCGTCCACAACCATGACCGACCCGATTTCACGCGCGCGCGTTCGCGCTCGGGATCGCGATCAACCTCGGCATCGTCGCTCTCGAGCTCGACTACGGCCTCATCGGCAATTCGATGGCGCTGGTCGCCGACGCCGGGCACAATCTGTCCGACGTGCTCGCGCTCGGCGTCGGCTGGGCCGGCGCGGTCATGGCCACAGCGCTCGCCGACGCGGCGCTTCACTTACGGGCTACAAGAAAGCCTCGATCCTCGCCGCACTGATCAGCGGCCTGATGCTGCTGGTCGCGGTCGGTGCGATCGCCGCCGAAGTCCGTGCACCGGCTGTTCGATCCGGCGCCGCCTGCGGCGCAGACGATGATCTGGGTCGCGGCGGTTGCGATCGGCGGCAACCTCCTCACCGCAATGCACTGTTCGCGCGCGGCCGCGCGCGCGACCTCAACGCCCGCGCCGCTTTTCAGCACATGGCGGCCGACGCCGCGGTTTCGGCGGCGGTGGTGGTCGCCGGGCTTCGTCATCCTGTGGACCGGCCAGGCGTGGGTCGATCCGGCGATGAGCCTGGCGGTCGCGCTGGTGATCGCCTGGAGCAGCTTTCGGGCTGCTCGAGGAATCGGTCGGGATGACCCTCGCCGGCGTGCCCAGCGGCATCGACGCCGACGAGGTCGAAGACGGCGCTCGCGGCGATGGACGGCGTCGCCGGCGTCCACCATCTGCACATCTGGCCGTTGAGCACGACCGAGACCGCGCTGACCGCGCATCTGGTGGTGCCGGGGGCCGAGCAGCGACGCGCTTGCTGGCCGGGCGCCGGACGATGCTTCACGACCGCTTCGAAATCGATCATTGCACGATCCAGGTCGAGCGCGACGACGCGCAGGACGGCCGATGTTGAGCCATGTGTCACGCATCTCGAATGCTCGCTGACCGGCGAGCACTATGCCGCGGGCGAGGTCCACAATCTCAGCCGCGCGGGAAAGCCGCTGCTGGTGCGCTACGACCTCGAAGCGGCGGCGCGGACGCTGACCGGCGGAGAGCATCGCCGCGCGTCGCCCGGGCATGTGGAAATGGCGCGAGCTGCTGCCGCATCGAGGGGCGAGCCGGTGAGCCTCGGCGAAGGCGAAACGCCGATCATCGCGCTCACCCAAACCGGCGGCTCCAACCTGCTGGTCAAGGACGAAGGGCGGCTGCCGACCGGCTCGTTCAAGGCGCGCGGCTTGGCGATGGCGGTGACCATGGCGCGCGAGCTCGGCATCACGCGCATCGCCATGCCGACCAACGGCAATGCCGGCGCCGCGCTCGCCGCTTATGGCGCGCGCGGCGGGCATCGAGACGGTCGTCATTTGCCCCGCCGAAACACCGACGATCAACGTCACCGAGACCGCGGCTTACGGCGCCACGGGTCTATGTCGCGGACGGCCAGATCGACGAGTGCGGCGCGCTGGTCGGCAAGGGCGCGGCGCGGGCCTTTGGTTCGACTGCTCGACGCTTGAAGGAGCCCTATCGGCTCGAGGGCAAGAAGGTGATGGGCTTCGAGCTCGCCGAGCAGCTCGGCTGGGAACTGCCCGACGCGATCTTCTACCCGACCGGCGGCGGCACCGGCCTGATCGGCATGTGGAAGGCGTTCGACGAGCTCGAGGCGGTCGGGCTGATCGGCCCGAAGCGCCCGCGCATGTATCGCGATCCAGGCCGATGGCTGCGCGCCGATCGTCCGCGCGTTCGAGCATGGCGAGGAGTTCGCCGAGCGCTGGGAAGGCGCAGCGACGATCGGCAACGGGCATTCGCGTGCCCAAGGCGGTCGGCGATTTCCTGATCCTGCGCGCGGTGCGCGAAAGCGGCGGCGCGGCGCTGGCGGTGCGCCGAGGACGGCGATCGCTCAGGCGGTCGACGATGTCGCGCGCGACGACGGTTTCCTGCTGTGCCCGGAGGGCGGCGCGGTGGTGGCCGGATGGCGGCTGGCGCTCGAGCGCGGGCTGGTCGGCGAAGACGAGCGGGTGCTGCTGTTCAATTGCGCTAACGGCAACAAATATCCGCTGCGCGACTCGTCGCGGAAGCTGGCGCTTGGGAGCGCGGATCCAGCGGAGCTTTAGGGAGGGCCGGCGATGCGCCTGGCCCAGAAATGGTAAACCCCGCCAACCGAAGTTGGCGGGGTTCCATGCTTCTTTGCCCGAAGGCTCCGAAGCACACATTATACAATAGCTCAAGGCGCCTGAAGTTCCAGCACAAACCGCAGTGATGCGCAGAAAACTGTGCGCGAATCGGTGCATAAATCTGTGCGACTCGCTGTGGGCAACTTGCGCGCAGGCGAGGTGTTCTGCCCCTGATGGCCAGAAAACGCCGGCTCCGCATCGCGAGCTACAATATCAATGGGATCAACACGCGGCTGCCGGTGCTGACGCGCTGGCTGGCGGAAGTCGAAGCCGGACATCGTCGGCCTCCAGGAGCTGAAATGCACCGACGAGGCGTTTCCGGCCGAGGCGATCGAGGCGCTCGGCTATTCCGCCATCTGGCACGGCCAGAAAAGCTGGAACGGAGTCGCCCTGCTGAGCCGCGTCGGAGCGCCGGTCGAAACCCGCCGCGGCCTGCCCGTCCGATCCCAAGCCCGAGCAAAGCCGCTACATCGAAGCGGCGATTTGCGGGCTCCTCGATCGGCAATCTCTATCTGCCCAACGGCAATCCGTGGCCGGGGCCCAAGTTCGATTACAAGCTCGACTGGATGGACCGGCTCGCACGAGCACGCGCGGGCCTGCTCGACAGCGGCGTGCCGGCGCTGCTGATCGGCGATTTCAACGTCATCCCGACCGACCAGGACGTCTACAAGCCCGAGCGCTGGGCGAAGGACGCCTTGTTCTCGCCCGCAGGCCAAGGCGAAGTTTGCCGAGCTCGTCGCGCAGGGCTGGACCGACGCGATCCGCCAGCTCCACCCGGACGAGCGCATTTACACCTTCTGGCATTATTGGCGGAACAGCTTCGAGCGCGACGCCGGCATCCGCATCGACCATGCGCTGCTCAGCCCGGACCTCGCCAAGAAGCTCAAGGCGGCCGGGCGTCGACCGCGACGCCGCGCGGCTGGGAGAAAACCAGCGACCACGCGCCGATGTGGATTGACATTACTGTCTGACTGGCTTGGCCGCGGGCGCCTTGTCGAGCCATCAGGGCAGGGTCGAGCAACCGACTTTTCAAACGGCGCCGTAGGTTCGATACATCGAGTGGAAATCGTTCTCGAAGAGGAAATTGGTGAAAGTCACCGTCATGCTGATATCCAGCGCCCGGACGTGATGCCACCACCCCACCGGAATGAAGAGAAGTTCGCCCGGCATTAAATCATACCGCAGCACGTCTACCTCGCGCATAAGCGGGAACCGATCATAGTCGATATTTTCCAGATCCACGTCGCTATAGACGTGCAGATAATTGTACATGCGCGCCGCTTGTAGGCCGTCAACGAGATGCACGCGCTTTCTGCCCATGATCTGGGCCATGAAATTGTTGGTCAGGTCATGATGGGTGGGCGTCACGGTTCCTGCAGGGCCAATCCAGAAAAATCCCCGATTGTCCGCATTGCCGGAATTAAGATATTCCGGGACTTGCACGATCCCGTCCCATAATTCTCGCAGCGCGAGAATGTTCTCGCTGCCGTTGTTTGCGGTCATGTAAACATCGTTGCATTCGCCGCCCTGAAGCACTCGCTCCATGAAATCGCCAAAGCGCATCTTCTCCTGATGCCGCCCGGCTTCGCTTTCGTAACGGGGGTTGGCGTTGCGGTTGGTCTGCACCTGCACGGACCGGTCGGCAAAGCGATCCGCGATGAGTTGCGGCGTCCATTGCATGGCTGGCCAATCATCCATCATACCGGTGATGACGACCGGGCGGTTGGCGCTGTAGTGATCTTTCAGAAAATCCGCGCGCGAAAGTTTGTGACGCCGCACGATGCCGGGTTCCGCAGGGCCGAGCGCGCGCGTCCTGCGTTGGACGTCCAGCATCCAGTCTCGCTTGGCAACGCGCTGGACGAGGCGGTTAGAGGGTTTCAGATAGGGGCTGCGCTGTGCCTTATCGATCTCGCGCTGCGCTTCGCCTGGATGGAAATTGTTGGACACCAGCACCGGAAGCAGACTTTCCGGAAGCGCACCCAATCCCAGAATTCTCGGCAATCCAGCTCCGCCAGCTATCATCAAACGCCAAGAAACCCGCAATATCTTCTGTGGTGTCGGGATTGAGAGACGACTGGTTGTGCATTGTGCTTTCCACAGGTGATGCGGTGCCCGGTAATAAGGTTGACTGAAGCATGCCATCAATCCGCCGAGCGTCAATCAGCCACTTCACTACAGCGTGCGGAGCCTGGGGAATTTCCTCGATGGTCACGCGGGGCAAATGCTCGAACCGCCGGGTATGGAGCGCATCCATGTTGGAAGCCTCACCCGTCTCCTGAGCGGAACCAAAGACGATATGGATCGAAGGGGAGTGCGACCGTTCGGCGATTAACGCGGGCAGATCGTCGTAGCACCGTTGCGGCGGATAAAGATCGAGTTTCTCCATCATCGCGAGCCAACGCAAGTCGCCGTCCCGCCGCGCCCAATCACTGCGCAGATAGGATAAAGGACCAAAGGCAAGCACCCGATCCGCATCGAGCAAAGTTCCGAACAGGATCGCGGCATAAGCGCCCATGGATTGCCCCACAGTGCTAACCGACGTGGGACTAAGTTCGGCGATGAGCCTGCGAAGGGAGGCTGCCGTTTCATCAACATCGCGGCCCAGACCGCCAACACCATGTTGATACCACATGTTGGCAGTATCGCGGACCAATATACGGTTGATGCTCTGACCGCTGATCGTCTCAAGCTTGCGTGTCCGACCCACAAAATCGAAAGCTGGAAGCGCATTCCAGTCAACAAAACCGAATGTAATGATCAAAGGTGCGTTGGGATGAGGTGCATCGACGACATAGCCGGTGTCCGTATCCGCTTGCATCTGCGCCAGTTGAATGTCGGTGATGCGCTGGCGAACGCCCAATTGAAAATCACCTTTCAATTCAGAATCAGGGAGGCGCGGACATTAGGCCCGCGCCTTGCCTTTTCAGAAGCGGATTCTCGCGCCTCCAGTAACGCCATGTGCGCCGATGTGGATCGCAATCGAGATTTAGCGGTGGACCGGGGGCGGTTGCGGCATGGACTGGGGTGGGACAAAGCAGGCAATGATCCGGCGTCTGGCCCAAATCTCGCTGATGCTGATGATCGCGTCGCTCATCTGGATGAAATATCCGGTTATGGTTGGAGGGCTTCCGGCATTTCCCGCTGACGCCCTCTTTCTGCTGACCTTCGCCCTTTGGGCTGCATCGCTCGCGACCCGGCAATCGCGCTTCAGCTGGCATCCGGCCTTGTGGCTACTGGTCGCCTATTTCGTGGCGATGGCGCTTTCGGCGACGCAAGCCCCCGATCCGTTGCGCAGCGGGTTCAAGCTGCTGACGCAAATCTATCTGCTTTCGCTGCCGCTGCTGATTTACAATCTCATCGATAGCGTGAGTGGCTTGCGGAGGCTGTTCCGGACGTGGATTGCGGCGTCTGGGGTGCTCGCCTTTCTGGGGACCGTCACCGTCCTGCTGTTCCCGCTACTTGGCCGAGAGTCGGCCCTGGCGCCGATGCTTCACCGCTATGGAACGCTCCGGCCCGGACCCTATCCCCGGCTTGAGTTGACCTTCGTTTATCCCGCTATGCTGGTCAGCTTTCTCGCCGCTTCATTGATGGTTCTGCTTGTCAGCCGGCGGCTCGGCTGGATCGGGCGACGGCTTGCGCTGGTGCTGGGCGGCGGCATGCTGCTCACTGCCTTCTTTGCGCTCAGCCCCGGCTTTGGCGGGCTCATGTTCATGCTCGGCCTGTGGTGTTGGGCGGTGCTTCGCCGCGACCGGCCGCGCGCCGCATTGGCATCGCTAGGAGCGGGAACCGCGTGCGCGCTCGGCGCACTGCTCGCCGCGACGGTAACGCCGATCTTGCACAGCACGGCCCCTTTCCTGATTCATTTCCCGGGGTTTCCCGTTCTAGCCCCATCGGCGCGCCTGCTGGCGTGGATCGATGCGCTGCAAAATTTCGCTGCGGCACCTCTGCTCGGCAACGGCATCGGCACGGACGCGGTCTATGTTCCCTATCAATCGCCCGTCGGCACGCTGTCTCCGCTGACCGACGCGCACAACGGGTTTCTCAACATCGCTTCGCAAAGCGGGATTGCCGGACTCGCTGCACTGCTCGCGATCATCGTTTACGCGACTAAGCAGGCCATGCCGGAGCCGGCGAACCTCGTACGCTTTGGACTTGCGACTGCATTCGTCAGCGGCATTGCAGTGCAGGGACTGGTCGGCTCGTTCGAAGACGCGCGCCACTTGTGGATATTGTTCGGGCTGATGCTCGCCGCCGGGCACCTGTGGCCGGACGGCCGCGATATGGTGCCGGTTGCAGGACCCACGTTGAGCGCGTAACTAACTGATTTCACTCTCGATATAAATGCACTATTAAAACTTGGCCCCCAATGTGGCCCCCCGGGTGCAAAAATTATTTACGATGCTTGCTGTTTGGACGCCCTCGGTTAGGCCCGATTAGCAGCGCCCATTGTTTAAGCGACCGCCGCTGCAATCTGCCTCGGCGGCATCGTGGAGCAGTTGCGGACCCAATCATCCTTCCGGCTAACGCAGCTAGGAGTTAGCATGATCACCCTTTCGCCCCAAATAGCCAGCCAAGGGGGTGCGGGCAAAGGGTTGGGGGAACGGCTGCTATCCCATCTTGGCCAGCAGCGCGCGGGCGAGAATGATGGCGTCGGGATCGACGGCCGAAACGCGCGACGCGCCAGCCGCGCGGATCAACTCGCCTTGCCGATGCGTCGGAATATGGCTGTAGCTTGTGAGGGTCGTCATCATCTCGGCATGGCCCAGATTCTGCGACCACGCCTTAAATTCCTCAATAGTCAGATTGAGCGACAGTCCGAAGCGGACCAGCATGTCGCGGAAGCTGTGCGGGTTGTAATAGGCCAGGCCCCCCCGCATCGAATGCCCGCCGGAACACCGCGTTGATCGGCTGGGTCGTGCTCCAGCCGCTGCGCGACAGACCCGCCGCGCAAAAACACCCGTTTTCGTCCAGCCCGGTTTGCGTTGGCGGGAACAACGGATCGTCGCGGCCCCAATTGTGATCGCGCTCCAGCTCTGCGACCCAAGCGGTGAAGATCGCGAAAGCCGCGCCGCCGATTGGCAAAAACCATGTGCGAAAGGTCTTGGCGAATTTGGTCCGCACCGTCCGCGCATCCTGCTCGACATAGCCTTCTTCGATATTTACGTGCTCCCGCCGGAACGACGCCAACGCCCCGACCCTCGCGCCGGTCAACGCTGTGAACGCCACCAAGGCCCGGTCGCGCCGCTCCAGCACGGTATCGGCTGGCATGGCAGCCAACACTCGATGCACTTGGGCGAGCGTTGGAACGCGCTTTTCGCGCTTGGCACGGGCAATCGCAACGTCCTTGTCGCTCAGGTTAAAATAGTCGGCGTCGGCATAGGCGACATGTGATTTGAAACCGGGCAGGTGCGCCAGCCAGAAAAAGAATGCGCGCAGATCGCGCAGCGTCGAAAGCATCGTCGCCTTGCTGATCCGTTCGCCGGTGCGCGCGTTTGTGGCTTTGGCCAGTTTAGCCTTGAAGGAGACCGCCTGTGAGCGATGGAAGCGTTTGAAGTCGCGCGCCTTGGTCGAACTCCTCGAATCTTGCGAGCGACTTCGCCACGCCGTCGATTGTCGCCGTGTCGCGACCCATCGCCTGCTCCAGATAGCCGAAATAATCGTGCTTGATCCGCTCGTTCGCACCGTTGGGTTTCGTCATGTCGTCGCAGACCTTTCAAAGTCACAATTCCGGGGGGGCGAGGGACAGCCTTTTAGGCGTGGTTGGCCTTCTACGAATTGGATGGCTCGACCGGGCAGAATCGTAGCTAGCACGGCCTTGCGGGCGCGACGGTGCATCCTCGTTCCGCACGTCGCGCATGCCGCCCGGATGTTGCCCGACAGCGCGTTGATCGCCACGAATTCGACCAGGCCCGGTGCGGGCGGTCGCGGTTCGCGGCATCGAAAGCAATAGAGCGTGCCAGTCGGGCAGGGTCGTTTGCGGCTGGCCTTGCGGCTCGACAGGAACGCGCGGATCGCCCCGCCGTGAAACAAGATCGGGCGATTGTCGTCGAGCGGCTTCAAGCCCGCCCGCTGCCAATGTCGCACGGTGTTCTTATGAACCCCGCAACAGTCTGCCAGCTCGCCGACACTATAGCTGCGGTGCCGCTTGACTGCTTGGGAATGGACCCGGCGCGCGGGCATCCCCCTAGCGCTCGCCAGCGACCAGCCGCCGGATCGATTCCACTCGGATCAGAGTGCGCCGCCCCAGCTTGAACGCCTCCAGCCGCCCGTCCGCAATCATCGCATAGATGGACGTGCGCCCCAGCCCCAGGGCCTTCGCCGTATCGTTAATCGAAACTGCCAATGCTTCCATTTTCCGTGCTCCTCATGCGGCTGGCATGCACCAGCGAACACGGCATTGAATGGCGGAGATTGAAGTTTAAATCGGACGGAAAGGATCGGAAAGGGGCGGTAACTACTTCGCCAATTCGTATTTCCGCCAAAGTTGGCGGGCTCTTTCTCGGACCGCCGTGTCGCCTACGTCAAGGTCACGGTCCACGAACCATCCCGTCATCGCTCTTTCAATGTCGGCTTGTGTCTTGGGTTGGAGGTCGCCGACGTAGAGTTGCACGGCTATCTCTGCCCACATCTCGTCCCAGTGGCCAGCCAGAGGCTTTCCGCCCTTGTTCTTTGACGGCTGATTCTGGACTGTATTAGAGAGCGAGTTTCGAAGCTCAACCAGCGCACTCCGCGAAAGGCGCGTGAACGAAAAGCGATGGATTTCCAAGAGGCGCAGAACTCGATGCTGAAGCTCCATGAAAAGATCATTTGCCTCGCGACTGACGCTGGCGAAATTGTTCGGGCCTTCACCGCTGCCTGTGGCCAGCTTTACCGCCTGGTCAATTTCAACCTGCAATCCACGAAGCAATAAGGTCACATGCATCGCGATCATGCCGAAGGCTTCAGTGTCTTGGGAGACATCGGAAACAGCGGGGATCACTGTTTTCACAAAATCGGTCGCTATGTCCTCCGCTAGGCGCAGCGCCGACCTTACGGTTGCGCCAGATTGAAGTGTCCCTCGTGCCGCATGCTCCCCATGCATGGCCTTCTGCTGTTCCTGCGATCGGTTGTGATACTCGGAGCCTAAATGCTCGAACAGAAGATTAATTTGGGCTCGTTCAAGCTTGTCCACTGATCGACATTCGGCGAGTTCTCGAAACGAGTCCAGCATCGGCACTCAAAATCGCTAATGTCCGTTTTCGACCCAAAACGGACATTAGGAAGGCGGTCGGTTTTGCCAGCTGCTATGGTTATCGCTCCGGTTGGTCGAGGATGTCCCTCACGCGAGCAGCAAGATCGGCGTAGCTAAATGGTTTCGTAATTAGATCCACGCCCGGATCGAGACGACCGTGGTGGACGATCGCATTACGTGCGTACCCAGTCGTGAAGAGCGTTCTTAGATTCGGCTGCAACTTGGTGGCTTCTCTCGCGAGCACTGCGCCGCTCATTCCACTCGGAAGAACGACGTCCGTGAAAAGCAGATCTACACGGCCGGCGGCCTCCAACAATGCGAGCGCCGATGGACCATCTACCGCCTCAAGGACAGTATATCCAAGCTCGCGAAGTACCTCGGCTGAATAAGCCCGCACGTCCTCGTCATCTTCGCAGACGAGAATTGATTCTTGTCCTTGGGCCTTAACGGCGCCCAGCGCGGGTTCGTCGGTCTGCTCGGCAAATTCACCCAGGAGCCGCGGCAAGTACATCTTTACCGTGGTACCCTCCGAGGGTTCCGAATAGATTTTGATATGGCCGCCAGACTGTTTTACGAAGCCGTAGACCATCGAAAGCCCTAAGCCGGTGCCTCTGCCCACCTCCTTAGTGGTAAAAAACGGCTCGATGGCTTTGGCGGCAGTATCGGCATCCATGCCAACGCCGGTATCTGAGATGCAGATCACGACATATTGTCCGATAACGACTTCCGGATTTAGTGCAGCGTAGGAATTGTCGAGATGCGTGTTCTGTGTCTCGATAGTTAGCTTGCCACCGTCGGGCATGGCGTCACGGGCATTGATCGCTAGATTGATAATTGCGTTCTCGAGCTGATTGGGATCGACCTCGACAGTCCACAGGCGCGGAGTAAGGACGGACTCCACTTCTATCGTCTCTCCAAGCGTCCGGTGGAGCAGCTCCGACATTCCAGGAATCAATCGATTGACGTCCATTGGCTTGGGCGCGAGAGGCTGCCGCCTTGAAAATGCTAGTAGGCGCTGGGTCAGCGTTGATGCCCGTTCGGCGCCTGTGAAGGCTCGGTCGGCGTATCGCTTCAAGTGCCCGGAGTCGGCAGGGATTTTCTGGCGCAACAGATCAAGGTTGCCGCTGACGATTTGGAGTAGATTGTTAAAGTCGTGCGCTATTCCGCCAGTGAGCTGCCCAACTGTCTCCATCTTTTGAGACTGGCGTAGTGCTTCGTGAGCGGATTCGAGCTCCCGCGTGCGCTCTTCCACGCGCTGCTCAAGCATCTGATTGGCTTGCTGCGCGGCCTCGAAGAGCCGAGAGTTGTCGATCGCAACAGCTGCCTGGCCCGCCAAACCAAGCATCAGTCGCTCAGATGCTTCCGTAAACACACCCGCTTCCGGATGTCCGAAGAATAGCCCACCTATGACCTCACCAGATCGGGATACGACTGGCACAGCCAGGTAGCTGCGCACTGGCAGATGGTCCTCCGGCATCCCACGGTTTGGTGCGTTTTTCCCATAGCGAGGATCGGCTGTGATATCGTCCGAACGAACCACGCCCTCACCTTTGAATGTTGGAGCGAAGACGGCAGTCGGACGTGGGTGACCGAAGCGATCGAAATCCGATCGCTCGGCGCCTGAAAGCGTGTACAGCAACATGCTCTCACCCGCTTCATCGACGCTGTTATAGAAGAACGCGCCGAAGCGGGCGCCCGTCAGCTCGACGCCCGCATCCGTCACCAGCTGGACTATGCGCCCAAGGTCCAGCTCTGCCGCGACCGCTGCGCCTGTCTCATTGAGGATCGCAAGATTTTTGGTTTGCAGATCCCGATCCTTCAAGGCCTCGGCGATCTCCTGATGAGTGCGGCGAGCTGCAATCCGAAGCTCCATCTCATCCATCACAAGGGCAGCCAAGTCCTTAAGATGGCCAATTTGCTGATCCGACACGTTTTTACGCGGCTCTTTGTCGATGACGCAAAGCGTGCCGAGATTGTGGCCATCGCTCGTCTTAAGGGGCACCCCAGCATAAAAGCGTAGCCCAAACTCGCCGGCGACCAAGGGATTAGCCAGCGAGCGGACGTCTTTGCTTGCATCCGGCAGCACCCAAGCATCGTCGTGCACGATGGCAGAAGCGCATAAGCCAGGTTCACGAGTGATCTGTTCTACATCCAAGCCGTGGCGCGACTTGAACCAGATGCGATCCGTATCGACTAGGCTGATGATGGAGATCGGTACCGAGAACAGTCTTGCGGCAAGTGCAGTGATCCGATCGAAGGCGCCGTCGGGTGGGGTATCGAGAATGTCATAGCGCCGAACGGCAGCGAGACGTGCCTCTTCGATATCGGGGGAGAGTGGGAGGGAGACCATTGAAAACCAACCTCGAACGCGCCCCCCGAATTGCAAACCAGATTCACTGCAATGATGCAACTCGTCAGCGACCGCCAACAGTGTGTCAACCGCTTTGCCGCGGTAGCTGACAGCTCGATCCTATGTTAGCCGAGGCAAGTTTGCGAACGGGGCACTGTTGCGCAACGCGGGGCATCAGGAGTCGAGTAAATGACAAGTAGTCGCCTCGCTTTGGGCGTTGCCGGGGGCCTTGTTATCGGCTTTCTCGCCCTCTTTGCCGTCGTGGCGATGACGATGTGGCTGGGCGAGCGGTCCAACACCCTGTTCCAGGATACGGCGTTGCAACGGAACGCCCGCATCGCCGCGGTGGAACTGCGAGATGCCTTGCGGACGGCGGAGTCCAGCCAGCGTGGATATCTCTTGACCGGCAACGAGATTTACCTCGCTCCGTATGACACCGCCAAAGCGCGCGCCGACCAGCAGATGGCCGATCTCGAACGACGTGTTGCCAAAACTTCCGAGGCCCCACCCTACCTTACGAGGTTGCGAGAGGCGGTAGGGGAAAAGCTACGGGAAATGGATCAGAGCGTCGGCATGAAGCGCCGCGGCTCGGACGCGGACGCGCTGTCGATCATCCGCAGCAACCGCGGCAAGGCGTTGATGGATGAGATCAACGTCTACCTCTACGGCGCGATGCTCAATGCCGATGAAAAGTCCACCGCCTTCGAGGCCGAGCAGCAGAGTAATGCCTCCATGCTGCGTTGGGTCTCCCTAATCGCCGCGATCGTCATCGTCCTTGTAGTGGCGGCGGTAGCCTTCACGGTCTATCGCAATCGGCAGGATATCACCCGCGCGCGTGACGAGGTGCGCGTTATCAACCTCTCACTTGAGGAACGGGTCGACCGACGAACCAAGGAATTGGCTCTGGCTCGGGAGCGCGCAGAGGTGCTTCTGTCCGAAGTCAATCACCGAGTCGGCAACAGCCTCACGCTGGTTGCGGCCTTGGTCCACATGCAATCCAAGACCGTTACTGATGAAGCGGCCAAGGGTGCGCTAACGGAAACCGAGACGCGCATTCAGGCAATTTCGCAGATCCACAAGAGCCTTTACACGTCCAGTGACGTCACCTCGGTGGCGCTCAAGGATTATCTGGGCGTGATGCTGGAAAATCTTGGTGCCGCCATGCAGACCGACGGCCACACTGCCCGACTTACCAGCGAGCTCGACCCCGTTTCGTTGCCCACGGACCAGAGTATTAGCCTTGGCGTGATCGCAACGGAATTGGTGACCAACGCTTTCAAATATGCTTATCCGGCCGGACAATCCGGCGTTATTCGCGTCACGTTGCGACAGCTTCAGGAAGGACGGGCCGAGCTCGTCGTGCAGGACGATGGCATCGGGCTGGGCGTCAGTACGAATCCGGGTGGAACGGGGCTGGGCTCCAAGATCATCGCCGCGATGGCCGCCGCGCTGAAGACGAAGGTCGAATATATTAGTTGCGCTCCGGGAACAGCGGCCCGGCTGGCTTTCTCGACCGTGCAATAGGCATGAAGATCTCCGCTTCATCCGCGACGATGCGGTCGTCGTCGACCAACGTGTTCTGCCATTCGGCCCGCGGCGTGCTGGCGGTGCTACTAGCTCTCACTCAGGTGGAGCCTGCTCAGGGACAGGGAACCGGCCTCACCCGGCCAGTCGTCTTGCCGCCTTTCGATCCGGCCACGCAGATATGTCGCAAACCCCAGGGCCTGAAGAAGGAATTGGTGTTCGTTCAGGATAACGACCGGGAATTCGTTCGGGGCATTGGGCGCGGATTGGCGGCAGCAGCGTCGGATCGGCGACTGCCATACCGCGTCCTGCGATCCGACAACAATGCGGCGCTGATGTTGAAGCAGGTCAATGGACTTCAGGCCGGCAGGACTGGTTCGATTGTTGTCGCTCCGATCGACCCGCCCTCGCTGAGCCCGGCCTTGAAGAGGGTCATCGGCAGCGGGGCCTACGTCGGGGCAATCGTTCCGCCGCCGGCGACGACCATCCTGAATGCGCCGCAGTATCAGACCGGTAAGGTGCTGGCAGAGGCTGCGGCGATGCACATCAGGTTGCGTCTAGGCGGAAAGGCCAAGGTGGTGTTGCTGACCCACGACAGTCTGCAGTTTCTCGCACCTCGCTTCACCGCGATGCGCGACACGTTGCGGCGCATGCCGGGAGTGACAATCGTCGCCGATATTTCGCCCGTCACGGTGGACCGGGCAGGCGGCCACCGCGCTATGAAGATGATCCTGCTCGCGCATTCGAAAGTCGACGTGGTTATGGGCGCTGACACGGTCGTCCTCGGGGCGCTCGACGCTTTGCGGCAGGCCGGGAAAGCACGGCCCACCCAGTTCCTCGGTGGCATCGACGGCGAGCGGGAGGCGGTCACCGAACTGAAGAAGGCGGGAAGTCCCTACAAGGCGAGCATCAGCCTGGCTTCTCCGATTTTCGGGTATGCGATGGGGCTCTTCGCGGCGGATTGGTTGGATGGAAGGTTGGTGCCGCAGGCGATGGACATCCTGCCGAAGGCGCTGACGATTGAAAATATCGCGCAATATGAGCGCGACGTGGCTGACCCCCGATCTGTGTATAACGATCCGCGCCGCCGCAAATCCTATTTGCGTATGTACGGCAATATCTGCTTCGATAGCCGCGACCGGTATCTGAACTTCCCCTGGTCGTCTGAGCGAAAATAAGCTTCGGCGGCGGGCGTGGAAGGACGACTCGAATGTCTGCTTTCCACCCAAAGCGGACACCAATAAAACTTAGAAGCTGACCGACAGAGCCGTCGTCAGCACGTGGTCAATCAGATCGCGGTCATCGCCGTTGGGGCGGTACTGATTCAAATATCCCACCTCTGCGTTCAGGCTTTTGGCGACGGGATAGATCAACGTGGCCGAGCTGCGCATCCGCTCATGCCCCGCGTTCTGGAAGCCTGTGTTGTTCAGATTGAAATAGTTCTCGTGCGCGAACTCGACCTCAAGTCTGCGGCCCAGGGGCAGCGCATAAGAGATTCCCGGACGAACTCGATGGCCAGTTGTGCCGTCGTCACTCCTGAAGCGCTGCTCAAGGCGGATTCGGGCAGCCAATTCACCCCGACCAATTTTCGCGATCGGAAAGCTGACTGCTGGCGAGGCCGCCATTCGGTGTTCTGAACCTTATCTTCTGCGAGCCCCACTGCTCGGTTAACGCCGCCAGTCAGCTTTACCCCTGGTGCAATGTCGAATGCGAGCGCAGCGAGGTACTGACTTCCGTAGTGACCGCGCTGGTCGTCGCTCAAACGTTGGTTGGTTTCCAACTGCAGCTTTACGCCCTTGCCCAACTGGGCCGAAGCCTTGACACTAGTCCAAAACTGCGCGTCGTGGACCTGCGCGCTTGCAGGCGCGGCAGCCACGCACACAACAAGCACCAAAAGGGAGGGCAATCGCACATTGGTCTTCTAAGAGTTCGTTGACCGCTTCGCTACCAGTCAGTGCCGGAGGCGTGCCCCTTTGTCCGCTTTCCACTCAAAGACGACATTCGCCAAACGTCTGACTTCGACCCCAAGCGGACAATAAGACAGTATGCTTGCGCCCGTTTGAGACCTCAATCGTTATGCCAAAAAGCTTAAGCCCGACGGGTTGGGTCGTGGCCAAGCAAAGGTAGAAGGGATCGTCGCCCGAATGGCTTTAAGGAAATGCTTGTGCAACTCCGTCATGCCAGTGACCGCGCTGCTGATTCCGCTAGCCTTAGCAACGTGCGGCTCGCCAGAACCAGTGACATCAAATTTGGCTGCGCTCAGTGCGGCAGAAGTGCCCTCTTCCATGCCGCAACTACAACATCAATTCTGCGCTCAGGCCAGAACCACCGCAACTTACCCCCGAGACCCTAAGCGCGCGGCTGTTAGCACTCGACCGAGCGGTCGCGCGTTGGCAGACCGCTCCTAGTCTCAAGCTTGCGCACACAGCTGCTGAGGAGGCCCGCAACCTGATCGTGGGCGCGTCTGGTCCATATTACGGCGACGCGGATAGAGACCGGCAAATCGCCGGCGCGAGCGAAGTCGGGGTGCTTCCCGGGTTGAAGGGTGAAGCTAGCCTTGCCGTCCCGAGCAGTAATGCATGCGTCGTCGCAGACATTCTCGGAGGTAGCTGGCGCGAGCCCGCGGTGCGTTGGTCCCAATTGCAAACCGCCATCGTACGCTGGACGCCTGCTCGGAACACCTTCCCGTCCCTGCCAAGCCACGCCCAGCGGGTGATCGGCTGGGCGACTCTCACCCTGAAGTCGGACCGGCTAGTCGAAGCGCTTGAATACGCAGAGCATGCTCGGCTCCACGTCGACATCGCGATCCGCGCTCTCGAGAGATGCTCCCGCTAAGCCTCTGAAGTCTTGCCTGCTGACACGCGACGTCAGGAGCTCGCTTTGCAGTTCGCCTAGCTGTTCGACAGGATATTCTAATTCAGCGATCGCTAATGTTCGCTTTGTCATACCTGCGCCTAGCCGATGCAGCATACTCGCAGGAGATTGACGCGTGAACCGAATACTGGCGACCCTCATTTCGATTTCCATTTCCACCCTCCCGCTATCTCCAGCAACGGCGAAGGCGCCCGACGAGAAAGCGAGCGTCGAGGAGCAACGACGATATTTCACCGAAGATGAGGTTGCCCCCGTCCTCAACCCCGTGGGCTACGACGTTACGATCGTTGAATATATGGACTACCAGTGCCCGCACTGCAGGGCGACGCATGGGCCGCTGAAGCAGTTGCTTGCGAAAGACAAGAAGATCCGGGTCATTTTTCGCGACTGGCCGATCTTTGGCGACGCGTCGTCGGCCGCTGCTCTGATGGCCGTGGCGAGCAAGTATCAGGGCAAGTACGCCGCAATGCACGATGCGCTGATGCAGACCCCACTTCCGCTCAGCGAGGCGAAGATCAAGGCCGCGGCCAAGAAAGCAGGCGTCGATTGGGATCGTGCGCAGAAAGACATCGCGACGCATTCGGCGGAAATCGAGGATCTGTTCGCCAGGAATGACGAGCAGGCGCAGCTCCTCGGGCTCGATGGCACCCCCGGTTTCATCATCGGCGAGGTGCAAAGCTTCGGCGGGATGAGCCTGAAGCAGCTGGAAGAGAGCGTGGCTGCTGCTCGTAAAAGCAAACAAAGTGCCGCTGCGCCCGCTGCTTCCGCTACAAAGTAGCATCGCCTTGTTCCCGCGTTTGCTGGTCATCGCGACTGCGCTTGCTTCGGGAGCGACCGTCTTCGCTGCGCCTCGGCCGCCGCGTTACATGGATGTCGCGCTCGTTACCGAGACTCTGGCGCCCCGTCCGGGGAGCACCATGCTTGTTGGGCTTAGAATGACCCCTCAGCCCGGATGGCACGGCTATTGGAGCAATGCCGGAGACAGCGGTCTTCCGCCGACAGTGCGCTGGTCCGCCCCAAAAGGGGTAGACATTGGGCCACTGCAGCATCCGGCACCGACGCTGCTTCGAGTGTCAGGATTGACTAGTTACGTTCATGCCGGAGCGCACTTCCTTCTCGCCCGCATAGCAGTCGATCGGGCTGTACCCTTGGGCACGCCACTCCCGATAAGCGCCAACATGAATTTCGCAGTGTGTTCCGACCGGCTGTGCGTTCCTCAGCGCGCGTCACTGACCATGTCGATGGTGGCCGGCGATGCGAAGAGCTCGGCTGACGCGCCGGCTTTGAGGCGCGCTCTCGCCAGACAGCCAAAGGCTCTCGCGCCGGGGCTGTTCGATGTGGCGAAAGGTCAGTTGACACTTCAGTTGCCAACCGCCGCTCCTCTCGATGCGTTCAAAACACGCTTTTTCCCGGATGAAAATGGCTTTTTTGACGCTTCAAAGGCGCGGACCCTGTCCACGGAGCCTACGCGCATCACCAGCCCGGCGCTAAGCGATCCGCCGAAAGAGATCACGGGCGTCGTCAGCGACGGCTCGGCCGCTTTTCGCGTGGTCTTTCGGCAAGGCCCTATCGCGCCTCAACATCCCTCAAACTTAGCGCCTATTGTGGACGAACGCTCAACTAGCCCCGGGCTGGCCTCGGTGCCGCCGACCATCGGGTCGGTTGGGGAAGCCGGGGGGTCTAACGGCAGGGCGACGGCTCGCGATGCACACCCGGATCAGCGTTCCCGCGCAACGGTGTCGACACCCATGATTGCCGCGGCGGTTGCCTTCGGCTTGATGGTCGTTGCGTTCGTGCGGCTCCGACGCAGGCGGCGTTAATGCGCGGTGATCCTGCCCCCTCTTGAATAAACATTAGCATCGTCTAAATTAGTGTCATTGCATGGAGATTGGCTGATGAACGCTGCTCTTTCGGACAAGTTCGAACTGCAGGCTCGCGACGCCGCAAGTTTGTTGAAAGCCATGTCAAACGAATGTCGGCTCTTGGTGCTTTGCTACCTCGCCGAGGAGGGCGAGCTGTCGGTAGGGCAACTCGTTGAGCGCGTGGGTCTCAGTCAGTCGGCCCTGTCCCAGCACCTGGCCAAGCTTCGTGACGAAGGGCTCGTGGCCACCCGCAAGGAGGCTCAGACCGTTTTCTATCGCGTTTGCGATCCACGAGCGGGCCAGGTGCTGGCGCTGCTCCACGATCTCTTCTGTCCCGATCTCGGCCGCGAGGCGGGCAACAGCTTTTCCGGAGAATGAACATGGAAGTCGATCCGCATCTCGAACGCGCCGCCGCGCAGGTCACCGCCGTGCTGGAAGGAAGGCTTCACGCGCCGACGGTCAAAGCGTTTTTTGACGAGCCAACCTTTACCGCGAGCTACGTCGTGAGCGATCCCGCGACCAAAAAAGCTGCGATCATCGACAGTGTCTGGAATTTCGATCAGCCATCGGGCCGCACCAGCTTCGACTCCGCGGACGAGATCATTGCGTATGTCGAGGAGGAGGGGCTCAGCATTGAGTGGATCCTCGAAACGCATGCGCACGCCGATCACCTCTCAGCCGCGCCCTATCTCCAGGAAAGGCTCGGCGGTAAGCTCGTCATTGGACGCGAGATTGTCACCGTCCAGGGCGTCTTCGGCAAGATCTTCAACGAAGGCACCGATTTCGCTCGCGACGGTTCGCAGTTCGACCGCCTACTCGATGATGGCGATGAGCTGAGGGTTGGCGAGATCCCGCTGATTGCGCTGTTCGTTCCGGGGCACACACCCGCGGACATGGCCTATGTGATCGGCGACGCGCTGTTCACCGGCGATACGATGTTCATGCCCGATTACGGTTCGGCGCGCGCCGACTTCCCTGGCGGTGACGCGCGCCAACTGTATCGCTCGGTCCGTCGGCTCATGAAACTGCCCGACCAAACGCGCGTCTTCCTCTGTCACGATTACAAGGCACCGAACCGCGAAGAGTTCGTCTGGGAAACGACGATCCTCGCGGAGCGAACCGGTAACGTCCACATTCACGAGGGTGTAGGCGAAGATCAGTTCGTCGAGATGCGCACTCAGCGCGATGCAACGCTCGGCATGCCTAAGCTCATCCTTCCGTCGCTTCAGATCAACATGCGGGGAGGACGCCTGCCCGAGCCTGAAGACAATGGCGTTCAATACCTCAAGGCGCCGGTTAACTTACTATGACGCTGGCAGCATTTCCGTATGGGGAACCCGTACAAGGCTTGCTCGGCGGCCTGCTGATTGGGCTCGCCGGGGCGCTGATGCTTCTGGGCGGCGGCCGTATTGCCGGCGTTTCCGGGATCACCGCGCGTGCCACCGGCATCGCGGTAAGCAGCATGCCTCGGCCAAGCGCCTGGACTTTCCTTATCGGTTTGCCGGCCGGTGCTGGGATAGTGGCGCTCGCTGGCGGTTGGGACGCGCCGCGCTATGCCCCTTGGCCCGTGCTGATAGTCGCCGGGCTGCTGGTCGGTCTCGGAACGCAGCTAGGCAGTGGCTGTACCAGTGGTCACGGCGTGTGCGGCGTTAGCCGTCTCTCGCCGCGGTCACTTGCCGCCACTGCTACTTTCATCACCGCCGGCGTCGCGACGGTAGTTGTGATGAACATCTTCGGATGGCGAACATGAGCATCGCTGCGCGTTCGCTGCCGCTTGTGTCGGGTATATTGTTCGGCGGCGGACTGGCACTCTCCCGTATGACCGATCCTGAGCGCGTGCTGGGTTTCCTCGACATATTCGGCCGGTGGGACCCGACGCTCGCGTTCGTCATGGTTGGCGCAGTAATGGTCATGGCCGTCGCATGGCGCATTCAGCGCCGCATGGCCAAGCCCGTGCTGGCGCAGAAATTCTCGTTGCCGGACCGCCGTGATCTCGATGGCAAGCTGATCATAGGCTCCGCCCTGTTCGGCATCGGTTGGGGTCTCGCGGGGCTCTGCCCTGGCCCAGCCATAGCTTCGCTCGCACTCACGCCCGCCGCCGTCATTCCCTTTGTCCTCGCGATGATCGCCGGAATGGCCGCTTTTCGCCTGCTGGCAACTTTCCTGCCCACTCCTCAAACGCAAGGTGCATGATGAACCTTAAACCCCTCGCAGCGGATCTATCTGTCACGTCACAGATCACCCCAGAAGAGGTGGCTGAGTTAGCGGCGGCCGGCTTCCGTTCGATTATTTCCAACCGGCCTGACGGAGAGTCTCCGGATCAGCCCGACTGGTCGACGATTAAGGCAGCTGCGACCCTATCTGGAATGGAGGCGCGCGCCATCCCGGTGGTTGCACACCAGATCTCGGATGCGGATGTCGACAAGTTCCGCGAGGCTTTCAGGCTGCTCCCAAAGCCGATCGCAGCTTTTTGCCGCACGGGGACTCGAGCAGCTCTGCTGTGGGCGCTCGCGAATGAGGCGAACCTCAGTGTCGACGATCGGATGACGATCGCCGGGGACCAGGGATATGACCTCAACCAGTTCCGGCCGCGCCTCGAAACCACCGCCGCAAACCTGCCCGAATAGTCGGAGTCGTGCTCGAACTCGTTCCAATACTTGCTTGGCGCGCTGTCCGGCGGGCTGGTCGGCTTCACCCTGGGGCTCGTCGGGGGTGGCGGATCGATCCTTGCGGTGCCGCTGATGGTCTATTTGGTAGGCGTGAATAACCCGCACGTGGCGATCGGTACGAGCGCCCTTGCCGTCGCTGTTAATGCCGCCCTTGGCGTATTCAACCACGCGCGGCAGGGCGCTGTCATTTGGCGCTGCGGGATAATGTATGCGCTCGCGGGCGTCTTCGGTGCATTCGTGGGATCGTCGGCCGGCAAAGCCTTCGACGGACAGGGTCTGCTGTTCCTGTTCGCAATTTTGATGATCGTCGTCGCCGTCCTCATGCTCCGCAGGCGCAAGAATGTTGGGGTAGAGGGTGCGACCTGCGATCGCACCAACGCACCCAAGGTTCTAGGCTACGGCCTTGGAACTGGCGCGTTCTCGGGATTTTTCGGGATCGGAGGAGGATTCTTGATCGTCCCGGGTCTGGTCGCCTCCACCGAGATGGCCATGATCAATGCAGTTGGGACCAGCTTGGTAGCGGTCACCGCCTTCGGCCTGACTACCGCCGCAAACTACGCATTTTCCGATCTAGTCGATTGGACGCTAGCGAGCGTGTTTATCGCTGGCGGAGCAATGGGCAGCCTTGCCGGCACGAAGGCAGCCAAGCGCTTGTCGAATGCCGGGCACCTCAGCAGCATTTTCGCCGGGCTAATCTTCTTTGTCGCGGCCTACATGCTTTGGGAAAGCGGCCGCGCAATATGGAGGTGATGAGAGCCTTGAGAGTTAATGTCTGCTTTCCACCCATTCCGGACACTAGCGCCACCCTCGACCATAGCCTTCCGATAACCCCTGAGGCTCGCTCATGCTCTACACACCATCTGCTCACTACGTCCCGCGGAGAGCGCGCATTATGGCGCGCGATCAATGGAGGCATGGCTCGATCGCGCTGACAGTGTCTTAGCGGTTCAGTTTGACTGGCGTTATGGCCGCAATTCGATGAGCTGTTCATTCGGGCGCTCACCTCCGATGATCGCATAACCAGGTGCGAGAATGGCGGTCCAGCCGGGGCCGTTCACGGTGCTGCCATGCTGCGTGGCAGGACCTGGCACGCGTGCGAACTTCCAGGACGGACTAATGAGGACATTACCGCTGGCACGCAGCTCGCCCCAGCTGTCGCGAATGGTGGTCGAGCGAGTGTACACGGTGCCTTCTTCCCCGAGCGCAAACAGCGAGTCAGGGTCGAACTCGATTTTCATCCGCTCAAACCGAAACGTAACAACGGGCCCCGTCACCAGTGAAGTAGTAAGAGCTTCGGTGCGACGACGGATTGTCTCTGCCCGTTCATTCTCCTGAGCAATGATCGCCGGGGCATCATAGGATACCAGATCCGGAGCAGTGCTTCCGGACATTCCAAGTGAGGCGGACAGGATCGCCGGAAGTGCTTTTCCATCGAGAGCGGCGCGGCGCCATGGCTTCCCGACCCGGTCTAGCAGCAGCCCATAGGCAGGACCTACTACGTAGCCGAATGAGCGGATCAGGGAGCCGCGGCCCGTCGCAGTATCAAGCCGGCTTATCGCGAGGTGAGTCCGCCGTAGAGGGGCTGCAACCCGGATTCCGGTATATTCGGCGAGGCCTTCGTTCGCGAGCAGATTCCCTTCAGTGCGGGCAGCATCAGGGAAAATCGCAATGCGCGCCTGACGGTAGGCGAGCGCATCTTGGGCCGACTGGCGCCACTCCCGACCGGCCCGGACCGCCACCAGCGCGGCTTTCAGCGCCGCCAGTTCCAGCCGGGCGTAGATCCGGCCATCCTTGCTGTCGAGATGGCCGTTGTCCGCTTCCGAGGCCGGGAAACCGAGCTCGGGCTGAATGCGATGGAACGCTTCGTGGACGAGAAGCACGCGCCGCTCGTCCGGATCCTGCGGAAGTGGCAGAAGAACCTCGGCCCATCGCCTGCCGCCCCACTCAACAGAGGTATTTGCAAGGCCAAGGTCTCTGGGCAGCGTGCCGACCCAGACATTCCCGATGCGTCTGAACGTCGGATCGGCCGGCCTCGTGTTGGCGACGGCCCGGCGGGTGTCGCGATCTACGATCACGACCGGGCCGCAAAGCGGCTTTCCCCACAGCCGGGCGCTGCTTCCGCAATGCGACGCAAAATCGGCAAGGGCCAGCGTTGCCGCTGCATCGGAGGGTGAGGGCGCAGTCAGGGTCTGAGCAGCCGCCAGGAACAATGCTGTCGCAATTGGATCCATGGAAAATTTCCGGAAGATGCGTTCAACTGGGATGATGAATGAAAGGGCAATTACCTTCAAACGGATCCATTCTGTCCTGCGGCTATTTTAGATGGCGTTCGAGGACGATATCGCGAATGGCCAGCCAGCGGCCGTCGCCGGAACGCCGGAGTGTTAATATGCCGCTACCGCCCCGCAGTTCCTGTTTCTCGCGGTATGATTGAGTGACTCCGAACTCTCCGTCGAAGACAATATCGTCGATATAATAGCCTCGCCTCCCGGGCTCGACGATCGTAAGATGAACATGCGCCGGCATGGTCTGGCCAGGGTAAGGCGCAGGCTTGATGGTGTCGAACGCGTAGCGACCTCTGCTGTCGGTTTTCGCCCAGCCTCTCAGCCTTCCGTGACGTCGACTCCATTCGGTTTCCGGCGAGCCGTTCGCGTATAGGCCATCGGCATTTGTCTGATAGGCGTAGACAATGACACCCGTTGCCGGCGTCCTGGCATCGGTGCCGAGAACCACTCCCTCGATCCGCATCCTCTCCCCCGGCTCGCCGCCGGCCGCCATAGTCGCCTGCCAGTCCAGCGACCGCGCATCTCGCTCCAGCGCGCCTTCGCAGCCCTCGCAGTTGTAAAGATCCTGTCTGGCCGGGCGCGCACTTGCCTTGCTGCCCGGTGACGCCCGGCATGCCGCGCTTGCAAGAGCAGCGCCGACAAATAGGATGAACGAACGACGATGCAGGATCGAATGTTTCATGGTGGCCCAACGCTATAGCCTGATTGCACGTGTTCTGCACTGGGTACTCGCCATTCTCATTCTGACACAACTGGCGCTCGGAACTGCGGCTGACAGAGCCGGGAAGCCGGCGGCAGAATATCTGCTGGATCAGCATGTGCGCATCGGACTTCTAATTCTGGCGCTCACGCTGTTGCGTCTCATCTGGCGCTTTGCTCATCCGCCGCCTCCCCTGGCTGCCGCGATTTCCGTCTGGCAGCGACGGTTCGCCAATGCAGTTCACTGGACATTCTATCTTCTGCTCATTGTACTTCCGATCAGCGGCTACGTCCTGTGGGCCTGGATCGGACGACCACTGGACTGGCTGGGATTTGCAATCCCGATCCTGTTTGAGGGCGCCGATGACGAGCGATGGCGGTCGGTCTCCGGCTATATCCACGAATATGCAGGCTACGTTCTCATGGCACTTCTGGTGGCCCACATTGCTGCGGCTCTGTGGCATGAGTTCGTGCGCCGCGATCGTCTCATCAGCCAGCGAATGCTGTAAAATACAGCCGCCGAGGCACGCACCGAGACTTCGAGCGGGACCTCGACCCGTGCCGGACCTGTCGACCTTCGCCGGCATCACGAGGGACAGCGGATCGCACTGCCCGCAGCACGCAGGCTGGCGAGAGCAGCATCGACCCGGGGTTCAACACCGGGCTGGGATCGTCCGCCGAGTTGAGCGGCAAGGAACTGTTCGGTGGCCCGATTGACGGCGAGCGAAGTTTCCTCATTGCCAAAGCTGTGACCTTCGTTCGCGGCGAGCAGATACTCGGCGGCAATGCCCTTTCGCCGCAGCGCGCACACTATCGCGTCCGACTGGGCCTGCGTGACGCGCGGGTCGTTGGCGCCTTGAAAGATCAGCAGCGGCCGGCGAAACCGGTCAATATGATGAAGCGGCGAACGATTAGTCATTTCCGCGCGCATCTCCGGCTTTCGGGGATCGCCTACAAATCGATACCAGGAGCGCGGGAGAAATGGCTGCCATGATGGCGGAAATGCCTCCATCAGGGTGACGAGATCGGTCGGGCCGGCATAGTCTATCCCGCAGGCGAAGAGCTCCGCATCGCGGGACAGAGCAACCAGAGTCGCATAACCGCCATATGAGCCTCCCATGACGCAGATCCGACCGGGCTCTGCGATGCCTTCCCGGATCGCCCATTGTGCGGCATCGACCACGTCATCGGACATCGCTGCCCCGAACTGGCGGACGCCGGCCGTATGATGTCTGCTGCCCAAACCCGTGGAGCCGCGGAAATTGACCTGCAGCACTGCGTAACCACGGTTGGCAAGCAGCTGCGTCGTGGCCTCGAATCCACCCGCGTCCCGGCTCCAGGGTCCGCCATGCAGGGCAATGATTGTCGGCTGTGGTCCGACACCATCGGGCGGACGGGTGACATAGGTCAGCAGGGGCAGGCCATCGCGAGCCGCGACCCACTGCGCGGTTGAGGGCGCCAGATCAGCAGGGTCGAGCCACGGCCGCGTCTGCCCAATGACTCGAGCACCGTTGCGATCTGCCATGATGAACTGGCCCGGATGTCGGGCACTGTCCGCGTAAAAGATCATGGCGGCGAAATCTGCGGCGGCGCTCTCCAGCGACAGAGACGTGCCGCGGCCGGCGAGCGATCTTGCATGCTCGAGCGCTGCGGCGGCAACGGATCCTGTTGCTGTCAGCGCTGATAAAAGGGCGACGCAATGGCGCAGCACCAGCTTGCCCGAAACATCGAGATAACCGTCTTCATCATCGAATCGGCCGCAGTCGGTGCCGCTCACGCGACTGAGCCCCCCGCTCTCCAGATCGAGCAGCGAGAGCCGCTGTGCCTGTGCACCGCGATCGGACAAGACAAGAGCCGTCGGACCGGCCCCGGCCCGCAGGACCTTGAGCCTTTCGGCAGGAGGGGCGGCGTGGATTCTTCGCCACGGCCGCCTGACGCCGTCGCGAGCGAAAACGGCGAGCGTGCCGTCGTTCTCGACTTTGGTGGCGAGGTTGACCTCGGCCTGGTCATTCGCAAAAAATTCGGTCAAAGCGCTATCATTGCGGGCGATTTCCGTCAGAACGCCCGAGTTGAGATCGAGGCGAAAAGCATCAGGAAAGGCCGGGTCGCGCCGGTTCATCGCGATGGCGATGACGGGACCGGAGTTTCTCGGCTGACCCGCCAGTTCCACCGTCACACCGCGGAAGGGTGTGAGATCGATCGCAGGTTCTTGCGGACGGTTCGGATCAAGCCGGAACAGGTGGAACCCCTCGTCTCCTCCGGCGTCCCGAAAGAAGTACAGCCAGCGGCCGTCGGGTGACCAACGAATGTTATCAATCGACCGATCGGGATTGCGATGGATCAGCGTCCGTTCGCCGCTGGCAGGATCGAGAAGGACTACTGCGCCCCTCCCCTCGCGGGTCTCAATCAGTGCCACGCGCCTGCCGGCGGGATCGAGAACGGCGGTGGCCGTCTGAGGCTGCCGCGCGAATGCCTCCAGCGGAATAAGCGGTGTTGCAGGGCCAGCAGGCCCTGCATCGGGACGGGTTGGCACTGAATCGGGAATCGTCGCACAGGCGGAAAGGACGAGCGACAGTACGAACAGACGGAAGGGGCGCATCCAGATCTCCTGTTGGGCAATCCGGCATAATGCTGCCGACCGAAACGCATTGTATAAACCGGCGATTGATCCAAGGATCGTGCGATGACTATCCAGCGTCTGGAGCCGCCTGCCGCCCTGCGAACATGGGTTGAGTTCGTCTCACAACGGCGAACGCTGGTAAATTCGACGCCGTTTCCTGTGTTTCCGATGATGCGCACCGAACTGTGGTTCAATGCCGGTGACCCAATCTCCACCGATGATGACCCGCAGGCACTCAAAGTACTCCCGCCTTTCGCGGTGCTGGGCGCCCGCAGCAGCCGCTATTGGCAGAAGGCGGGTCCCGTCATCGACTGGTTTTTGATCGCCCTGACTCCACGGGGCTGCCGGCGCTACTGCCGGTCAACAGCCGCCGACCTCGCTTTCCGGGATCAGGATTTAATGTCACTCGCGCCGGATCTGGCGGGCGAGATCCAGAAGGTGCTTTGCTCGAGGCTGCAGTTTGAGGAACGTTTCGACGATATCTGCAGTCTGCTTGCGGCATTCGGATCGTCCGGAGCGGAGTTGGTTACCGCGGATGATGCGGTCGAGCGAGCCGCCGATATCGCCAGAACGCGGCCGATCGCTTCGGTCGGCGAGTTCGCGAAAATGACTGGTCTGAGCGAACGGCAATTCCGGTCACGCTTCCGGCAATCAATCGGTCTCTCGCCGAAGCCGTTCCTTTCGATCATGCGGTTCAATCGCTTTATCGCTGCGCTTCATCCACGGCCGTGGCTCAGGTTCGGTGAGGGACCCGACATCGAATTTTACGACCAGAGTCATGCGATCCGCGAATTCAGCCGGTTCACGGGAATGACTCCGGGAGAATATGTGCGCCTGAAGGAGCAGATCAGCGACCGGCTCATTTTTACCGGTTCCTGAAAGACCGGATAGGGTAAGTCCGCGTTAGGATAGCTATGGTTATGTGATGTCGACGGATCGCAGAACCGGCCGCCCTTCGCATGCAGATGCGCTAACGCCCGCCGAATGGCGCATAGTGGAAGGCGTTCGTCGTGGGCTGTCAAACCCGTCGCTCGCCAGTCGGCTGGGGGTCAGCGTAGCGGAGGCGATGGAACGGCTCTAGCGTCAGTGCCAGGCGGAAGCCGAAGCTGATATCGAAGCGAGAGAGAAACATGGGTGTTTTGAAAACATAAAGCAAACAGCAGCCGGAGAACATCGCTATTCGCAAGAAATTGTAGCCAAGATCGATCGAAGAAAAGCCGAGGAAAATGCCCAACGGCAGGACGCTTTGCCAAGCCTCTTCCATGAACGTGGCTGCTCTGAGCTTGATTTTAAAAGTTATCCTTGCTCCGGGCCCGCTGGCACTGACCGCGCCGACTCTCGGTGCTAATGTCCGCTTTGGGTCGAAAGCAGACATTAGCAGGCGCTCTGATCGGCACGGGTCGAGGCACGCCCAAGCTGCTACCGCTTCGCTGATCGACGTGCAGCAATTCCCTGTTCTGTTCCGCAGGGACCTCACGGCGAATCGGCAAAATCCGCCGGGCGCGAGCGCAATCAGTTCAAGTTTCCAGCAACAATTGACAGGATTCCCTGTAAATCGTTGATCATCAGGGAAATGCTTGCAGAGACTTGTGCACTCCTGACTGCCCGCACC
>CAVYKA010000002.1:0-142630 GCA_963768995.1 uncultured Alphaproteobacteria bacterium | reverse complement strand
CTTTCACCCACGACAACCGATCATGACGCGGCGTTGGCGTGGCTCGCGCGTAGCGGCGGCGCGCTCGACGGCGTGATCGCCAAGCGGCTCGATCAGCCATATCGCGCGGGCGAGCGGGCGATGGTCAAGGTTAAGCAGCAGCGCACGGCTGACTGCGTCGTCGGCGGCTTTCGCTACGCCGAAAAGCGCAAGGAGGTCGGCTCGCTTCTGCTGGGGCTCTTCGACGACGCGGGCTTGCTCCATCACGTCGGCTTCACCTCCGGGCTGAAAGCCGAGGACAAGGCTGAGCTGACCGGTCGGCTTGAGAAACTCATCGCAGCGCCCGGCTTCACGGGCGACGCGCCGGGCGGACCGAGCCGCTGGGCCAACGCCCGCTCCGCCGAGTGGCAGCCGCTGCGGCCCGAGCTTGTGGTGGAGGTGCGGTACGATCAAGTCACCGGGCACCGATTCCGCCACGGCACCGGCCTGCTCCGCTGGCGGCCCGACAAGGCGCCCGAGCAATGCACCTTCGACCAGCTCGCGCCCGAGCTTCGGCCCTCGCAGCTCAAGGAGCTGTTCGGCACGTGAGCCTGCTGTTCGAAGCGCCGCTGATCGAGGGCCTTAGCTACGCCGAGGCCTTGATCTCCGACGCCGAGGAGCAAGCCTTGCTTGATCGCCTGACCGGGCTCGACCTTGCCCCATTCAAGTTTCACGGCTGGCTCGGCAATCGCAAGACGCACAGCTTCGGTTGGCGCTACGATTTCGAGGACGCCAGCTTCACTCGAGCCAATCCGCTCCCGGACTGGCTGCTTCCAGTTCGCGAGCAGGCCGCGGCATTTGCGGGACTTGCGCCGGACGAGTTCGTCCACGTCCTCCTCGCGCGCTACGATCCCGGCGCCGGCATCGGCTGGCACCGCGACCGCGACGTGTTCGAGCAAGTGGTCGGCATCTCGCTCGGGACCCCGGCCGTGCTGCGCTTCCGCAAGCGCCGCGAGACCGGCTTCAGCCGCGCGAGCCTCGAAGTCGCGCCGCGCTCCGCCTATCTGTTGTCGGGCGAGGCGCGCCACGATTGGGAGCATAGCATCGCGCCGGGCAAGTCGCTGCGCTTCTCGATCACCTTCCGGACCCTGTCCGAAAAGGGCCGCTCAAAGGCTCAACGGAGCTCGTAGCCAGCCAGGCATTCCGCGACCCAGCGCGCCGAGGTCAAGGCGCTGAGGTCGCTCGGGTCGAGCGGGGGGTCCCATTCGGTGAGGTCGATCACCCGCACCCGCACGTCCGCCGCAAGCCGCCGCACCGCCGCAAAAAAATCATCCGCCGACATCCCGCCCGGCCGCGCTCCCGGAGCCGCGGGGAAGGCCGCGCGGTCGATCACGTCGATGTCGCAATCGATGACCAGCGCGTCGCAATGCGCGACATGATCAAGCGCCCGCGCGACCGCATTGTCGATGCCGTGTTCGCGCACGTCGCCCATCGTCACCACCAGATTGCCGGCGGCGATCGCGTCTTCGTGCATCGCCCGGCTGTTGGCGAAACTCGCTAGCCCGACCTGCGCGATGTTCGCTCCGGGCAGCCCGTCCTCGATCAGCGCGCGCACCGGATTGCCGTTGCTGAGGCCGGTGTCGAGGTCGCGCATGTCGAAATGGGCATCGAGCGTGATCAGGCCGATTTCGGCAATCTCGCCGCCAAGGCTGAGCACAGCCGGGCGGGTGATCGCATTGTTGCCGCCGACCAGCAGCGTCAGCGCATGCGCTTCGGCGCTCGCCGCGACGGCGTCGCGAATCACGGGCGTCGCCTGCTCGATGCTCAGTCCCTCGAGCGCCACATCGCCGCGGTCGGCGACCATCGTCTCGAGCTCGCGCCCGGTTTCGACGTCGTAGCGGCCGATCCGCCGCAGCGTCTCGCGGAGCAGCGCCGGCGCGCGGTCGCACCCTCCCGGAGTCACCGACCCGGCGCCCAGCGGCGCGCCGAGCAGCCCGACCGCCGTCCGTGTTCCGGGCGCAATCAGAAGCTCGCCGATGTTGGGCCATCCAGCCATCGCTTTGACGGTAACATTCGCGCTGGGCGATGGCGATGGCTATGGCGATGACCATGTGGGACCGCCTGCTCGTCGACTGCAACATCGCGACGCTCGAAAGCGCGCCCGGCAACCTGCTCGGCGTGATCGAGAATGGCGCGATCGCCATTGCCGACGGCAAGATCGTGCGCGCCGGCAAGCGCACCGAACTCGCCGGGCTACGGCTCGAAGCAGGTCGATGCGCTCGGCGGCGCCTGGGTCACGCCCGGGCTGATCGACTGCCACACGCATCTGGTGTTCGGCGGCACCCGCGCCGACGAACATGCGATGCGCCGCGCCGGCGCCTCTTACGAGGAGATCGCCGCGGCCGGCGGGGGCATCGCCTCGACCGTCGCAGCGCACCGCCGCCGCCTCGGACGACGCGCTGCTCGCCCAAAGCCGCCGTCGGCTGGAAGCATTGATGCGCGGCGGCTGCACCACGGTCGAGGTGAAATCAGGCTACGGCCTGTCGCCCGATAGCGAATTGCGTTTGCTGGAGATCGCCAGGCGCCTCGGTGAACACACCGCCGTGCGCATCGTGCCCACGCTCCTCGCGCTCCACGCCATTCCCGCCGCCGAAAAGGACCGCCGCGCGCACTACGTCGGCGAGATGGTCGACAAGCTCATCCCCGCCGCGGCCAAGGCCGGCCTCGCGACCAGCGTCGACGCCTTTTGCGAAGGCATGGCGTTCACCCCCGAGGAGGTCGAGCGGCTGTTCAAGGCCGCGGCCGCGAACGGCCTCCCGGTGCGTCTCCACGCCGAGCAATTGTCCAATCAGAAGGGCGCCGCGCTGGCCGCAAAATATCATGCGCTCAGCGCCGACCATCTCGAGCATCTCGACGAGGCCGGCGCCAAGGCGATGGCCGCGGCCGGCACCGTCGCGGTGCTCCTGCCTGGCGCCTTTTACGCGCTCCAGGAAACGCGCAAGCCGCCGGTCGGCGATGCTGCGCAAGCACAAGGTGGCGATGGCGGTCGCGACCGACTGCAACCCCGGCACTTCGCCGATGCTGTCGCCGACCCTGGCGATGAACATGGCGTGCACCTTGTTCGGCCTGACGCCCGAAGAAGCGCTGACCGGAATGACCGTCAACGCCGCCCGCGCGCTCGGCCTGGCGCACCTTGTCGGCAGCATCGCGCCGGGCAAGGCCGCCGACCTCGCCGTATGGCGCATCGACCAGCTCAATGAGCTCGCTTACTGGATCGCACTGCCCGGACCCGAGCGCCGGATTTTTGGGGGAGCGGACAGCTGACCGACCAACGCCGCGACAACAGCCGCCACATCCGCGCCCGGCGCGGCAGCGACATCGTCGCCAAAAGCTGGGCGACCGAGGCCGCGATACGCATGCTGATGAACAATCTCGACGAGGAAGTCGCCGAGGACCCGCAGAGCCTGGTCGTCTATGGCGGGATCGGCCGCGCGGCGCGCAACTGGGCGTGCTTCGACAAGATCGTCGAGATGCTCGAGCGGCTCGACGACGACCACACGTTGCTGGTCCAGTCGGGCAAGCCGGTCGGCGTGTTCCGCACCCACAAGGACGCGCCCCGCGTGCTCATCGCCAATTCGAACCTGGTGCCCAAATGGGCCAATTGGGAAGTGTTCAACCAGCTCGATCGCGCCGGGCTGATGATGTACGGCCAGATGACCGCCGGGAGCTGGATCTACATCGGCACCCAGGGCATCGTCCAAGGCACGTTCGAGACCTTCGCCGAAATGGGCCGCCAGCATTATGGCGGCGACCTGCAAGGGCAAATGGATCCTCACCGCCGGGCTCGGCGGAATGGGCGGCGCGCAGCCGCTCGCGGCGGTGATGGCCGGCGCCCACTGCATCGCGGTCGAGTGCCAGGAAAGCTCGATCGAAAAGCGCCTCGCCACGCGCTACCTCGACCACCGCGCGACGAGCATCGACGAAGCGCTCGACATCATCGCCAACGCGACCGAGCCGACCAGCGTCGGCCTGCTCGGCAACGCCGCCGAAATCCTCCCCGAAATGGTCGCGCGCGGCATCCGCCCCGACGCGGTCACCGACCAGACGTCGGCGCACGATCCCGCCAACGGCTATCTGCCCGTCGGCTGGACCGTTGCCGAATGGTTGGCCAAACGCGAAACCGACCCCGCCGCGGTCGCCGCCGCGGCGCGCAGCTCGATGGCCAAGCATGTCGAGGCGATGCTCGCCTTCCAGGCAATGGGCGTCCCGACCTTCGATTATGGCAACAACATCCGCCAGGAGGCCCAGGACGAAGGCGTCGAGCACGCGTTCAATTTCCCCGGCTTCGTCCCGGCCTATGTCCGGCCCCTGTTCTGCCGCGGCATCGGCCCGTTCCGCTGGGTCGCGCTGAGCGGCGATCCCGAGGATATCTATCGCACCGACGCGCGCGTGAAGGAGCTGATCCCCGACGATCCGCACCTCCACCGCTGGCTCGACATGGCGCGCGAGAGGATCGCCTTCCAGGGCCTTCCAGCGCGCATCTGCTGGGTCGGCCTCGGCCAGCGTCACCGCCTCGGCCTGGCGTTCAACGAGATGGTCAAAAACGGCGAAGTCTCCGCCCCGATCGTCATCGGCCGCGACCATCTCGACAGCGGCAGCGTCGCCTCGCCCAACCGCGAAACTGAGAGTATGAAGGACGGCAGCGACGCCATCTCCGACTGGCCGCTCCTTAACGCGCTGCTCAACACGGCGTCGGGCGCGACCTGGGTCTCGCTTCACCATGGCGGCGGGGTCGGCATGGGCTATTCGCAGCACGCCGGAATGGTCATCGTCGCCGACGGGACGGACGACGCCGCACGGCGTCTCGAGCGTGTGCTGTGGAACGACCCTGCGACAGGCGTGATGCGCCACGCCGACGCTGGGTACGAGGACGCGGTCGAGTGCGCGCGCGAGCAGGGCCTAGACCTACCGATGCTTCGCTGAGCCCGCCGCAATGACTTCCTTCGAATTTGTCTTTTCGCTGTTCTCGATCCTGCTCGGCCTTGCTCTGGCGCAGGTGCTTCGCGGTTTCGCCGATGTCCTCGAAGCGGACCCGAAAATCCACGTCGGCTGGCCGACGCGCTTGCTGGCGCTGGTCGTCATGGCCGACGTCACGCTGTTTTGGCGCGTGGTGTGGCAGGCGCGCAGCGAAATGCCCGACACCAGCACAGCCTTGTTCGTCACCCTGCTCATCAGCGGACTATATTATTTCGCCGCAGTGCTCGTATTCCCGCGCAGAATTGCCGGCCGAACGGAGCTTAATACGCACTTCCTCGCGCAAAAGGGGAAGGTGCTCGGCTGCCTGCTTGCTGCGAACCTGATCGCCTATTCGGCTCGCTTTGCGCTGATGGGCCGCGAGTCTTTCGCCGTTCTCAGCTGGGCGGGTCTCATCGAAGTCGTTGGCTTCGCGGCGCTGTGTCTGGCCGGTATATTCGTTCAAAGCCGCAAGGCGAGCGCCGCAATCGTCGCCGCCCTTCTGCTTATCAATCTGCTCGACCCGGTCCTCGGGATGCTCATTTAGGAATTTCTATCGTGCTCAAGCTCAACCCCGAAGCGATCGACGCTGCAACGCTTCGCCAGCTTTGGGCGGGCGAAGCGGCCATGCTCGACGCTTCCGCCATGCAGCGCGTCGCAGCCGCCGCCGCGTCGGTCGATCGCATCGTTGCGGGCGGCGAGACGGTGTACGGGGTCAACACCGGCTTCGGCCTGCTCGCCAACACCCGCATCCCCGACAATCGGCTGGCGGAGCTCCAGACCAACCTCATCCTCAGCCACAGCGCCGGCCTCGGCGAACCGCTGCCGCGCCACATCACGCGGCTCATGATACTGTTGAAACTGCTCGGCCTCGGGCGCGGCTTTTCGGGCGTCCGGCCATTGGTCATCGAAGCGCTGCAAAGCCTGCTCGACGCCGACGCGATGCCGCTCATCCCGAGCCAGGGCAGCGTCGGCGCGTCGGGCGATCTGGCCCCGCTGGCGCATTTGATCGCGGCCCTCATGGGGCACGGCCAGATCGACGTCGCTGGCACTGTCATGCCGGCTGCCGATGCGCTCCAGAAACTCGGCCGGGAACCGCTAGCGCTCAGTCCCAAGGAAGGGCTGGCGCTGATCAACGGCACGCAGGCGAGCTGCGCCATCGCGCTCGACGCGCTGTTCCTCGGCGAACGGATCTTCGGCGCCGCGCTGGCCGCGGGCGCAATGTCGGTCGATGCGCTTAAAGGCAGCGTCAAACCCTTCGATGCGCGCCTTAGCGAGCTTCGCGGCCAGCCCGGCCAGATTGCCGTCGCGGCGCACATCCGCGCCCTCCTCGAAGGCAGCGCAATCGGCGGCAGCCATGAAAATTGCGGCCGGGTCCAGGATCCCTACAGCTTCCGCTGCCAGCCCCAGGTGATGGGCGCCTCGCTCGACCTGCTGACCAACTGCCGCGCGCACCTTGGTCATCGAGGCCGGCGCGGTGACCGACAATCCGATCGTCTTCCCCGACACGGACGAGGCCATCTCGGGCGGGAATTTTCACGCCCAGCCGGTCGCCTTCGCCGCCGACACCATCGCCATTGCGCTGTGCGAGGTCGGCTCGATCTCCGAGCGCCGCACCGCGGTGCTGGTCGACCCCAAGATGAGCGGCCTGCCCGCTTTCCTGACGCCCGATTCGGGGGTCAATTCAGGGATGATGATCCCGCAGGTCACGGCCGCGGCGCTGGTCAGCGAGAACAAGAGCCTGGCATTTCCGGCGAGTGTCGATTCGATCCCGACTTCGGCCGGCCAGGAGGATCATGTCTCGATGGCCCCCATTTCCGCGCGCAAGGCCGGCGCGATCGCGCGCAACGCGGCGGGCGTGATCGCGGTCGAGCTGATGGCGGCGGCCGAGGGCGTCGATTATCACGCGCCGCTGCAAACCTCGCCGAAGCTGCAGACGCGTGCACGCCGCGGTCCGCGCTCTGTCGCCGCACTTCACCGCCGACCGTTACTGGGCCGATGAAATGGCGGCGCTCCAGGCCGCGGTGCTGGAGGGCGAGATAGGCTGGTTGGATCTTTTGAGCACTCTGAACGCATGATCTTCAGCTGGCCTTGGAAGAAGTCACAAGGCCTACATCCCGAGAGCTTGTGGAGCGTGGCTGTGAATGAAGCCGCCATCCAAGTCACCGATCCGGACGGCCTGACTTGCGTAGCGCCGTTTGCTGATCTGCATGTGGTGCTGATCGAAACGAATGACAGTGGACCTTGGGGCGCAGACTTCTGGTGGATACTCGACGGCAGTTCCGGCGTCATGGCGCACTGGCCGGAAGGCGCGACAGGTGAACAAGCAGCGTTGAATGTGCTGCAGGCTCTTCCGGGTTTTGACCACGACAAGCTTACTCAGGCGATTCGTTCGACTAGCAACGCATCGTTCATCGTGTGGAAGCGCCCGCGGACCGATCGCTAACTAGCTAACCCGCGTCCAGCGCTGCTCCTTGCAGATAAGCCCGCGCACCACGCAGCCCTTGATGATCAGCGTCGAGGGACCGAGCAGGCGGATTGTCGCGGGCGCGCGGATGTTGCGCTTTGGGTCGAACGCCGCGGCCGGTATATTCCCCATCCCCGGCGGCGCGGATGCCGGTCAGGATGCGCGTCCCGATGAGCTGCGGTGTCCCGCCCTTGCGCGCAGTAGCCTTGGCCTTGCTCGAGGCCTCAACCACCGTTCCGCAATAAGCGTCGCCGCAGGGCGCGACTCGGACGGTGACGCTGCCCTTGGGGTTGCGCCACTGGCCTTCGAGCGCACCCTTCCCAGCGGCGCCGGCGGGAATCGCGGCAAGCCCGGCGAGCAGTGCAAACTTTGCAAACTTCTGTTTCATGTCACTGAGTTAGCGGCCATTTGCGGCGAAAATCGCGCATTTAGATTGCCGCTGGGTGAACGCGGGCTTCTATTCCGCGGCCGGCAGCGGTCCCTCGACGCGGGTCCAGACCGCGGATTTGCACAGCGATTTCCCCACCGCGCAGCCGGCGACCTTGAGCTGGCCTTCATTCATCAGCCTGATCTTCGCGGTCACGCGCATGTTCCTGTCGGGGATGAACAGCCGGCCTTGCCAGCCGTCGCCTTTTTGTTCGAGACCAGTGAGGATCTGGGTGCCGATCAGCTGATCGGTCGCCTTGCGGGCGTCCTGTTTTGCCTTGGCGCTGGCCCAAATGACGGTGCCGCAAACAGTGCTGCCGCAGGGCGCGACGCCGATGATGCTGTTCCCGCCCGGGCTTCGCCAGCGGCCTTCGATCGAGGACGCAGGGGTCGCTTGTACGGCGAGAGCGAGGAGCAGGGCTGTGATCATCGGCGCATATTAGCGGCGAAGTGCCTCAGTGGAAATCGCGGCTTTTGGGGATGCAATTGACGTCGCGCGGGTGGGTGGCGCCGGGCGGCCTCCCGTGAAATGCCTGCGCGCCGCCGCCATCGCCGCGGCTCAGTGTCGAAGGCAGCGATCCGTCGCTCAAATGGCGCAGCATGTGGCTGTGATCCTCAAGCCGGCGGGCGACGACATGGACCACCGCCTCGTCCTGCTGGACGATGCCGTGGATGACCATCAGCCGCGCCCCCATGACCACCGTGCGCTGAGCCTCGAAAGCGTCGGGCCAGATGACCAGATTGGCGATTCCCGTCTCATCCTCGAGCGTGATGAAGCACACGCCCTTGGCGCTGCCCGGGCGCTGGCGGATCAGCACCAGGCCGGCGAGGCTGACGCGCTGGCCGTTGCGCCGCTCACGCAACCGGTCGGCGGTGACGAAACCCAAAGCGGCATAATGGTCGCGCAAAAAGTGACATCGGATGAGCTTTCAGCGAGAGCCGCACCGTCTGGTAATCGGTCACCACATGCTCGCTGAGCGGCATTGCGGGGAGCGTCGCCGGCACCGCTTCCGCGCCCTCGTCGCGGGCGTCGGCAGCGGTGAACAGCGGCAGATCGGGCGCCTGCTTGAGCGCCCGCGAATCCCACAAGGCGGCACGGCGATCGAGCCCCAGCGAGCGAAACGCATCGGCCTCCGCCAGCCGCTGGATCGAATGGATCGGGACGTGGCCGCGGCTGCGCAAATCCTCGACCGAGGCATAAGGCCTGCCCGCGACGACCAGCGCACCATCGGCAGCGCGCAGGCCTTCGACCTGGCGCAGGCCGAGGCGAAGCACATTCGCCGCCCTCCAGCGTACAATCCCACTCACTCTCGTTCACGTCGACGGCGCGCACCTCGACGCCATGCTCGCGCGCGTCGCGGACGATCTGCGCCGGCGCGTAGAAGCCCATCGGCTGCGAATTGAGCAGCCCCGCCGCGAACGCCGCGGGATATTTCCATTTGAGCCAGCTCGACACGTAAACCAGGTGCGCGAAGCTCGCCGCGTGGCTTTCGGGGAAGCCATATTCGCCGAAGCCCTTGATCTGGTCGAAGCAGCGCTGCGCGAAATCGGGATCGTAGCCGCGCTCCACCATCCGCCCGACCATCTTGTCCTGCAACAGTTCGATCGTCCCGCGCGAACGGAAGGTGGCCATCGCCTTGCGCAACTGATTGGCCTCGGCCGGCGAGAACTTCGCCGCGTCGAATGCGATCTTCATCGCCTGCTCCTGGAAGATCGGCACGCCCAATGTCCGCCCGAGGATCTGCTCGAGCTCGTCGGCCGGACCGTGGTCGGGGTCGGGACACGGGAACAGCACGCTTTCCTTGCCCTGGCGGCGCTTCAGATAGGGATGGACCATGTCGCCCTGGATCGGCCCCGGGCGGACGATCGCGACCTCGATCACGAGGTCGTAGAAACAGCGCGGTCGAAGCCTCGGCAGCATGTTCATCTGCGCCCGGCTTTCGACCTGGAACACGCCCAGCGAATCGCCCTTGCACAGCATGTCGTACACTTCGGCTCACTTCCTGCGGCACGCTCGCCAGGTCCCAGCGCTCGCCATGATGCTGCTCGATCAAGTCGAAGCATTTGCGGATGCAGGTCAGCATGCCGAGCGCGAGCACGTCGATCTTGAGAATGCCCAGTTCCTCGATGTCGTCCTTGTCCCATTCGATGAAGGTGCGGTCGTCCATCGCGCCATTGCCGATCGGCACCGTCTCGGTCAGCGGCCGCTCGGTCAGGATGAAGCCGCCGACATGCTGCGACAGATGGCGCGGCATGCCGATCATCTGGCTGGCGAGCTTCATCGTCCGGCGCAGATGCGGGTCGCTCGGGTCGAGCCCGGCCTCGGCCACGCGCTCGTCGGCGATCTCGCCTTCCATGCTGCCCCAATGGGTCGAGGCGATCGCCGCGGTGACGTCCTCGGTCAGCCCCATCACCTTGCCGACCTCGCGGATCGCCGAGCGCGGGCGGTAATGGATCACCGTCGCCGCGATGCCGGCGCGGTCGCGGCCGTATTTGGCGTAGATGTGCTGGATCACTTCCTCGCGCCGCTCATGCTCGAAATCGACGTCGATGTCGGGCGGCTCGCGTGCGCTCCTCGCGAGATGAAGCGCTCGAACAGCAGGTCGCTGGTCGACGGGTCGACCGCGGTGATGCCGAGGCAATAACAGACCGCGCTGTTGGCCGCCGATCCGCGCCCCTGGCACAGGATCGGCGGGTCGAGAGCTGCGCGCGAAGGCGACGATCTCGTGGACCGTCAGGAAATAGCGCGCGAAGTCGAGCTTCTCGATCAAGCCGAGCTCATGGCGCAGCTGCGCGTCGACCTTGGCCGGAATGCCGTCGGGCCAGCGCTCGCGCGCACCGTCCCAGGTCAGATGTTCGAGATATTCCTGCGGCGAGCGACCGTCGGGCACTGTCTCGCGCGGATATTCGTATCGCAGCTCGTCGAGGCTGAAATGAAGCGCGTCGGCGAACTCGCGCGTCGCCGCGATCGCGTGCGGCCAGCGCGCGAACAGCCGCGCCATTTCCTCCGGGCTCTTGAGGTGCCGCTCGGCATTGGGCGCGAGCAGATAGCCGGCTTCGGCCAGCGTCACCTTCTCGCGGATGCAGCTCATCACGTCCTGCAGCGGGCGGCGCTCGGGCGCGTGATAATGGACGTCGTTGGTGGCGAGGATATTGCAGCCGTGCGCGCGGGCGATGCGGTCGAGCCGCTCGATCCGCGCGATGTCGTCGCCGCGATAGCAATGCGCCGCGGCGACGTGGCGCAGCGACGGAAGCGCCTCGCGTAGTCGCGGCAGCTGCTGCCTCGAAGGCGTCCGACATCCTCGCCGGGCCAGGCGATGAACGCGATGCCCTTGCGAATGATCGGCGACATCGCCCAGCGTCAGGTCGCACTCGGCCTTGGGCGACCGCATCTTGCCCAGGCTCAGCAGCCGCGACAGCCGGCCATAGCCCTCGCGGTCGATCGGGTAAGCGAGCAGGCTCGGCGCGTCGGTGAGATCGAGCCGGCAGCCGATCAGCGGCCTTAAGCCAGCGCCCTTGGCCGCGCTGTGCAGCCGCACCACGCCGGCGAGCGTGTTGCGGTCGGCGATCCCGATCGCGTCCATCCCCAGCTCGAGCGCGCGCAGCACCAGCTCGATCGCGTCCGACGCCCCGCGCAGGAATGAGAATGGCGAAGTCACGCCAAGCTCGACATAAGGCGCGCGCGGCAAGGCTTCCGACCGGCCCCGTCGAGCACCAATTTCTTGCGCGCGAAGCTGGTATATTCGGGCATCAGCCGAAAAGCCCGTGGATGAACCAGTCGGGCACTCCGCCGCGGCCGTCGCCGATCACCCCTTCGCGATAAATCCAGTAGCGGCGGCCGGCCTGGTCCTCGACCCGGTAATAATCGCGCAGCCGGCTGGTCGACGGCTCGCGCCACCATTCGGGCGCGATCCGCTCGGGCCCTTCGACCCGCGCAATGTCATGCACCGCGCGCCGCCACACGAAGCGGCGCGGGAGGCCCTCGGGCGTGGCGTAAACCACGGCGATCGCCTCGGGCCGGTCGAGCAGGCGCTGAGGCGCATTTTTGCTGCTCCCCTCCCGCAGGCGGGAGGGGTTGGGGGTGGGCCTGTCCCTGATCGCCGCCTCCCACCCGCTCGCACGCTCGGGCAAATGGCTTTCGCGCGCGCTTCGGCCGCCGCACCTTCTCGGGGCCAAGCTTGACGCTCAGCCGGTCGACCAGCCGCGCGACGTCGCGCCGCGCCGTCGGTCTCCTCGACCAGGCTGTCCTGCGCCGCCCCGAGCGGCTCGCTCCAGCTCGCTTCCAGCGTGAACGCGTCGAAGCCGAATTCCGGGTCGAGCGCCGCTGCCTTGTCTGCCAGCAGTCGCTGCAAATGCTTGCCGATCGCGGCTCGGGATCGCCGTCGCCACCGACGCCTCGGCGACGCTGCCGTCGACCCGGTAGCCGCTCAGCGCGAGCCGCCGCGCGCCAAGCCGGCGCGCTCGAGCTCGGCGGCCAACCGCGGGATCAGCCGCTCGAGCGCCTGCGCCCCCGCCTCGGCGTGCACCGCCGGCTCCTCCAGCCGGAGCAAGGCGCGCGGCGGCGGCTCGAACGGCGTGGCGATCAGCGGCTCGGCCTTGCGGCCAAGCAGCGGTCGAGCGCGTCCACCGGATTGTCGGCCTCGCGAAAGCGCCGCGCGAGGCTCCGCCGCTGCGATCCCGGCCAGCGCGCCGATGGTCTTGAGGCCGAGCCGCTCGAGCGTCCGCGCGCTTGCGGCGACAGGCGCAAGGCCGCGACCGGAAGCGGGGCGAGCTGCTCGCCCAATCCATCGGCCGTGACACTCAATCCGGGGCGGCCAGAATGCGCCAGCGCCCACGCCGCACCCGGGGTCGGCGCGATCGCCGACGCGGCTCGGTCAGCCCGAGCGCCGCGAACCGTCGCTTGACATCGGCGATCAGCCCGCCTCGCCGCCGAACAGATGCGCGACGCCGCTGACGTCGAGCCGCAGCGCATCGGGGCCGTCGACCTCGACCAATGGCGACCAGCGCTGCGGCCCAGCGCGCCAGCCGCTCGACCAGTGCGGCATCGCCCGCCGGATCGGCCGGCACCGCGATCAGCCCCGGATCGAGCGCGCGCGCATCGGTCAGCCGCGCGCCCGGCCCGCGCGCCGCGCGCCGCCGCGGCCGGCGTCACCGCGTGGATCACCGGCCCGTGCGTGCCCTCGACCGTCAGGACGATTGCGCCTCAGGCGCGCTTTCGCCGCTCAGCTTGGCCCAGCGCTCGATCGCCAGTGCGGCAGCCAGACCGACAGGATCTTTCGCTTCGGCCTTCATGCGTGATGGTCCATCGGCCGGGCGGCTGCCCGCGCGCGCGGAACAGCTCGGCATCCCACGCCGGCGCGCCCGGTGCGCGCGGGTCGAACGGGTTGGGCAGCGACGGCGCGCTCGCGATCCGCCAGCGCATCCGCGCGCCGCTGAGATTGGCGTCGCCGCCGAGCCGGACCAGCCAGGCCGGCACGCCCAACCGCTCGGCGGCGACCGCCAGCCGCCGGGTCGCGGTGAAGTCGAGGCCGCCGGGTCGCCCCACAATTCGCCGATCACGGCCGACAGCGCCGGCGCATCTTAAGCCCTCCTCCATCGCCCACAGAGCGGCGCGGGCATCGCGCGCCTCGACGTGGATGAGCTCGGACCCGCAGGGCAGGCCCGGCGGATAAATCCGCCCCGCTCTCGAGGATCGCCATGCGCTCCTGCACCCACAGCAAGGGCCGCGACGGATCGATCTGCGGCAGCAGGAATCCCGCCCATCCGCCGTCGCGCGGACTGGCCGCGAACAGTTCGGACAGGGTCGGGCGGGGCGGCATCGGCACAGCGCGACCAGCCCTGCGCCGGAACGCAGGCTCTGGCCGGACCGGAAGGCGCAACCGCCCTTCCGCCGGCGACAAGGGATAAGCTTGACCGCCACACGACTCGCAACGCTTATGTTCTACTTTTGTTCTTTTACTGCGACTCACCGGTGCAGAGTCAATGCGGCGAACTCAGCGCGTCCTCGATTTCCTCAAGAAAACGCACGATCTCGGCGACCGCCTGGCGCGTCCCCTTGCGCGAAACCGCAAAGCCCATGTGGGTCGAACTCACCTCCACCGCCTTGTCGCACGTCTGCTCGGTCCCGCGCGCCGACGGCGCGGCGACGATCCCGTCGCGGCGCGACCAGATCGCCAGCGTCGGCACCGGCGGCTTTTCCGGGCTGTCGGGGATCGGCGGCTGATCGACCGGGTGGCCGGCGATCCGTTCGTAGAGCTTCCACACGTTGGTGTAGCGCCGCCGGTCGCCCCACACCGGCGAACCAAGGGTCACGACCGCCCGCACGCACTCCGGCTCCGCCCGCGCGATCTCGCGCGCATAGAGACCGCCCAGGCTCCAGCCGACGATGACCATCGGCTGGTCATGCTCGCACAGATCGACCGCGCGCTTGAGCTGCTCGAGCGTGTCGGCGTTCGCGCCCCAGTTGATCCCGTGCCGCCACGGATGAACCCGAAAGCCCCCTTCCGCCAGCGCCCGGCGCAACTCCATGGTCGTGCGGTCGCTCGCGATGAACCCCGGGATGACCAGCGCCGGAATCCCATCTTTGGGTCCCCGCGGCCCCTGGTGGCCGAAACCGCGCCAGAAGCGGCTCGCCACCGAAGCGGCTTCCTTGATGCGCTGCAGGCGGCCCGGGGCGCGCCTCCTCGCTCAGAGGTACTCGCTTCCCCCATCAGCTCGCGCAGCGCGGCCGGCAGCCGCACCCGCCCGTCCTCGGTCTGATGATTTTCGAGCAGCGGCACCAGGATGCGCGGGCTGGCCAGCGCGGTGTTGTTGAGCGTGTGGGCGAAGCGCACCTTGCCGTCGCTGCCGCGGTAGCGAAGGTTCGCGCGCCGCGCCTGCCAGTCGTGCAGCGTCGAGCAGCTGTGGGTCTCGCGATACTTGCCCAGGCTCGGCACCCAGCTCTCGATATCGTTCATGCGATATTTGCCGAGGCCCATGTCGCCGGTCGAGGTCTCGATCACCTGATACGGAATCTCGAGCGCCTGCAGCAGCAGCTCGGCCTGCTGGAGCAGTTGCGCGTGCCAGTCGGCCGACTGCGCCTCGTCCGCCTCGCAGATCACATATTGCTCGACCTTGACGAACTGGTGGACGCGCAGCAGCCCGCGCACGTCCTTGCCCGCGCTGCCCGCCTCGCGGCGGAAGCAGGGCGAATAGCCGGCGTAGAGGATCGGCAACTTGTCGGCCTCGATGATCTCGCCCGAATGGAGCGAGGTCAGCGCGACCTCCGCCGTCCCCGCGAGCCACAGATCGTCGTTGGGCAGCTCGATAGGTCTCTTCCTCGTGCCCGGGAAACTGGCCCTGGTTGAGGAACGCCTGCTCGCGCGCGATCGCGGGCACGGTGATCGGCGTGAAGCCCGCTTCGGCGATCTGCTCCAGCGCCCAGCCCATCAGCTTGGTCTCGAGCAACGCCAGCCGCCCCTTGAGGCAATAGGTCCGCGCCCGACACCTCGGTGATCCGCTTCAGATCGGCCCAGTCGTTCTTCTCGATCAGCGCGACATGGTCGAGCGGCTCGAAGTCGAACTCGCGGCAGTTCGCCCTCGGTGCGGATGACGATGTTGAAGCTCTCGTCGGGCCCGACCGGCGCGCCGCTCGAAGGGAATATTCGGCAGGCGCAGCAGCAGCGCCTTGAGCTCGGCCTCCTTGCCGCCAAGCTCGCCTTCGAGCGTCGCCGGCCGCGACGCTCCGGCCTCCTTGGCGATCCGCGCCTAGCTCGGCCTTCTCGGCGGCGCGGCGTCCTTGAACTTGCGCGCTGATTGCATTGCGCTCGGCCCGCAGCGCCTCGATCTCGGTCTTGAGCCGCGCGCACCTCGCCATCGAGCGCCAGCAACGCCGTCGAGATCGAGCGTCGACCGCCTTGTCGCGGATCGCCGCCTCGACCGCGGCGCGGTTGGCCTTGATGAAATCCAGTCCCAGCATGGCCCGCCAACTGCGCGAAAGCAGCGCCAAGGGCAAGGTTGCCGAAGGCCCCTGCTTCCGCCAAAGGCCGCTGATGCCCTCAGGTCTCATTGCCCTGCTCGACGATGTCGCGACCATCGCCAAGCTTGCCGCCGCGTCGATCGACGATGTCGGCGCGCGCCGCCGGCAAGGCGGGGACCAAGGCGGCGGGCGTGGTCATCGACGATACCGCGGTCACGCCGCGCTACGTCACCGGCCTGGCGCCGGAGCGCGAGCTGCCGATCATCGGCAAGATCGCGCTGGGGCAGTCTCAAGAACAAGATTGCTGATCCTGCTTCCAGCGGCGCTGCTGCTGACCGCCTTCGCGCCATTCCTGATCACGCCGATCCTGATGGTCGGCGGAGCCTATCTGGCGTTCGAGGCGACCGAGAAGATCGTCGAGAAATTGCTCCACGAGCATGAGCATGTGGAGGAATTGGTCGACGCGATGGCCGATCCGGCCGATCTCGAGGCGCTCCAGGTCAAGGGCGCCATCCGCACCGACTTCATCCTGTCGGCCGAAATCATGGCTATCGCGCTTGCCAGCCTCGGCGAGCTGACCTTCGCGACTACCGCCGCGGCGCTTGTCGCCGTCGCGTTTGCAATCACCGCAGGCGTCTACGGCGTCGTCGCGCTGATCGTGAAGCTCGACGACATCGGCCTCACATCTGGCCGACGCGGCGGCAACGCCGGTGCCCGCGCGGTCGGTGACGGCCTGGTCCACGTCGTGCCCTATCTGCTCGTCGGCCTGTCGGGCATCGGCACCGCCGCGATGCTGTGGGTCGGCGGCGGCATCATCCTCCACGGGCTCGAGGTGCTGCACATGCTCGAGGCCGTTCCGCATGCGCTGCACGAATGGTCGGCCGCATGCCGGCGAAGCCGTCGGCGGAGCGGGCGCGGTGGTCGAATGGCTGCTCTACGCGCTCGGCTCGGCGGTCGCCGGGCTGATCGATCGGCGTGCCGTTGGTGATCATCGTCCGCCAGTTCCACAAGCGTCCGGAAGAGCTGATCGTCGATTAGCGCCGGCTCGAGGCAGCTTTAGTCGAAGTGCAGCCGCCGGTACCGGCCGCGGAAATAAAGCAAGGGATCGAGGCTCGCGTCGAAGCTCGCCTTGACCACCTGGCCGACCAAGATGTGATGGTCGCCGCCGTCGTACACGGCGAAGCGCTCGCATTCGAACACGCCGAGCGAATCCTCGAGGATCGGCGCGCCCGCCTCGCCGCACGACCAGGGGGTCGCGCCGAAGCGGTCCTCGTCGCGGGTCGAAAAGCGGATCGACGCCGGCTGCTGTCCGGTCTGCAGCACGTTGACCGCGAAATGCGGCGCCTCGATCAGCGGCTTCGCGCTCGCTGCATCCTTGGCGATGCACACCAGCAGCAGCGGCGGCTCGAGCGACACCGAGGTGAAGCTGTTGACGGTCAGCCCGGCCGGCTGACCCGTCGTCGTCGAGGCAGGTGACGACCGTCACGCCGGTCGCGAAGCAGCCGAGCGCGTCGCGCAGGGTGCGCGGGTCGTGCCCGCTGCGATATTCGTGCCTCGCCGGCTGATCGGCCATGCGGCCCGCTATAAGAGGGCCTGTCACCGTATCGCCAGCAGCCTCTCGGCGGTCAGCGCCAGCACTTCGCGCAATCGGTCGCGTCGAGCGATGCCGAAACCAGATAGCGCGGCTGGAAGATGTCGTTGCGATAGGGCGTGCGCGACCGCCCGCTCGACCGAGAAGGGCAGCCGCTCGACGTCGCTCGCTCTCGAGGCTGAAATGCGCTTCGCCGAAGCTCGAGGCGAGCCCGGCGCCGAGGATCTTGAGTTCGCCGCGCTCCTTGCGCCAGCCCGAACTCGACGCTGTGCCAGTAAATTCGCGCGACGCGTGCTCGCCGTGCCCGGCCGCGATCGCCGCCCCGCCAAGCTCGCCGATATGCTCGAGTCATCTCGGCAAAATCGTGATTCGCGAGCATCGGGATGTGGCCGAACAGGTCGTGGAAGCAGTCGGGCTCCTCGAGATAGTCGAGCTCCTCGCGCTTACGAATGAAATTGCCGACCGGGAACACGCGCTCGCGCAAGCATCGCGAAGAAGATGTCGTCGGGCACCAGCCCGGTGACCGCGACCGTCCGCCACCCGGTGCGCGGCGTCAGGATGGCGTTGAGCTCGTCGAGGTCGGGCACGCCCGGGTGCGACAGGCGCAGCAGGTCGATGCCGTCGAGGAACGGGCTGACGACGCGGCGTGCCGAGCAGCTCGACCTGCCGCGCGAACAGCAAGTCCCAGACCGTCATGGTCGTCGGCGGTGAAGTCCTGCCAGTTCTGCGGCACGACATAGTCCTGCCAGCTGTGCGGCTCGGCGGTCGTGGCAATCGCCCGGTGAAGCATTGGTCTGGTCCTTGATCTGAGCAATAAAAAACCCGCCGAGCGGTGCTTGGCGGGTCGGGAGGCCGGTCGAGAGTGACGCTGCGCGTCAGCTCGTCCCAACCTCCAGCGAATAATCATAGGTCCAGCCCGCGAAGGCGCGGCAATGAACGAATGGAGCGGCCGGGCAGGTCATTCCACGCACTTGTCAGAACCAAGCTGAACGAGCAATGTGCGGGGCGTCGAGTAGTGACCAAAGAGGTGCTGAAATGCCCCAGTTCGTCATCGAAAGAGAAATGCCGGGGGCCGGCAAGCTTTCTTCCGACGACCTTAAACAGGCGTCCCAGACGTCCTGTTCGGTGCTTCGCGATCTCGGACCGGAAATCCAGTGGGTCCATAGCTATGTGACCGACAACAAGATCTATTGCGTCTATCGTGCGCCCAACGAGGCGTTGATCCGCGAGCATGCAAAGCGCGGCGCGTTGCCGTGCAACAAGGTTTTCGAAGTGCGCACCACGATCGATCCTACGACAGCGGAATAACGCGGCCGCCTCGACCGGGACTGCCAACTCCACGGTGAAGTCACTCTCGGCTAGAGTCCCATTGCTTAGTTAGGGGCCCAGTTTGTCGGACGTCTTCATATCCTACGCGAGGCCCGACGAGGCTACCGCCGTGCGCGTCGCCGAGGCGCTACGGTCCGCGCGCTTCGAGGTGTGGCGTGACGACGACCTCCCGGCCCACCGGCCGTATGCCGATGTCATCGCCGAAAGGCTTTCTGCCGCCAAAGCGGTCGTGGTGCTGTGGTCGGAGCATGCCGCCCAATCGCAATGGGTTCGCGCCGAGGCGGATTCGGCACGGTCGGCGGGAATATTGATCCAAGCGAGCATTGACGGGACCGTTCCGCCGCTGCCGTTCAACCAGATCCAGTGCGCCGACCTTGGCGGATGGGGCGGAGAGGCCGAGGCGCCCGGCTGGCGCAAGCTGCTCTCGAGCGTCGGCGCGCTCGCTGGCGCTCGGACAGCGCCCGATCCGGCATCGCCTGTCCGACAGCGCCGAGGCGCCGTCTGCGTCTGCGTTCTGCCCTTCGCCAACATGAGCGGCGAAGCGGAGCAGGAATATTTCAGCGACGGGATCAGCGAGGACATCACGACCGACCTGTCGAGGATTTCCGCATTGTCGGTGATTTCCCGCAACACCGCCTTCACGTTCAAGAACCGCTCCGTCAACGTTTGTGACATCAGCCGCGATCTCGGAGTGACTCACGTGTTGGAAGGCAGCGTGCGCAAGGCCGGGGGACGCGTGCGGGTCACGGCGCAGTTGATCGACGGGGGCAGCGGCGACCATGTCTGGGCCGAGCGGTACGATCGCGACCTCGACGATATCTTCGCGATCCAGGACGAGATTTCCAAGGCCATCGTGACGGCGCTGAAGGTCAAGCTGCTCCCGGAAGAGAAGAAAGCGATCGAGCAACGCGGCACGTTGAGCGCGGAGGCCTACAACCTCTACCTGCTGGCGCGGCAATATTGGGTCACCGGAAACCACGGCGATATCCGGCGCGAAGAAAGGGTCATGCGGATTTGCGGCCGTGCGGTGGAAATCGATCCGCAATATGGCCGCGCCTGGGCGCTACTCGCCAACGCACAGTCCAATTTGCGCTACACCTTCGGGACCCAGGACGATGACGGGTTCGCGGCTGCCAATGCGGCCTTGTCGATCGATCCCACCATCGCCGAAGCGCGTTGCGCAATGGCCCGGCGGCTCGATGAGCGGGGACGCCACGACGAGGCACTCGCCGAAATCGAAACGGCGCTTACCCTCGATCCCGATTCGTGGGAGGTAAACAAGGAAGCTGCTCGCATTTTTGCCGCACGCCGCAGGCTCGACGACGCGCTGCGCCATTACGAAATGGCGGTCTTGCTGATGGAAAGTGATTTCCACGCCTGGGCGATGGTCGCGACTTGTGCGCGGGAGAAAAACGACGACAAGCGTGTGAAGCAGGCCGCCGAAATGATGGTCAGCCAGTCCCAAAAGGCGCTCGAACAGGATCCGAGCAACGGTGCCGCGCTGGGCATATTGGCCGGCGGGCTGGCGATCCTCGGGCAGCGCGAGCGTGCTAATGAAATGATTGAGCGGGCGCTGCTGATCGACCCGGACAATAGCAAAATGCGCTACAATTTTGCGTGCGTCCTGGCGAATTACCTCGACGAAAATGAGGAAGCGATCACGTTGCTCGAATCGACCCTGCCGTTCGCCAACCGGGACATGGTGATGCGCGCGATGGTCGATCCGGACATGGATACGCTCCGCGGCGACCCGCGCTTTGCGGCCATGCTCGAGAGCGCGAAAAAGCGGCTCGGGATCGCCGACAGCCCCTAACGCTCCGCGAGGGCCGCAATCGCTTCGGCAAGAGCGACGTCGCGTTCGGTCACGCCGCCCGCATCATGGCTCGTCAGGCGGAAATCGACGCGGTTCCAGACACTGGTGAATTCGGGGTGATGGTCGACCTTTTCGGCGTGCAGCGCGACTCGCGTCAGGAAAGCGAAGGCCTCGCTGAAATCCTTGAACTTGAAGGTCCGCAGCAGCGCCTTGCCGCCGTCCTCGATGCTCCAGCAATCTGGCGCGTCCATCCGTTTCTCCTTGCCTTGCAGCAACGCTTTTCGCGCAAGTCGCGGCGAGTGGCCAGCCGGGCTCGGACCGCTGCTGCTTGAAATGCGCGCGCGGGCGGCGCAGTTGAGCGGCAAAGGAGACCGAAATGGCCACGCAAACCGCTCGAAAAGAGCCCGTTGGGCCTCGAAAACCCGATGGGCACCGACGGCTTCGAATTCGTCGAATATACCGCGCCGGACATCGAGCTGCTGCGCTCGCTGTTCACCAAGATGGGCTTTCCCGAAGTCGCCCGGCACAAGAGCAAGAACGTCACCCTGCACCGCCACGGCGACTGCAATTTCATCATCAATGCGGAGCCCGGCAGCTACGCCGAGGAATATGCCGCGGCGCACGGCCCGAGCGCCTGCGCGATGGCGTTCCGGGTCAAGGACGCCGCCGCGGCGCACGCCCGCGCGCTCGAGCTCGGCGCGACCAACGTCGATGTCACCGTCGGCGACGGCGAGCTCGCCATCCCGGCGATCGAGGGCATCGGCGGCTCGCGCCTGTTCTTCGTCGACAAATACGCGCAAGGCGATTCGATCTACGACGTCGACTTCGACTTCCATCCCGACTGGCGCGAGCGGATGGCGGCGGCCGACAGCAAGCTCACCTACATCGACCATCTCACCCACAATGTGAAGCGCGGCAACATGGCGCACTTGGGCCGATTTCTACGAGCGGCTCTTCAACTTCCGCGAGATCCGCTATTTCGACATCGAGGGCAAAGGCACCGGCCTGTTCTCCAAGGCGATGACGTCGCCCTGCGGCAAGATCCGCATTCCCTTGAACGAGAGCCAGGACGACAAGAGCCAGATCGAGGAGTTCCTGCGCGAATATAAGGGCGAGGGCATCCAGCACATCGCGCTCGGCACGACCGACATCTACACCGCGGTCGACGTGCTGCGTAGCGCGCGGCATCCCGTTCCAGGAAACGCCCGACACTTATTACGAGATGCTGCCCGAGCGCATCCAGGGCCACGATGAGGACATCGCCGAGCTCGAAAAGCGCGACATATTGATGGATGGCGCGCCGACCGAAGGGCAGGGGCTGCTGCTCCAGATCTTCACCCAGAACGTGATCGGGCCGATCTTCTTCGAGATCATCCAGCGCAAGGGCAACGAAGGCTTCGGCGAAGGCAATTTCAAGGCCCTGTTCGAGAGCATCGAGCTCGACCAGATGCGCCGCGGCGTCATCTGACCGGGATGACCGAAGCCTTTATCTGCGACGCGATCCGTACGCCGATCGGCCGCTACGGCGGCGCGCTCGCGCACGTCCGCGCCGACGACCTCGCGGCGATCCCGATCAAGGCGCTGATCGACCGCAACCCGGGCGTCGACTGGGCCGAGCTCGACGACGTCATCCTCGGCTGCGCCAACCAGGCCGGCGAGGACAATCGCAACCTCGCGCGCATGGCCGGCCTGCTCGCCGGCCTGCCCGACAGCAGCGGCGGCGTGACCCTCAACCGCCTGTGCGGCTCGGGCCTCGACGCGGTGGCGATGGCGGCGCGCGCGATCCGCGGCGGCGACGCCGACCTGATCATCGCCGGCGGCAGCGAAAGCATGAGCCGCGCGCCGTTCGTCATGCCCAAGGCGACAATCGGCGTTCGACCGCCACGCCGAAATCTACGACACCACCATCGGCTGGCGCTTCGTCAACCCGAAGATGCGCGACGCCTATGGCGACGACACCATGCCGAGCACCGCGGAGAATGTCGCCGACGAGTTTGATGTCAGCCGCGAAGACCAGGACGCGTTCGCCATGCGCAGCCAGGAGAAGACCGCCGCGGCGCAAGCCAATGGCCGTCTCGCGGCCGAAATCGTCGCGGTCGAAATCCCCCAGCGCAAGGGCGACCCGCTGGTCGTCGACAAGGACGAGCACCCGCGCCTCACCAGCCTCGACAAATTGGCGGCGCTGAAGCCGATCGTGCGCAAGGACGGCACCGTTACCGCCGGCAATGCGTCGGGCGTCAACGACGGCGCCGCGGCGCTGATCGTCGCGTCCGAAGAAGCCGCCAAGCGCAACGGCCTGACCCCGCGCGCGCGTATTCTCGGCGGCGCGGTCGCCGGCGTGCCGCCGCGGATCATGGGCATCGGCCCCGCGCCGGCGAGCAGGAAACTGCTCGAGCGGCTCGGCATCGGCTTCGACCAGCTCGACGTGATCGAATTGAACGAGGCCTTCGCCGCCCAGGGCCTCGCCGTCCTGCGCCAGCTCGGGCATCGCCGACGACGACGCGCAGCGTGAACCCCAACGGCGGCGCGATCGCGCTCGGCCACCCGCTCGGCATGTCCGGCGCCCGCCTGGCGATGACCGCGACCGAGGAGCTGCACCGCGGACGGCGGCCGCTACGCGCTGGCGACGATGTGCATCGGCGTCGGCCAGGGCATCGCGCTGGCGCTCGAACGGGTGTAACATTCCCGCTGTGGCTACCCTCGAAACCCTCGACGAAGCAGCGATCATGGCGGTGCTCGACACCGTTCCCGACCCGGAGATCCCGGTGCTGTCGATCATCGACCTCGGCATCGTCCGCGGATTCGCCGCCGACCCGCCGCGGGTGCGCATCAGCCCGACCTACACCGGCTGCCCGGCGACCGTGGTGATCGAGCAGTCGATCCGCGCCGCACTCGACGCCGCCGGCTATCGTGATGTCGCGATCGAGACGGGTGCTGTTCCCGCCGTGGACGACCGACTGGATCAGTGAACGCGGCCGCGAGCGCCTGCTCGCCTACGGCATCGCCCCGCCGGGCCCGTCAGCGACCGCGACCTGCCCGCAATGCGGATCGCTCGAGACCGAGGAAGTCAGCCGCTTCGGCGCGACTCCGTGCAAGGCGCAATGGCGCTGCCGTGATCTGCCTGGAGCCGTTCGACCGCTTCAAATGCCACTAGGCGCTCACCACTCGGCGAAGCTGCCATCCTCGTTGCGGAAAATCGGATTGCGCCAGCGGTGGCGCTCCTTCGAGGCCGCGCGAACCGCGGCTTCGTCGATATCGACGCCCAGCCCTGCGCCCGTCGGGCACTCGGTAGATAGCCACCGTCGGCGGTCAGCGCCGCGGGGTTGGTGCAGAAGGTCAGCAGGTCGTGGTCGGCGCTATTGTAATGAATGCCAAGGCTCATTTCCTGGATCGCGTGGTTGGGCGTGCATGCGGCGATCTGCAGGCACGCGCCGAGCGCCAGCGGCCCAAGCGGGCAGTGCGGCGCAAGCGCGACGTCATAGGCCTCGGCCATCGCCGCGATCTTGCGCACTTCGAGGATTCCGCCGGCGTGGCTCAGATCGGGCTGGATGATGTCGACCGCGCCGGCCTCGAAGAACGGCTTGAAGTCCCACCGGCTGAACAGCCGCTCGCCGAGCGCGATCGGAGTCGCGGTCATTGCCGCGATCTGCGCGATGCCCTCGGGATTCTCGCTCAGCAGCGGCTCCTCGATGAACAGCAGCCCGAGCGGATCGAGCGCCTTGGCGAGTTGCTTGGCGAGCGGGCGGTGGACCCGACCGTGGAAGTCGAGCCCGACGTCGAGCCCGAGCGATTGCGCCGCCTCGACGCGGTCGACCACGCCGTCGAACGTCTTGGGAGTGCCGATCCAGTCGAGCTCGGCGGTGGCGTTCATCTTGACCGCGGTAAAGCCCTGGTCCTTGCGCACCTGCGCCGCCTCGGCGATTTCGTCGGGCCGGTCGCCGCCGATCCACGCATAGGCGCGGACCTTGTCGCGCACCTTGCCGCCGAGCATCTGCCACGCCGGCAAGCCCGACCGCGCGGCCCTTCAAATCCCACAGCGCCTGCTCGAGCCCGGCGAGCGCGCTCATCAGCACCGGCCCGCCGCGATAGAAGCCGCCGCGATAGCCGACCTGCCAGATGTCCTCGATCGCGAACGGGTCGGCGCCGATGAAGCGGTCGCGCAGCGCCTCGAACGCGCCCTCGACCGCCTCGGCCCAGCCCTCGAGGCTCGCCTCGCCCCAGCCGACCGCGCCGTCGTCGCTCTCGACCCGCACGAACAGCCAGCGCGGCGGCACCAGGAAGGTCTCGATGCGGCCGATCTTCATCGCTTTCACCGGCCCTGCTCCGCGCTGCTGATAATCGCTTCCGGCAGCGCAGCGCCGTCATGGTCGGCGACCTTCTTGATCGGCACGACCAGGCACACGCTTTGCGCCGGAAGCACCTCGCGCCAGTCGGCGATCAACTGCTTATAGGCCTTGCCGACGTTGCGGATGCGGCGGTTGATGTCGAACAGGCCGAGCGGATTGACGTTGCCGTTCTGCTCGCGAAGCGCGGTGTCCCAGTCGATCTGGTCGATGAGCGAATACCAGGTGAAGCCGACGGTCGGGATGCCGACGTTGCGCAGGCGCAGCACGTTGGCCCATTCCTTCCACAGCCATTTGACCGCTTCGTCGCCGTGCGGCCCCTCCCACAAATTGGTCTCGGTGTGCATCACCGGCAGGCGGTAGCGGTTGTAATATTGGCGCGTGATCTCGCAATAACCGAACACTCTCGCCGGCCGAGACCGTGTGGCCGTCGGCGAACACGCGATGCTCGTTGAGCTTGTAATAATCGTTGCCGAGAATGCAGTGCTGCTTGAGCCGGTGCTCGAGGAACCAGCTCATATTCCTCCCGGGTCATGCCGTTGTCGAGCAGATACTGGTACATTCCGCTGTCGACCCGACGGCCGTAATTGAGGTCGAGGCTGAGGAAGCGCATCTGGTTCAGCACTTCGGCGCGGCCGATCGCGGCGGGGCTGTCGGCATGATAATATTCGGACGATTCCGACTGGATGAAGATCGCGTCGTGGCGGCGCTTGAGGATCTCGATCATCCCCATGACATTGGCTTTGACGATGTGCTTCAATGCGGTGACGAACGATTTGTCGTCCTTCTTCTGCTCGTTCCACCAGCCGTATTTGGCCGAGAAGACGGCGCAGATGAACATCTCGTTGATCGGCGTGTAGAGCTGGACCCACGGGTAGCGCTCGGCGAACGCGCCGGCATATTCGGCGAACAGGCGCGGGAAGTCAGGGTTCTGGAAATTGCCGATCCAGTCGGGCACGCCGAAATGGCACAGATCGACGATCGGCGTGATCTCGCGGCGCCTCAGCTCGGCGAAGGTGATGTCGGCGAATTCCCAGTCATATTTGCCCGGCGCGAGATAGGATTTGTGAAGCGGCGGGCCGTAGCGCAGGAAATTGATGCCGATTTCCTGGACGCAGTCGAAATCCTCGCGCCAGCGCTCGTAATGGCCGGACGCCTGCATCTGGTCGACGCGCGTCTTGCCATGGTCGATCGTCGGGATGCTGTTTTCGATCCCGGTGGCAAACATGAAATTCGCGATGACTCAGCCTCCGTCAGTCAGTTCGTCATCGGCCGGTCAGCCGGCGAACATCCGCTCGGCAATGCCGCGCACCCCCGCGAGCACCATAAACAACCCGCCCGCATTTGGTTGCACGGCAAGCGCATCTTCGTCGAGGCCAATCGACGCCGATGTAACATAAAGCCGGTCGAGCCCGGGTCCGCCGAACGCGCAGCTGGTCGGCCTCGCGACCGGCATGTCGACCGTCTGCATCAGTTCGCCGCCGGGAGAATAACGGCGCACGCACCAGCCGTCCCAGAATGCGATCCACAGGCAGCCCTCGGCGTCGACGGTCATTCCGTCGGGATAGCCGTCGCCCTCGGCGAATTGGAGGAAGACGCGCTTGTTCGATGCGTTGCCGTCAGCATCCAAATCGAACGCGTAGGTCACCTGACGCGCCGAATCATTGTGGTACATGAGGTCGCCGGAGGGGCTGAATGCCGGCCCGTTGGTGACCTTGTAATCGCGATCCACGACGACTCCGTCTACGTCCGCACGAAGCCGATAGAGCGATCCGCTTGCCTGCTGCTCGGTGTCGTCCATCGTGCCGGCCCAGAATCGGCCGTGGCGATCGACCTTGCCGTCGTTGAAGCGGTTGTCGGGCAGGTGCGGCTTCGGGGTTGTAGAGGACGTCGAACCGTCCTGCGTCGTGGCTCGATATGCGGCAATGCCTTGATCGGTGCCGCCGATGAATCCGCCGCTCGCGCGCGGCGCCAGCGATCCGACGCGCATCGGCGTCGCCCACTCGCTCAGTTCGCCATCGGCGTCGAAGCGGAAAATCTTCCGGCCCTTGATGTCGACCCAGTAGAGCGCCGCCTCGTGCTCCACCCACACTGGTCCTTCGCCGAGCACGGCGTGGACGTCGGCGACGCAGGTGACGTCAAGCTTGGGCGTGACGGGCGAATCGTTGGTCATTCGCGCCCCGATAGCTCCCACCGCTCAAAAGAAAACCGCGGACCCATGTCGCGCGGCCAATGTTTTTCGCTAATGGATCAAAGCATGCGCTGGGCAGAAGGTTTCATCGCCGTCGACTGGGGCACGACCAACCGGCGTGCCTATCTGATCGACCGCGAGTGGCGCTGCGTCGAAGAGTTCGAAGACGGTCAAGGCATATTGTCGGTTCCCGCCGGCGGTTTCCACGACGCGGTCGGCGAAATCCGCGCGCGGCTCGGCGACAAGCCGCTGCTGCTCGGCGGGCATGATCGGCTCCAACCGCGGCTGGGTCGAAGCGCCTTATGTCTCCTGTCCCGCAGGCCTCGACGATCTGGTCGCCGGTCTGGTGTGGCCGGAACCGGATGTCGCCATCGTCCCCGGCGTCGCCGATGACGGCGGACGGCCGCGCCGATGTAATGCGCGGCGAGGAAGTGCAATTGCTGGCGCGGCGGCGCGCGGGCACCATCCCGAGCGACTGCACGGTCTGCCACCCCGGCACGCACAATAAATGGGCGCAGGTTGCCGGTGGGCGCATCGTCAGCCTTCCGCACCGTGATGACCGGCGAATTGTTCAACCTGCTCAAGGAGCACAGCATCCTCGCCGATCTGCTGGGTCCCGATGCCGAGCCCGGCGAGGCTTTCACCGAAGGCGTCCAGCGCGGACTGGAAACCGACGCCATCCAGGCCGAACTATTCTCGGTCCGCGCGCGCGTTCTGCTCGGCAAGGCGAAGCGCGAGGATGCCGCCGCTTTCACCAGCGGCCTGCTGATCGGCAGCGACGTGCGCATCGGCCTTGCGCGCAAGCAGCGGCCGAGTCATCGTCATGGGCCGCCCCGAGCTCACCGAACTCTATGCCGCCGCGATTGCCAGTCGCCGGACGCGAGGCGGTCGAACTCGACGGCGAGCAATGCTTCCTCGCCGGCGCCACCCACATCGCGGAGCGCATCGCATGAGCCGACGACACTCCGCGCATTACCTCGACCAATGCCCGCTGGTCGCGATCATCCGCGGCGTCACGCCCGGACGAGGCCGAAGCGGTCGGCGCGAGCCATCTTCGACGCCGGCATCCGGATCATCGAAGTGCCGCTCAATTCGCCCGACCCGCTGGCGAGCATTCGCGGCCTTGTCCGACGGCGCTTGGCGACCAGGCGCTGATCGGCGCCGGCACCGTGCTCGATCCCGCGCAGGTCGCCGAGGTGCGCGAGGCCGGCGGGCGGCTGATCGTCTCGCCCGACTGCAACCCGGACGTGATCGCCGCCACCGCCGCCGCAGACATGGTCTCCAGCCGGGCTATTTCACGCCGTCGGAGGCGTTCGCCGCAATTCGCGCCGGCGCGCACGGCCTCAAGCTCTTCCCGGCCGAGGCGGCCAGCCCGGCGATGCTCAAGGCCCAGCTCGCGGTGATTCCGCGGCACGTCCCGATCGATCGTCGTCGGCGGGATCAAGCCCGACAATATGCGGCCGTGGCTCGACGCCGGCGCGGCCGGCTTCGGCCTTGGCGGCGGGCTCTACGTGCCCGGTCAGTCGGCCGAGGACAGCCACAGAAGGCCCAGGCCTACGTCGCCGGAGTGCGCGCCCGATGAAGCCGATCCGCATCGCGATCATCGGCTTCGGCAAGATCGCCGCCGACAGCCACGTGCCCGCGATCCGCGCCAATCCGCGCTTCGAGCTGGTCGCCACGTCGAGCCGCAGCGGCCAGGGCGCGAAGCGATGCTTCACCGACTGGCGCGAGCTGATCCGCAGCGTCGAAGGGCCTCGAAGCGGTCGCGATCACCACGCCGCCCGGCCCGCGCTTCGAGATCGCGCGCGAATGTGTCGCCGCCGGCCTCCACTGCCTGCTCGAAAAGCCGCCGACCGCGGCGTCTGTCGCAAATCGCCGACCTCGCCTGCTTCGCCGAGGCGCGACCAGCGCACGCTCTACACCACCTGGCACGCGCAGCATCACCCGGCGGTCGATGCCGCCGCCAAGGCGCTCGCCGGCAAGCGCATCGCGTCGCTCGAGATCCTGTGGCACGAGGATGTCCACAAATGGCACCCGGGCCAGGCGTGGATCTGGGAGCCGGGCGGCTTTGGCGTGTTCGACCCGGGCATCAACGCTTTCTCGATCGCCACCGAAATCTTCCCCGGCGGCCTCTACGTCGAATCGCGCCGATCTGTTCGTGCCCGCCAATGCGCAAACCCCGATCGCAGCCGACGTTCGTTTTCGCCAGCCCCGAGGCCGACGGCCCGCTGACCGCGAGCCTCGACTGGCGCAAGACCGACGGCGAGGAATGGACGATCGCTGTCGTCACCACCGACGGCTCGACTGTCCGCCTGGAAGGCGGCGGGGCGCAAGCTGACCGTCGACGGCGCGCCCGGCCCCGAAGACGTCGAAGGCGAATATTCCGGCATCTATGCGCCGGTTCGTCGATCTGATCGACGAGCGCCAAAGCCTGGTCGATGTCGCCCCGCTGCGGCTGGTCGCCGATTGCCTGCTGACCGGCCGCCAGCACGCGGTCGATCCGGTCACAGCCTGATATTGATCAGTGAGATCGGCGGTAATGCGGGCTTGAGGCCGCGGCGTCTAAAGGCCTAATGCAATCCGGGGACCATGATTCGCGAAAGCGGGTTCCCTGGGGGAAACGCGATGCCCGACACCTTGGTCGACGAAATGACCCGCGCCGACGCAGGCGTTTGCCGGCAATCGCCTGCTGTCGACCTTTGCCGCCGAGGCGCGCGGGCTGGTCGAGCCGTTCGGCGAGCTGGTCGAGCTCAAGTCCGGCGAGACCGTGCTGCGGCGCGGCGACCAGCCAGTTCACAGCCTGTTCCCGATCGGCGCGACGGTCATTGCGATGTGCACCGAGCTTAGCGACGGACGCTCGGTCGAAGTCGCCTCGGTCGGCCGTGAAGGCGCCCTCGGCGGCATCATCAGCTGCGGCGAGGCCCCGGCATTCGCGCGCGCCATCGTGCTGGTCGGCGGCCCGGCGTTTCGCGTGCCGATGGATACGCTCGAGGAAGCCAAGCGCGGCTCGCGCTTCGTCGCCAACATCTTCTGCCGCTACTCCGACTATCTGCTGTCCCAGGTCATGCAGTCGGTCGCGTGCAGCACCTTCCATTCGATCAACCAGCGCGCGGCGCGCTGGCTGCTCCACGCCCAGGACCGCGCCGGCGACCGGCTCGAGCTGACCCAGGAAGCGTTCGCCGGCCTGTTGGGGGTCCAGCGGACGACGGTCAACGCCGTGGTCCAGTCGCTCCAGCAGGAAGGGCTGATCGCGACCGCGCCGCGGGGTCGTCCGAGTCACCGACCGGGTCGGGCTCAAGCACCGCGCGTGCGAATGCTACGAGCGGCTCGAAGATCATTTCGCAGCGGTGATCGGCGCCGGCGGCGGCGGCGGCAGCGATTGCGCTTAGGCCGCGACACTCCAGTCCAAGCGTCTCGCCGGCAAGGAACGGCACCACTCCCGCGACGTCTTCTGGCACTTGGTACGTCTCTGCGATCCAGCGTCACCGTGCCCTCGTTGAGCGGCAGGCCGTAAAAACGCGCCCCATGCTCGGATGCGAACCCCTCGAGCCGGTCGAGCGCGCCTTCCTCGTCGAACACCTTGGCATAGGTCTCGAGCGCGAACGGCGCGTTGAAGATCCCCGCGCAGCCGCACGCTCGTCTCCTTGGCCTCGCGGCTGTGCGGCGCGCTGTCGGTGCCGAGGAAAAATTTGGGCGAACCCGAGGTCGCCGCCGCGCGCACCGCAAGCCGATGCACTTCGCGCTTGGCCACCGGCAGGCAATAAGCGTGGGGCCTGAGGCCGCCCGCGAACAGGGCGTTGCGGTTGATGATCAAATGGTGCGGCGTGACGGTCGCGGCGATGTTCGGGCCGCTGTCGCGCACGAAATCCGCCGCGTCGGCGGTGGTGATATGCTCGAACACGATCTTCAGCTCGGGCATGTCGCGGACCAGCGGCTCCAGCACCCGCTCGATGAACACCGCCTCGCGGTCGAAGACGTCGACCTCGGGGTCGGTGACCTCGCCGTGGACGCACAGCACCATCCCGATGCGCTGCATCCGCTCGAGTGCAGGATAGATGTTGCGGATGTCGGTAACGCCGCGACGCCGAATTGGTAGTCGCGCCGGCGGGGTAGAGCTTGGCCGCCGTCCACACGCCTTCGTCATGGCCGCGGGCAATCTCGTCGGGATCGGCGCCGTCGGTCAGATAGCAGGTCATCAGCGGCGTGAACCCCGGCCCCGCCGCTGCAAAGATCCGCTCGCGATAGTCGCGGCGCCGCATCGACGCTCGTCACCGGCGGCACCAGATTGGGCATGACGATCGCCCGCGCGAACTGGCGCGCGGTGAACGGCGCGACCCGCTCCAGCATCTCGCCGTCGCGCAAATGCACGTGCCAATCGTCGGGCCGGCGGATGGTCAGCGTTTGCATTGCCACGCCGGCTCCTTAACTGAGGGTCATGACCGCGACCACCCTGCACCGACCGCGCCTCGTCCGGCTGTCGGGCGAAGGCGTGCGTCGAATTCCTCCAGGGGCTGGTGACGAGCGACGTCGCGGGCGAGCTTCCGGTCTGGGCCGGGCTGCTGACTCCGCAAGGCAAATGCCTGTTCGATTTCGTCGTCTGGGGCGACGGCGACGACCTGCTGCTCGATTGCGAAGCCGATGCGGCGGACGATCTGATCAAGCGCCTGTCGCTCTACCGCCTGCGCCGCCCGATCGTGCATCGAGCGCGACGACAGCCTCGCGGTCCACTGGTCGCCCGATGGCGCCGATGACCCGCGCCTCCCCGCGCTTGGCCGGCGCTGGCTTGGGCCGCCGGGCGAACCCGCGTCGGGCTGGCTCGAGCACCGCCTGCGCCTCGGCGTCTGCGAAGGCCGCGCCGAGCTTGGCGACATCCTCTGGCTCGAATGCAACGCCGCCGAACTGAACGGCGTCAGCTTCTCCAAGGGCTGCTTCGTCGGCCAGGAAAATACCGCGCGGATGAACTGGCGCGCCAAGGTCAACCGCCGCCTGGTCGTGGTCGAAGCCGCCCGGCGGCCCGCGCACCCGCGTCGCCTATCCCGAGCTCGGCCTGGCCGTCGAGCATCGCCTTACCCCGAGCTTGGCCTGGCGGTCGAGCACCGCCGCGTGGATGACCTTGGCGGCGCCATCATCCCCGACTGGCTTCAGCCGACCACCGCATAAGCGCGCACCGCGAAGGTCCCCATTCCGGCGATTTTCGGCGGCACCGCGGAAAAGCGGAAACCGTTGTCCGGAAGCTGGTCCAGCCCCGTCATATGCTCGCAGATCGGAATGTCGGCGCCGAGCAGGATCGTGTGCACCGGCCGCGCGCGGACGCTGGTCTGGTCGATATTATAGCTGTCGATGCCGACCAGCGCCGCGCCCTGCTCGGCGAGCCACGCCGCGGCCGCCTCGGTCAGGAACGGGTGATCCACTTTGTAGGGCTCGGTGCGCCAATGGTGGTCCCAGCCGGTGTGGACCAGCACCGCTCGCCCGCGCACATCGAGTCCGGCGAAATCCTCGGCATCGATCGCGAGCCCGTCGGCATAAGGCTTCCGCACGACCAGTCCGGGCAAATCGGCGAGCGATTCGAGCGGTAGCCGCGCGAGGTCCTTGCCCTCGGCGTAACGGTGGAACGGCGAATCGAGATAGGTGCCGGTGTTGGCGACCATGTCGATGCGGCCGATCTGGAAGCTCGAGCCGTCGTCGTAGCGCGCCGCCGAATCCTCGCGCGTCCAATAATCGCAGATGTGCGGGCCCGGCAGGTCGCCGAAGGTCACCATGCCATGCTCGATCACATGGCTGAGGTCGACGATTCCGCTCTGCGCCTGCTTGTGATCCGCCATAACGCCACTCCCCCAATCATCATCCAGACGACATTCAGCACCGCCGACGGCACCGCCCCATGCCACCAGCCGTTGACGATGAAGCCAGCCGCCCCGACCACGTTCATCCCCTGGTAGAGCATCGACTGGCCGGTGACCTTGCCCATCGACAGCAAGAGATAAGCGCCAAGGATCAGCGACGCGCCCGCCCAGCCGGCGACTTCCACCGCGATCTCGAGCGGCGTCACCAGCTACGCCCGTCGACTGTCGCGAATCTCGACCCCTTCGAGCAGCGCTGGGTCAACCAGCCGCGCGTTGACGCCCATGCGCTCATAGGGCGGATCGCTAAGCGGAACCCAATGCGTCGGACTGCCGCAATGGGCGCAGCGCAGCACCTTTAGATAGGTCTCGCCGGGCGGCAGATCCTCGCGGACATATTCGTCGAACTCGCCCTCGATGGTCAGTTCTTCGGACGGATAATATATGCCCCGCCAGCCGGTCGTCGCGCACAGGCTGCAATTGCAATGGTTCACATAGTCCGGCTTGCGCGGCAGCCGGATCGTCGCCCTCCGGCAATGGCAGCGCGCGACCAGTTCCGCCCCGTCGATCAAGCAGCCAGCCTGCGCAGCACGTAGTGGAGGATGCCGCCGGCGCGGAAATATTCGAGCTCATTGTAGGTGTCGATGCGGCAGCGCGCGGTGAAGCTGCTCTGGCTGCCGTCGCCGCGCGTGACCTTGACCTCGACATCGTCGCGCGGCTCGATCTCGCGTGACTCCCTCGATGGTGAAGGTCTCGCTTCCGTCGAGCCCGAGCGTCTCGGCATTCTCGCCGTCGCGCGAACTGCAGCGGAAGCACGCCCATGCCGACCAGGTTCGAACGGTGGATGCGCTCGAAGCTTTCGGCGATCACCGTCCGCACGCCGAGCAGATTGGTGCCCTTGGCGGCCCAGTCGCGCGAGCTTCCGGTGCCATATTCCTTGCCCGCGAGAACGATCAGCGGCGTGCCGTCCTGCTGATAGCGCATCGCGGCGTCGTAGATCGGCAGGCATTCACCCGTCGGCGCGTAGAGCGTGAAGCCGCCTTCGACACCGCCATTCACGTTGGCGAGCATGCGGTTGCGGATTCGGATATTGGCGAAGGTGCCGCGCATCATCACCTGGTGGTTGCCGCGGCGCGCGCCATAGCTGTTGAACTGCGCCCGCGGCACTCCGTTTTCGACCAGAAAACGGCCGGCCGGGCTGTCGGCCTTGATCGCGCCCGCGGGCGAGATGTGGTCGGTGGTGATCGAATCGCCGAACACCGCCAGCGCGCGCGCATTGACGATGTCGCCGGGCGCCTCGGCGGTCATCGTCATGCCGGTGAAATAGGGCGGGTTCTGGATGTAGGTCGATTGCCCGGGCCAGCCGTAGGTCGCGCCGCCGGCGATCTCGATCTCGCGCCAGCGCTCGTCGCCGGCATAGACGTCGGCATAGCGGTCGCGGAACATGTCCGAATGGACGTGCGCGTCGATCATCTCGCGGATTTCCTGCGTTGGTCGGCCAGATGTCCTTGAGATAGATCGGCTGCCCGTCCGATCCGGTGCCGATCGGATCGACCAGCATGTCGCTGCGCACCGTGCCCTTCAATGCAAAGGCGACCACCAGCGGCGGCGAGGCGAGGTAATTGGCGCGGCAGTCGGGCGACACCCGGCCTTCGAAATTGCGGTTGCCAGAAAGCACGCTGCACGCGACCAGATCCTTCTCCGCGATCGCCTTGCTGATCGGCTCGGCGAGCGGCCCCGAATTTCCGATGCAGGTGGTGCAGCCGTAGCCGACAAGGTCGAAACCGAGATAGTTGAAGTCTTCCTCGAGTCCGCTCGCCTTCAGATAATCGGTCACCACCTTGCTGCCCGGCGCCAGGCTGGTCTTGACCCACGGCTGGCTTTGCAGCCCCTTGGCCCGCGCCTTGCGCGCAACCAGGCCGGCGGCGACCATCACGGAGGGGTTGGAAGTGTTGGTGCAGCTCGTGATCGCGGCAATCACCACGTCGCCGTTGCCCAGGTCATAGCCCTCGCCGTCGACCTCGACGCGCGGGTCCCGGTGCTTCCGGTATGTGTGCTCGAGCTCGTGATTGAACTGGTCGTCGACCTCGCTTAGCAAAACGCGGTCCTGCGGCCGCTTGGGGCCGGCCAGCGACGGCTCGATGCTGCTCATGTCGAGCTCGAGCGTGTCGGTGAAATAGGGCTCGGGGCTGGCGGCGTCGCGCCATAGCCCCTGCGCCTGGGCATAAGCCCGGACCAGCGCGATCGTGTCGGCGTCGCGGCCGGTCAGCTCGAGATATTCAAGCGTCCGTTCGTCGATCGGGAAAAAGCCGCAGGTCGCGCCATATTCGGGCGCCATGTTGGCGATTGTCGCGCGGTCGGCGAGCGTCATTGTGTCGAGGCCGGGGCCGAAGAATTCGACGAACCGCCCGACGACGCCCTTGGCGCGAAGCATCTGGGTCGCGGTCAGCACCAGGTCGGTCGCGGTAATGCCCTCGCGCAGCTCGCCGTCGAGGCGGAAACCGACGACCTCGGGGATCAGCATCGACTGACCGGCTGGCCGAGCATCGCCGCTTCGGCCTCGATCCCGCCGACGCCCCAGCCCAGCACGCCCAGGCCGTTGACCATGGTCGTATGGCTGTCGGTGCCGACCAGAGTGTCGGGATAGGCGAGCATCTCGCCGCTCTGGTCCGCGGAGGTCCATACGCACTGCGAGATATATTCGAGGTTGACCTGGTGGCAGATGCCGGTGCCCGGCGGCACGACCTCGAAATTGTCGAACGCCTGGCTGCCCCATTTGAGGAATTCGTAGCGTTCGCCGTTGCGCTCATACTCGAGCTCGACGTTGCGGCCGAACGATTGCGGCGTTCCGAACTCGTCGACCATCACGCTGTGATCGATGACCAGATGGACCGGGACCAGCGGATTGATCTTCTGCGGATCGCCGCCGAGGCTTGCCATCGCGTCGCGCATCGCGGCGAGATCGACCACCGCCGGCACGCCGGTGAAATCCTGCATCAGCACGCGCGCCGGCCGGTACTGGATCTCGCGGCTGATGCGGCGCTCCTTCTGCCAGTCGACCATCGCCTGCAAATCTTCGCGAGTGACCGTCTTGCCGTCCTCGAAGCGGAGCAAATTCTCCAGCAGCACCTTCATCGAAAAAGGCAGGCGCGAGATGTCGCCCAACGCCGCGGCCGCCTTGGGCAGCGAATAATAAGCAAAGCTCTTGCCTCCGACCTGGAGGGTCGAGCGGGTGTTGAGGCTGTCGTGGCCGGTCGGAATCATCTCTGTCCTTCGCTGCCGTCGGGCAGTCGTCGCAAATGCAGATGGGAGCGGCTGGGCCTTAGCAACCCGCCCAAGCGCCCGCAAACGCCGAAACCCCCGCGAAGGGACTTGCGGCGAAAGCTCAAAGGAACCGGAAGCGGGACGAAGCGCTCCTCACTTGCTCGCAATCGGCGCTCGCAGCGCGTAGATTCGGACCTGAGAGGACACCCGCGACATGGTTCATGACAGCGACTATTTCCTGCGCCGCGCAGCCGAAGCCCGGGCCGCCGCGTGCGACAAGCTGTCGCGCCACAATAGCCAAGTTGCCGGCGATTTGGCCCTGGCCTTCTCCGCGCTTGCGCGCCGCCATTCGACCGCAGTTGTCACTGATGATGCGGAACCCGATCCGCAATTGGCCGACGAGGCTTAAAGCCAGCCTCTCCGCCGCGCGAACAGGAACGGCAACACGGCGCTCACCAGGATAAGCCCAAGCGCGTAGGGGTAGCCGAGCAGCCATTTAAGCTCTGGCATATGGTCGAAATTCATTCCGTAAATGCCGGCGATCAGGGTCGGAGGCATGAACACCACGGCAAAGATCGAGAAAATCTTCATCACCGTATTCTGTTCGAGATTGATCAACCCGAGGTTGGCATCGAGCAGGAAGGTGAGATTGTCGTTCAGGAAACTGCTGTGGTCGTTGAGCGCGTCGGCATCGGCGATCAAACTGCCGACATGGCGCCGGTTGCGGTCGTCGTCGGTCATCGCGTCGGTCGAGGTGAGGAAAGTCAGAAGCCGGGTTGCGCTGACCGACGATTCGCGCAGCTGGGCGAGCAATTGCTGTGCCTTGCCGATGCGCAGCAGCAGGGCCTCGAGCCGCCGCTCGGGCTGAAGGCGGTGGCGGCCGCCATGCGGATGCTCGAAAATGTGCCGCGAGATTATTTCGATCTGGTTGCCGGAGACTTCGAACTCGTCAGCCAGCCGGTCGATGATCGTATCGAGCAGTCGTACGAATAGGGTGCGCGGGTCCGCCTGCAGGTCAGGCTCCGCATAGACATGCTCGGCGAACAGGATGAACGGCTTGGGGTCGATGTAGCGAACGGTGACCAGATGCTTGTCAGTCAGGATGAAGCCGACCGGGTCGTTGGCGGGTTCCTTCGCCTGCACCCCATGGAGCACGGACATGGTCAGGAAAGTCGCGTTCTTGGTCTGATAATATCGGCTCGAAGGCTCGATCTCCAACAATTCCTCGCGCGTCGGGATATTTGCCCCGAGCAGTTTTTCGGCCAGCGCGTCTTCCTCGGGCGTAGGGTCGAGCAGGTCGACCCAGATCACCTCGCTGGGGATGTTGTCGATCTTTGCCGCGTCGACCGGTTCGGTGGGGCAGCCGGGTCCGAATAAGCGGAGCATTGCGGGGTGGTGGCGGCAACGCCCGCACTTGGCAAGATGGCCGGGATTGCTTCCGCGCTCTGCGGCTTCCACACATGCCGGCCAATGTTGACCAGCAAATCCGCCCCCTGGGCAGCAAGCCTGCTGATCGCGCTCGCGGCCGCTGCAGCCTTGCTCGCCCTCGGCCGCAGCCCGATTTGCACTTGCGGCGCGGTCGACCTGTGGGTCGCCGGGCGCGACAGCCCGCGCACCAGCCAGATGCTCAGCGACTGGTACAGCCTCAGCCACGTCGCTCACGGCATTTTGCTCTATGGGGCGCTGTGGCTGCTCGCGCGGCGGTGGCCGGTCGAATGGCGCTTTGCCGCGGCGTTGCTGATCGAGGCGGCGTGGGAAGTGACCGAGAACACGCCGCTGATCATCGACCGCTACCGCGAAGCGACCGCCGCGCTCGGCTACAATGGCGACAGCGTGCTCAATTCAATGTCCGACATGGCGATGATGGCGCTCGGCTTCCTCGCCGCGCGCAAGCTCCCTCCGTGGCTCACCGTCGTTCTGCTGATCCTCATTGAACTCGCGCCGCTGGCCGCGATCCGCGACAATCTGACGCTCAACATCTGGATGCTGCTCGCCCCCAACGAAGCCATCGCGCAATGGCAGGCAGGCGCTTGAGCAACCGCTGCCTTTGGGCCTAAGGCATGGAAATTGGCTCAGATTCCCGCAAAGGAAATCCGTCGTGAAAAAACTTGCCTTGTCCATCGGCGCCGTGATTTCGAGCGGCGTGCTGGCTCCCTCGGCTGCAAGCGCCTCCGAAATATTCGGCGGCGTCTATGTTCACGGCGTCAATACGCCGCTGACGCTCGGCGGATCGCCCGAAGGCGGGATCGACGCCCAGCTGGGCTTTCGCGGCGGGCCGATCTTCCCCGGAACGAAGCTCGAGCCCTATGTCTTCGGAGCGCTCAACAGCAAGGGCAGCACGCATTACGCCGCCGCCGGGCTCGCGTGGAAATTCGGCGATCGGATCTACATCAGGCCAGGCCTTGGCCTTGCCGTCCACACCGGCTCGACTCGTAATTTCGACAACCCGACCAATCGCAGGATCGAATTCGGCAGCCGCATCCTGTTCGAGCCGGAGCTGGGCATTGGCGCGCGGATCAACGACCGGCTGACGGTCGAAGCGAGCTGGGTCCATTTAAGCCACGCGACCCTGCTCAGTGACCAGAACCCGGGCATCGACAATATCGGCGTGCGGCTCAACCTGGGGCTTTAACGCCCGAGCATCTTGTCCGGCTTGACCACGCGGTCGAACGTCTCCTCGTCGACCAGCCCGAGCGCGAGCCCCGCTTCCTTCAGCGTCAGCCGCTTCTTGTGCGCATGCTTGGCGATCGCCGCCGCATTGTCGTAGCCGATTTCGGGCGCCAGCGCCGTCACCAGCATCAGCGATTTGGCCATCAGCTCGGCGATCCGCTCCTCGTCGGGCTCGGCGCCGTCGAGCATGCGCGCGGTGAAGCTTTCCATCCCGACGCTGAGCAGGTTGATCGATCGGATGACGTTGGCGGCGATCAGCGGCTTGAACACATTCAATTCGAGATGGCCCTGAAGCCCGCCGATGGTCACGGCGACGTGATTGCCCATCACTTGGGCGGCGACCATGGTCAGCATCTCGGCCTGGGTCGGATTGACCTTGCCCGGCATGATCGAGCTGCCCGGCTCATTCTCGGGCAGCTTCAATTCGCCAAGGCCGCAGCGAGGGCCTGACCCGAGCAGGCGAATATCGTTCGCGATCTTCGTGAGCGCGACCGCAACGGTGTTGAGCACGCCCGATAGCTCGACCATCGTGTCGTGCGCCGCGAGCTCGGCGAATTTGTTGGGCGCGGACGTGAACGGCAGCTGGGTCAGCTTGGCGATCTCGCGCGCGAATTCCTCGGCGAAGCCTGGCGGCGCATTCAATCCGGTGCCGACGGCCGTGCCGCCCTGCGCCAGCCGGAACAGCCGCGGCAGCACGCCGTCCACCCGCGCGATGCAATCCTCGATTTGCGCGGCATAGCCCGAAAACTCCTGGCCCAGGCTGAGCGGCGTCGCGTCCTGCAAATGGGTCCGGCCGATCTTGACCAGCGAATCCCAGCGCTTCGCCTGGTCGGCCAGCCGCGCGTGTATCAGTGTGAGCGCCGGCAACAGCCGTTGCTTGACCGCCCGCGCCGCGGCGACATGCATTGCGGTCGGAAAGCTGTCGTTGGACGACTGGCTCTTGTTGACATGGTCGTTCGGGTGAACCGGGTCCTTGTCGCCCCTCTTGCCGGTGAGGATTTCATTGGCGCGCCCGGCGATCACCTCATTGGCGTTCATGTTCGACTGGGTGCCCGACCCGGTTTGCCAGATGACCAAAGGGAACTGGCTGTCGAGGTCGCCGCGAGCGACTTCGCCGGCGGCCTGCTGGATCGACTTCGGCAATCTTGGGGTCAAGCCCGGCGATGCGTGCATTCACGCGCGCCGCCGCCTGCTTCACGAAGCCAAGCGCATGGACGATCTCGAGCGGCATCTGCTCGCCCGGACCGAACGGAAAATTCTCCACGGAGCGCTCGGTCTGGGCGCCCCAATAAGCGTCGGCGCGGACCTCGATCGGCCCGAAGCTGTCGGTCTCGGTGCGCGTGCTCGACATTCAGGCCATCATTTCTTCCGGGTAAAGTCGATGCTGACGACATTGGATCCGTCGTCGGCCGGCTCGGCCGTCGGAACGTCATTCTCGGCGACCTCGGGCTCCTCCGGAACTTCGTCACCGGCGTTGGCCTGGAACGTCAGCAGGAATTCGACCGCGGGATCGTGAAACTGGGTCACCGCCGCGAACGGCACCGTCAGCATCGACGGCACGCCGCCGAACGACAGGCCGACCGAGAAGCGGTCCTCCTCGACCTTCAGGTCCCAGAAGCGGTTCTGGATGACGATCGTCATTTCTTCGGGAAAGCGCTCGGCCAGATGCTTGGGAATGACCACGCCCGGCATGCGCGTGTTGAAGATGATGAAGAAATGATGCGTTCCCGGCAGTCCGCCGGTGGCCTCGACTTCGCCGAGCACGCGCCCGACCACCGCCCGCAACGCGTCCTGCACGATCTCGTCGTACGGGATCAGGCTTTCTTGAGGCTCGTCGCTCATCGCTTCCGGTGGTAGCGAGGCCGCCACACCGGTCAAGCGGAGTCCGTCATGCCAATCGATGCCACTTTGCCCTATGACGACAGCAATATTTTCGCTCGCATCCTGCGCGGCGAGGTGCCGTGCAGCAAGGTTTACGAGGACGATCAAGTGCTCGCCTTCCACGACATCAATCCGCTCAGCCCGCATCATGTGCTGGTGATTCCCAAAGGCGAATATGTGTCGTGGGACGATTTTTCCGAGCGCGCGTCGGACTCGGAAATCGCGGCGTTCGTGCGCGCCGTCGGCAACGTCGCGCGGGATGCCGGGCTGGTTGCGCCCGGCTATCGCCTGCTCGCCAACGTCGGCCGCAACGGGGGCCAGGAAGTGCCTCATCTCCACGTTCATCTGTTCGGCGGGCGGCCGCTCGGCCCAATGCTTGCCGCTTAGGGGATTGCCCTGACCAAATGAGGCGCTAGGCTCCCGACGACTTTTTAATTCGAAGGGGAGATTGAATGGCGACTGCGGCCCCAAAACGCGGACTGCTCGCGCGCATCGGATTGCGTAAGAGCGTCGAGCAAATCCAGGAAGAGACGCGGACCAGCGAGCTCAAGCGGTCGCTCGGGCCGTGGAACCTCGTGTTCCTCGGCATCGGCTGCATCATCGGCGCCGGCATCTTCGTGCGCACCGGCAACGCCGCGGCGCTCCACGCCGGGCCGGCCGTGCTGCTTTCGTTCCTGGTCGCCGGTATCGTCTGCGCATTCGCCGGCCTGTGCTACGCCGAGCTCGTCCTCGACGCTTGCCGGTCTCTGGGTCGGCCTACACCTATAGCTATGCCACGATCGGCGAGTTCGCCGCCTGGGTGATGGGGGCGCTGCTGCTGCTCGAATACGGGCTTGCCGCCTCGGTCGTCGCGGTCGGCTGGTCCGGCTACGTGGTCAGTCTGCTTGGCGATTTTGGTCTTGTCATACCCGTCACAGCTCACCGGGCCGACGGGCTATCACCTGCAGAAGGACGGTGTCGATGTCCTCGTCAACGGTGCGCCGGTTGTCTATCTGTTCAACCTGCCTGCCTTCCTGGTCTGCCGCCGCGCTTGGCGATTCTGCTCGTGATCGGCGTGTCCGAATCGGCCAAGGTCAACAACGTCATCGTCGCCATCAAGGTGACGGTGCTGATCGCCTTCATTCTCGTCGGCGGCGCGATCATCCTCACGAATTTATCGACCTTCACGCCCAACTGGGACCCGTTCATCCCGCGAGCCGACCGGCGAAGAGGGTGAGTTTGGCTGGAGCGGGATCTTGCGCGCCGCGTCGATCGTGTTCTTCGCCTACATCGGCTTCGAGGCGGTCTCGACCGCCGGGCAGGAAGCCAAGAACCCGGGCAAGGACATGCCGTTCGGCATCATCGGCTCGCTTGTCGTCTGCACGATCATCTACATCCTGGTGTCGATCGTGATGACCCTGATCGTGCCCTACAACACGCTCAACGTGCCCGATCCGGTCGCGGTCGCGGTCGATGCCTTCGGGCCGCAATGGGCGTGGTTCGCCAAGACCATCAAGATCGGCGCGATCATCGGCCTGACCTCGGTCATCCTGGTGCTGATGTACGGCCAGACGCGGATTTTCTACACCATGGCGCGCGACGGACTGCTGCCCAAGTTCTTCGCGCGCGTTCACCCGAAGCTGCGCACGCCGTGGATCAACACGTTGGTGGTCGGGCTGGCCGTGGCTTCGGCGGCGGGCTTCTTCGACATCAACTTCCTCGGCGACGCGACGTCGGTCGGGACGCTGGCGGCGTTCGGCATCGTCTGCCTGACGGTGATCTGGCTGCGCCGCACGCATCCGGAGATCCCGCGCGGCTATCGCGTGCCGTTTTACCCGGTGCTCCCGGCGCTCGGCATCGTGTCCTGCTTCGCCTTGATCTTTACCGTCGAATCGCGGGTGCTGAGTATTCTTCGGCTGGTATGTCGTGGCCGCGGTCGTGCTCTATTTCGTCTACGGAATGCACAATAGTCGAGCTGGCCAAGGGCCATCCTGTGATGGCGGACGACGAGCCGCCATATTTCCCCGAGGACGCGCCAAAGGACGCGAGCGGGGAAGCCGGTCATCAAGCCCTAGCGGCGGAGCTTTCGCACGATTGAGGAGGGCGGTCCGGCAACGGGCCGCCCTTTTCTATGCCAGCAGGGTTCCGGCGAGTGCCTTCAAGTCGGTTTCCGGCCGCGCGCCGTAATGCTGGATGACTTCCGCCGCGCAGATTGCGCCGAGCTTGAGCGAGCGCTCGAGCCCGAGACCGCGCGCTTCGCCGGCGAGGAAGCCCGCGGCGAACAGATCGCCCGCGCCCGTGGTATCGACCAGCCGCTCGATCGGCTCGGCCGCCACTTGGGCGCGCTCCTCGCCGCGTTGCGCAATGGCGCCCCGTTCGCTGCGCGTGACGACCAGCGTCTCGACCGATGGGCGCGACCGATGCGACGGCCGCATCGAAATCCGACGCACCGGCGAGCATCAATATCTCGTCCTCATTGGCGAACAATATGTCGATCCGCCGCTCGTCGAGCAGGCGCTTGAGATCGGCCGCGGTGGCGATCGACGACGAAGCTGTCGGACAGCGTGAAAGCGACCTTGGTCCCGGCATCGCGCGCCGCGTCCATCGCCTTGTACATCGCATCGCGCGGCGCCTGCGGGTCCCACAGATAGCCCTCGAGATAGACGATCTTCGCCGACGCGACATGGGCCGGATCGACCGCCTCGGGCTCGAGCATCTGCGCCGCGCCGAGAAAGGTGTTCATGGTCCGCTGGGCGTCGGGCGTGACGAGGATCAGGCAGCGCGCGGTGGCGCCGATGCCGGCCCGAGGCGGCGTGTCGAATGCGACCCCGAGACCGCGGATATCGTGGCTGAAAATCTCGCCCAGCTGATCATCGCCGAGCTGGCCGATGAAGCCCGCGCTGAGGCCGAGCGACGCCAGGCCCGCGACCGTGTTCGCGGCCGACCCGCCGCTTGCCTCACGAGCGCCGTCCATCGCCTCGTACAGCCGCGTCGCCTCCGCCTCGTCGATCAGCCGCATCCCGCCCTTGGCCATGCCTTCGCGCGCCAGCATCGCATCGTCGGCGTCGGCGAGGACATCGACGATCGCATTGCCGATGGCGAGCACGTCGAGGCGGCGGTCGGTCATAAAGTCTCCGGTTTTCAGGGGAAGCGCGCCGACTAGCCGCGCGTGCCGGCGCGGGCAACCTTGCGCGCGGAGTTCGGCGAGGGCATGTCGCAGCGATGCGTCGCATCCTCATTGCCACCACACTCCTCGTCGGCGGTTGCGCCACCGCGCCCGCAGCCTCCGGCTCCGCAACCGCTCCCGGCCGCTCCAATCGCTCGCCCCGAAACAGGAGCGCTGATCGGCCTCAACGCCGCACAGCTCGTCAGCCGTTTCGGCAATCCCGCGCTCCAGGTGCGCGAGGGAACCAGCCTCAAGCTCCAGTTCCGCAATTCGCGCTGCGTGCTCGACGCCTATCTATATCCGCAGGCTGCCAACGATCTTGCGGGTCACCCACGTCGACACGCGCGCCCCCTCGGGCGTCCAGACCAATCAGGCGGTGTGCGCGGCGACCTTCGAAACGGTCAACTGAGCCAGCGCCCAGCGCGCCGCCTCGGCAATCACCGGGTCGGCGGCCCCCACATGCGGCGCCACTGCAGCACGCACTTGTTCGTCGCCGCTGTTGCCGGCCGCGATCAGGCAATTGCGGATCATCCGGGCGCGGCCGATGCGCTTGATCGGCGACCCGGCGAACGTCTCGCGAAAAGCTGGCGTCGTCGAGCGCGAGCAGATCGGCAAGCCGCGGCGCGGCAAGCTCGGCGCGCGGCAGGAACGCGCGGTTGGCGGCGCCCGCTTCGGCAAAGCGGTTCCACGGGCACACCGCCAGGCAATCGTCGCAGCCATAGATGCGGTTGCCGATGGCTTTGCGGAACTCGTCCGGGATCGGCCCATCATGCTCGATCGTCAGATAGGAAATGCAGCGCCGCGCATCGATCCGGTGAGGGCCGTCGAACGCGTTCGTCGGGCAGGCGTCGAGGCACCTCGTGCAGCTTCCGCATTGGCGTCCCTCGAGCGCCGGCTTGTCGGGCTCCAGATCGAGGCTGGTCAGGATCACGCCGAGGAACAGCCAGCTGCCGTGTTCGCGGCTGACCAGATTGCTGTGCTTGCCCTGCCAGCCGATCCCCGCCGCCTGGGCGATCGGCTTTTCCATCACCGGTGCGGTATCGACGAACACCTTCAGCTCGGACGGCGCCCGCTCGACGATGAAGCGCGCGAGTGCCTTCAGGCCCTTCTTGACCGTTTTGTGATAATCGCCGCCGCGCGCGTAGACCGACACCCGCCCGAGCTCCGGATGAGCACCGAGCGCTCGCGGATCCTCGGCGGGCGCGTAGCTCATGCCCAGCGCAATCGCCGATCTCGCGTCGGGCCACAGCGCTTTGGGGCTGACCCGGTGATGCGCCCGGCTTTCCATCCACCCCATCGTTCCGTGACGGCCGTCGTCGAGCCAGCGGCGCAGGTTGATCCCGGCCGCATCGGCGGCATCGGCGGGCGCAAAGCCGCAGGCGACGAAGCCCAGCCGCCGCGCTTCCGATCTTATTGCGTCTTCAAGGCTTTCGCTGTTAGCCATCACCCGCGCCACATACTCCGTTCGCCCTGAGCTTGTCGAAGGGCTGCCCTTATAATCCTTAGGAATAACAGTGCTTCGACAGGCTCAGCACGAACGCGAAGGCGATGTGGCGGTCGAGGCGAGCGCCCTCGTCAAGGACTTCGGCGACACGCGCGCGGTCGATGGCGTGAGCCTCGCCGTCCCGGCCGGCACAATTTTCGGCCTGCTCGGCCCCAATGGCGCGGGCAAGACGACGACGCTCCGCCTTCTGCTCGGGATCATCGATCCGACCAGCGGCACCCGCCAGGTCCTCGGCCATTCGCGCCCGCTCGAGGCCGCGCACGAGGTCGGCTATCTGCCCGAGGAGCGCGGGCTTTACCCGTCGATGACCGCGCGCGAGGCGATCGCCTTCATGGGCGCGCTGCGCGGCCTCCCGCTCGCCGAAGGCCGACGCCGCGGCGACGTCCTGCTCGACCGGCACAACCTCGGGGAGTGGGGCCGAAAGCCTGTCCGCACTTTGTCCAAGGGCATGGCGCAAACCGTCCAGCTGCTCGGTTCGATCGTCCACCGCCCGCGGCTGATCGTGCTCGACGAACCCTTTTCGGGCCTCGACGCGATCAACCAGCAGCGCCTCGAACAGCTCATCCGCGAGGAAGCGGAAAGCGGCGCGACGATCATTTTTTCAACCCACGTCATCGCCCATGCCGAACGGCTATGCGAGCGTGTCGCGATCGTCGCCGCCGGCCGGGTCGCGTTTGACGGCACGGTCGATGAGGCGCGCGGGCGGCTGCGCCCGATCGTCCGCTTGCGCACGCGTGCAGAGGACGGCGCCTGGCGGTCGGCGATTCCCGCCGGTGCGCGCCGCGAGCGCGGCGAATGGGTGTTTGAGTTGCCCCAGGACGGCCCCGAGCCATTGCTCCGGGCGCTGATTGACGGAGCCGCCGGGATCGAGACGCTGGCGATCGAGCGGCCCGGTCTTCACGACGCGTTCGTCGCCATTGCCGGTAGCAGCGCGGCGGCCGCGATGCTCGAAACCGAGCCGGCGCAATGAGCAGCCTGATCCAACCTGCTTTCGTCATCGCCCGCCGCGATTTCACCGCGACGGTGATGTCGAAGACGTTCATCTTCTTCCTCCTCGGGCCATTGTTCCCACTGCTGCTCGGAGGGTTGTTCGGCGGCATCGGCGCCAAGGTCGCTTCGCGCACCGATCAGCCGGTGATCGCGGTCGTCGCAAGCGCTGAAGACTATGCCGCGATCGCCGCCGCGCGCGCCGAACTCGCCGCCGCGCTGGGCCGAAGCAACGTCGTCCAGCTCCGGCGAGTGCCCGCGCAAGCCGACGATGCCGCGCAGGTACGCCGCCTGCTCTCCGGCAATCCGCCGGTCGCGGCGGTGCTCAGCGGCGGGCTCTCCGCGCCCCGGCTCAGCGGCGCACTTGGCGCGAACGGGCGCGAACTTGCCCAGGTCAGGCTGATCCTCGCGGGGGCGCGCGCGCCGGCGAGCCCGCCCCCGCAGGTGACGCTGATCCCCGCTACGCGCTCGCCGGCCAAGCTCGCCCAAAATCGCGCGCTGACCGGTCAGGTCGGCCAGATGATCCTGTTTTTCCTCAGTATCCTCCTGTCGGGCATGCTGCTGTCGCAACTGATCGAGGAGAAATCGAACAAGATCATCGAGGTCATCGCCGCGGCCGTGCGGATCGACGCATTGTTCCTCGGCAAGCTGTTCGCGATGCTCGCCGCCGCGCTGCTCGGCATAGTGGTCTGGTTGGGCGCCGGAGCCCTTCTGATCGGGGCGCTGGCGACCGGCGGGCTCGGGACGCTGCCGCCGCCAGCGGTCGGCTGGCCTGCGTTCCTGTTCCTTGGGGTCGCTTATTTCACCATGAACTATCTGCTGCTCGGCGGGCTGTTCCTGACCATCGGGGCGCAGGCGGCAACCCCGCGCGAGGTGCAGATCCTGTCGATGCCGGTAACCTTCGCGCAAGTGCTGGTGTTCGGCTTCGCCTCGACCGCGGTCGGCGCGCCGGACTCCGATCTCGGGCTTGCCGCGGCGATCTTCCCCTGGTCGTCGCCAATGGCGATGCTTGCCCGCGCCGCCGAGCTCCCGGACCTGTGGCCTCATCTGGCCGCGCTACTGTGGCAGGGATTGTGGGTCGCGCTCATCCTCGACATCGGCGCGCGGCTGTTCCGCAAGCTGGTGCTGAAATCCGGCCCGTCGGGGCGCTGGTGGAAGCGAGAAGCCGCGGCCTAGTTGATGGCGGCGCGCGCGGCTTCTGCGAAGCTGGTTCATCAACGCCCGGTGCGGGAACGGGCCGTGGCTGATCCGCGCGACTCCGGCGCTGGCCCACACGGCTTTGTCCGGGGCGCCGGGAAAAGCGATCACGTTGAGCGGCAGCGGCACTTCGCGAACCACGCGCTCGATCTGCTTCGTATCCGACAGCCGCGGCACGAAGAATCCGCTGGCGCCGGCATCGGCGAAGGCCTTGCCGCGCTCGACCACCTGATCGATCAGCGCATCGTCGTGCTGGTCGTTCTTCAAAAGCAAATCCGTTCGCGCATTGATGAAGAAGGCCTTGCCGACCGCAGCGCGAATCGCTGCGATTCGCTGAATCTGAAGATCGATCGGATGAACCCCTTGGCCGCCAATCACCTGATCCTCGAAATTGCACCCGACCGCGCCGGTTTCGGCAAGCCGCGCGACGTTCGCGCCGCCTTCGCCCGAGTCGGTCGAGTAAGCGCTTTCGAAGTCCACCGTGAGCGGAAGTTCGACGGCATCAACGATGCGCTTCGCATTCGTTAGCGCGAACTCGATCGGCACCTTCTCCCCGTCCGGCCAGCCGTTCGCGTCGGCCACCGGATGGCTGCCCGTTGCAAGCGCCTTGGCGCCCGCCGCGACGACGGCAAGCGCGCTTCCGACGTCCCAGATATTGTAGAGGATGACGGGGTCGCCGGGCACGTGAAGCGCGGCGAAAGTCTCGTATTTGCTGGCCATCGCCGCGCTCTATGCCTGCCATGGCTCCAAGGCAAACACGGCCGCCAGCTCGCCTGTCGCTGTCATTAAACTGCAATAAACTTGTCACAGACCCATGCCCAAGCGCCCCTAGGGCCGTGCCGAAAGCTCAGAGAATTAGGGAGTCGAATCGGTGAACAAGGTCATTCTCATGCTGCCGCTGGCAGCGTTGCTCGGTGCGTGCGGTTCGAACTCATCCGACGGCGGCGGCGCGGCATCCGGCGCCCTCAAGATCGTCGGTTCGTCGACCGTCTATCCGTTCACCACCGCGGTAGCCGAGGACTTTCAGCGCACCAACGCGGGCCTTCGCGTGACCGTCGAATCGACCGGCACCGGCGCGGGACTGAAGCTGTTCTGCCAGGGCGTCGGCGAGAAGTTTCCCGACTTCACCAACGCGTCGCGCCGGATCAAGACCAGCGAGTTCGACGACTGCAAGAAAAACGGCGTCAACCAAATCATTGAATTCCCGGTCGGGATCGACGGCCTGACGGTGATCCAGTCCGCCAATGCGCCGGCGATGAAGCTGACGCTGCGCGACCTTTATGCGGCGCTCGCCGCCCGGCCGTTCGGCAAGCCCCAGACGGCGCAAACCTGGCGCGACGTCAATCCGGCGCTCCCCGCGACCAAGATCCGCGTTCTCGGCCCGCCGCCGACCTCGGGCACCCGCGACAGCCTCAACGAGCTGTTCATCCAGAAGGGCTGCGAAAGCGACCCGGCGATGAAGGCGCTCAAGGAAACCAACGAAGACGAGCACAAGGACATCTGCACCAAGCTGCGCGAGGACGGGGCCTTCGTCGAAGCCGGCGAAAACGACAATCTGCTCGTTCAGAAGGTGTCTTCGGACCCGGCGACTCTCGGCGTCCTTGGCTACAGCTTCCTCGAGGAAAATGCCGACAAGGTGAAAGCGGTTGAGATCAATGGATCGACCCCGACCGCCCAGTCGATCACCGACCTTAGTTACCCCGGCGCTCGCAAGATCTACATCTATGCCAAGGGCGAGCACATGCAGGCCAAGCCGTTGATGCGCGACTTCCTCGCCTCCTATGCAAAGATGGCCGGGACGGGCGGTCCGCTCCAGCGCCGTGGTCTGGTACCCTTTGCGGCGGCCGACGCGGCCGCCTCGCAGGAGCAGGCGACCAAGCTCAAGCCGCTTACCGCTGACGAGCTGAAGTAAACGGACGGGCGGGCGAGCGCCATGACCCTCAACATCGCGCTCGTCGCCGTCCTTGTAATTGCGGCCGTTGCTGCCGTGCTCTCCTATCGGCGGGCGCAGCAGCTGCGCACGGCGGGCGGCCAGCGGCTTCACTCGCTGCCAAGCTATCACGGCGCTTTCTCCGCTTTGTGGGTCGCGGTCCCCGCGCTGTTCCTGCTGGCGATGTGGACGCCCGTCCAGCACCGTCTGGTCGACCAGGCGGTGCTCGAAAGCCCCGAGGGGCGGGCACTGCCTGCCTTCGACATGCAGCGCGACTCGATACTCAGCGAGGCGCGCGAAATCGCGAGCGGCGAGCGCGACGCCGGGTTCAATCCCGAATCGGCCGCGCTCGCACCCCGCTTCGCCGAAGCGGAGAAATTTTATTCCTCCGCCGGGGCACTGGTCGTCATCGTCCTCGCGCTCGGCGCCGCGTTCCTTGCGATGCGCCGTATCGGCGTCACTTTCCGGGCGCGCACGATTGTCGAGCGCTGGCTGATGGCGCTGCTCGTCGCGGCATCCCTGATAGCAATCCTGACCACTCTGGGGATCGTGCTTTCGCTGCTGTTCGAGACTCTGCGCTTCTTCCGCCTGGTCTCGCCGAGCGAGTTCCTGTTCGGCCTCAACTGGAGCCCGCAGACCGCGATCCGCTCCGACCAGGTTGGGTCGTCCGGGGCGTTCGGTTCGATTCCGCTGTTCTGGGGAACGATGTTCATCGGGGCAATCATCGCCATGATCGTCGCCATCCCGCTCGGCTTGATGAGCGCCATCTACCTCACGCAATACGCCCACCCGCGGGTCCGCGCGTGGATGAAGCCGATCCTCGAGATTCTCGCGGGCGTGCCGACCGTGGTCTACGGATATTTCGCCGCGCTCACGGTGGCGCCGGCGGTTCGCGACTTCGGCCTCGCCATCGGCCTGTCGAACGCAAGCAGCGAAAGCGCGCTCGCCGCCGGCCTCGTCATGGGGATCATGATCATCCCGTTCGTCAGTTCGATGTCCGACGATTCGATCGCCGCGGTTCCCCAGGCAATGCGCGACGGCAGCCTGGCGATGGGCGCGACCAAGTCGGAAACCATCCGCAAGGTGCTCCTGCCCGCTGCCTTGCCGGGCGTAGTCGGCGGCGTGTTGCTCGCGGTCAGCCGGGCGATCGGCGAGACGATGATCGTGGTCATGGCGGCCGGACTCGCCGCCAATCTGACCGCCAACCCGTTTGCCAGCGTGACGACCGTGACCGCGCAAATCGTCCAGTTGCTCACGGGTGACCAGGAGTTCGAGAGCGCCAAGACTCTCGCGGCCTTCGCGCTTGGCCTGGTGCTGTTCCTGATCACGCTGGTGCTCAACCTGATCGCGCTGAGCTTCGTCCGCCGTTACCGGGAAGCGTACGAATGAGCCGGCAGCCGACCGAGTGGATGAGCAGTTCGATGGCTGCCCGGGTCAAGCGCCGCTACGCGGCCGAGCGGCGGTTTCGGCTGCTCGGACTGATCGCGGTGTCGGCCTCGGGGATGTTCCTCGCCTTCCTGCTTGTCACGATGGCGTCGAAGGGGATTGGCGGTTTCACGCACGTCGAGGCTGCCGTGCCGTTCGATGCGGCGCGGACCGACCTGATGCTCGATCCGGCGGCACTGCGCGGTCCGGGCGCGGCGGAGACAATTGCCGGCGCGGACCTGGAAGGTGCGCTGTCACAAGCGGCGGTAGCCGCTTATGGCGAAGGCGCCGCCGAGATGTTCGGAGCGGCGGGCGTTCGTTCCCTCTCCCGCGCGCTGGTCGACAATCCCGACCTGCTGACGAAAAGTTCGATGGTGTGGCTGCCGGTGTCATCGGAGGTGCAGTCCGCGGTTCGCGACGAAAGCCTTGCCGCGAACCGGGCGCTGGTTACGCAGCTTGAGGCAAAGGACGCGCTGCGCACGCGTTTCAACGTCGATTTCCTGACCCAGGCGGACGCGACTGATCCGTCCGCGGTCGGCGTGTGGGGAGCGCTCAAGGGCAGCTTCCTGACGATCATGGTGACCATCCTTCTCGCCTTCCCCGTCGGTGTGCTGGCGGCGGTCTATCTCGAGGAATTCGCGCCGCGCAATCGCTGGACGGACATCATCGAGGTCTCGATCAACAATCTCGCGGCGGTGCCGTCGATCATTTTCGGGCTGCTCGGGCTCGCCGTGTTCCTCAACGTCATGCACATGCCGCGCTCGGCCGCCTTCGTCGGCGGGCTGACCCTGGCGCTGATGACCATGCCGGTGATCGTCATTGCCGGGCGCAACGCGATCACCTCGGTTCCGCCCTCGATCCGCGATGCCGCATTGGGCGTCGGCGCATCGAAGATGCAGGTCGTGTTCCATCATGTCCTTCCGCTTGCCTTGCCTGGCATTCTCACCGGCACGATCATTGGGGTGGCGCGCGCTCTTGGTGAAACCGCGCCGCTGCTGATGATCGGAATGCGCGCCTTTATTTCCGCCCCGCCGTCCGGGATCACGGAGCCCGCGACAGTGCTACCGGTGCAGATCTTTCTATGGGCCGACGAGGTCGATCGCGGCTTCGTCGAAAAGACCAGTGCCGCGATCATCGTGCTATTGCTGTTCATGCTGTTGATGAACGGTCTCGCAATCTATCTTCGCAACCGCTTCGAGCGCCGCTGGTGACCCTGATGAAAGAAAAAATGCCGATCAATTCGACGACGCCGATCCCGGCGCCATCCGCGGCGGTCGCGGCCGACGCGAAGGCGAAAGGTCCCTCGACCGTTTCCGAGGAAGCGATGGCCCCGCACCAGGAACATGAAGCGAGCAGGCTTGACACGCCGGCCGCTTCCGAAGCTCGTGAAGAGCCGCTGATTCCTGCCCAAGTCCGCACGATGAAGTCGGGTCTCGACGTCAACGCCAGCGCCAACGAACCCGATTCCAAAACCGCGCCCAAGATGCGTGCCCACAACGTCAGCGTATTCTACGGTGACAAGCAGGCGCTGAAGGACGTGTCGGTCGATATCCACGATGACCGGGTAACCGCCTTCATCGGCCCGTCCGGCTGCGGCAAGTCGACCTTCCTCCGCTGTCTCAATCGCATGAACGACACGATCCCGACGGCGCGGGTCGTGGGCGACATCGAGCTTGACGGCCAAGACATCAACAGCGCTGCGATGGACGTCGTCCAGCTCCGCGCTCGGGTCGGCATGGTGTTCCAGAAGCCCAACCCGTTCCCCAAGTCGATCTTCGAGAATGTCGCTTATGGACCGCGCATTCACGGCCTGTCCGAATCCAAGACCGATCTCGAGCAGATCGTCGAGAAATCATTGAAGCGCGCCGGCTTGTGGGACGAGGTCAAGGACCGGCTTCAGGAAAGCGGCACCGCCTTGTCCGGCGGCCAGCAGCAGCGGCTGTGCATCGCGCGCGCGATCGCGGTCGATCCCGAGGTCATCCTGATGGACGAGCCATGCTCCGCCTTGGACCCGATCGCCACTGCCAAGATCGAGGAGCTGATCCACGAATTGCGCGGCCGTTATGCAATGGCGATCGTTACGCATAACATGCAGCAGGCGGCGCGCGTGTCGCAGCGCACCGCCTTCTTCCACCTCGGCGAGCTGGTCGAATATGGCAAGACGTCGGAAATCTTCACCAATCCGCGTGAACAGCGCACGCAGGATTACGTCACCGGCCGCTACGGCTGATCGGAGCTCAGGATATGCAGCAGGCCAGCGGACACACGCTTAAGGCATTCGACGAAGACATCGAACGGCTGCGCGCGCTCATCAGCCAGATGGGCGGGCTGGCCGAACATGCGATCGGCGAGTCGATGCGCTGCCTTGCGCAGCGCGACGTCGAGGGTGCCGAGAAGGTTGTCGAGAACGACAAGAAGCTCGACGCGCTGGAAATCGAGACCGAGCGCCGAGCGGTGCAGCTGATCGCGCTTCGCGCGCCGATGGCGGGTGATCTGCGCGAAGTTGTTGCCGCGCTCAAAATCTCCAGCGTGGTCGAGCGGATTGGGGATTATGCCAAGAACATCGCCCGTCGGGTGCGGTCTATCGACAGCGCTGGCGGCAAGATCGAGCCCCTGTCGCTGCTGCCAGAAATGGCGCGGATCGCGACGCAGATGGTCCACGACGTGCTCGACGCCTTCGTCGCCCGCGACGCCGACGTCGCGATCGAGGTGTGCCGACGCGACCAGGCCGTCGACGATTTCTACGATTCGATCTTTCGCGCCTTGCTTACCCACATGATGGAAAACCCGCACAATATCGGCCAGGCCGCGCATCTTCTGTTCGTTGCCAAGAACCTCGAGCGGGTCGGCGACCATGCCACCAACATCGCCGAAATGGTCTATTATGCGGCGACCGGCGAACATATGGCCGACAAGGCCGACCTCGGTAAGATCAGGTGACGCCCATGAGCCAGCCGCGTCTGCTTCTGGTCGAGGACGACCGCGCTTTAGCCGACCTCGTCACCTTCCATTTTGACCGCGCCGGCTATGCCGTCACGCGCACAGGCGACGGCGAGGAAGCATTAATTTTGGTCGACGAGGTCAAGCCCGACATCATCTTGCTCGACTGGATGATCGAGGGCATCAGCGGGATCGAAGTATGCCGCCGCCTGCGCCGCCGCCCGGCCAGCGCCAACGTCCCGATCATGATGCTCACCGCGCGCGGCGAGGAGAGCGACCGCATCCGCGGCTTCGAGACCGGCGCCGACGATTATGTGACCAAGCCGTTCAGCCCGCGCGAGCTGGTCGCCCGCGTCGGCGCGGTGCTTCGCCGGGTGCGCCCGGCGCTCGCCGGCGAGCAACTCGGCTATGCCGACCTTGAGATGGACGTCACCGCCCACCGCGTTCGCCGCAGCGGCCAGCAGGTCCCGCTCGGCCCGACCGAATTCCGTCTGCTCAAGCATTTCCTCGAACATCCCGGCCGCGTTTTCTCGCGCGAGCGGCTGCTCGACGCGGTGTGGAGCCATGATCCCGATATCGACGCGCGCACCGTCGACGTCCACGTGCGCCGCTTGCGCCAGGCGCTCAACACCGAAGGCCAGCCCGACCTCATCCGAACCGTCCGCTCGGCTGGTTATTCGCTCGACGCCGAGCATTAAATCCTCCGCGGCGCTCAGCCCTGCGTCACAAAAGTGAAGCATATCCGTCAATCGGCTGACGCGGGCCGCTTCTAGACCTCCGAATCACCGGACCGCAGCGGTCCTTTCGGGGTATCAATCATGTTAACTCGCCTGGCACTTGCCACCGCGGCGCTGACCGCAATGACCGTTTCCACGACCTCCCACGCCCGCAGCCAGATGCGCGCCGTCGGCTCGTCGACCGTATATCCGTTCGCCAAGGCCGTCGCCGAGCGAGTCGCCCGCGCCAATCCCAAGCTGGGCACGCCGATCATCGAATCGACCGGTACCGGCGCCGGCATGAAATTATTCTGTTCGGGAGTCGGCGCCCGCTTTCCGGACGTCGCCAATGCGTCGCGCCGGATGAAGGCCTCGGAGGCCAAGCAGTGCGCGTCGAACGGCGTCACGGCGATCACCGAAATCCAGGTCGGCATCGACGGCCTCGCCCTTGCCACCGCCCGCTCGAGCGCCTTCAGCGCGCTCACCCAGCGCGACATCTACATGGCGATTGCCAAGACGCCGTTCGGCAAGCCCAACAAAGCCAAGACGTGGAAAGACGTCAACGGCAAGTTGCCGGCGATTCCGATCCGCGTCTACGGCCCGCCGCCGACGTCCGGCACGCGCGACTCGCTGGTCGAACTGATCATGAGCCCGGGCTGTGAAACAAATGGCGCGATGGCCGCCCTCAAGAAGTCCGACGAAGCCAAGTACAAGGCGGTCTGCCAGGGCTTGCGTCAGGACGGCGCGTTCATCGAAGCCGGCGAAAACGACAACCTCATCGTCCAGAAGCTGGCCAGCAATCCCAACACTCTGGGCTTCTTCGGCTACAGCTTCCTCGAGGAAAATCCGGGCAAGCTGAAGGGTGTCGCGATCAACGGCGTGGCGCCGAGCTACGACAGCATCAGCAGCTTCAAATATCCGGGCGCGCGGCCACTCTACATCTACATCAAGAACGCGCACGCCAATGCCATTCCGGCGGTTCGCGCATTCGCCGCGGAGTTCACAAAGGAAAGCGCGTTCGGTCCTAACGGCTATCTGCGCAAGGCCGGCCTGGTCTCGGCGCCGGGCCCCATTCGGGCGCGCAGTCAGCTCGCCGCGCGCGGCTTGCGCCCCCTCAATCTCGCCAGCCTCAAGTAACGGCGCGCGAGCAATCGATCATCGGACACAGGGCCCCGCCGCGTTGCGGTGGGGTGGGGAAAGGGATTTACGACAATGAAACTGAAGTTTGCCGCCGTGCTCCTTGCCGGCACCGCGCTGACGCTGTCCGCGCCTGCATTCGGGCAGGAACTGCCCGCAGCGCAGGAAGCGCCCGATCCGAGCGAGCCCGACGCGTCCGACGCCACGGCCGACGCAGCAATCGCCGCTGCGCAGCCGGTCGACGCCGCTGCGACGCAGATCGAGCTGCTCCAGGCGCAGGTCGAAGCGCTCCAGGAGTCGCTCGCCGCGATCCAGGCGCAGATGGTCAAGACAACGCCATCGTGGAAGGGCGCCCCGCTGTATGAGGACAAGGACGAAGGCTGGTCGTTCAAGCCGCGCGGCCGGCTTCAGTATGACGCGGGCTATATCAGCAATCCTCGCGACAATATCATAACCCGCAACCTCGGCTTCAACACGCGTTTCCGCCGCATCCGACTGGGCGTCGAGGGCACCATCCCTGGCGGATTCGGCTACAAGGCCGAAATGGACTTCGCCAACTCCACGGTCGGCTTCGGCGACGTCATTCTGACCTATGCGCCCAAGGGCAAGCCGTGGAACCTGACGGTCGGCAACCATGAGACGTTCAACGGCCTCGAGCAGCAGAGCAGCTCGCGCTTCGTCTCGTTCATTGAGCGCGCGGCGTTCGACGACGCGTTCATCAATACCCGCCGCATCGGCGCCTCGTTCGGCCTCGTCAATAAGGCCGGAACAGCGCGCTTCAACGCTGGCCTGTTCTCTGCTCGCTCGATCGACGACCGCCTCGACAACGACGGCTGGATCGCGGCCATGCGCGGCACCTACTCCCCGCTGATGGGTTCGACCCAGCTGCATCTTGGCGCGAATTACCAGCACCGCAATTTCCAGACCAACAACGGCGCCATCGTGGCGACTTCGTCAGGCCAGCCGTCGGTCAACCAGCTTGCCCGCTATCGCGCTCGGCCGTTTTCGCAGTTGACCGATATTCGCTTCGTCGACACCGGCAATTTCGCGGCCAAGAGCGACAATATCTTCGGCCTCGAATTTGCGGCGATCAACAAGTCGCTGCACTTCGCAGCCGAAGGGCAGTATCTGAAGACCAACGCTTATGGAGCCGGCGACACCTTCGACGGCGACGATCCGCTCGACTTCTTCCCGACCGCTACAGTGACCACGGCCAGCGGCAATCCCAGCTTCTGGGGCGGCTATGTCGAGGCAGGCTATTTCTTCACCGGCGAAACCCGCGGCTATAAGAACGGCACCTGGGACCGCACCAAGGTCCTCAAGCCGTTCAGCAAGGGGGGCTGGGGCGCGCTTCAGCTCAACGGGCGGGTTGATTATCTCGACCTCGACTCGAACAAGCTCAAGAACGGCTTCAGCAACAACTTCGCGACCGGCGTAGCCACTCCGTCGATCAACCTTGGGCGTGGCGGCAAGCAGCTTGGCCTGCTCGCCAGCCTGGTCTGGATCCCGGAGGATTATTTCCGGATGTACTTCCAATATTCGCATGCCGCGATCACCGGCGGCCCGCAGGCGGCGGTAGTCGAGCCGACCTCGAGCAAGGACATCGACGACCGCAAATATGGGGTCGATGTGTTCATGACCCGCGCCCAGATCGACTTCTAGGGCGATCGAAACCACACGACGTGAAGACGCCGACTGCCTTTCGTTCGTCTCCCCCTTCAGATCGAAAGGCGGCCCCCTCGTCGGATGACGAGGGGGCCATTTCGCCCTGGGGCGTGGCGAGACGCCCGCAATCCGCTAAACGCTTCACGATGCCCGAACCCGGACCCAATGAGCGCACGCTCGTCGATGCGCTCGATGAGCCGGCGCTGGTCGTCGAAGGCTTGACGATCAGCGTCGCCAACACGGCCGCTCGCGAGCTGCTCGGAGAGGCCATCGAAGGCCGCGACATCCGCCTCGCGATTCGCCAGCCGGAGCTGCTCGAGCATATCATTTCGGGCCATGCCGGCGATCTCGACGTGACCGGCATCGGTGAGCTTGGCCGGCCGTGGCGAGTGATGGTCCGCAATATCGGGCTCGGTACCGCTTTCGTGCGCATGGTCGACCGCTCAGATGCCCGCGCGGCCGAGCGGATGCGCACCGATTTCGTCGCCAACGCCAGCCATGAATTGCGCACGCCCTTGTCGACCGTGCTCGGCTATGCCGAAACGCTGGCCGAGGAGACCGACCTGCCGCTCGACCTGCGTGCCGGTTTCGGCCGCACCATTCGCGACGAAGCGCGGCGGATGCTGCACATCATCGAGGACTTGATGAGCCTGTCGCGCATCCAGGCCGACCGTTTCGTCGTCCCATCCGAGGACGTCGATATCAACGAGACGATTGTCACCGCGGTCGCCAACAGCGCGCATCTGCGCTCAAGCGCCACTTGCGAAATCGTCACCGACCTGCCGCCCGATCTGCCGCCGGTCCGCGGCGACCGTGCGCAGCTTCTCCAATTGTTCGACAATCTTTTGAGCAACGCGCTTCGATACGGTTGCGACAAGCCCGGCTCGACGGTCGACATCGCCGCGCAGGTCGACCGGTTGAAGTTGGTCGTCACCGTCACCGACCACGGTCCCGGCATTCCGCGCGAGCATCTCCCCCGTGTCACCGAGCGCTTCTACCGCGTCGATGCCGCGCGCAGCCGCGAAAGCGGCGGCACCGGGCTTGGCCTGGCAATCGTCAAGCACATCGTCGAACGGCACCGCGGCACCCTCGAAATTTCAAGCAAGATGGGGGTGGGCACGACGGTCCGCGTCGCCCTGCCGCTCGCGTCCTAGGCGTCTTCGTCGCCGAACAGGCTCGCGAGCGCTTCTTCCAGCTGGTCGATCACATAAGGCTTGTTGAGCCGCGGCCGGTCTTCCCATTGCTCAGGTATCTGCCAGTCCGCATAGCCGCTGGTGAGGATGAACGGGACGCCTTTGCGCTCGAGCAGGTCGCACAGGGGAAACACCCGTTCGCCGCGGATAAACACGTCGACCAAAGCGGCGTCGAACTCTTCCTCCTCGATCAGCTCGCGCGCCGAAGCCAGGTTCGGCGCCGGGCCGACAACCTCGTAACCGAGCTCGCCGAGCGCGTCGGCGACGAACGGCCCGACCACCGGCGAATCCTCGATCACCAGCACTCGCCGGCGATCGGGATCGTCGCTCGAAACTTCGCCGGCGCTCAGTGGACGAACCTTGCGACAACGTCGCGGTAGCTTCGCGACACTTTCACCTGAGCCCCCGAATCCAGCACGAGGAAACATTCACCATTGGTATGCGGCTTGACCTGCCGGACCAGATCGAGATTGACGATGGTCGAGCGGTGGACGCGCTGGAAGCGCCGCGGGTCGAGCCTTTTCTCCAGATCCTTCATCGTCTCGCGCAGGATCAGCGTATTCTCGCCGGTCTGGATGCACATATAATCGCCGGCGGCGTCGATCCGCTCGATGGTGTCGACGTCGACGCGGAAAATCTGCCCCTGATCCTTGATGTTGATCATCTTCTCGAAGCGGTTGGCGGCTGGCCCTTCGGACGGCGCATCGGCCATTTCCTCGGCCGCTTCGGGGGCGTGCTCGGTCAGCGCTTCTTTCAGCCGCTCGGCCTCCTCGACGCTGCGCTTCTCCGACAGGCGCTGGCGCACGCGGTCGAGCGTTTCCGCGAGCCGGTCCTCGTCGACCGGCTTCATCAGATAATCGACCGCCTGGGCGTCGAAGGCGCGAAGCGCATGGTCGCCGAACGCAGTTACGAACACGAATAACGGCGGCTCCACGTCCATCAGCCCCTGAATCACTGAAAAGCCATCGAAACCGGGCATCTGGATGTCGAGGAAGACCAGGTCCGGCTTGTGCGTCTTGACCTGGCGGATGGCCTCGCGCCCGTTGGCCGCGGTCGCCACCACCTCGACGTCGTCATGCGCCTGCAGGCGAAGCTGCAAGCCCTGGGTAGCGAGCGGCTCGTCGTCGACCAGGATGGTCCGGATGTTCATTGGGCCTTGTCTCCGGTTTCGTATGGAATTTCCACGATCACGCTGAATCCGCCTTTTTCGTTGCGCTTGGTCTCGAAGCGTGCGCTCCGCCATAGGCCTGCGACAGCCGATCGCGAATATTCGCGAGGCCAACCCCGGTCGACTGGCTCGCCGAAATGCCGGCGTCGTCGCCGCCGCCATTGTCCGCGACCTCGATTCGCACCGCCGCGCCTTCGCGCCGCGCAGTCAGCCAGATGTCCGCCCCGTTCTCGGCCGGGGTGACCGCATATTTGATCGCATTCTCGATCAGCGGCTGGAGCAGCAGCGATGGCAGCCGCGCGCCGATAGTCTCCGATTCGATCTTGAAATGCGGCCGGAGGCGGTCCTCGAAACGCATTTTCTCGATTTCGAGATAGAGTTTCAACGTCTCGACCTCCTGCGCCAGCGTGACCTTGGCGGTCGGTTCGTTGGCCAGCGTATAACGCAGGAACGACGACAGCCGCGCCAGCATCGCATTGGCGCGCTCGGTCTGTTTCAGCAGCACCAAAGTCGAAATCGAATTGAGCGTGTTGAACAGGAAGTGCGGGTTAAGCTGGTAACGCAGCATCGCCAGCTGGGCGGTCGATGCCTGGCTTTCGAGCCGCTCGCGCTGGTCGATCTGCTCCTCGAGCAAAAGGAAATAATTGATCCCGTAATAAAGCGCCGCCCACGCCGCGAGCAGCGAGAAATTGAGCAGGATCGCGCCGAGATATTCAACGCCTACCGGGCGCGACGTCGGCTTTAAAAAGGTCGCATAGCTCCACGTCTCGATGACCGAAAAGGCGACCGACGCAAGCATTACGGCGGCGAGCGAAAAAACCAGCGTCCACAGTGGCCGCATCGTGATCAGCCGCCGGAACAGCGAGGCGATCAGCAATGTCAGCGAATAGCCGGTGGCGGTCAGCAAAAGCGTGTGGACGAGCCACATCCAGCCCATCGAATTGGCGAAGCCGGACAGCGATCGAAGCGTGAAATAGCCGGTCCAGCCGATCGATTGGAGAATCCAGAAGGCGCGGTTCTTGTCGTTGAAGAACGGCTGGTCGAGCCCCATTCCGCGCGCGATCGGCTCGGCCGGGGACTGGATTTTGGGCACCGCGCCGTCGCGCCCACGGCGCTGCGCCCGCGGCTCAAGCTTGTTCAGGGTCGCGCTGTCGGTCGCCATCGCGCTTGAGGATATAGAGACGCGAGCCCGCTTATGCGAGCGATCTTGCCTGTCGCTGGTCCTTAACCCGGCTTTCACCCTCTTGCTCTAACCACTGCCGACTAGTGGACCATAGACTGGCGGGTGGATGTACGAAGCTCCTGATCGCTACAAGCGCCTGATCTCCGCCCGGCTCCCCGGGGGGGAATCGGCGGGGCTGACCGCGGGCGGCGCGGAAAGCGAAAGCTCGCCTTTGCGCGACATGCAGCTGATGGCCCGCGCCCAGCTCGCGCCGTTTTTCGCCGCCGCCAACGTCGTTGCCGCGCTGATGATGGCCGCGACCCTGTGGAATGTCGTCCCGCCGAGCTGGCTCGGTCTTTGGGCGCTGACTGTCGCCGGGCGTCAATTTCGCCGCGATGCAGCTCGCCCGTACTCAGTCGATAAGCTGCGTCGGCCGCGCCGGCCGCCGAGTGCCGATGTCCCTGCTGGTCGGCGATGTCGCGGTCCGCGCGGCGCTGTGGCTGAGCCTGCCCTTGTTCTATTTCCCCGCGCTCGACGCCGGCACCCAGGTCATCGTCGCCTCGCTGATTGCGGGGCTCGGAATTGCCGCGCTGGGCCTGGTCGTCGTCCCGCCGTGCGTGATTGCGTGGATGGTCGCTTTCACCGTCGGCCTCGCCGGCGCCTTGCTGGTCGCTCGTCACTCGGTCCCGTTCCAGCACATGCTGTCGATCGTCTTCACTCTTGGAGTGTCGATTTTCGGCGTGCTCACCGTCGCCCGCTGGGCGTTCCACCAGGTCAAGACCAACGCGCGACGTCGGCAGCCAGAGCGAGGGAGCCAGCCTGCTTCTCCAGGAATATGAGGAGCGCGGCGTCGGCTGGCTGTGGCAGATCGACCCCGAAAACCGCGTTTCCTACATCTCCAGCCGGATGAGCGCGCTGCTCGGGATTCCCGCGAACCAGATGATCGGCCATTCGCTGCCGGCGTTGCTCGGCGGTCATGCGGAGCTCGGCCGAATTCTCCTTGCGCGCGAAGCGTTCAGCTCGCTCGAAATGGAGCTCAAGACGCCGCGCGGACCGCGCTGGATTTCCATCGCCGGCGATCCCATCATCGACACCGCCGGCCGCTTCGAGGGTTTCCGCGGGGTCGGTTCGGATATCACCGAAGTGCGCCAGACGCAGGAGCGGCTGACCCACCTCGCCAATGTCGACGTTCTCTCCGGCCTGCCCAACCGCGGGCGCGTCCGCCAATTGCTCGGCGAAGCCTTGCGCTCCGCGACGACCGGCAATGTGCCGTGCGCGATCATGTTCCTCGACCTCGACGGCTTCAAGCCGGTCAACGACACTTTCGGCCACCCCAAGGGCGATGCCGTGCTGCGCGCGGTCGCCAAGCGCCTGGTCGATGAAGTCGGCACCCACGGCCATGTCGGCCGAATGGGCGGCGATGAATTCGCGATCGTCGTCACCGACGCGCAAAGCCGCAAGGTCGTCGAGCTGCTCGCCGACAGCATCATCGCCTCGATCAAGCATCCTTATCAGATCGACCAGACCGAAATCCGCATCGGCGTATCGATCGGCTGCGCGTTCGGCCCGATCGACGGCGCGACGGTCGACGATTTGATCCTCAAGGCCGATCTCGCGCTGTATCAAGCCAAGGATTCGGGCCGCGGTTGCGCGCGCTTTTTCTCGTCCGAGCTCCAGTCCGAGCAGGAAGACCGAGTGCGGCTCGAGGCGGACCTCCGCCAGGCGCTCGGCGCAAAGCAGTTTCATCTCGTCTACCAGCCGCTGATCGACGCCAAGACGCAAAAACTGATCGGCTTCGAAGCGCTGCTGCGCTGGAACCACCCGGTGCGCGGCTATGTGCCGCCCAACACGTTCATACCGGTAGCCGAGGAAAGCGGGCTGATGGGCCCGATCGGCGACTTCGTGATCGACGAAGCGTGCAAGGCCGCAGCATCCTGGCCCGAGCCGATCACCGTCGCGCTCAACATCAGCCCGAAACAGATCACCATGCCGTCGTTGACCAACACCGTCAGTGAAGCGCTGGCGCGTTACCGCTTGCCCGGCAACCGCATCGAGCTGGAGGTGACCGAGGGCGTGTTCCTCGGCGACAATGGCGCGACTCTCGATTCGCTGAAACGCCTGCGCGCGCTGGGCGTCGGCATTGCCCTCGACGATTTTGGCACCGGCTATTCCTCAATCGGTTACTTGAACAAGGCGGTGTTCCACAAATTGAAGATCGACGGCAGCTTCGTCCGCGAAGCCGGCACTCGGCCGGAGAATGTCGCGATCATCCAGTCGATCGTCCAGCTGGCAAAAAGCTTCCGCATGACGATCACCGCGGAGGGCGTCGAGACGGCCGAGGATTTCGAGCGCATGCGTGAGCTCGGGTGCGACGTCATCCAGGGCTATCTGTTCGGCCGTCCGCTGGCCTACGACCGGGCCAACCAGATGGTCATGGGCCTCGGATCGAAGCGGCTCGCGGGTTAGGCCGGTCCAAAATAAAAGCCGGACGGGCTGGAGCTAACCTGGATTAATAGGCGTTTCACCCTCCATGCCGACAACCAAAGAGCGGGCGGAGCGCCGGGAACGACACGCCGCCGAAGTCGAGGCAAGCCAGGCGGAGTTGCGCAGCAGCATCGCCGAGACAGAGCGCCTCGTGGACGAGTCCGACCGGATGCTGCGCCGTCACCGGACCGAGTGCGAAGCGGGCGAAGACAGCGGCGATACCGAGCTCAAGACCGATTGACCAAGAAAGGCGCGTTTTAGCGTCTGGGCAGGCGGCGATCCATCCGGCACTGGCGAAGCGGCACTGGGCGGGCTGCGAGGACGCGGGTTATCCGCCCGCTGGCGCGGTTGGTTGTAACCGTCATGCACGCGCAGCTGTAACCGTAGTTGCCGTTGGTAAGCACTTCGCCGGCCGTCGACATATCCGGCATGTTTTCCATGCCGGGAGCCTCATAGCCGCCCTGAGCGCTCAACACCCACTCGCCTTGTCGGTCAGTGAGCCACCAATTGCCTGGCGTTGGATTGTCGAGCCAGCCGCAGCGGCGCTCGGCTTTTGCGACCGGCGCGGCTGCAAGCGCGGCCGCAACGAAAGCCAACAGCAAAGTCATCCGGGAGCCTTAACATTGCCGCGACCGAATCGCGAGATCGCGAAAGCGTACCGGCACTGTGCCAAGGCAGAACAGTCGCAAAGCCTTTATTGCTCGACCTCGTTCATGCTGCGATTGATGACGGATGGTTTCAACATTCTTATCGATAATAATCGGTGGCGCGGCGACCGCGACTTCAAGTAGCAGCGGGGCCTCGCTTGCCGTCACCGCCACAGTCATTCGGCCAGTCGTCATTTCGAGCCCGGCAATCAGTGCCGAAGGCGCGACGATCGTAGTTAGTAATATTGCAAACGCCGTGATCCGCGCGGACGGAGTGATCGTCAGTCGTTCTGGCCGGGATACCGCGACGATCGCCAGCCCGCGGTCTGGCGCCATTACGATCACGGTCGAATATTAGCCCGCGGATTATCGCGGCTGCTCAACGGAGGTAACCGCCATGCGCTTCGCGCCCTTGCTTGTCTTCGCGCTGCTCAGCGCATGTTCGCCGCCGGGCTCGAAGAACGACCCTCAGCCCGATGGATCGGCGCCCCAAGCGAATGGCCCTGCGGCAACGATCAGCGTGGCTTCCGGCCCGGAGGGGAATTGCACCGCGAAATGGGACGGTGTGGAGCTATCGCAAGCCGCGATCCGCGAACGCGCAACGCAGCTGCTCATGGCCCGCATCGAAGCGATCGGCGGACCCGCCGCCATCACCCAAGACAATTTGCCCTTTTTGAGGGTCGAGGCGGCGCCGGCAATGCGCTGGCCCTGCGCGGGCCAGATCCTGGCAAGCCTCCAGCACGCGGGCTATGCCGAAGCGCTGCTCCGGCCGACGGGCGCCCGCGATGGGCCGGACCAGCGCCTCCACCTTCCGGTGGGCTCGGTTGCCGCCAACTCCATCCATCTTTTTCCGGTAGGACCGGGCGGCGCGATCAAGCAGGACGGCCAATTGCATGATCGTCCCGCGCTTCGCGATTTCGCCCGCGCCAATAGCGCCGGCGGCCCAGACGACTTCTCTATTGCTCCAACGGCCGACGCCAGTTTCGGCGACGTCTACCAGACACTGATCGATCTGCGCGTGAGCGGCGCCGGCGTGATGCTCGCCGCTCCGGCGCAGGCCTCGGCCGAAACCGCCCCGCCGCCGCCTCCGACTGCCTTCTGACAACGCCGCGCGGGGCTTATTCTCCCCGCTCGCCCGGCTCGCCGCGCGGCGGCTCCTGCGGCTGCGGTTGAGCATCTGGCCGGCGCAATTTCATGCTTTCGTCGCGGATTTTCTTGAATTCGGAACCGGCGTTCCACTGCGGCCATTCGCGGCTGTTCGCCAGCCGCGCGCCAATGCCGAAATAGAGGTTTGCCTCCTGCGCCGCCCCGCGCAGATCCCACTGCGGCGACCACAGATCGCAGGTCTGGTGATAGCAATTGGTGGTGAACGCATCGAGCCACGCCTCGCCCGCCGCGCGCCCGCCGTTCTCCAGATCATACGCGCCCGCAAGCGCCATGCTGAGCAGCACCGGCACGCCGCGCTTGGCCAAAGTGAAATGGTCGGCGCGGTAGAACAGGCCGCGCTCCGGGCGTCCTTCAGGGGTCACGTACCGGCCCTGCGCGCTGGCGCCCTCCTCGAGATAGCGCTCGAGCTCGCTCTGCCCCCGCCCGATTAGCAGCGTGTCGCGTGTCGGGCCGGCCCATTGCAGCGTGTCGAGCGTCAGGTTCGCGACCATCGTCTCATGCGGATAGAGCGGATGCTGAGCATAATATTCCGAGCCGAGCAGGCCGCGTTCCTCGGCCGTCCACGCCGCGAACACGAGCGTCCGGTCGGTTCGCGGACGCTCGGCGAACAGGCGCGCGATCTCGATCATCGCGGCAAGACCTAGCGCGTCGTCCGCGGCGCCGGGCCGGACCGTTCGTCCCTGGGCATCGGGCGCGCCGACACCGTACGCGTCCCAATGGCCGCCGTAGCTCACCGTCTCATTGGGGTAGCGCGCGCCGGTCAGCTTGCCGATGACGTTGTGGCTGGTGATGCGGGTGAGGTCGACGCCGGACGAAGCGGAAAATGTCGTCTTGAGGTCGATGGGACGAAAGTCCGCCCTGCGCGCCTGGCGTTCCAAGGCGGCATAATCATGCCCCGCGCGCTTGAGCATTGCCTCCGCGGCGGCCCGCTGAATCCAGCCCTGGACAAGCACGGGTTGCTGCGCTCCGGCCGGCAGGACGATATTGAAATTCTCGCCGGCGGCGCTCTCGACCACGTTCCAGCCGTAGCCCGCGCCTTCGGTCTCGTGGACGATGATCGCGCCGATCGCGCCGCGCCGCGCGGCTTCCTCGAACTTGTACGTCCAGCGGCCGTAATAGGTCATCGTCTTGCCGCCGAACTTGCCCGCGACCGGCTCGCCCTCGGCGGCTTCGAAATCGGGATCGTTGACCAGCATCAGCGCGACCTTGCCCTTGAGGTCGACGCCTTTGAAATCGTCCCAGCTGCGCTCCGGAGCATGCACTCCGAAACCGACGAACACGATCGGCGCGTTGGCAATTCGCACCTGCTGCGTGTCGCGCACCGTGCTCAGGTAAATGTCCCGCGGAAACGCGAGCTTCGTCGCCTTCGACCCTTGGCGAATCGACAGCTGCGGCGATTGCAGCTTGGTGCGGATCAACGGTACCCTCTGCGTCCAGCCGCCGTTCTCGCCCCCGGGCTCGAGGCCGGCGGCGCGAAACTGCTCGGTCAGATAGGCAATGGTCTTTTGCTCGCCGGCGGTGCCCATCGATCGGCCCTGGAAGTCATCGGACGCGAGCACGCGGGTAATTTCGGACATCCGCTCCAAGCTCACGGACGGCGCCGCGGGCGGCGGTGCAGTGCTCGCCAACGGCGCTTGCACTGGGGTCTGCATCGCCACCGCGCCCGCCCCGGGCGGCGCGGCCGTCTGGCACGCGCTGAGCAGCGACAATGGCAACACCAGCGCGCATGTGCGTAACAGCTTCATCGGCCCTCTCCTCTGCAGCGCGCACAGAACGGGTGGCCCACCAATTGGTTCGCTGCGGCACCAACATGCCCGTTCGCGGGTTAGGTGGAAATGCCGAGGAAATCGCTCGATATCGCAGGACGGACGCTGATCGACTTTGACGATCATGCGCACCGTTTCTTCGCCGACTACGCCGACTCTGCGCCGGTTCGCGCGCTCGAACTGATCAGCAAACTCGGCGATCAGCCGGAAGTGAGAACCATCGCCGGCGGCCTGATTGTCGCGGGCACGCTGGCCGGAAGTGACCGCCTCGTGCGTGCCGGGGCGCGGATGGTCATCGCGCATGAAGCGGCGACCGTGGTGAAGAATGCGGTCAAGACGGAGATCGACCGAACCCGGCCGCGGAGTGCGAGCAACCGCGAGCAAAAGGCGCCGAGGAAGGGGACTCACCGGGCAAAGGAGAAGACCAGCTTTCCGTCCGGCCACAGCGCCGGCGCAATGGCCGCCGCGCGCGCCTTCTCCCGTGAGTTCCCGGAATATGGCCTGGCCGCAATGGCCACCGCTGCGCTGGTCGCTGCGGTCCAGATTGTGCGCTCCGCCCATTATCCGACCGACGTCGCGGCTGGTGTTGCAATCGGCCTTGCTGCCGAGGCCGCGACCAACGCGGCGTGGGACGCCGCGGAGATGGAGCGCCGAAGCGTCGGCTAGCTCGCCGGCGGCAGAATCTCGCCCAGCTTGAACTGCGTCAGTGCTGTCGTGAAATGACACTCGAACGTGCGCCGCTGCCGGGCCGCATCGGTGACGGACCCCCACACGATGATGCGGTCGGCGCGGCGCTGCTCGACGTCGACGACGAACACGGACCCATATTGCCCGGCGCGCTGCGTGCACTGCTGCAGGGCAACGGGCTTCAGGTGCGCATTCTTGGTTCCCATCGGCGCCCGGATTTGCGGGACCACCTCAGCCGCGAGCATCGCCGCCTGCAAGGCGCAGCCGCCAAGCGCAGGAGCAGTCAGCACAAGCGCCGCTAGCAGGATTTTCCGTATTATCCCCGAGGCTTAGCTGCATCTAAGGCGCTTGTGAAGGCATTCAGTCAGTACCGACAACAGCGCATCACAACCTGTCGGCATGATGCGAGGGGGCCTGCACCGCAGCTTGTTGCTTATCGCCGATGTGATACGCTTCGCGGCGGTTCCGCTCGTATCCAGTGAGGAAATGTGGTCGATCGACTGCCTGTTGGCCTGAGGTCCTTTTCGGGTGCGCGGGCTGTGCGGTTGAGCGACAAGGGCGGCGCCAGCATCGCTGAGCACGCCCATGACTGGCCGGTTCTTTCGCTGTTCGTCGCCGGTTCGTACCGTAACTGGAGCGAGATCGGGGAAACGGCCGTGTCCAGGCCTTCGGCGATGTTTTACCGGCCTGGCGAGCATCACTCGAACCTGGTCGGCAGCCTTGGGCTCGAGCAGGTCGACCTGGAGTTCGACCCGTCCTGGCTCGGGCTCAAGCTGAAGCCGTCATGGTCGCCGGTGGTGAACTGGAAAGGCGGATCGGCGGGCCTCAGGGCCCGCGGACTCGCGAGGCTGTGGAGTAATCCGGCGGCGCACGAGGAGCAGCTTGCAACTGCTACCCGGGACTTCCTGGCCCGTGGCTTCGAAGGCCAGGCGGTTCGCGAACCTGCGTGGCTTCCGGAGGCCCTGCGGCTGATCGAAACGATCGCGGCTCCGAATGCGGCGCAGATCGCAAGCGCCCTCGATCTCCACCCCGGCTGGTTCGCCCAGGCCTACCGGGCCGCGATGGGCGAAGGGATTGGCGAAACCGTCCGCCGGCGGCGGGTCGAAACGGCCGTCCACATGATTGTCACCTCGACCGAGCCTCAGGCCCAGATCGCGGCTGCGGCGGGCTTTTGCGACCAGAGCCACATGGTCCACGCTTTTCGCGCAGTGCTCGGCAGGACCCCCGGCGCCGTCCAGCGCGAACGGCGGCTCGACGCCCACGGCCACTAGTCTTTCTTGAAAATGATTTCGTCGGCGGTTGCGGTAGTCCTGAGGGAGTTGATGCGGCCGTCGTAGCCCGGCACGAACTGAACCCGCGGGTCCTGAAGCATCGCCCACACATTGCCGAAGTCCGTGGAAGTCGGGATGAACACATCGCGGCCGACGTTTGCCAGCGCGGAAATATCGTCGTCGTATTGCACGACGAGGCCGCCCTTCTCCTGCCGCACGCTAATCGTCCCGAAGCCGGGATGGCTGTAGGAGCCGGCATAGTCGGTCAGCGCACGTGCCGGTCGCGACACCTTGTCCAACCGCTGCTTGCGCTCGCGCATGCTGGTGCGATGCTCGGCTTCCATTTCTTTCTTGCTGTCGGCGGCGAGTTGCACCCAGTCACGCGCGCCCGGGCCGATGTAGCGGTCAAAGATGGCCAGCATCAGATACAGCGCGAGGTCGCTATTCTCATTGACGAAGATGCTCACGCCGAGTTTCCGGTCGGGGAGAAAACCGACAGCTGAATTCACGCCCCAATGGCCGCCGCCATGCTCGATCAGTCGCTCGCCGCGATAGGATTCGACGAACCAGCCAAGCCCATAAGCGGAGCTAGTGAATTCCGGAGGAGGCACAGGGCGGTCGGTGATCACCTGCGGCTTGTGGGTCTCGGCGATGCTATCGGCCTTGACCAGCTGCTTGCCCTCGAATTTGCCGGCATCGAGCTGGAACAGCATCCATTTGGCCATGTCATCGGCCGTCGAGACAATCCCACCGGTCGAGTTCGTGAGCGGCGTCGTGGTCTGCATTGGCGTCGTCATCAAAGCGCCGTTCCAGAACATCGACCCATCGATATGGTTCGGATCGCGAAGCGCCTGCTCCCTCGAAAAGGTCGTCCGGCTCATCTTGAGCGGGACGAAAATGCGTTGCTCGACCAGGCGCTCCCACTGAACGCCGGCGACGCGTTCGACCGCATTGGCCGTCGCGACATAGCCCATGTTGGCGTAATTCCACTTTGTCCGCAGGGGCGAGACGGGCGGTAGATGAGCCATCCTGGCCATCGCCTCCGGCCTCGTTGCGGCGTCGTTGGTGATCCACAACAAGCTGTAGACGCCGAGCCCCGACCGGTGCGTCAGGAAGTCCCGTACCGAGACCTCGAGGGTGCTGACCGGGTCATTTAACCGGAAGCCTGGAATGTATGTCGAAATCGGCGCGTCGAGATCGAGCTTGCCTTCATCGCGAAGCATGATCGCGATCAGGCCCGTGAAGGCTTTCGTCTCCGACTGAATCGGGAACAGCGTGTCGCTGTCCATCGGCAGTCCTGTCGCCAGGCTGCGCACGCCATAGCCTTTGGACAGCACCACTTTGCCGTCCTTGACGATCGAAATTGAAGCCCCGGGCGCCTTGGCCCGCTTGAGCGCGTCGACCACGAATTGATCGAGCCCCGCCAGTTCGGCCGGCGGCGGGAGCGGCTGACCGGTCGCAGCCGTCGCCGTTAGACTCCCGACTATCCCGGCAAGCGAGACGAAACAGGCGCGGAGGGCGCCGTTGAGAGATTTTGCCATGCTCCGCCAATAGCGCGGATCGCCGGTCGCTTATTGTATGATTCTCAGGAAAGTGGCCGCTGATTGCGCGGCGCTTACGCCGGCCGCGGGCCGCGCGGTTTCTTTTTCGGCCGCGGTTTTTCGTGCGCGAGTTCCGGGCGGTAGTTCGATGCCCGCTCCATCGGCGGCGCGACTTCGATGATCAGTCCCTGGTCTTCGGGCGCGATTGTCGCGCGGCGCAGCGCCTTGATGAAGCCGGGCGCGGCGCGGGCGCTGACCTGGAAATAGCTTTCGTTGGCTGCGATGCGGATGGCGCCGATTTCGGTCCGTCCGACATGGCCGTAGCGGCAGATCAGCGGCAGCAGCCAGCGCGGGTCGGCATTGTGGCGACGGCCGGCATTGAGGCGGAACCATTTAGCGTCCTCAAAACCGGGGCGCGGACCGGCCTCGGCGCCGCGCGTTTCGCGCTTGCTCTCGCGCTGCCCTTGCCCATGTCCCTGTCCGTCACCAAGAATATCTTCCGGCGCCGGCATGTCTGTGCGCAATGACTTGACCAGCGCCGCGGCGATCGCCTCGGGGCTCAGCTTGTCCATCAGCTGCCGGGCCAGCTCCTGGTCTTCCTCCTCCAGCTCCGCAGGGGCGGACAATGCGGCGAGCAGCCGTTCGCGGTCCTTGGCGCGGATTTCCGCGGCGGACGGCACGGGGATCCACTCCGCCTCGATGCGCGCGCCACGAAACATGCCCTCGATGCGCCGGCGCTGGCGGAACGGGACGATCAGGATCGCGGTGCCTTTGCGGCCCGCGCGCCCCGTCCGCCCCGAGCGGTGCTGGAGCGCGTCGGCGTTGCGCGGCAGCTCGACATGGATGACCAGCGACACCGAGGGCAGGTCGATGCCCCGCGCCGCGACGTCGGTCGCGACGCACACCCGGGCGCGCTGGTCGCGCAGCGCCTGGAGCGCGTGGTTGCGCTCGCTCTGGCTGTGCTCACCCGACAGAGCGACCGCATGGAATCCGCGCTCGGTCAGGCTCGCGTGAAGCCGTCGCACGGCGTCGCGCGTGGCGCAGAACAAAATCGTCGTCTCGGCCTCGTGAAAGCGAAGCAGATTTACGACGGCATGTTCGATGTCGGTCGGCGACACGGCCACCGCCCGATAGGCAATGTCCTGGTGGCCCTGGTTGTCGCCAAGGCTCTCGATCCGCAGCGCGTCCTTCTGGTAGCGCTTCGCAAGCGCGACGATCGGCCGCGGCATCGTCGCCGAGAACAGCAGTGTCCGGCGCTCGCTGGGGGTCGCGTCGAGGATTTCCTCGAGCTCCTCGCGAAAGCCCATGTCGAGCATCTCGTCCGCCTCGTCGAGCACCGCGACGCGCAAAGCCGACAGGTCCAGCGCGCCGCGTTCGAGATGGTCGCGGAGCCGGCCCGGCGTCCCGACGACGATGTGCGCGCCGCCGCTGAGCGCCCGCCGCTCCTTCATCGGGTCCATTCCGCCGACGCAGGTGATCACGCGGCCGCCCGCCTTGGCGTAGAGCCACTCGAGCTCCTTGCTGACCTGGATGGCAAGCTCGCGCGTCGGGGCGATGACCAGCGCCAGCGGCTGCAGCGTAAAGGGCGCGCGACCGGCCTCGAGCAGCTCGGTCGCGATCGCCATTCCGAAGGCGACGGTCTTGCCCGAACCGGTCTTGGCGGAAACGATCAGGTCACGCCGGTCCGCCTCTTCGGCGAGCACCGCGCCTTGGACGGGAGTAAGCTGCTCATAGCCGCGGGCGCTCAATGCCTCGGCGAGCGCTTCATGGAGCCTCGGATGTTGCATAAGGGCGCCCTAGCCACGCGCGCCCCGATTAGCCACCGCCGAGCGAACCCTCGCCCTTGGCGGGCGCAAGCATCGCGCTTGCCGCTTCTGCCGGACGATCGAGCTGCAACCGTTCGACCACGCTGAGCGCGTCGTCGAAGCTGGCGCCGCAAAAGGTCGGAATATTCCTGCGCTCGATGTCTTGCAGCATTTCGCCTTCGGGGCCTGACCGGCACGAGCCGTCGACGTCGCGAATGAAGACCGCGGCGACGCGATCGGGAAAATCGGCCGTGACTTTGCTGTACACCGTCACGTCGCGCTGGCCGTTGTCGCCGATGAGCAGGAAGCGCATCCCGGGGTAAAAGCTCAGCACCGTCTCGATCGCGGCAATTTTGTGCGCTTCATGCGACTTCCTGATGAACTGCGTCCGGTCGATGCCATAGTCCTTGAGGAACATCGGCCCGTGCGGAATATGATTCCGCTCCATGAACTCGGCGATGAAGCCGTACAGATTCCACGGCGACGAAGACACGTAGAAGAACGGCCTGACCGGCGCCGCATGGTCCTTTGCTATGGTCTTGTAGAGCGTCGACGCGCCGGGAACCGCCAGGCGGTCCTCGGGCCGGTCGACGAGGACTCGCCTCCAGTTTTTGACGAAATCGGTCGCACCGGTTTCGACCACCGTGTCGTCGATGTCGGAGATGATGCCCATATGGTTGTCGGTGCCGGGAGCCATCACCGGCACCTTGATGCTCGGCTGCTGCGATTCCCGCCCGGGCGTCGACACAGTGACCTGCTCCCACGCGGTTCTCAGCGGAAGCGGTCGCTCGAGAGCCAGGTCGAAATCGAAATAGCCTTCGTCGTCCGTGGCCACTTCCCAAACATGGCCATAACCCTCGCAGCGCACCGTCACGCCGGGGATTTCCTGGCTGTTGTAAATCTCCATCATTGCGCGCAGCCGGGTGGCGAGACCTTCGCCGGCGTCGAGCGGCTTTTCGTAGCGCACGATGCGTCCCTTGATCCTTAGAGTGTGCGCATTCCGGTACCCGGCATAGGCGAGGATCCGCACCTTGCGGTCGTAACCTTCGCCCTGCGCCAACAGATCGTTGACCAGGTCGATGTCGTGCTCGAGGTCCGCGATGGTCGAGCGAAGGAAGCGAGTCATGGCTGAGACGACCATCGATCCCGAACGACACGCATCACGCCGAGTTCCTGTCTCTATGCAACGCCGGCCGAGTGCGCCTATGCTTGCGAGCGACTGGCCTGTCCCGGGCCGGACGTTGTACTTCGCGACGTGACTGGAGGGTCGGCTGCCGATGAAGCTACGCCCTGTTTCGCTAGCCCTCGTTGCGTTGGTGACAGCGTGCGATCGACCAGAGCCAACGCGGCACGTCGATGTGGTTCCGCCCCACGCCGTGCAGCAAGCGGGAACGGCGATGATCGAGCCGCAGCGTTATTTTCGCCTGACCGATCTTGCAGCGGCAATCCGCAAGGCGGGGCACCCGTGTGAGGTTGTCAGGTCTTACAAGAAGATCGCGCAGAGCGTTGAGGGCGGCTCGGTCTACAAGGTCGACTGCCTCGAATATTCGTTTCGCCTGACCATGCTCAACGGCCAAAGCCAGCTCGAGCGCTTCACTGTCCGCGAAAAATAAAGTCGCTGTTTCAATTAGTTACTGACCGATAGGGAACGAGGCGCGGCGCTAAGCGTCTTTTTGATGATGACTGGCTCTAGACAGGACATCGACGGCCACCGCGCCGTGTCGCCCTGGAAAATGCCCCCCGCGGCGTGGAAGCAGATTGCCGCCCGAACGTGGCAGCGGACCTGGATCGACAATGTCGGCCTGGTTGCCGCGGGCGTCGCCTTTTACGGATTCCTCGCCTTCGTGCCGCTGCTGGGCATGATCGTTCTCGCTTACGGTGTGTTCGCCGACCCCGAGACGGTGGTCAGCAACATGCGGGTGCTGACCAGCTTGCTTCCGCCCAACGTGGCGCAGTTGGTGGGCGAGCAGTTGATGGCCGCCGTGACCGCGTCGGGCACGACCAAAGGCACCGGCATATTGGCCGCGCTTGCCGTCGCGCTCTACGGCGGCGCCAATGGCGCCGGCTCGGTGATGATCGCGCTCAACATCGCCTATCATGAGACCGAAAAACGCAGCCTCGCCCGCTTCTACCTTGTCGCGCTGGTGATCACCGCCGGAGCCGTCGTGGTGGCCTTGAGCGCGCTCGCCGCGACCGCCGCCATCGCGTCGCTCGAACGGTTGCTGCCGACGAGCTCGCAGCTGATGATCGGCCTCGGCAAGCTCGCCGCATATGCCGGCATCATGCTTGCCGCGGCCGGCGTGGCGGGGGTGCTTTACCGCTATGCGCCATCGCGCGAGCAGGCGCGGTGGCAGTGGATAACTCCGGGGACGCTGTTCACCGCCGCGACGTGGGTGCTGCTGACCACATTGTTCGGCTTCTACATAACCAGCGTCACCGATTACGAAGCGACCTACGGCTCGCTCGGCGCGATGATCGCGTTTCTCACCTGGATCTATTTGTCTGCCTACGTCCTGGTGATCGGCGCCGAGTTCAACAGCGAGGTCGAGCATCAGACCGTCATCGACAGCACCACCGGCGCTCCGGAACCGATCGGCGAGCGCGGAGCCTGGGCGGCGGACGAGATCGTGACCAGGGCCGATCCCGACGAGCAGGTGACGAAAACCGGCGCCGCGCCGAGCCTCGGGGCGGCGGGTCCCCCGTCGCCGGCGCAGGAAGATCCCGATCGCAAGGCGCAAAGGCCGCGGGAACTCGCCGACGCGCCCAAGCCGGACGGCGGCGCTTAGCTTCACCGAACTGTCGGCCGCCGCAACATCGGCGATGGCGGTCGATCGTCCGAGATGTCAGGACGCCGCGTCGCGGGAGCCTGCAGTGCGCGGCCATGTCCATGCGTGGTAGATCACGCGCAGGGTGAGGGCGATCTCGATCTGATCGTGCGTAACAAAAGCTGGCCCGCCCCGAGGGACTTGAACCCCCAACCTCCAGGTTCGAAGCCTGGCGCTCTATCCAGTTGAGCTAGGGGCGGTCGCTGACGCGAGGATAGCCGCCTCAGACCTGCCTACGCAGCATGGCGGTCAAACGGAAGACAGATCCGCATCGAACGTCAGCCGGTAAAAGCGTGTCGCTTTTCCTTCGCAGGCAAAGTCATTGTCGCTGACGACCAGCAATGTGCGCGCATCGAGCAAGGCCATCCCTTCGATGTCGGCGCCGACCTGTGGCCATTCGTCGCTGGTGAAAATGAGCGTCTTGCGCAGTTCGGGAAGCGCCGCGCCGGACGCGGACAGCTGTTCGACAGTCGGCTCGGTGTCGATCCGCATATGCTCGGCCGGAAGCGAAAGTGCCGGATCAAGCGTGACCCGGTAAATCTTCGACGTCTTCGACCCGCGTTCCAGGACCAGCAGCGTATTCTCGCCGATCGCCGTGATCTCGCAAACCTTCCGGTCGCTGGGTTCGATCGGGGCCTCCTCGCTGTCGCGGCGGAACGTCGCCGGATCGTCAAACGGGTAGAGGAACTGGGCGAGAAGACGGCCCTGGGTATCGAGCTGCCACACCCGGACATGTTCGGCCGCTTCGTGGTCGGCCACCGCCGGGTGTGCCAGCGGGCTCTGGAAAGCCAGATAGAGAAAGTCGTTCGATGGCGAGACCGCAACCGCCTCGAAGCCGCGATTGAGGTGGCGCCGCGCGGCGATCGCGGGCAGTGACGCCCGGACAGGATGAGCTGCCCCGCGCAGCTCAACGCACTCGGGCACGAGCCGCTCGAGAACCCGCCCGTCCCCGGCAATGCGCACCAGTGAAGGCCCATATTCTTCGCCTACCCAGAACGTCCCGTCATCGAGCAAGGCGATGCCCTCGGTGTCCATTCCGGACGGATCGGGCTCGAGATGCCGGCCGTCGAGGCCGAGCGCCGGCTCGCATTCAGCGTGGCCGGAATCGGGGACCGGGAGTCCGCTCACATGGCGCCCGTGACCGTCATGCAAGCGTACGGTTCGCTCAACCTCGATGGACGTGCCGGTGACTCGCAGGAGCGCGAGTGCCGGGCCGATGTCGGGCCGCGGCATCAGCTTTGCGCCGGATACATCGCGCCACTCGGCCGGCGCTTCCCAGCCGTACCATTCGCGCGCGTCGGCAAGCTTGATGTTAGGACCGCGGTCGGAAATGGCCCAGATCTCGCCCCCGCCTCCCGCGCGGCTCGCGAGGCCGGAGCCGAATCCGGCCGACAGGCTCAGCGGGCACTTCGGAAAGCGGACCTCGCCCAGCGCTTGCTCGGCCCACTCCATTTCCTCGACGGTTACATTTGGCATTCGCACAGAACGCCAGCCGGCGCCGATCAGTTGCCGCGAGGAAGCTTCGCTGTCGTCGTGGTGCGGGCGGGGCCGTGAATGCGCCAGATGTCGCCGAAGTCCTCGTGGACCATCGCCGCGGGCCTTTCGCCGCCGAGGCCCGCGATAATGTCGGGGACCGTGTTGCTATGCCCCACGACCAGCACCGTCCCGCTTTCGGCGAGAACCGACTTCAGCAATGCCGCTGTTTCGCTCGGGTCGTAAACGGTCGGCGTCACTCCGAAGCGCTTCGCGGTCGGCGCGGCGGTCTGCATCGAACGCTTGGTGTTGCTGACGAAAATCACCCGCGGCGGGTCACGCGAAAGCCAGCTGGCAAGCGCTTCTGCCGTCGCCTGGCCTTCGGCGGTGAGGTCGGGGTTCGTAACGCCCTTGGGCGTGTTGAGATGCCGCATGACATAAATGTTGGGGACCGGGGTCAGCGGCCGCTGCGTCGATACGCAGGCGCCCAACGCGATGACGGCACTGATGAGGAATGCTCTGCGGCGCATGATTGATGGACCCCCTCGCATTGCTATCGCGACAAGAAGCTTTTGACAGTCGTGGTGAACACATCGCGGGGCGCCCCGGCGGTCGATGAGTGGTCGCCGCCGGGCACGATCCACAGCTGCGCTTTGGGGATCGCCGAGTACATCGCGACCGGGATCGCAACCGGGAAGAACTCGTCGCGATCTCCGTGCACTATCAAGGTCTCCGCCTTGATCTTTTTGAGGTCCGCGGCCTTGAAGTTCATGTCCGAATGACTGTCCTTGAAGCCGCCGAACTGGCGCGTCAGATCGTCGGCCTGGACCGCGCCCCGCGCCGCGCATTTGAGGAATTGGTCGCGCACCGGCGGCGGCAGGCCCTCGGCGGCGACCGAGCGCATGATGCGCCGCGCCTGCTCGCCGAAATGCGTCGTCGCACCGACGACCACCAGCTTCGACAAGCGCTGCGGGTAGCGCGTGGCGAGGTGGAGAAGGGTCATCCCTCCGCTGCTGAACCCGATTGCTTTTGCGCTTTTGAGGCCGAGCGCATCCATGACGTTCCTGACGTCCTCGGCCGACTGCCGGTGGGTGAATTTGCCCGACGGGTTTGTCGATGCGCCGTGCCCGCGCTGGTTGATCGCGATCACCCTGTAGGACTTTGAAAGCTCGGGGATGATCGCGCCCCAGCTCTGCTCGATGCACTCCCCGAAACCGTGGATCATCAGGACCGGGTCGCCCGAACCCGTGACCTGATACTCAATGTCCACCCCGTTTGTGCGCAGTGTCTCGGCCGATGCGGGCTGTGCAAGCGCTCCGCACGCCAGCATCACGCAAGCCACCGAAACCTTCATGCCTCACTCCCCCGATCATCGTCGGCGACGTTGCTAGCAGATGGAAGCAAACCTCGAAATGTCGCTTCGCGCGTATCTTAATCAAGCGCCCGCCGTCTTCGCCAACAATGATTTGCACAGCGAGCCTGGACCGACTGAACCTTGCGCCGACAGTCGCGTTTGCGCACGAAGACCGTCGGTCTCCAACCGGACCTGAAATTCTTGGCCGACATCGCCGCGGCAATTGTCAGGAGCTATCGTGAAGCCTTTAATCATCGCCTCGGCACTTGCCCTCGTTGCCAACCTGGGGCTTCCCCACCCCGCCGCCGCCGCGCAGACGCCGGCCGCGGCAACCGCGGTCGCTGAGGACGCTCGTCTGACAGCTTTTCTCGACGCCGAATTCGCCGAGCTCCTGAAACTGCAGCCGCAGACCGCGACCCGGCTCGGCCTCAAGGAAGGTGGAGACCGCTGGAACGACATAAGCGAAGGGGCACTCGATGCCTTCGTCGCGTGGCGTCAGGCCAGTGCGGCGCGGATGAAAGCGGCGTTCGACCGTTCCCGCCTGTCGCCCGCGGGGCAGGTGAACTACGACATCTGGGCGCTGGAAGCGGAGCGGGCGGCCCTGTCTCATTCCAACCGAATGTACCGGCCGCCGCTATATTCGCGCCTCTACTCGGCGCACAGCCAATTACCGGATTTTCTGATCAACACGCACAGCGTCGCCGACGTCGCGGACCTCAGGAACTACATCGCTCGGCTTAGTGCGATGCCCGCGGTGCTCGACGTTGCCATTGCGCGCACTCGGGCCAGCGAGGCGGCCGGCGTTCGGGTACCGCGGTTCCAGGTCGAGACGATCATCGCCGGCAGCGAGAAGCTGACCAGCGGCGCCCCGTTCGGAAGCGGCCCGGACGCCGCGCTGTGGGCCGACGTCAAGGCCAAGACCGAGAAGCTGGTGGCGGCCGGCACCCTCAACCGCGCCGAAGCCGACGCGCTGCTCGCGGAGGCGCGCACCGCCATTCTGGCGCTCAAGCCTGCTTATGAGCGAGTGATCGCCTGGGCCAGAGGCGCGCTTGCCACCGCCCCTAGCGGCCGTGTCGGTGCCATCTCGCTGCCTCAGGGAGCCGCCTATTACGCCAACGAACTGAAGCTGAGCACCACGACCGATTATAGCGCTGAGCAGATCCACGCGATCGGCCGGTCGGAAGTCAAACGAATCGAGGCCGAGCAGGATGCGCTCGCCCGCCAAGCCGGGCTCAAGGATCGCCACGCTTATTACGCCGAGCGTGCTCGCCTCTTCCCGGCGCGGCCGTGGGATGACGCCGCACGCGCCGACTATCTCGCCAAGGCCAATGCTTTCGTTGCCCGCACACGCACGCTGTTGCCCGGCTATTTCGCGACACTGCCGGCCTATCGGATCGAGGTCGTCCGCGAGCCTGCCTTCAGCGAGGTGCCGGGAGGCGCCGCTCATGCATCGGCGCCCAGTCCCGACGGTTCACGGCCGGCGCGCACCTATGTGCACTTGGTAGGCGAGCAGGGAGATCCGGCGGCCATGTACACGCTGATGTGCCATGAGGCCATTCCGGGTCACAACATGCAGGGCGACATCCAGGTCCGCCAGAAAGGCGGGCCGAAGTTCCGCTCCGTCACTGGCTATGTCGCCTTTGGCGAGGGCTGGGCCCTCTATGCCGAGGCAATGTGCAAGGAAATGAATGCGTTTCCCGACATCGCCGCCGACTTCATGCGCCTCGACGCCGAGCTGTTCCGCGCGGCACGGTTGGTTACCGACACCGGCATCCATGCGCTCGGCTGGACCGAGGACGAGGCAGTTGCCTATCTGAGCGAGACCGGCAGGCAGTCGAAAGAGAAGGCGCGTTCCGAAGTGCGCCGCTACATCACGCTGCCGGGCCAGGCGACCGGCTACAAGATCGGGATGCTCAAGATCGTCGAATTGCGCCGCAAAGCAGAAGCGGCGTTGGGGCCCAAGTTCGACATAAAGGGCTTCCACGACCTTCTGATCGCGTCGGGATCCCAGCCCTTGTCCATCCTCGAGCGACGGGTGAACGACTGGATCGCGGCGCGGTCATAGCCGGGCGTCAGCCCAAGCTGACCACTACAATCGATGCTGGCTGCGGACGTCCCTGACTAGCTCCCTGCGACAGCCACTAATGAGTGTCCGCTTTCGACCCAAAGCGGACTTCAAGACTGATCGCGACCAACGGTCCACAACATTGTGTCGGCAACCCGACAAAGCATATTGAAAGCCAGCGAGGAGCTTTGCTACGGCGGCGCGCCCGGCGAAAAGGCTGCTGGGCTGGCGATGGATGGTCGGGTGTCGGAGCCTCTCCTTCTGCTGGTTGAAGATGAACCACTGGTGCTGCTCGTTGCTCAGGATGCGCTAGAGGCCGGTGGCTATACGGTCCTACCCGCCCAGATCGCCTCAGAAGCCCTTGGGTTGCTCAGCAGCCGCATCGCCGAGCTGTCAGGCCTGGTCACTGATATTCGGTTACCGGGCGGCCCCGACGGCTGGGAAATCGCCCGACAGGCGCGCGAACTTCGCCCCGACCTACCCGTTGTCTACACTACAGGCGACAGTGCGGCTGACTGGCCCGCAAAGGGAGTGCCAAATAGCGTCGTAGTTCAAAAGCCATATGCCGGCGCGCAGCTGCTCACAGCTATTTCAACTTTGGTAACAGCGGTTGACACGAACAGGGTAACCTAAGGTCCGCTTTCCATCCATCTCGGACACTTGCCGAAAGTTCATTGCCGCAATGCTTGCAGCGGCTTGGCTCGCCACCGCCAGTTGATACGACGCCACTTGATGTAGGCTGCTCCGTTGCGAACGGACCGATAAGCGCAATGCGGGCACTTCAGGGTCCAGATGCCAACTCCGAGCGCCGACAACCCGGTTAAAATCACGGGCAGAACCGGATGAAGCGGACAATTTGCGATGTTCCAGACATGCCGCTCTAATATGGCTATCGCTCCGAGATGATCGGTGGAGACAATGGCGTGGAGTCCAATGGGCGCTTGGCGCGAACTGTCGGCCGGACGTCTCTTGCGACCGACACATTTTGCCTGGTCGTCATCACCCTGCTTTCGTCGGTTCCGTACTTTCGCAACCTTGGCTTCTACAGCGACGATTGGTCGATCCTTGCTTATTTTGACGCCCATCGAGGGAGTTGGCTTGGCGCCCTGTTCGACGGATTTAACGCGCGGCCAGTCCAGGGCCTCTATTTGGGAGCCCTCTTTGAGGTCTTCGGCTTTCGGCCGTTGGGCTATCACATAGTCAACCACATCGTGTTGGCGGGCTGCGCAGCCCTCTTCTACCTGCTGTTGGTAAGGCTCCGCGTCGGGCGATCGGAGTCCTTCGTCGCCGTGCTCCTGTTCATCATGCTTCCGCAACTCTCGACGGTTCGCGTCTGGTATGCCGCCTTTCAAGTGCCGCTCAGCCTCGGGCTGATGCTGATCTCGATGCACCTCCAACTCTCGTTTGCTCGCCGGGGGAAACCGGCTTTGCTGGTAGGGGCAACGGCGACTGCTCTCCTGTCCATTGGAGCCTATGAAATATTCGCTCCGATGCTGGCCGGATTTGCCCTGGGTCTGTGGATGGTGCGGCGCCCTGGCGCAGCTACAATGTTCGCAAATCGAGCCTCCGTCGCCGCGTTGTTCTTGCTCGCGAGCGTGCTGCTGGCGGCCGCCTACAAGCTGAGTTTCAGCGATCGCGCCGGCACGGTTACGGATCCAGGCAGATATGCGGCCGGCATCCGGCAGCTATTTCGGCTCGACTATGACTGGCGGGTCGATTCAAGCCTGAATATCATTGCAACACCGTCGACCCACTTCTGGGCGCCTGTGCGTGGCGCGTGGATCGGCGCCCAGGCGCTGATAAGCGGCGACGCGGGACGAGTGGTCATCGGATTAGCGCTTCTGATTGCGCTCCTCATAGGGTGGCGCCTCTACCGGCAATGTCCGTCTTTTGAATCGGCGATGCCCAAGCGACTGTTGTTGGTCGGCATCTCAGCCTTTCTGCTCGGCAACGCCACTTTTCTGGTCGTGCCCGCGGTCGTGTTTACTTCCACCGGCGTGGGTAATCGGGTGCATGTTGCATCCGCGCTCGGTGCCGCGCTGATCTTCACCGCCGCGATCTTCGCGTTGACCGCGCTTGCTCCGCGACCGGCCCGGCGCGCGCTGTTGCACCTGATGGTCATTGCCTTCTCAATTTCGGTCTTCGCCCGTCTCGCCCTGATCGAGAGATATTGGGCGGAAGCGCCCGCGATGCAGGCTGCGATCTTGAACGCCGCGCGCGTGGACCTGCGGGACGTACCGGCCGGCTCCACGGTCATACTCGATGGCGTTTGTCCCTATCACGGGCCGGCCATTATATTCGAGGCCGATTGGGATGTCGGAGGAGCGCTGACATTAGCGCTCGGCAAGCCTCTATTGGGCGATGTGGTGACCTCGAGGATGGCACCTGCGCCCGGCGGGCTGCGTACGTCGATCTACAAGGTGCCCAGTAACTACCCTTACGGTGAGCACCTCTACATCTACGATCCTTCGCAACGTCGGCTTCTTCGCCTTGTCAGCGCGGATATGGCCATGCGGTATTTTGCTGCTCGAAACCGGACCGATTGTCCCGGCTACGTGGCTCGCGGCGAGGAAGTCTGAGTTCCCGTTTCGAAGATCCCGCTCAACGCAACGTAAGCGCAGGGCGACTAGTAACGCGCCAGGATGAAGTCCCGCGCCGCGCGATACTCGCTCGGCGTCACGCGGCCGTCGCCGTCACCATCGGCGATGCGACGGAATTCGGCCGCGGCGGCGGCCACTTCGCCGCCCGACAGCAGGATGTCCCGGTCGCCGTCGAACTTCTTGAGCGCCCAATTGGCGAGCACCCAGTCGCGTTCGAACAGCGCCGCCGCGCGCGGGCCGACGGGCGCACCGGCGGTGCTCGCCGCGCCGGCCGCACTCGCCTGCCCATAAGCGGGAGTCGCGATCGAAGCTGCGAGGAGTGCAAAGGCGAGAAACCATTTCATCGCCGGTAACAACGCTCCAGCGCCCGCGCAGTTCAGCCTTCTGTCCCGGCCATGCCTCTGCGCACCGTCACCCGGCGGCAAGTGCCTTGCGCACGGCGGTCGCCAGCGTGCCGGCGCGGAACGGCTTGGCCAGCAGCGGGGCATTCGGCGCCGCCTTTTTGACGGCGTCGGTTTCGCTGTAGCCGGAGACGAACAAAATCGGCTGGCCGGGATGCTGTTTGAGAATTCGCTTGGCGACTTCGGCTCCGGTCAGCCCGGGCATGATGTAGTCGAGCACCACCAGGTCGGGCTTCTGGTCGTCGACCGCGCTCAGCCCGGCGCGCCCGTCCGCCGCCTCGCGCACGCTGTAGCCCTGCTCCTCCAATGTCGCGGCGATGAACCCGCGGACGTCGGGATCGTCGTCGATGACGAGCACCGATGCCGGCGCGTCGACTTCCTCTGCGGCCGCAAGCTCGCCCGCCTGCTCGGGCGCGCCGTCGGCGCGTTGGCCGGTTTCGGCGGCGCGGAAATAGAGCTTGATCGCGCTGCCCTTGCCGGGCGTGCTTTCGATTCGCGCGCTGCCGCCCGACTGGCGCGCCATGCCATAGACCATGCTGAGGCCAAGGCCGGTGCCCTTGCCGACGTCCTTGGTGGTGAAGAACGGCTCGAAGGCGCGCGAGCGGATGTCCTCCGTCATCCCCTCGCCGGTGTCGGCGATGGTCAGCTCGACATATAGGCCGGGTTCGAGCTCGGGGTCGTCGCCGGCGGCGATCTTGACCGACCGCGTGGCGAACTTGAGGACGCCGCCGCGGGGCATCGCGTCGCGCGCGTTGATTGCGAGATTGAGCACCGCGACCTCGAGCTGGGTCGGGTCGGCCATCACCGGCATCGTCTCGTCGTCGAGGTCGAAGCTTTTCTCGATGCCCGGACCGAGCACGTTGCGGAGCAGCGGGCGCATGTTCTGAATGAGCGGCGCGACCAGGGTCGGGCGCACCTCCAATCGCTGGACCCGGCTGAACGCCAGCAATTGGCCGGTCAGGCGAGCGCCGCGCTCGGCCGCCGACAGCGCGTTTTCGGCGTAGCGCTTGAGCTTGGGATCTTCGGCGCGCTTGACGATCAGGTCGAGCGCCCCGACCACCACCGTCAGCAGATTGTTGAAATCATGCGCGATGCCGCCGGTGAGCTGGCCGAGCGCTTCCATCTTCTGGCTCTGGCGGAGCTGCTCCTGGGCGACTTTCAGATCGGTGATGTCGCGCCCTTCGAACAGCAGATAGACGATCGCTCCATCGGCTGCCGCGCACCGGCTGCACCGACACGTCGAGATAGGCCGTCGGCACGCCCTCGCGCTCCATCCTCACTTCGGCGGTGAAAATTTCCCCGCCGCGCCGCCTTCGCGATCCCCTCGCGCATGGTCGGGATGTGCTGCGGATAGGCCTTGAGCGTCGGCGCGTCCCACAGCTTGGTGCCAATGGCCTCGCTCGGCGTCGGGATGGCGCCAAACCTCCCGCCGGTTGTTCACCGCGATGACGGTGCCGTCGGGTTCTAGCAGGACCATCACTTCCAGCGCCGCCTCGAACACCGCGCGGAAGCGGGCTTCGCTCAGCGCCAGGTCGCGGGTGCGCTCCTCGACCTCGCGGCGAAGCTCGAGCTCGGCTTCCTTGGCGACGGTGATGTCGCTCGCCACGCCGATGAACCCGCTGAGCCCGCCGTCCGCCCCGAACCGCGGCTGCGACACGCTGCGCAGCCAGCGCCACTCCCCGTCATGCCGCAAATAGCGCCCCTCGAGCGTGAACGGCTGCAGCGAGGCTTCCCCGGCGATGCTCTCGGCGACGATCCGGTCGACGTCGTCGGGATGGATCCGCGTCCGCCAGTCGACCGTCCGCGCCTCGTCGACATTGCACCCCGGCCCGCACACGAACTCGGCATAAGCCTGGTTGACGAAATCGCGCACCCGGTCGATCCGCGTCACCCACATCATCACCGGCGCCGAATTGGCGATCCGCCGGAACCGCGCCTCGCTCTCGCGGATCGAGCGCTCGGCGGCGCGCTGCTCGGTCACGTCCTGGACGATGATCAGCAGCCCGCGGATGACCCCCCCGGCGTCGGCCCACGGAATATAATCGGTCTGCAACGCCACCGGCCCGTTGACCGGATGGGTGAACTCGGACGCGAAGAACTTGCGCTCCCCCGCCAGCGCGTCGTGGAGCAGCGGCTCGCGCTGCGCGAAACCCTCCTCGCCAATCGCCACCCGCATGTGCTGGCCGAGAATCTCCGACCGCGGCAGTCCGATCCATTCGGCCATCGGCCGATTGACGAAGCGCAGAACGAGGTCGTGGTCGACATAAGCGGTGAGCACCGGCAGCAAATCGGCAATCGCCAGCATCGCGGGAAAATCGAGCGTGCCCCCGCCCATCGCCGTGACCAGCGCCTCATGCTCCGGCGGCTGGCGCGGCGTGTGCAGCGTTTCAGCCGGCGCTTCGGACGCGGGCAGCGTTCCGGACGCGCGTTCCGCACCCCGCTTGCCGCCGCCTTTTCCGCCACCAGCCATCGCCGCGCCTTACGCCTGCACGCGGCCGATCAGTCAAGATTTCGCTTTGGCGCGGGCCACCACGAACTGAATTCGTGACGTCAGTCCTGTCGGCTTCGCCGCAGGCTGGCCGGGTCGTCGTAGGCTCTTCGACACAAGTCCGCGTGACGCTGCGCGCCTGCGGCCTTGTGCTCGGCTACTCCTCACCCATCCTCAGCGCCGCAATAAACGCCTCCTGCGGAATGCTCACACTCCCATACTCCCGCATCCGCGCCTTCCCCTTCTTCTGCTTCTCTAAAAGCTTCCTCTTGCGCGTCGCATCCCCGCCATAGCATTTCGCCGTCACGTCCTTCCTCAGCGCGCCGATCGTCTCGCGCGCAATCACCTTGCCGCCGATCGCGGCCTGGATCGGGATCTTGAACATGTGGCGCGGGATGAGGTCCTTGAGGCGCTCGCACATGCCGCGGCCGCGGGCCTCGGCGTTGGCGGCGTGGACGATCATGGACAGCGCGTCGACCGGCTCGCCGTTGACCAGGATGCTCATCTTGACGAGGTCGCCGGGGCGGTGGCCGATCTGGGTGTAGTCGAAGCTGGCGTAGCCGCGGCTGATCGATTTGAGGCGGTCGTAGAAGTCGAACACGACTTCGTTGAGCGGGAGCTCGTACTTGAGCTGGGCGCGGGCGTGGCTTCCGGTGCCCACATAGGTGAGGTCCTTCTGGATGCCGCGGCGGTCCTGGCACAGCTTCAGGACCGCGCCGAGATATTCGTCGGGGACGTAGACGGTGGCCTCGATCCACGGCTCCTCGACGCCTTCGACCACGCTTGGGTCGGGCCAGTCGGCGGGGTTGTGGATGTCCTGCGTTCCGCCGTTGCGGAAGCGGACCTGGTAGACGACCGATGGCGCGGTGGTGATGAGGTCGAGGTCATATTCGCGGGTCAGCCGCTCCTGGATGATCTCGAGGTGGAGGAGGCCGAGGAAGCCGCAGCGGAAGCCGAAGCCCAATGCGGCGCTGGATTCGGCCTCGAAGCTGAAGCTGGCGTCGTTGAGGCGGAGCTTGAACAGGCTCTCGCGGAGCTTGTCGAAGTCCGCGGCGTCGACCGGGAACAGGCCGCAGAAGACGACCGACTGGACTTCCTTGAAGCCGGGCAGGGGCGCGGACGTCGGGCGCTTGGCGTCGGTGATGGTGTCGCCGACGCGGGTTTCGCTGATGTCCTTGATCTGCGCGGTGATGAAGCCGATTTCGCCGGTGGTGAGCTCGTCGAGCTGCTCGATCTTGGGGCGGAACACGCCGACGCGGTCGATGAGGTGGGTGGTGCCGGCCTGCATGAAGCGGATCTGCTGGCCGCGCTTGAGGACGCCGTCGATCACGCGGACGAGGATGACGACGCCGAGATAGGGGTCGTACCAGCTGTCGACGAGCATCGCCTTCGTGGGGGCCGCGGGGTCGCCGCTGGGGGGCGGGATCTTGTCGACGATCGCCTGGAGCACTTCGGTGATGCCGATGCCGGCCTTGGCGCTGGCGAGGACTGCGCCGCTAGCGTCGAGGCCGATGATCTCCTCGATCTCCTGGCGGACGCCTTCGGGGTCGGCGGCGGGGAGGTCGATCTTGTTGATGACGGGGACGATCTCGTGGTCGTGCTCGATCGACTGGTAGACGTTGGCCAGGGTCTGAGCCTCGACGCCCTGGGCCGCGTCGACGACGAGCAGCGCGCCTTCGCAGGCGGCGAGGGAGCGGCTGACCTCATAGGCGAAGTCGACGTGGCCCGGCGTGTCCATCAGGTTCAGTTCGTACATCTCGCCGTCGGCCGCGCGCCACTCGAGCCGCACCGTCTGCGCCTTGATGGTGATGCCCCGTTCTTGCTCGATATCCATATTGTCGAGCATCTGGCCGTGGGTCATCTCGCGCTCGGTGAGCCCGCCGGTGGCGAGGATCAGCCGGTCGGCGAGCGTGGACTTGCCGTGGTCGATATGGGCGATGATCGAGAAATTGCGGATGCGGTCGAGGCTGGCCATTGCGCCGCCCGCTAGCAGAGGGTTGGGCCGAGCGCGAGCGGCGTTACGGCCGCTGGACGGGGGTGACGTCGGCGTTTTCTTCCAAGGCGCGCGGGACGGAAGGCGCAGGCGCGCTCAACCCCGGTGCCGAGTTGGACTGAATTTCCTTCCCGTTGCCGAGCACCCGCACGCAGCGATTGAAGTCGCAAGCGACCAGATGACCGTGCCTGGTGTCCAGCCGAACCACCTTGTTCTCGACCACAAAGCCCTCGTACCTGGCGCCTTTCGGCGGGTCGGGCATGGTCCAGCCCAACACGGCGGCGGCGATGACCAGCGATGCCCCAAGGGTGATCGCGGCCTGGCGGAAAGCCTCGTAACGGGGTTCCACGTCGCTCCTCTCCATCTCTCCGGTTCGCCTTGCGAGCTACCGCCTCTTGCCTGATTTTGCTACCCTATGCCTCGGGCCTCGCCGCTCGGAGCAACCCGATGCCCGGCTGTGGCGAATACGCGCGTAGGCCAACCAAGGGAGCCCCGCGATGCTGATTGCAATGCTGATCGCCCTCGCCGCGCAAGCGCCCCAGGCTGCGCCGCCACCACCGCCGCCGCCGCCGAAACCGCGGAGAATCTGCCGCGAGAACGAGCGGCGGACGGGCTCGCACATCCGCTCCAGCCGGACGTGCAAGACGGCGGAGCAATGGCAGATGGATGATGCCGCGCGCGACCGCATCCCGCCGACCATGCAAATAAAGACCGAACAGACGCCGAAGCCTCCGGGGTAAAGTACCGGGCGGGCAGGGAGTGTCCGCAATGGGCGGAAAGTCGAAGCATACCGATTCTGTTGAAGGAGCCGAAACAAGGGCGCCGGGAAGACTAGGCGCCCTTGCTCATTCGGTCAGAACTGAAAGCCGACACCTGCGTTGGCGCCAACGCTTTCAGAACTGTCGTAGGTTACGCCCATCTTCAACACGGTACTGCCATTCGACAAACGATGCGAAGCACCAAGCGCGAAAGCTGTGCGGCCGCGATAGGTGCCCACGCCTGCCGATATCATGCTCCGGCCGGCATCCATTGCTTGCGGTAGGGCAGCGGCAGCCAGTGCAGCGCTTGTTCCGGCTCGTCCTTCGCGCGCATTGCGGCGCAGGTCGAAGGAAAGATCATCGAGGCGCTCCCCGAGGAAAGCGTCGCCCGCCAGGCGCGCGTCGGTCTCACCGGCTAGCGCAGAGTTGGTTGCGCTCAATTGACCGAAGTTGACCGCGTCGTACGTGGTCGTCCCGGCGGCGACGCCAGTGACAGTACGGGCAGTTGCCGCAGTCTGGCCGCCAACCGCGACCTGGTTGTTGGCGGTGTTGACCGTGCCACCGCCAATTGCGACGGAGTTGCTGAAGGTCGCGTTGGACGCGCCGTTGCCGATCGCCACGCCATTGGTCCCGGCGACTGCGGCATTCCCCAGCGCGACGGAGCCATTCCCGACCGCGACGCTATTGTTGCCAAGCGCGACCGCGCCGTCGCCGGTTGCGATATTGTCATTGCCGATCGCAACCGCGCCAGTGCCCGTGGCGAGGTTGGGATCGCCGATGGCGACCGCGCCATCACCAGACGCGACGTTGCCCGCACCGATCGACACTGCGGCACCGTCCTGTGCGATCGCGCCATGGCCGATGGCCACGCTCTCGTCGCCCGAGGCAACCGCCCCGCCGCCCATCGCAATAGCTTCGTCGCCGGTGGCGCTGGCCGGCGCGTCATCACTGTTGATGTCGAGATATTGAAGCTCCGCGGTTTCGAGCTGCAAGGTCGCGATGTCGGCCGAATTTTCGGTGATCGCATCGTCTTGCGCCGCGTCGCTGGCCTGAAGGTCGGCGATGTCGTCGTCCTGTACCGCGTCGTTCGCCTCCAATGCCGCGACGTCATTGTTTAGCGCTGCAATCTCGCTGTCTTGCGCCGCGTCGCTGGTCTCGAGGTCGGCGATTGCGGTGTCCTGAGCTGCGTCGCTCGTTTCGAGAGCGGAGATTGCCGTATCCTGCGCTGCGTCGCTTGTCTCAAGGGCGGCAATGGCCGTGTCTTGCGCCGCGTCGTTAGTCTCGAGGGCGGCGATGGCCGTGTCCTGCGCCGCGTCGTTAGTCTCGAGGGCGGCGATTGCCGTGTCCTGCGCCGCGTCGTTAGTCTCGAGGGCCGCGATTGCCGTGTCCTGCGCGGCGTCGCTTGTCTCGAGGGCGGTGATCGCCAGGTCCTGCGCCGCGTCGCTCGTCTCCAGTGCGGCTATGTCGGTCGTATTCTGCGCGACGGCCTGGTTAGTGTCGTACAGCTGGTCGCCGGTGACCGCGTCGGTCGATCCATCGGCGATTGTACCGTTGGCGACGCCGCTGACCGTGCGGTCTCCTACATTGACCTGGTTATCCGCGGTTGCCGTGGTGTTAGTCCCGAGCGCGACCGAGTTGGTGTGTCCCCCATCTGATGCTCCTGTTCCCAGAGCGACTGAATTGGCGCCCGTTGCCTGAGCATTGGAACCGACCGCAACCGCACCGTCTGCTGTCGCATCCGCACTGTAACCGAGGGCGACCGAATCGTCTCCAGCGGCGTTACTCTGAGACCCAACGGCAGTGGCATGGTCGACGGGGATCAGAGTCGCCCCGGTGAAGACGCCAGCAATTGCGTCATCGCCAATTGCTACTGTGCCAGAGCCAACAGCTGCGGCGTCTTGCCCAACGGCCGTCGCGCTGTCGGGGCCGACAAAAAACCATCCAGGGGCTGTATAGGTCGTCCCAGCGAAACTGCCGGAGCCCACTACGGTCGCGCTATCGCCTTGCACCCATGAGTCAGTGCCAATGACAGTTATATAATTACCGGTCGGCAAAGCATACGGATCGCCGCAGACTAGCGACTGCGCCCCTGCCGGAGCGGGCTGAGCCGCGCCGTTGAGGTCGCACGCGTCTTGCGCCGCCGCCGGCGTCGAAAGTCCAGCCACCATTATTCCGATCGTCAGCGCCGAGGCTGACAACAATGTTTTCAAATGTTTCATCGAGACTCCCCCCATCAACCAAGCCCGGACCTTCGGCGAGCCGATCAGGGCAGCTCGCCAACCGGCGATTTGCAGGGAATGGCAATGCGTCTGCACTAACCATCTCGGCCCATGCACTGCCCTCATTCCGAGCACTAACGGGCGTATTTTCTTACAGATGATGGTGAGCCGTCCTCTCCAATATTGGGGAGGAATCTAGTCCGGCATAATATTGTGAAGCTAGGTGATCCGCGTCAGCAGATGCGCTGCTTCGGCCTTACTCCTTGTTTCGGTCTTAGCCAGAAGATGCTTCTGGTGCGTTCGAACCGTACCGACACCGATCCCAAGTTCGTTGGCGATCACTCCATCCGGAAGCCCGCGCATAGTCAGCATCGCCACTCGGGCTTCGGTTCGCGTCAAATTGAACATTGCGCGCCATATTTCCGGCCGCCCAACGGAGGCATGATGGGGATCGTGCACTGTTACGATGAGCGTGGCACGGTTTTGAATGCGGGTCCGGAATTCCGTGGGGGCTAGTGACATCTCAAGGACGTAGGGAAATTCGTGATCGGGGCGCTCAACGATCATCTGCGCGGGCTCCGTCTCGCTCATCCCTTGCGGGCTCAGGAAGCGCCGCAGTAGCGCGCCGAACGCCTGCCGTTCCTTGGAGCGCGCAAAGGTCATCACGCCCGCGCTGCAACCGATTCCATCGATTTGACACGACAAGCGCGTTGCGGCGTGACTGGCCCAGCAGACACCGCCGTCCGCAGCCATGAGGAAGATCACACGCTGCTGACCATTGATAAGCTGTTCCAGGTCTTTCTGTCGACCGTGGACCTCTCCAAACTGAGAGGTGAGGCGGAACAAGTTGCGGACATGAGGTGCCAGCATGTCGAACTCAACACGCTCGCGTGACCTGCGGCCGAGCCCAGCCGGCATATGGAAGGCCCAGCCGGCCACCACCCCATCGCCGAGATCGGTCGAGCGCCCGATGCGGCGGTCAACTCCCGCGGAGGTCCTAATCCAATGTGCGAAATCGTTGCGTGCGAGCTCAGCTGCCGAAATCAGTTCGTGGGTTTCGGTGGTTCGATCAGTGACTGATGCTGCCTGCAGAGCATAGTCGCGTCGCCACATTTCTTCTCGAAACTCGTGCAGCGTGTGGGCATGAACTCCGTAGGCGCCGTCGAACAAAAAAGGGCTCCGTGCAGCCTCGCCCGACGCACCCTTCTGGACCACATACCAAAAGGCAAGTTTCGCTCCGAGGTGTGCGGAGAGGTTGGCCATAACGTGGGAAACGGCACCGTCCTCGCCGATGGCGTCATAGATCGACCCGATCAGTGCGTGACCGTCCGCGGCCCTCATCTGCGTCTCTTGATCGATCTCATTACGCCCGCCCCGGGAAAGACCATGTCAAAAAGCTCCGACGATGAATTTGGCAGATGATCCTGTGGAAATCGAGTCCGTCGAGATTAGAGCACGCCATTGGTCGATCGCACATCAACTATACGTCGATGTCATGATACTCGCGGCGGGCCGGCAATCGGCGAACGAAGACAAGCGATCGTTCGTTTCAGCTACGATCTGGGCTGCGGATTTTTCCGGACAGCCGATCGTCATGTGGGCATCGACTGGCAGGATGACCTGGAAGCCCCGGGCCGCCGCCCCCTCGCATGCTGCGCTGACGCAATATTCGGTTTGCATGCCAGTCACGCATATACGGCGAACGTCATGCTCTTCGAACCATGTCTGAAGCTGTCCGTCCTCAAAGCAGCTGAGTACGTTCTTTTCGAGGTAGAAAGCCGGAGAGTAACCGCGCACTGCCTGGTTCAATTGCCATCCTGCGCTTCCGCGATGAAGAATCGTACCAGGCTCGGTCCAGTGCTGAACGAAGACCACCGGCCAGAAATGAGCCACAGCCCAATCCAGCAATTCCGTGATCCGCGCCGTTACCTTGTTGATGGACTCAGCGGGCGCAGCATCGCAAAGCGCCTGCTGGAGATCGACCACCAGTAGCGCGGTCTGGCGATCAGATCCGGCTCCACTTACTCCGCGGCGCACTATGTGTGCCTCCCTCTTGCGCTACCAGACGAGAACATCATTGCGATTACAGCTCAAGAGAAAACTGATTAACGGCCGCTTTGGGGCGAAAGCGGACATTGACCTACATGAGCTGGCGAGTGATCTTCGGGCGTGGCGGCCCTGACCTCCCCTCTCACGTGCGCAGCGGCCATGATGCTTGCGGCGTGCGCCCATGGAAGTCCGCCGCACTGCCCCGCTGCGCCCCAGGCAACGGCCGAAATCGAGCGCACTGTGCGTGCTTTCTTCGATGCGCTTCGCAACGAAGACAGGGCGGCGTTCCAGCGCCTGACGACCGCGTCCTTTTACTCCTTCGATGCCGGCAAGCGTTACGCGGGGACGGCACTGGTGGACGTCGTGCGCGCCGCTCACGCCCAAGGCGTGCAACTCAATTGGTCGATCGGCCCGTTGGACACAAAGCTCCGCTGCGACGTGGCGTGGTCCGCGTGGGAAAACGTTGGAAGCGCCGGCGTTCCACCCAACGTCAAACCGGTCCGCTGGCTGGAGTCGGCGGTGCTCGTGCGTCAAAACGGCAGCTGGAAGATCGACTTTTTCCACTCGCAGCGTGCGGCGGAGAAATAAGCATCGGCGCCGATGCCTAATCGGCACCGACGGGATGTTGCGCCAAGGTCGTTTCAATCACTGTCTTCAACTGGGTCGGAGTGAACGGCTTGGCAATCAGCGGATAGTCGACGCCGTTGGCGACTTCGTCGCTATATCCGGTCATCAGGACAATCGGCAGCCCGGGCCGGGCCTTGCGGACCTGGTCGGCAAGTTCGATTCCGCTCTGAACGGGCATCACGACATCGCTCAACAACAGGTCGACAGGCTCCCTCTCAAGCTTGGCCAGGGCTTCGGAGGCGTTGCTTGCGACGACGACGTCGCAGCCGGCGTCCTGGAGCATTTCGTGGGCGAAGTCGCGCACCCCGTCATTGTCCTCGACCAGCAATATTCTCAACGATAGCCGGCCCTGGGACGTTGGCGGCGCGTTGTCGGCCGGCTCGAGCGGTTTGTCGGTCAGCGGGACGATGAGCGAAATCGTCGTCCCGCGACCCTCCTCCGATTCGATCTCCGCATGGCCCCCCGCCTGCGCGGCAAATCCATGAATCTGCGATAATCCGAGGCCGGTGCCCTTGCCGACCTCCTTGGTCGTGAAGAAAGGATCGAAGGCGCGCTCCCTTACCTCCCTGGGCATGCCCAGTCCGGTGTCCGAAATCGAAATCCGGACACAGGGACCGCTGCGCGCCTCTTCCGGCCGAGCCGCCAGCGTCAGCGTGCCTCCATCGGGCATGGCATCGCGAGCATTGACGACTGCATTGACGATTGCCGCCTCGAATTGCCCGGGGTCGACCTCGATGTTGATTGCGCGGTCGGGGACGTCGACGCCAATCTTGTAGGTGCTGCCCAGCGTCCGCTGCAGGAGGTCGCGCGCGGACTCGAGCCGCTGCGCGACATTGAGCACGCGCGGCTGCACGACTTGCCGGCGCCCGAAGGAAAGCAATTGGCTGGTGAGCGTCGTGGCACGCTCCGCCGTTTCGATGATGCCGTCGAGATATCTGAGCTTTTTTTCCTCCGGCAAGTCGCGGTTTCGCCGGAGGAAATCGGCCGAACCGGAGATGACGGTCATCAGATTGTTGAAGTCGTGGGCGATGCCGCCGGTGAGCTCTCCGAGCGCCTGGAGCTTCTGCGACTGGAACAGCGCGCGTTGCGCCTCGGCGAGTTCCTCCTCGGCTTTCTTCTTCGCGGTATGGTCCCGCGTGATCTTGGCGAAGCCGATATGCTTTCCGCTGTCGTCGAAAATCGGGTCGATCAGCACATGCGCCCAGAACAGCGAGCCGTCCTTGCGCACGCGCCACGATTCCCGTTCGTATTTTCCTTCCGAAAGAGCGGTTTGCAGGGCGCGCTGCGGCTCACCGCCGGCGCGGTCGGGCTCGGTGTAGAACGTCGAGAAATGCTGGCCTATGATTTCGTTCTGGCTGTATCCCTTGATGCGCTCGGCGCCGGCATTCCAGTTGGTCACAAAGCCTTCGGTGTCGAGCATGTAGATGGCGTAATCGGTGACTCCCTGAACCAGCATGCGAAAGCGTTCCTCGCTTTCAAACAGCGCATTCTGGGCTTCGCGTTTGTCGGTGATGTCGCGGGTGATCTTCGCAAAGCCGAGGAGGTCGCCCTCCTCGGTGCGGATGGCGTCGAGCACGACGTGGCACCAGAAGCGCGATCCATCCTTGCGGAAGCGCCAGCCCTCGGTCTCGAAACGCCCTTCACGGGCGGCAATGCGCAGGGCCTTGCGGGGAACGTCGGCCGAGCGGTCCTCGGGAGAGAAGAAGACTTCGTAATTGTGCCCGATGATGTCGGTGGCGGAATAGCCCTTGAAGCGCTCGGCGCCGGGGTTCCACGTCGCCACGTGACCTTCAGCATCCAGCATGTAGATCGCGTAATCCTGGATGGCGTTGACCAGCAGCTGCAGCCGCTGCTGTTCCGGCATCGCACGAAGATCGATCAATGCACGGCTCCCGTCAGCCAACCCCTTGGCGCGAGATTATTGCTGCGAGTTTTCCAAGCAAGTTCAACGCTGGAAGACAAGTACTTTGCTCGGCGCCAACCCGGCTTCTACAAATCCTCGTCCTCGTCCACGGGATATTCGCGGTTGGCAATTCCCCAGGCGATTCCGAGTGCGAAAGCCGCCCAGGCGGGAAGCGCGTAAGTCGATTCAAACCCGGTGAGCATGATTGTCAGGATGCCGAAGAAGGCGAGCACATAAGAGCCCGGCGGCGTGCCTTTGCCCGCCAGCTCCCACGCCAGCCAATTGCGGTTGCCCGGGAACCCGAGCTGCTCGGTGCCTCGAAGCCGACGCTGCGCGCCGCGAGCCGCGAGCAGCAGCAAGGCGAGGCTGCCAACGACGACGGCAAGCGCGGTTGGCAACCAGACAGGCGCTTCAACCCACGCGCCGGCAAGCGCCGCGCACAAGGTCAAGCCGACGATCGACGGCGCCCGCTGCGAAAGTCCGTCGATCAGTGAACCAACCTGCACCCGCTTTCTATCGGGCGAGGAGGCAGTGTCCGCAATAGGTGTAAAAGCGGACGCCGGGTCCTGCCCGCAATCGGGCTTCGACGCGAAGGTTGCGACTAACAGCCGCCCGCTTCGCCCGGGTCGCCCGCAAGCTCGATGTTCTTCAGCACCGACACGAAATGCGCCGAGTAGCTAATCGAGTCGCAATCGCCTTTGCTCGCCTCATATTCGTCGGCGACGATGCTTGCCTGGCCGCGGATAAGCGGCAGCCTCCCTGACTTGAGCTTTGTCAGTTCCTGCTCGGACAGCACGGACTTCGCGAAGTCGCTTGAATTGGAGATGTAGAGTTGCTCGGTCTCCCCGCGGTCGTCCCAATGAGGAAGCAATTTGCGCGAGGTTTCGTCTGGCCAGAAGCTGGCCGAAATCTCGTTGTCGTAGAATTCGACCTCATAGGTTCCGCTGATTTCGACCCGGCCGGTGAATTTCGCAGTGCCGTAAGGATCGCGAACCACCGAAGCGAGCCGCAACGGGCTTGCGGTGGGGAGGATGATGTCCTCCTTCAGCGCCGCCGCGATTGCGGACGCAGGCGCGGCTTGCGGCTTGCCGGCTCCTTGCGCCAACGCCGAGCCAGCCAGCATGCAGGCAGCGGAAGCGGCGATCACGAGCTTTCGCAAATCTTCTCTCCCCGAAAACGAGCGGGTCTTCGACCCATCCATTGGGGGCGACATCATATCAGCTCGCGCCGCGGTTGCCAGCCACGGCGGAGATCGTGCTCACATCCTGGTTGCCGGTCGCGTCGCTTCTGTCGCTGCGGTTGCACGCCGAGACAAGCAGGGCGCTGCTTGCGAGCACCAGCACTAAAGCCTTCATTTGAATCCTCCTGTTGTCGGGGGTCGCCGAACGAGCGGTGCAGCGCCTCGTTCCTCGACCTAACATATGCAAAGGAGCAATCGCCGATGCGCTTCGTTGCAATGACATAACAGCTCCGCCTCCGCGTGAGCTTGGCGACGAGGGAGCGAGAGATATGGGCCTGTTCAGCAGCATCAGAGACAAGATCTTCGGCCATAAGCGCAGCGAAGCCGCACCTTCCGGCGGCGCCGGTGGCAGCGCGCCGGTCCAGCAGCAACAGCAGCAGCAGACGGCGGCGCCTGCTCCGACCCAGGACGTCGACGTCGGCGCGGTATTGTCCGAAATGGCGGCGGCCAAGGGTGGCGGGGGTAATTACAAGACTTCGATCGTCGACCTCCTCAAGCTGCTCGACCTCGATTCCAGCCTTTCTGCGCGCAGGGAGCTGGGCGAGGAGCTTGGCGTCAACGCCGGCGAGGACGGCAGCGCAGAGCAGAACATCGCGCTTCACAAGGCGGTGATGGACAAGCTCGCCGCCAACGGCGGCGTGGTGCCGGACGACCTGCGCAACTAGGCCGCTTTGGACCAGCGACGTTCACCTGACCGGGAGCGCTGATGGATCTCGTCTCAATATTGGTCGATCAGGTGCAAGGCATGATCGCGGGCTTCGTCCGGATGCTGCCGCAACTCGGCATTGCTCTGGTGGTGCTGTTGTTGACCTGGGGCCTCGCGCATGGCGTACGCAACGTCACGGCGCGGATCGGCGCCCGCTCAGGCCTCCGGCCGAGCCTCGTCGCCCTGTTCGTTACCCTGACCGGAATTTTGGTATGGCTGTTCGGCCTGCTGGTCGCGCTTGCCGTGGTTCTGCCCGGGGTGAACGCGGGAAGCCTGCTGACGGTGATCGGCTTTGGATCGATTGCCGTCGGCTTTGCCTTCAAGGACATTTTCGAGAACTTCCTCGCCGGAATTCTGATCATGATGCGCAAGAAGATGCGCATCGGCGACCACATCGAATGCCAGGAGGTCGAAGGGCGGGTCGAGCAGATCACGCTGCGCGAAACCTATTTGCGCGGGCTCGACAGCCAATTGACGATCGTGCCCAATGCTTATCTGTTCCAGAACCCGGTCAGGGTGATCACAGACTCGGACCGCCGACGCCATGAGATTGTCGTCGGCGTAGCATATGACACCGATCTCGAGCGGGCTGCGGAAACCATCAAGAACGCGATGAGCGGGATCGATACGGTCGATCATCGCAAGCCGGTCGATGTGTTTGCCCGCGAATTTGCTGACAGCTCGATCAACTTCACGATCCGCTGGTGGTCAGGTTCGCGCCAGCTCGACATGCACAACAGCCGCGACCAAGTCGTACGTGGCATCAAGCGTGCTCTCGACGAAGCGGAGATTACGATCCCCTTCCCCCAGATGACGCTGGGTTTTTCATCGCGGCTCCAGCTGGAGCGACCTTAGCCGCGCAGCTTGGGTCAGTTGCCGGTGGGGCGATTCAGGTTGCACGAGGAACGGCGGAGGCTCCCCCCGCACATCCCCTGATCGAAAAATCCGGCCGTCCGGGCGATCGCGGTTGCACACGCCGCCGCCGCCGCTAGGTTGCGCGCGCAATCTATTTCACCGGAGAATTCAAGCTCATGCGACCTTTTCGCCGCATTGCCCTGCTCGCCGCCGCGACCGCCCTTACATTTCCAGCGACCGGCTCAATTTTTGCCGCGCAAGCGGTCGCACAGCAGGCCCCCGGTCAGGCCTCCGTGCCGATCGCAAGCCTGGTCAAGCAGGTCGCGATCCCGCATTCGAGCTTCCGCCTGAAGAACGGGCTGACGGTGATCGTCCATGAGGATCACAAGGCGCCGGTCGTCGCCGTCACCACCTGGTATAATGTCGGATCGAAGGACGAGCCCAGGGGCAAGACCGGCTTCGCCCATCTGTTCGAGCATCTGATGTTCAACGGCTCTGAAAATCTGCCCGGCGACTATTTCACCTATCTCGCCCAGATCGGCGCGACCGATTACAACGGCACCACCAGCAACGACCGCACCAATTATTTCCAGACCGTGCCCAAGGGCGCGCTCGAACGGGCGCTTTTCATGGAGAGCGACCGCATGGGCTATCTGCTCGGCGCGGTTACGCAGGCGGTGCTCGATAACCAGCGGGGCGTCGTCCAGAACGAGAAGCGCCAGGGCGACAGCCGGCCCGGCGGCCTGATCCAGTACAGCCTGATGGAAGGCCTGTTCCCCCCCGGCCACCCGTATCGCCACACCCCCATTGGATCGATGGCCGACCTCGACGCCGCCAGCCTCGCCGACGTCAAGCAGTGGTTCCGCGACAAATATGGCCCGAACAATGCGGTGCTGGTGATCGCCGGCGACGTCACCCCGGCCGAGGCGCGGCCGCTGGTCGAGAAATATTTCGGGGCAATCGCGCGCGGACCGGTCAACCGGCCGGCGATGGCCAGCGTACCGCGGCTCGCTGCGCCGAAGGCGGTCACGTTGAAGGACGCCGTGGCGACGACCATCATCAGCCGCAACTGGCCGGTGCCGGGCTTGCTCGCGCCGCAGCTCGCCGCGCTCGACATCGGCGCGTCGGTGCTCGGCGGGCTGGCCAGCTCGCGCCTCGACAACGAACTGGTTCGCGACGAGAAGATCGCGGTCGGGGTCAGCTCATACTATAATGCGATGCAGCGTGCGGGCGTGTTCACCGTCCAGTCGGTCGTCAAGCCCGGCGCCGATCCGGCGCTGGTCGCCAAGCGCATGGATGAGGTGATGGCCAAGCTCATCGCCGATGGCCCCACCGAAGATGAAGTTCAGCGCTCGGTGATGCGCGAAGTTGCGGCCCGGGTCCGCGGGCTCGAGCAGGTCGGCGGCTTCGGCGGCAAGGCCGGCAGCCTGGCCGAGGGCGAGACCTACACCGGCGACAGCGATTTTTATAAGAAGCTGCTCGCCGAATATGCCGCGGTCACGCCCGCCAAAGTGCGCGCGGCGATGCGCCAGTGGCTGACGCGCCCCCCGTTGACGATCACCCTCGCCCCGGGCGAGCGCGAAGCTTATGCCGAGGCTAAAGCGCCGGCGGCGGCCGCGCCCAAGAAGGTCGAAGCGGCGGCGGCCGAAGCCGACGCGGCCGATCCCGCCGATCGGCCAGCTGCAGGAACTGCAATGGCCTGAAATCACCCATGCGCGGCTCGGTAACGGGGTCGAGGTCGTCTATGCCCAGCGCACCGCGGCGCCGCTGACCCAGATCGCGCTGACGTTCGACGCCGGCTCGTCGTCCGACCCGGTCAACCGGCGCGGGCTGGCCGGGATGGCGATGGGGCTGCTCGAGGAAGGCGCGGACGGGATGAGCTCGCAAGCGATCGCCGAGGCGGGCGAACGGCTCGGGGCGGAGATCAACGCCGCGAACGACGCCGACCGCTCCTATGTGACCTTGTCGGCGCTCAGTCCCAATCTCGCGCCGTCGCTCGACCTAATGTCCGACATTGTACTGCGCCCGACCTTCGCGCAGGCCGAGATCGACCGCGTGCGCGTCCAGGCGCTGACCGGCATCGACCAGATGCGCAAAGACCCGCAGCGCGTCGGACAGCGAGTGCTGCCGGCCGCGGTGTGGGGCGCGAACCATCCCTATGGCGCGCCGTCGGGCGGCGACCCGGAAGCGATCAAGGCCTTGTCGCAGGCCGATCTGAGGAGCTGGCAGCAGACGTGGCTGAGGCCCGACAACCTCAAGATTTTCGTCGTCTCGAACCTGCCCCTGGGTGCGCTTCAGCCGGAACTGGAGAAGCGTTTCGGCGCGTGGACGCCGCCTGCCGCGCCCAAGGGCGTCAAGAACTTCAGCGCCTCGCCGCAACGGCCAAGAGCCCCCAAGATCCTGCTCGTCGACCGGCCCGGGGCACCGCAGTCCACTATTCTTGCGGGGCAGGTTCTTCCGGTCGATCCGAAGGGCGACAACAGCCCGCTGTACATCGCCAACCAGGTGCTCGGCGGGAATTTCCTGTCGCGGCTGAACATGGACCTGCGCGAGACCAAGGGCTGGTCGTACGGCGTCAGCGGCAACCACTCGCTGCTCCGCAACGGCGCGACCTATTCGGTGTCGGCGCCGGTCCAGGCCGACAAGACCGCCGAAGCGCTTGCCGCGCTCAACAGCAACATCGGCGATTATCTGACTACCAAGGGCGCGACAGCCGACGAGATCGAGCGCAACATCGCGAGCGCAGTCAATGAGCTGCCCGGGCAGTTCGAGACTTCGGGCGCGTTGCTGTCGGGGATGATGCGCAACGATTTGCTCGGCCGGCCGGACGATTTCTACGTCAAGCTGGCGCCGCGCTATCGCGCGCTGACCGCGGCCGAAACCGACGCCGCGATCCGCGGGGCGGTCGATCCGAGGGGCTTCACCTGGATCGTGGTCGGCGATGCAACCAAGCTGCGTCCTCAGCTGGAGAAATTAGGCATGCCGATCGAGGTGGTCGAGGCGCCCTAGCGCGGCGGTTGCGGCTCGCGGCGGGCGGCGATAAAATCGTTCGAATGCGGTGCTTGAGCGCAATCGGTCTTCTCGTTGCGGCGTCGGTCGGGTCCGCGGCCGTGGGCCAAAATGCGCCTTGTCCGAAGTTGGAAGCAGGCACGCGCTACCCGTGGCAATCGGATGAAATCATGCGCGACGACCGTTTCGCGTGGATCATCCTCAAGGTCGATCGCAGCGGCTATCCGGTGCGTTGCCAGGTAGCGTCGAATAACTATCCGGACGCCGAATCCCGGGTCTGGCTGTGCAAGCAATATTATGACGAATGGCGCGGGCCGCGGGCAACGGCAGCCGACCCGAAGTTCCGCACGATGACGCGCTTTTCGCTGATTCCGGGCCCACGGCACGCATGGAACGACCAGAAGGCCCGCCAGGCCTGGTTTCGCGAGCGGCCCAACGAGCGCGTTGAATGCTATCCAGAGCCTTCGCGGCCCGACCGGATGGACCTTTAGACCGGCCCGCCGTGCGCGGCGAAATCACACAGGATCGGCGGCGATCACATAATGGACCGCAGGGCTGAGCGAGCCATGGCTTGCGATGTAGGCAAGCGCCCGCGCTCGCAGCGCCTCGCCATGGGCGATCATCGACTGTCCGAGTGAGCGGTCCGCGAGGCGTTCGAGACGCGGCCTGCACAGGCCGATCTGGCCGTTCACGAATTTCGCCTTGTAGCCGACCGGGAATTTGCGCGAGGCCACGGCCTTGAAGCCCGAGCGCGGCAACTGGGCCAGCACCCAGTGGAGCGGAAATTCGCGAAACGGCCGCTCTCCAGAAAGGATCAGGCAGGCGTCCCGGAAGCGGCCGATTTCCCAGATCAAAGCGCCGGCCTCGCTTGCCGGCCGCTCGATAACGTAGGGCTGCATGCCGGTGACGTAGAGCCGCTTGACGGTCAACGGGCGAAGCCGCGCAAACAGCCTGAACTGGAAGAAAGGCGCCGAGCCTTCGATGGCTCCGAGCAGATGATCGGCAAGGACGGTGTCGAACTGCTCACCGGCCAGTAACTGCGGATCGGTCCAGTTGCCCACGAGCAGCCGATCCTGAGGTCGCAGCTGGTCGCCCACGACACGTTGCGTCTGCGCCTCCATGGCCGGCGTCCCGGTGACGGCGGTACAGCTGTCCACGTTCTGCGAAAGAAGCCAGCGCAACGAGCGGGGGCCGGTCCCGGCATCCAATACCCGTCCAAGATGGGCGTCGCCCTGCAGCTGCTTGATATAGGAATAGAGGGCCGATTCCCCCATCTCTTGGAGCATCAGACCGAACTCCGAAAATGATACTGGCTGCGCCGCAACGTTGCTCACCCCGGCCGCCCCGCGCCTATATCCTGCGTGCTCTGCGCGTCAAACTGCGGAACGCGTCATGATTGTCCGGGAAACAACCCTTTGGCCACTAGCGCCCCGCAAGCGGCGCCGAGCAGCTGCGCGAGGACGAACATCGGCACGTCGCCCGGCGCGATGCCGGCGAAGCTGTCGGACAGGCTCCGCGCGACGGTGATCGCGGGGTTGGCGAAGCTGGTCGACGAGGTGAACCAGTAAGCCGCGACGATGTAGAGCGCGGCGCTCGCCGGGACCCATGAGGGCCGGTGGCGGACGGTCCCAAGGATGGTAACGATGAGGCCGAAGGTGGCGATCGCCTCGGCCGCCCATTGGCCGATGCCGGTGCGCGCCTTCACGCCCAGTTGCAGCGTCGGCAGGTCGAACATCAGGTGCGCGGCCCAGGCGCCGAGTATCCCGAAGGCGAGCTGGGCGAGGATGTAGGCGCCCGCGTCGGGCCACGCGAGCTCGCGCCGCGACGCCGCGACCAGGGTCACCGCGGGGTTCATGTGCGCGCCCGAAACCGGACCGAGCATGGTAATCAGGACGAACAGGATCGCGCCGGTGGCGAGGGTGTTGGCGAGCAGCGCGACGGCGTCGTTTCCATCCGACAGCCGTTCGGCCATGATCCCCGAGCCGATAACGCAGGCGAACAGGAAGAAGGCGCCAAGGCCTTCGGCTGCTAGCCTGCGCAAGAGATTATCGGTGGCGGTCATGTTTCGCGGCTAGCGATCCCGCATGACAGAAATGCTACGGAGCGAGCGCGCGAACACGGGTGACGTGGCCCATCTTGCGCGCGGGCCGCGCCTCGCCCTTGCCGTAGATATGGACGTGGGCATCCGGCTCGGCGACCAGCTTCGACCAGCCCAGAACATCGTCGCCGATGAGGTTGTCCATCTCCGCGCCGGCGCCGGCGAGGGCGGTCGATGCGGGCGGAAGGTCGCAGATCGCGCGGACATGCTGCTCGAACTGCGAAGTCACCGCGCCCTCGATCGTCCAGTGGCCGCTATTGTGCACGCGGGGCGCGATTTCATTGACCAGCGGGGCGCCATTTGCGCAGGCGAAAAACTCAACGGTGAGCACGCCGACATGTCCGAGCGCGGCGGCGATGGCGAGCGTGGCGGCGCGGGCTTGTTCGACTTGGCGGGCGATCGCGTCGCTGCACGGGACCACCGAGCGCCTGAGGATGCCGTCGCGGTGCACGTTCTCGGGCGAATCCCAGAAGGCGTGGCGGCCGTCGGCCCAGCGCGCGACGATCACCGAAAACTCGGCGGCGAAGTCGATGCCGGCTTCGGCCACCGCTGGCTCGTGGGCGATCGCGTCCCACGCCGCGGCCGCGTCGCCCGGCGCGCGGACCCACGCCTGGCCCTTGCCGTCATAGCCGTAGCGGCGCGTCTTGAGCACGATGGGCGCGCCCAGCTCCGCGATAGTCGCGCGGACCTCGGCAAGGCTGGAGACCGCGCGCCATGGCGCGACCCGCGCGCCGCATGTCTCAATGAATTGCTTTTCCCCGGCGCGGTCCTGGGCGACCGCGAGCGACCTGGCGCCGGGCCGCAGTTTTTCGCCGAGAACTGCGAGCGGGTCTACAGGGACATTCTCGAATTCGTAGGTAACGACATCGACGGCCTCGCCAAAGCGGGCGAGCGCATCCCGGTCGTCGAACGCTGCACGGGTGTGGGCGGCCGCGACATCGCCCGCGCAGGGTCTCTCATGCGGGTCGAATATGTGGCAGCGATAGCCGAGCTGGGCGGCGGCGACGCTGAGCATGCGGCCGAGCTGACCGCCGCCAAGGATGCCGATGGTCGAGCCGGGCGGGATAGTCACAGCGCTGGGCTCATTCCGGCGCTTCGGCAACCGATCCGGTCTGCTTCGAGCGCCATTCCTCGAGCCGGCGGCCGAGCGCGTCGTCGCCGGTGGCGAGGATCGCGGCGGCAAGCAAGGCGGCGTTGATCGCGCCGGGCTTGCCGATGGCGAGCGTCCCCACCGGCACCCCGGCGGGCATCTGCACGATCGACAGCAGGCTATCCATGCCCTTGAGCGCCTGGCTTTCGACCGGGACGCCGAGCACCGGAAGCGAGGTCATCGAAGCGGCCATCCCTGGCAGATGCGCCGCGCCGCCAGCCCCGGCGATGATCACCTTGAGCCCGCGTTCCTGCGCCGAATGGGCGTAGTCGTAGAGACGCTTGGGCGTGCGGTGGGCCGAAACGATTCGCGTTTCATGGGCGACGCCGAGCTCGCCGAGCGTATCGGCGGTGTGGCGCATCGTGTCCCAGTCGGAACGGCTGCCCATGATGATGCCGACCAGCGGCTCGTCCATTGTCCCGCCCTGATACATTCGCTGAGAGCCCGCTCGTTTAGGGAGAGGATTCGGCCTAGGCAATCGCGGGTCCGCCGGGGCCTCCACCCGCGGCGCTTGGCGGACCGGCAATTGTTTGTATTTTCAGCGGGTTCCGAATCGGGCTATGGCAGCGCGAAGGGGGCAGAGTCGGGGCAATGACTGGCCAGATTAGTGAAGTCGCGGACGGCGATCGGCTGCTTGCCGAGGTGCGCGAATTGCGCAAGCACGTGGCCGAGCTCCAGCAGCGCATCGAGCAGCTCGATGAGCTTGCCCATCAGGACGTCCTAATGGCGCTGCCCAACCGCCGGGGCTTCATGCGCGAGCTTGAGCGACTTGTGGCCCGCGCGACGCGCTACGGCACCCCGGCGGCGATGCTGTTCGTCGATCTCGACGGATTGAAGATGATCAATGACACGTTCGGGCATCAGGCCGGCGACCAGGCACTGATCCAGGTCGCGCAGCTGCTTAGCGCGGGCGTGCGGCGCGGCGATATCGTCGGCCGTCTCGGCGGCGACGAGTTCGGAATTTTGCTCGAGCGGGCCAATGAAGCGAGCGCTCGCGAAACCGCCTCGCGGCTCGGCGAGGTGATCGCGGCGTGCGACTTTCTCCATGAGGGAGACGTGCTGCCGCTGAGCGTGGCGATCGGCGTGGCGATGATCGACGGGCAAGCCAGCCCGGCCGAAGTGATGGCCCAGGCCGATGAGGAAATGTATCGACGTAAGGCCGCGGCCTAAGGCAGCTTATTCCTCGCCGAGATAGTATCGGCGCTGCATCTGCAAATCCTCGCCAAGCTCGTAGACGATCGGCTTGCCCGTCGGGATTTCGAGCCCGACGATGTCGTCGTCGCCGATATTCGAGAGATGCTTTTCGAGCGCGCGCAGCGAGTTGCCGTGGGCGGCGACGAGCACGCGCTTGCCGGCGCGCAACGCGGGCGCGATCTCCGCTTCGTAATAAGGCAGCACGCGCGCGATCGTGTCCTTGAGGCTTTCGCTTTGCGGCACTGTCACCCCGGCGTAGCGGCGATCGGTGGACACGTCATAAGGGCTGTCGGCAGGCAGGGGCGGCGGCGGGACGTCGAACGAACGCCGCCAGATCTTGACCTGCGCCTCGCCGACCTTGGCGATCATCTCGGCCTTGTTGAGCCCGGTCAGGCCGCCGTAATGGCGCTCATTCAAGCGCCAGTCCTTGGTCACCGGAAGCCACAGCCGGTCCATCGGCTGGAGCAGCAGATGAAGCGTCCTGATCGCGCGCGTCAGCAGGCTCGTGAAACAACAGTCGAAGTCGAAGCCTTCTCCCTTGAGCAACTCACCGGCAGCGCGCGCCTCGGCGATCCCGGCGGGCGTGAGATCGACGTCCCACCAGCCGGTGAAGCGGTTCTCGAGATTCCACTGCGACTGGCCGTGGCGCAGCAGGACGAGCGTAGGCATCAGCCGTTCGCGCCCCGATAGGCCTTCACTTGCGGAAGCATCGCGTGAAGCGCGTCGAGGCAGGCGAAGGCGAGGAATTTGGAGCGCTGGGGCGACCAGCCATATACCTCGTCGGCGAGGTTGAAATTGTCCTTGAAAGGCATTTCCAGCGTCATCGAAACGCAGCCGTAGCGCTCGGCAAGCTGGGTCGTGGACATCGACATATTGGCCTGGCCCGGCGGGGGAATTTCATAGCCCTGCGCGGTCTGGAAGTCGGGTGAGATACGCTCGAGCGTGTCGCTATAATCCTTGAACAACGCGAGCTGCTCCGGCTTGAGCGACGGGATGCCCTCGAACCCGGCGAGGAAATTGGCCGGGATGGCCTCGTCCCCGTGGATATCCATCGCGAAGTCGACCCCGCTCTGGTCCATTGCATCGCGCACGCACAGCACTTCGGGGCTCTTCTCGGCCGACGGCGCGTGCCATTCGCGATTGAGGTTCACGCCGACCGCATTGGTGCGCAAATGGCCGCGGCGCGACCCGTCGGGGTTCATGTTCGGAACTATGCGGAAGGTGCATTCGCGGCGCAGCACTCGAACGACCGGATCGTCCTCGTCGGTCAATTTTTCAAGCGCGCCTTCCATCCACCATTCGGCCATCGTCTCGCCCGGGTGCTGGCGGGCGTACAGCCACACATTGAGCGGCCCCTCGCCGATGATCAGGCAGTCGATGTCCTGGCCATCGAGGCTCTTGCCGAGGGAACGGTAGGTGACGCCGTCGAGGCCGGCGGTAGCAGCGATGAGATCGTGGTGCCGCTCCATCGAATAAGGCGCGAAATAAGCGATCCACACCACATCTTGCGGCGGGGTCAGGGTCATGGTCAGCACGCCGTCGGCATAGCTCGTGCCGCTGACGCGGACCCATTCCTCACGGTCGAGCGACATCACCGCTTTGTAGTCGGGCCAGCCGTTGGGATAGGCCGCGCCGGCGCAGTTGGTGATCCGCAAGGTCACTTCGCGGCCGGCGGCGCCGGCCACGCGGAAATAGAACCATTGGTAGAAATCGCTCATGTGATCGGTGACGATCTCGAGGTCGGCGCGGTCGCCGTCCTGGCTCAAGACGCGAATATTGCCCGCGTCGAACGCGCTCGAAATCGTGATGCTCATGAACCTCTACCGCAATGAAGGGGGCGACTGAATCGCGGCCTGATAGTGGCGCAGGCGAAGCGATGGAAGCCCCGCCCCAGCACCCGCGTGAGCGCAGCGTCAGCCTTTGCGGATTTTGGCCGGATCGTCCTTGGCGACAATGATATCGATACTGTCGCCGGCATTGAGCTTGTAGAATTCGTCGTCGCGCCCGGTGAAGGTCAGGGTGCCGCTATGCGAGCTGCCGTCCTGCGGCGCCTGATAGTCGACATGGACGGTGGCGGTGCCGTCGACGTCCTTGGTGCGGTTGGTGCGGAGCTTGTCCCACTCGTCGACAGATTTGCACTCGCCCCTGCTGCGATGAATTTCCGCCGAGACCTTGATCGGGTTGCCGCCCGGGTCGTTGACCTGGTTCTTGATGGTCTCGATGATCTCGCACTCGCGGTCGATCAACGTGACGGTCGCCTTGGCCGGAAGGCCCTGCGAACCGCAGCCCGCTAGCAGCGCGCCGGCGGGCGCAATGGCCAGAACAAAGATCAAATTGCGAACGCGAAACACCATCGCACTGCCCCCCAAAGCGATTTGCCCGCTATAAGCCGATGCCAGTAAAAATTTCTTTACCCGTCCGCGGCTATGGTGAGGGAATGGGACGGACAATCTTGATCATCATGGCGATGATGGGCTTTTTGAGCGCCGCAGTCGGCCGCATGGGACCGCCTTCGAGCTCGAGCAACTTCGATGCTGCGGCGAAGCGATTTGGCGGGCCTTCGATGACGTCTGACCGCGATTCCGGCTCGTCAGGCGTGGAAAGCAACTCCTCGGGCGCTGAAATGGTGCTCGAACGCGAGTCCGACGGTCATTTTTATGCGGACGTCGAGATCAACGGAACACCAGTGCACATGCTGGTCGATACCGGCGCCAGCGGCGTCGCCTTGTCCCGCGAGGATGCCCGCAGCGCCGGGATCGCGACGTCGATCGGCATGAACCAGGTGGTCGGCGAGGGGGCAAGCGGATCGGTCCATGGCGAACAAGTGACGATCGACCGGATCCGCCTTGGCTCGGTCAGCATGGAAGGAGTTTCCGGGGTCGTCCTCGACGCCGGTGACATGTCGCTGCTCGGCCAGGACTTCCTCAAGCGCTTCCAGTCGGTCGAGATCAAGGACGACCGGATGATCCTTCGCTGATCCACGGCTTGGCAGGAGCGGCGCTGCTCGGCTAGCGGCTGCGCATGACCAAGAATTCAATCCAAAAAGTGCCAGTATTGGTGACCGGCGGCGCCGGCTACATCGGAAGCCACGCAGTGCTCGCGCTCCAGGACGCCGGCTGGTCAGTGGCGGTGATCGACGACCTCTCCAACGGCTCGCGCAGCGTCGTGCCGCAAGGCGTTTCCTTTTTCGAAGGCTCCGTTGCCGATGGCGCGCTGGTCGAACGGATCGTCGCCGAGCAGGGGATTGGCGCGATCATGCATTTCGCCGGGTCGATCGTGGTCCCCGAATTGGTCGTCAATCCGATCGAATATTACCGCAACAACACGGTCGCGACGCATGCGCTGATCGGGGCGGCAGTGGCGGCGGGCGTGCCGCATATCCTGTTTTCGTCGACCGCCGCGGTTTACGGCGCGCCCGAGCGGGTGCCGGTCGCCGAAGACGATCCCACACTCCCGATCAATCCCTATGGCGCGTCGAAGCTGATGACCGAGCGGATGCTCGAGGATTGCGCCGCGGCTTACGGGTTCAACTACGGCGCGCTGCGTTATTTCAACGTTGCCGGCGCCGATCCGCAAGGGCGCAGCGGCCAGATGGGCAAGGGCGCGACCCACCTGATCAAGGTCGCGGTCGAAGCGGCGGTCGGCAAGCGCGACCATGTCGCCGTGTTCGGCACAGATTATGAGACCGCCGACGGCACCTGCGTCCGAGATTATATCCATGTCAGCGACCTCGCCGCCGCCCATGTCGCCGCGCTCGAGCGGCTGATCGCCGAGCCGCAGCAAAATCTCGTGCTGAACTGCGGCTACGGCAAAGGGCTGTCGGTGCTCGAAGTGCTCGATGCGGTCGACAGCGCCGCCGGGCAGCCTCTCAAGCGCGAGACGGGGCCGCGGCGCGCAGGGGATCCGCCGGCCCTGGTCGCGGCCAATGCGCGGATACTCGAAAAGCTCGACTGGCGGCCGGAGAAGGACGACATCGACACCATCGTCGGCGATGCGCTGGCGTGGGAGCGCAGCCTGGCGGACAAGGGCTGAACTGCTGACGAGTTAGGTGCCTGCCGGAATCAGCGGCGCACCGGGCTTGCCGAGATGAGCGGCGATGGCTTCGACCGGCGCCTGGAACTGTGCGCGGCGCTCGGCGAGGGCCGCGAGATCGAGGTCGCGGCGCAAGGAGTAGCCTGCCTCGGCCAGCCGTGCGGTGACCGTTTGAAAGTCCTTGGCGATGCATGGGGGTATCTCCGCCGAGAGGCCGATTGACGAGCACACATGGTCCGCGAGCCGGGTCGCTTCGGCGAGGAGAAGCGCGGCTGGGCCGCTGAGCCGCGCGTCGTCGATGCAAACTGTCTCGATCAGCGCGAGATCGAGCAGCATGCCCAGCGACGCGGGCCAGCCGGCGCCTGTGCCGGCGGTCTGGAAATAGATCAGAGACGGGTGCGCGGAATGGCTCTGGCGCAGCATCGCGCACCAGTTGCGCCCTTCCCGCAGGATTTCGGCGACCTCCTGCCGGTCGTCGACTTGGGCGAGAGTCTCGAGCAAGGTCAGCGCGGAAGGGGGATCGCCGGCCGCTGTGTTGAGCTTGATGATCCCGGTGTCGCGCGCCGCGAGGTTGCTCTGGACCGCGAGCAAATAGGTCACCGCCAGGGTCATCACGCCAAGGCCGCAGAAACCCGCTGCGATAACGATCCATCTGCCAAGGCCCAGAGCACGGCTTTCGTTCAGCCCGAGCGTGATGATCACGGCGCCGGCCTGATAAATCGCTTCGGGGACGTTGTAGGGAGGCGGGGCGAAGTAGCTGTGCGCTCCATAGATCATCAGGCCGAAGCCGACCGCGAGCAGGCTCATCCAGATTATGAAAGACGCCACCAGGATCGCCGGCGCGAAGGTTCCCGACAATCCGCGCCGCCGCCCGCGGCCCATTTTCCACACCGGAAGCAAAATGTTGATCAGGCGGTGGGCGATGCGCAGCGAGCTGCGATTGGTGCTCGGCACGACCACGGTCTCGAACACGTCGCGCAGGGCGAGGCTGGCCACCGTCACGCCGGCGATGAATATCAGGATGTCGAACACCATGGCGTTATTAAACGATGTTAAGCCGATTGATGTCCATGGGGGCGGCTATGAGCTTCGAGCGGCTCGCTTACCTTGACTTTGGACCGGCGCCGGGGATAGGAGCGCGGCAGCGGCTGCCCCTCGGGCGGCCTTCTTTCATTTTAGTAGATCGAACGAGGCGGCGCCCGGCCATGAAGATTCGCAATTCCCTGAAGTCGCTCAAGTCGCGCCACCGCGATTGCCGGGTGATCCGCCGCCGCGGCCGGACCTATGTCATCAACAAGACCAACCGCCGGTTCAAGGCGCGCCAGGGCTAGTCCCCAAGCATTCGGCGCATGCGGCCCAGTTTCGGCCGCGTTACCCATCGTCAGCGCCGGTTCAGCCGCCCGATGCTATCAGGGTCGCGAGGAGTTGTGTGATGTTTAGGTCGAATCGCAATTATAAGCTGTTGGGAGCGGTCGCTGTTGCGCTCGCCGCCGCCGGCTGGGCGACGTCGGCGATTGCGCAGTCGACGCCCAAGAGCTGGAACTATGAAATTCGCGACGGCAAGCGGGTTCCCAAGGCCAATCGCGTGAGCAAGGCCGACGGCAGCTGGCGCGAAGAGGTCAAGCAAGGCAATTGCGTCACGGTGAAGGAAAAGTCACCGAGCGGCGAGTATAAGGAAACTCGCCAGTGCAACCCGGGCTGATCAGGGCTTAAGCCCGCCTAACCCATTCCATCGAAGGTCGCGCGCTTGACCGGCTTGCCCGCGCCGGGCGGCTCGGTGAACGATCCCTCGGGCTTTTTCTTGACCACGCAAGCGGGCAGGCCGCCCGCAGCGACATCCTTGCAATCGCGCACCTGCGCGCTGCCGTCGGGGCCGGCGAAGATCGCCCAGTTACGCCCGTCGGCGCAGGTGGCTGTCCACATATCGAGATTTTGATACCGGCCGACAAAGCCGCCGTCGGTCAGCCGCTGGCAGGTGTAGCCGGCGTCATAGATTGCGCGCTTGAGCGCGATCGCGAGCTGGAACGCCCCGAGCTTGTGGAGCTTGTCCTGCTCCGGCCCGCGGACCTGGATCGGCGGCGCGGCGCGCTCGGGCGTACCACTGTCGCACCCCGCAAGAACGGTGGAGCCGACCAGCAGCGCTGACATGAGCATGCGTTTCATTTTTTCCTCTCCTTATAATTGATGCGCACCCGCGCGGCGGACGAGACCGCCCGCGCAACTGCATCGTCGGTGCTTTGCCCCCGCGCCAGCGCGACGCCCATGCGGCGATTGGGAAGCGTGCCCGGCTTGGCGAACAGCCTGAGGTCGACGGGATTTTTCGGCGCCCCCAAGGCCAGCGCTTCCGCCACTCCGTCAAAGGCGAAATCGGTGCATTCGCGGTCAGCGAGGATAACGGCGGAGGCTGCCGGCCCGATCAGCTCGATGGACGGGATCGGCAGGCCGAGGATCGCGCGGACGTGCAATTCGAACTGGTTCGGGAATTGCGAAATCAAGGTGACCATGCCGGTGTCGTGCGGGCGCGGGCTCAGCTCGGAAAAAATTGCCTTGTCGCCGCGGACGAAGAATTCGACCCCGAACAGCCCGTGGCCGCCGAGCGCCTCGACGACTTTGCGCGCCTGATGCCGCGCCGACATCAGCGCGCCGTCCGGAATTGCCGCCGGCTGCCAGCTCTCGCGATAGTCGCCGGCTTCCTGGCGGTGCCCGACCGGTGCGCAGAAATGCACTCCATCCTGGGTCGCCACGGTCAGAAGCGTGATTTCGCTGTCGAACTCGATGAATTCCTCGACGATGATGCGCGGACGGTCGCCGCGCATCTTGGCGACGGCATAATCCCACGCCGCGCCGACTTCCTCCTTGTCGCGCGCAACGCTCTGGCCCTTGCCGGAACTCGACATGACCGGCTTGATCACCACCGGCAGGCCGATGGCCTCGCCTGCGGCAAGCGCGTCCTCCCGGCTTTCGGCGAACCGGTATTGCGAGGTGTTGAGGCCTAGCTCCTTCGCGGCGAAGTCGCGGATCCCGTCGCGGTTCATCGTCAGCTGAACTGCTCTGGCGGAGGGAGCGACGCGCCAGCCTTCTTTTTCGAGCTCGGCCAGCGTGCGCGGTGTCGATCGCCTCAATCTCCGGCACGATGACGTCCGGCTTGTGCTTCTCGACCGCTGCGCGAAGCTTCTTGCCGTCGAGCATCGGGAATGTTTCGAATGCGTCGGCGACCTGCATCGCGGGCGCATTGGCGTAGCGGTCGCAGGCGATGATCCGGCAGCCGAGGCGCTTGGCCGAGATCGCAAACTCGCGACCGAGCTCGCCGGCGCCGAGGAGCATGAGGGTGGCGAGATACATGCCGGGAGCGATAGCCCCGGGGCTATGGCTCGGCTAGACCGCGTAGGGCCAAGGGAGGAAGTTATGCGATTATTGCTGCTGGTGACTGCTGCCGCGCTGTCGGTCGGTGCCGCGCCTCCCAAGAAGCTGCTCACGCCCAACGAAATTGTGGCAGCGTCGCCGGCCGCGGCGTGGCGCACGATCCCCGCCGACGATCTGCTGGTGATCGACATTGCCGGCAATCGCGGCCGCGTGGTCATCCAGCTCGCTCCGGCTTTCGCGCCGGTCCATGTCGCGAATATCAAGGCGCTCGCCCGCGCGCGCTTTTGGGACGGCGCGACGATCTACCGCGTGCAGGAAAATTACGTCGTCCAATGGGGCAATAACGAAACCGAAAAGCCATGGCCGGCGGGGGTCACGCCCAAGCCGCCGGCGGAATATACGCGGCCCCTCAAGGGTCTTCGAATCACGCCGCTTGGGGTCACCCGACCCCTATGCGCCGGGTGCCGGCTTCACGGGCGGCTGGCCGGTCGCGTTCAGCCCTCGCGCCGGCTGGGCCAATCTTGCCCATTGCTATGCCAGCGTCGGAGCTGGCCGGGGCCTCACGCCCGACACCGGCACCGGCGGCGAGCTCTATGCGGCAATCGGGCATGCACCGCGCCAGCTCGACAGGGTCATCGCCGTGGTCGGCCGGGTGGTCGAGGGCCTCGAGCATATGACAATCTTGCCGCGCGGCACCGAAGCGCTCGGTTTCTACAAGGACAAGGCGCAGCACGTGCCGATCGCAAGCGTACGCCTGGCCAGCGCATTACCGCCGTCCGAGCGGCCGGCGTTCGAATATATGGATACGGCGAGCGCGACCTTCGCGCGCTACCTCAAGGTCCGCGCGAACCGGCGCGACGATTTCTATATTCGCCCGGCGGGCGGCGTAGATCTGTGCAATGTCCAGGTGCCGGTGAGGCGCAAGTCGTAATCGCGAGGCGCAAGCCCGGGCTCAGGCGGCCCAGGCCTGATTATTGTCGCGGTTCTTGTGCTGGATGACCACCGGCGCATTGTGCGAGCGCATGCTCGCCTCGGCCAACGGCAAGGCGGTCGAGCAAAAGGCGCATTCAGCCGAGACCCGGCCAATCAGCCAGTTGGTCCGGCCGCAGCCCGGGCAATGATTGACCTGATGCTCGCGGTACACGGCATGATAGCCGCGTTCGTGAAATTTGGGCGCGTCGGTCGCCAGAGTCGCCATGGAATCGTCCTTTCAGACAAGCCCTAACGAGCGAAGGCGGCGCCGGTTTCCAATGGTCTCCGGATGCGACCGGTCGCGTAGCCTCAAAAGCACGAGCCAGAACGAGTTGGGAAACGGGTGGGCCGTGGCCGGCTCGAGGCCGCGCGGGATCAGATTTCGAGGTCGGCGAGCGAAATCGGCTCGGCGAATTCGGCGCCGATCTTGTCCCCTGCGGTCCATTTGACCATCGCGCTAGCGCGCTCGCGGCCTGGAAGCAGCAGCCACACGCGCGATCCGACGTCGAAATGGACCGTAGTCCGCGCCATGAACCCGCTTTCGGATATGTTGAGGACCGTCGCCTCGACGCCGTTGGCGCCGAGCTCGCGCATCGTTGCCTCATACTCGACGGCAAAGCGCGAGGCGCGACGACGATCGGTGTGATCCTCCGCGATTCGGGCTCTGATCATCTTGAAGCTCATCTCCATCGGTCAGGCCTGCGTATCGAAGGAAAGGCCGATGCGGCCGTCCTTGACCCATCTCACCTGTGCCGGGATGCTGCCACGGTCAAGCAGTTGCAGCGATAGACTTTCACCTATGTTGGGAAGATGGGGGAATACCACCATCGCCCCCGACTGCGATACATTGACCAGCCGCACGACGTGGCGCCGTCCGCGAAACTCGAGCGCAGCCGTGCTCGACGCGGACGGATGTCGCGCCTCGTCGCGCTCGTCGATCGTGCGGCGAGCGGTGCGCTCGACCATCGCGCCTTGAAGGAAGAAACCAGAGGCCAACAACATGCTCCGTGGGGCTGTGATCAACCACCTTAGCCATGCTGGCTTAAGGATTGGTTTGCGAAAATGTGGGTGAAAAGCATCGCAACTGTTGCGGTGCAGCCACTTCACGCGCCCGGTGGGCTGGGTGTAATGTGGATCAAGGAACATCTGTTCCTTTGAAATGAACGGGTTGCAGATCATGACCACTGGCCGATCCATGTTGCTGTTCACTGCCGTCGCGGCGCTTGCCGCCGGGGCCGCGGCGCAGACCGCCGGGCAAGCGCGGAGGACGATGGCTCAGCCACAACAGCCGCGGGCCGCGCCTGTGCCGCAGGGTCCAGCGGGCGCGCTGATCCCGGGCAATGCGGATTCCAAGCCGCCAGTGGCTGAGGTCAAGCCGGAGCCGCCCGCGCTGCCGCCGGCAGCCTGGGACCCGGTCAGCGCGCAAGACCTGGTCTATTACATCCATCAGGTCGGCAAGGAGGGTCTCAACCCCGCAGACTACGATGCCGAAGGGCTCGCGGCGGCGCTTCGGACGGGCGATCCGGCGACCGTGTCGCGCGAGGCCACCGACCGCTTCAACCGCTTATCGTCCGACCTGGCACTGGGCCACGTCAAGCGCTCCGCGCGACTCCAGTGGTTCATCGTCGACAAGGATCTGGACGCGGCAAAGCAGGACGCGCTGCTACGCACTGCGCTGGCGACGCGGCGCATCGGAGATGCGCTCAACGGCCTGCTTCCGACCCACCCGCAATATGCGGCATTGAAGTCGGCGCTTGAGATGACTCCGGCGGCCGAGACTGCGAAAATCAACCGCATCCGCCTCAATCTCGACCGATGGCGTTGGTTGCCGCGCGACCTTGGCGAGAAGTATGTCATCGTCAACGTGCCCGGTTTCCACGCCACCCTCGTCGAGAACGGCGTCAACCGGTGGAAGCATCGCGCGATTGCCGGGGCAACCAAGACGCCGACCCCCCAATTGTCGGTGATGGCCGTCGGGGTCATGCTCAACCCGTGGTGGGAAGTGCCCCCGAGCATTACGCATGAGGTCGCGGGCAAGAAGGGTTATGTGAAGTCGTCCGACGGCTCACGCTGGCGTCAGCCGCCGGGTCCGAGCAATGCCCTCGGGCAGGTCAAGTTCGTTATGTACAACCCGCAGAACATCTACCTGCACGACACGAATGCACGGAGCCGCTTCAGCAGCCGCATGCGCGCGCTCAGCCATGGCTGCATCCGCACCGAGAACATCATGGACCTGGCGACCGAATTACTCGGTGACGACGGCGGTGAGTGGACTCCCGACAAGATCCGCGCCCAGCTCGGTTCCGGCAAGACGAAACAGGCGAACTTCGTGAAGCCCGTGCCGGTCCACATCGTCTACTTCACTTCGGCCGCGCTGAACGACGGCAAGATCATCGACTATAACGACCTTTATGGCCGCGACGCCAAGGCAATCGCCGCGCTAAATATGAAGGACGGCGGAGCGGGGCTGGTGAAGCCGAAGGCGGTTGCTTCGAGGTAGCGTTCAACGGTTTTGGACGGGTGAAGGGTCACGGGAGTAAATCCCGTGACGTCGATCGGGTTCGCTCGCTTGAGGCTCGCGCCCCGTCGTCCGGCCTGCGACGTCTCTTCGTCCTGATTGTGATTGCTGCGCAATCGCTGCGCTGCGCTCGGGGTCTTAGGCGAGCTTATCCGCGTAGATCATGCGGCCGCCGGCGAGCTTGCGCATGATCGGCCATTGGTCGGCGCGGCTGAAGGCGAAGCAGCCCTGGCTGCGGCCGAATTTGCCGTGCTGGGCAAGGACGCCGGGCTCGGCATACCAGGCGTTGTGAATGACGATCGCGCGCGGCTCGGCGTTGTAGTTCGACCAATCGCGGCCGTGGGTCTTCATCGAAAGCCCGTACTTGCCGTGATAATATTCGCCGGTGGTGTAGGTCCCGTTCGAAGTCGCGTGGCTGCCGAAATCGTTCGAGAAGCGGTCGAGGAAGCCGTTGTGATTGGGATCCGAGCCGGAGCCGTGCGCGACGCGAAAGCTTTCGACTTCGCCGCTGCGCAGGTCGACCACGTGGAAGCGCTTTTCAGCGGATGCCATCGAGAAATCGGCGATACCGATCCAGTCGCGAGCAGCAATCTTGTGCTGGTCGAGCGCAGCCTTGGCGCGAGCGAACAATTGCGGGTTGATGCCGCCAGGCGCGGTCGGCGTCAGAATCTGGGGTTGCACCGGCGGCAGCGGGTTCGGATTGACGCCGGGGCTCATCGTGATGGCCGACGGCAATATCGTCGAACTCGCCGCAGTCGAGATGATCGCACCCGCCGCGCCATAGGCGCCCAGCCGCAACATTTCCCTGCGATTCAATGACATTCCCAGCCCTCCGGTGTAGGGTCTTGAGATAGCATCGAAATGCTTAATGGCCGATAACCCAAATGACTTCGTTCCGTCGTCCGCCCCGCCGAAACCTCGTTTCGTCGCACGCATTGGAAAAAGACTGCGGGTTGAAGCGGCGCGCGCGGGCTGCTAGGGGCCGCCAGCCGCCGAGGTTCGCCTCTGGAGGCCGCTATTCTATTGCCGGACCGCCGGACGCCAAGCTTTGGCGCTGATGTTCGGGCAATTTTTAAATCGAATCAATCAGTTCCGAATGGAGTGTGACGGGTTTCATGCAGATCATCGTTCGCGACAATAATGTCGAGCAGGCGCTGCGCGCGCTCAAGAAAAAGCTGCAGCGCGAAGGCGTTTACCGCGAGATGAAGCTGCGCCGGCACTATGAAAAGCCGTCGGAAAAGCGCGCGCGGGAGCGCGCCGCCGCGATCCGCCGCGCGCGCAAGCTCGAGCGCAAGCGCGCCGAGCGCGAAGGCGTTCGCTGAGCCTGTCCGCGCCAGCGACCCGCTAAATGTCCGTCGCCGAAGCCGCGCATCGCCCCGCTGACGGGTCCGCACATCGCGGCCGCACGCTCAAGCTGTGGCTCGCTTTCCTGATCCTGATCGGCGCCGGCATCGGCCTCGCCTGGTGGGGCGCCGGCGCGCTTCGCCCCGAGGTCACGAACAGTGGCCTGCAATTTCGCGTGGTCAAGGAAGGCACGGGCGAGCCGATCGGCGACGCCGACGCGGCACTGCTCGACTATGTGCTGACCACCGACGACGGCACCGTGTTCGATAGCAGCGAGACTCATGGCGGCGCGCAGCCGTTTACCACGTCTCAGGTCTTCCCAGGCTTTGCCGAGGCGATGCACCGGATGCGCGAAGGCGGCGAATATCGCTTCTCCATGCCGCAGCAGCTGGCGTTCGGCGCCAACCCGCCGCCGCCCAATTTCCCGGCCGGCAGCCGGCTGACCTTCGATGTCCGCGTGCGTAAGATCGCGCGCGGCGGCGCTGCACTAATGCAGCAGCAACAGGGCCCCCCTCCTCAGCAATAGGGGCTAGGCGCTGTCCTCCTCCGGCTTCGCCGCCGTCCGTTCGCCACCGCTGAGATCGACCAGCACGACCTTCAACGTGGCGAGGATCGGGTCGGCGAACAGCACTCCGAGAATTCCGAACAGCGCGCCCATCAGCAGTTGCATCGCAAGCACGATCGCCGGCGCGAGATCGACCGTCTTCCTCGCGATATAGGGGAGGATCAGATAGCCATCGATGTTCTGGACCAGGAAATAGACGAAAATGGCATACAGCCCTTGCTCCGGCCCGGCGCTGAAGCCGACCGCGACCATCAGGACGCCGCTGGTGATCGCCCCGATGTTGGGGATGAAGGCGAGCACGCCGGTGACGAGGCCGAGCAGCGCGGCCATCGGGACGCCGCCAAGGCTCAGCATCACCCAGGTGAACAGTCCTTCGACGACCATCCCGACGATCCGGCCGAACAGCAGCCGGCGCAGGGTGAAGCCGACATGCTCGGCGATGCGGTAGAAGCCGGTGCGGTGGCGAAGCGGCAGCATCCAGGCGATGCCGCGGTCGTAAATCTTCGGCTCGGCGGCGAGGAAAATGCCGATGACGAGCATGGCGACGATGCTCGTCAGCGCGCCGATCGCGCTGCCGACCGCGCTGGTCAGGCGACCGACCGAGCCGAGCACTTGCGAACCGAGGTTGCCCGGATCGCCTTCGGGCAAAAGGCCGAGTGAGCCGACCAATTCCACAACGCGCTGGAACTGAGCCGTGACCACTGTTCGGAGCGCCTCGGCCTGCGCGCCGATTGTCGTTCCGGCGAAATAGAACACCCAGCCGATGAAGCCGAACCCGATCAGCAGCACGAGCAACAGCCGCCAGCCGCGCGCGATCGGCAGAATTCGGCCAAGCGCGCGTACGCCGCCGTCGAGCAGCACCGCGAAAATCGCCCCGCCGACGATCAGCAGCAACGGCTGAGCGAGCACGATCACGCCGATGATCAGCAGCGCCATGCCGAACCACACCGCCGCCTTCTGCATTTCGCGGCGGACGTGCGGGTCGCGGAATTCGGTTGGGCCGGGCCGTTCGGCGTGGCCGGTCGGGGAGGCGCGGACCCGGGACTTGGCGGGCGCGCGGGCCATCAGTTGCTACGCAGCGAGGTGCCGGCGCGGCCCGAACGCAGAGCCGCGATCCAGGTCAGCGGGTTCCACCACACGGTCGACCCGTCGAGCGAGAAGGTGATGAACTCCGCGCGGCCGCCGATATTCTCGACCGGCACCGGGCCGCCGAGCCCGCCCTGGAAGGTCTCGACCCGGCTGTCGGCCGAATCGTCGCGATTGTCCCCCATCAGCCAGAGATGGCCGGCAGGCACCGTTATCGGACCGAAATTGTCCTCGGTCGACGGGCCGAGCTCGACCGTCCCGTACGACCGGCCGTTGGGCAAGGTCTCGCGCACGATCGGCACGCGGCAGAACATTCGGCCATCGGCTGCCTGGACGCGGAAGCCGTACAGCGCCGGGTCGCGGGCCGAGCCGCATGGCGAATTGAGGTCGACCGGGATGAGAGCGGGAGATTGCGGCTCGCGCTTCACTTCGCGCCCGTTGATGATCAGCTGGCCAGCGATCATCTGCAGCCGGTCGCCCGGTAGTCCGATGACGCGCTTGATATAATCGGTGCGCGCGCCCGGCGGCGTGACGATGACGACGTCGCCGCGTTCGGGCAGGCGCCCGAGCACGCGCCCGTCCATCGGCGGAAGAATGTGGAAGCTGGGCGACACCCACGACCAGCCGTAGGGATATTTGCTGACCACCAGCCGGTCGCCGGTGAGCAGGCCCGGCATCATCGATTCGGAGGGGATGTAGAATGGCTTGGCGACGAAGCTGTGGAAGGCGAGGACGGCGAGCAGGACCCACACCAGCCCGCGGATTTCGCGCCACAGGGCCGAGCCCTCGGCCTTCTTGTCGGAAGCAGGCGGGCGGTCGGTGGTGTTTGTTTCCGGCACTGGCGGCGCGTCGGGAATAGTGTCGCTCAGGGTCGTTGCTCCAGCTTGCGGGCAGTCAGGATCACGAACGCCTGGGCCCACGGGTGATCGTCGGTCATCGTCAGATGAATGTCGATCGCGTGGCCGTCGGGCGCAAGCGCGTCAAGCCGCGCCCTCGCGCCGCCGGTGAGGCGTAACGTCGGCGCCCCTGACGGGAGATTAACGACGCCGATGTCCTTCATGAACACGCCGCGCTTGAAGCCGGTGCCGACCGCTTTTGAAAAAGCTTCCTTGGCGGCGAAGCGCTTGGCCAGTGTTGCGGCGCGGGTGAACGGGCGCCGCTGGGCCTTGGCTCGCTCGATGTCCGTGAACACGCGGTTGAGAAACTTGTCGCCCCAGCGGTCGAGTGATTTCTGGATGCGCTCGATGTTGCACAGGTCGGAGCCAATGCCGACGATCACGCCTTTGTCCCTCGGGCTTCGTCCATCAGCGCGCGCATTCGCCGGACGCTGGCGTCGAGGCCGGTGAAGATCGCTTCGCCGACGAGGAAATGGCCGATGTTGAGCTCGGCCAGCTGGGGGATGGCGGCGACGGGGATCGACATTGTCGAACGTCAGCCCATGGCCGGCGTGGGGCTCGATGCCGTTCTTGACCGCCAGCGCGGCGCAGTCGCCGATGCGCTTCAATTCGGCCGCGCGCTCGTCTCCGTCGAAATGAGCGTAGCGCCCGGTGTGAAACTCTACGACCGGCGCGCGAAGGCGAATCGCGGCTTCGACCTGGCGCGGATCGGGTTCGATGAACAGGCTGACGCGGATGTTCGCAGAGCCGAGTTTGTCGACATAGTAATCGAGATGATTGTGCTGGCCGGCGGCATCGAGCCCGCCTTCGGTGGTGCGCTCCTCGCGCTTTTCTGGCACGATGCAGGCGGCGTGGGGCCGGTGCGCCAGCGCGATCGCCAGCATCTCCTCTGTCGCGGCCATCTCGAGATTCAGCGGCAGGTCGGTCTCGGCCATCAGCCGGTCGATGTCGCCGTCGGTGATGTGGCGGCGGTCCTCGCGCAGATGGGCGGTGATGCCGTCGGCCCCGGCATCGGCCGCGATCCGCGCCGCCCGCACCGGGTCGGGATGGTCGCCGCCGCGAGCGTTGCGGATGGTCGCGACATGATCGATGTTGACGCCGAGGCGGAGCACTAGGCCGCGCGGCTTCCGGGCTTGATGGCGGGAATTGCAGCAAGATCGGGCGGAACGTCCTCCGCCGCATAGGTCGGGACGTCGATGCGGATCAGCGGCGTGTAGGGCACGCCTAGGTCGGCGGTTCCGCCCGACCGGTCGACAAGCGAGGCCGCCGCGACGACCCGGCCGCCGGCGGCCTCGATCGCCTTGATCGCCTCGCGCGACGACAGGCCGGTGGTGACCACGTCCTCGACCAGCAGCACGCGTTCGCCGGGTTCCAGCCGGAAGCCGCGGCGCAATTCGAACACGCCGTGGGGCCGCTCGACGAACATCGCCGGGCGGCCGAGCGCGCGGCCCATTTCATGGCCGATGATCACGCCGCCCATTGCGGGCGAGACGACCGAATCGATTTGCTCGCGGAGATCCGGTGGAAGCTTCGCCGCCAGCGCCCGCGCCAGCCGCTCGGCGCGCGCCGGATCCATCAGCACTCGCGCGCATTGCAGGTAGCGCGGGCTGCGCAAGCCCGAGGACAGGATGAAATGCCCTTCGAGCAGCGCGTCGGCAGCCCGGAACTCCTCCAATATCTCGTCGTCGCTAAGCATGTTGAGAAGGGCCATTAGGCGCGTGCCGCGATACCGCCAAGAGCCCGCTTGAGGCCGCCCAATGCCGCGCCTATAGAGGCCCGCAAAATGAGGGTGCGGCGACCGCCGTGCCCGGCAGTCCCAACGCTGGTTACCGGGGTGACGATGAAATTTCTTCGATGGGCGATCGCCTTGGCCGCAATCGGGCTCACGCCCGCGGCGGCGACCGCGCAAGCGCCTGCAAGCGCGCCGGCTCCGGCTGCTGCGACGACGCCGGCGCAGGCCCAGCCGGCCGCGCCAGCTCCGGGCGCGGAAGCGCAATCCCCGGGCCAGCCGGCCGCTACCCCTCCTGCGGTCGACCATGGCGGCGTCGGCCACATGATGCCGACGCCGGGCATCGGCGTGCCCGACGGCCGCAAGGGCATCCAGATGCAGGTCACGCCGATCGGCCGCGAAGCCCAGGCATTCCACGATTATTGGTTGCTGACGCTGTGCGCGATCATCAGCATCATCGTCCTCGGCCTGCTGCTGTGGGCGATGATCCGGTATCGGCGCAGCGCCAACCCTACGCCATCGCGCAATTCGCACAATACGTTGATCGAGGTGCTGTGGACGGTGATCCCGGTGCTGATCCTGGTCGCCATTGCGATTCCGTCGATCCGCCTTTTGCGCCATCAGTATACGCCGCCGCCAGCGGACGTGACGGTCAAGGTCATCGGCCACCAATGGTATTGGACCTATGAGCTGCCCGATTATGGCATAACCTTCGACAGCCATATGCTGAAGGAAGCCTATGACCCGACGCGCCAGCCCAATCAGCGCCCGCGCAAGGACGCCGACGGCCCGCCGCTGCTCGCGGTCGACAATCGGCTGGTGATCCCGGTCGGCAAGGTGGTGAAGTTCATCGTCACCGCCGACGACGTCATCCACAGCTTTGCGGTGCCCGCTTTCTGGGTGAAGCAGGACGCCAACCCCGGCCAGTTGCACGAGACCTGGGCGAAGGTCGACCGGCCGGGCGTGTATTTCGGGATGTGCTCCGAGCTGTGCGGTGCGCGCCACGCCTATATGCCGGTCGCGGTCGAAGCCGTTCCCCAGGCGCAGTTCGAGCGATGGGTTGCTTCGCGGGGCGGCACCATGCCGGGCGCCAGGCCGGGACCGACTGCGCCTCCCGGGCACACCGGCGTCCCCGCCCTTGTCCCGGCCGCAGCGGCTCCGACCGCCGGCCCCGAGCCAGTCGTCCAGCAGCCAGCGACCAACCAGGCCGCGACGGCGCAAAATTAAAGCATCGGAAAACCAAGACCAATGAGCACCATCCCCGCCGACGCGCTGAAGCTCCAGGAACATGGAGCGCATGGCCATGACGCGCATGACGCGGACCACAAGCCGGGTTTCTTCACCCGCTGGTTCATGTCGACCAATCACAAGGACATCGGCACTCTCTATCTGATCTTCGCGATCGTCGCGGGGATCATCGGCGGCGCCATTTCGGGCATCATGCGCTGGGAGCTGATGGAGCCTGGCATCCAGGTCTTGAACCGGGGCTGGCCGTTCGGCCCGGGCACTGCCCAGTTCGACGAATGGGCCCACCACTGGAACGTGCTGATCACCGCCCACGGCCTGATCATGGTGTTCTTCATGGTCATGCCGGCGATGATCGGCGGCTTCGGCAACTGGTTCGTGCCGCTGATGATCGGCGCGCCGGACATGGCCTTCCCGCGGATGAACAACATCAGCTTCTGGCTGCTGATTCCCGCTTTCCTGCTGCTGCTCGGCTCGAACTTCGTCCCGGGCGGCACGGGCCTTGGCGCAGGCACCGGCTGGACGGTCTATGCGCCGCTCTCAACTTCGGGTTCGGCGGGGCCGGCCGTCGACATGGCGATCTTCTCGCTCCATCTCGCCGGCGCCAGCTCTATCCTCGGGGCGATCAACTTCATCACGACGATTTTCAACATGCGCGCTCCGGGCATGACCCTGCACAAAATGCCGCTGTTCGTGTGGTCGATCCTGGTCACAGCGTTCTTGCTGCTGCTCGCGCTGCCGGTGCTCGCGGGCGCGATCACCATGCTGCTGACCGACCGCAATTTCGAAACCACCTTCTTCGATGCCAAAGGCGGCGGCGACGTCGTCCTCTACCAGCATCTGTTCTGGTTCTTCGGCCACCCGGAAGTCTACATCATGATCCTGCCCGGCTTCGGAATGGTCAGCCAGATCGTCGCGACATTCAGCCGCAAGCCGGTGTTCGGCTATCTCGGCATGGCTTACGCGATGGTCTCGATCGGCGTGATCGGGTTCGTCGTCTGGGCGCACCACATGTTCACGACCGGCATGAACGTCGACACCAAGATGTATTTTACCGCCGCGACGATGATCATCGCCGTGCCGACGGGCGTGAAGATCTTCAGCTGGATCGCGACCATGTGGGGCGGCAGCCTGACCTTCGAAACACCCATGCTGTGGGCGATCGGCTTCATCTTCCTGTTCACCGTCGGCGGAGTGACCGGCGTCGTGCTCGCCAACGGCGGGGTCGATAATTACATGCACGACACATATTATGTGGTCGCGCATTTCCACTATGTGCTGAGCCTCGGCGCGGTGTTCGCGATCTTCGGCGGCTTCTATTACTGGTTCCCGAAAATGAGCGGCAAAATGTACAATGAGCTGCTCGGCAAGATGCACTTCTTCATCATGTTCATCGGCGTGAACATCGTGTTCTTCCCGATGCACTTCCTCGGGCTCGACGGGATGCCGCGGCGTATCCCCGACTACACCCCGGCGTGGACCGACTGGAACCAGGTGGCGACGGTGGGCTACATGATCACCATCGCCGGCGTCGCGATCTTCTTCATCAACATCTTCTGGTCATTGGCCGCGGGCAAGAAGGCCCCGGGCAACCCCTGGGGCGAAGGCGCGACGACGCTCGAGTGGACGTTGCCGAGCCCGCCGCCGTTCCACCAGTTCTCGACGCTGCCGAAGATCGACTAGGATCGAGGCCGCGCGCAAAATGGCCGGTCTTGCGCGTGCAAGGGCCGGCCTTTTTCGGTTTGGACGCGATGCCTATTGGGTCGGGGCCGGAGCTGCCCCCGGGGTTACGTCGATCAGCTCGAGGCGGAAGCGAAGCACGCTGTTCGCGGGAATCGGGCCCTTGGCCTCGGCGCCGTAACCGAGCGCAGGCGGGATCCACACGATCCACTCGTCGCCCGGGCGCATCAGCTTCAACGCCTCGGTAAAGCCCGGGACGAAATCGCCGACGCTGCCGACCAAAGGCTCGCCGCGCTCGAAGCTGCTGTCGAACGTCTCGCCGGTGGTCAGCTTGCCTTCGTAATGGAAGCTGACGGTGTCCCCGTCGACCGGGCTGCGGCCGGCCGCGGGTCCCGATTTCACAATGTAATATTGAAGCCCGCTGGCGGTGGTGACGACGTTCCTGGCGGTCGCGTTGCGGACGAGGAAGTCCGGACCGGGCGCTGTTTCGGGCGCCGTGACCACGGCCGGCGGGGCAGCAGTCGCGCAAGAAGCGACGGCGGCGAGCGGCAACAAGGCCGCGAGGAGGATGGGCTTATTCATGAACTCAGACATGTACCGACTGCGGGGAGTTTGAAAAGCTTTCGCCCATATCGCGCCAGGCGATCGCCATTGCGCCGACGATGCAGCCGGCGAACAGGGCACCCTCAAGTCCTCCCGTGACGACCTGGGTGATCGGCCCGAATCCGGCCTCGCCGAACAGGTTGCCGACCTCGCCGAGGCGGAGACGCGATCCGGGGAAGGCGCTCGCCAGCAGGTCGAGGCTGCCGCCCATCAAGCGGCCGCCCAACAGCGGAATTACCATGCCGGCGGCGGCTCCGCTGAGCGCGGCGATGGCCGCGGTTCGCCTGGCCGATCGCTGGCGCCCGCGGAAGGCGAGCCACGCACCGAGGCCGACGCCGCCGCCGAGGATCAGCCCTTCGACCGGGCCGGTGAAATCGCCGAGCGACCGGCCAAGCAACAGGTTAAAGGCGTCGAGGCCGAGCATTTTTGCGATCCCGCCGACCGCCAGGCCGCCAAGAGCGCCACCGATGGTCGCGAACTGCCACGGCCGCCCGGAAATCTGTCCCGCCGCCGCGATTCCAAGTGCGACGCCGAGGCCGCCGATCAGCGCCATTGCGACCGTCACCATCAGCACCACCAGCAGTACCGAAACCGCGCCCGACCCGGCCTCGAGGGTCTGCGAAGCGGCCGCGAAGCCGTAGACCAGACCGCCGATCAGACCGGCGATTCCCGCGCCGATCGTCCCCGCGCCGCCAAGGATGAGCATCTGCCGCCAATCGCGCAGTCCGTTGAAAGCGGGGGCCGAGCTGTCGACCTCTGCGACAAAACGATAGCCGTGCTTGGGCACTGTCTCAATGAACCGCGGCGCCGCCGCGTCATCGCCCAATTGCCGGCGCAAGGTCTTGATGCACTGGGTCAGCGCTTCGTCGGTCACGGGCACCCCGCGCCAAACTTCGGCAAGGAAACGGTCTTTCGAGATCAGCGTGCCGGGTTCCCGGACTAGCAAGGCCAGCGCATCGAAATAGCGGCTGTTGAGTTCGACCGGTGCACCGTCGCGGCTGAGCCGGCGATTGTCCGGATCGAGCAGGAAGTGGCCGAAGCGGAATGTCCCAACAGTCATTTTTTCAGCGAATCCTCAGCGATTGCTCATGACGCTCATGTGCGCGGCGGCCCATCAGCATGTCTTGTTCATCACGGGAGGCAAGGCAATGGCGGTGCAGGCAAACCGGTGGCGGATCGCGGGATGGGGCCTCGCCGGGCTGCTGTTGCTGCTGCCGCTGGTCGCGATGCAGTTCGGCGACGAGGTCCAGTGGACCGCTTCGGACTTCGTTTTTGCGGCCACCATGTTTGCGCTGATCGGCGGCGCGTTCGAGCTGGTCGTGCGCCAGTCGGACAGCCGCGCTTACCGTGCCGGCGCGGCGGCGGGCCTGCTCGCATGTTTCCTGCTGGTGTGGATCAACGGCGCGGTCGGGATCATCGCTAACGAAAGCAATGACGCCAATCTGTGGTTCGGCGCTGTGATCATGGTCGCGATACTGGGCGCGATACTGGCGCGCTTTCGGGCTGCAGGTCTTTGGAAGGCGATGATTGCGGCGGCGGCGGTCCAGGCCGCAATCGCGGTGATCGCGCTGATTACCGACGTCGGCGCCGGCGAGCATCCGATGTGGCGCCTGCAGCTGATCGGCGTCACGGGCATGTTCCTGTTCATCTGGCTGGCTTCGGCAGCGCTATTCTACAATGCCGCGCGCGACGAGGCGTCTGACTGAGGGATCCCATGCTTTTGATCGTGGCGATGTTCGAACCCGAACAGCCTTAGCGATGCCGCTATGTCGTCATCGATCCAGGGCACTGGCGAGCTCGCGCGCAGAACTGCCCAGCCGGCCAGCGCGGCCATGATCGATCCGGCCAACGTGCCAATTTTGGCGGCATCGACAAAATGCGGATCGTCGGGCGACGCGATAGCAGCGATGAACAAGCTCATCGTGAAACCAATGCCGCACAGGATCGAGGCGCCATAAATCTGCGGCCAGCTGGCCCCGGCGGGCCGGCAGCACACGCCGAGCGCATCGCCGATCCGGACCGCGGCAAACACGCCGAGTTGCTTGCCGACGAACAGTCCGAAGAAGATCGCCAGTGGCAGCGGCTCGAGAATTGCGGAAAAGGCGGGCAGGTGAACGCCGGCGCTGACGAAGCCGAACAGCGGCACGATCCCCAGCATCACCCACGGATGCAGCCGATGCTCGAGATGTTCGAGGGTCGAATGCTCTTCGCCAGGGCCGAGCGGGATGGTCAGTGCGGCAAGTACGCCGGCGATGGTCGCGTGAATGCCGCTCGCGAGGACCAGCCACCACAGGATTGCGAAGCAGAGCAGGTAGGGCAAGCTTCGGCGCACCCCCATCATGTTCATCAGCGCCATGAAGCCGACGAGCGCGGCAGCACCGCCGAGCGCAAGCGTGTTGACGTTTTCGGTGTAGGCGATGGCGATGATCGCGACCGCGCCGACGTCGTCGACCACCGCGATGCTGACCAGGAACACCTTGATCGAGGGCGGCGCATGCGTGCCGAGGATCCCCAGCACCGCCACCGCGAACGCGATATCGGTGGCCGTCGGGATGGCCCATCCGTGGACCAGCCGCGGGTCGAACTGGACGACGCATAGATAGACCAGTGCAGGAACCGCCATGCCCGCGACCGCGGCGATGATGGGCAGCCGGCGCGCCTGCTTGTTGGCCAGGCGGCCTTCGATGAACTCGCGCTTCACCTCCATTCCCACGAGCAGGAAAAAGATCGCCATCAGCCCGTCGGCGACAAGCGCGTGGACCGTTAGTGGGCCGACATTGGGAAGCACCGGGCCGAGCTTGAGGTGGAGCAAATTCTCGTATGCTGCGGAGGCCGGACTGTTGGCCGCAATCAGGGCGACGGCCGCTGCGGCGATGAGTATCGCGCCGGCTCGCCGCTCCGCCCTGATCTGCGTCGAGATCGGAGTCTGCATGGCGCGATGCCTAGCAGAGGCCGCGAATTCCGCGCTAGTGCCCGCGCCGCTTCGGGCGGCCGGTTATTTAACCCGTGCCGCCTTGATGATTTTGACCGGCGGTTCGAGCATCTGGCCCTTCATCACCCCTTCGCCCTTGGTCGGAGAGGTCGGCGCGGCGTAGATCGCCTTGACCACGTCCATGCCCTCGACGACGTGGCCGAACACCGCGAAGCCATCGGCATCGCCGCCAGGTCCGCCGGCGTCGAAACCGGGAATGTCAGCGGTCAGGATGAAGAAGTCGGCCTTGGCGCTGCCGGGAGTCAGCCGCGCCATGGAAAGCGCCCCGGCGACATGCTTGAGGCCCGTCTGCGACGTCGGCTCATGCGCGATCGGCGGCAGCAGCTTGCGCGCGTCGGTCGTCACGCCGCCCTGGATGAGCCCGCCGTCGGGACCATTGATCATCGCGCGATAGAAGCTCTGGCCGTCGAATCGCTTGGTATCGACGTAGCGCAGGAAATTGGCCGCGGTGATCGGCGCGCGGCCCTGGTCGATCGCGACGACAATCCGGCCGAGGCTGGTCTCGATGGCGACCGGGACGAGGTCCGCCTTGGGAGCCTCGGCTTGACTTGCCGGCTGGGCGGGAGCGGGGGCGGCTTGAGCGCCGAGGACGGCGGCAGCGAGGAGAATCATGATCATTTGGCGCGCTTAGCAAAGCCAGGCTGAACCGTCTCCAACGGCGAGGCTTTTCCTCCCCGCGCCAACCTCTTATAGCGCCCGCCATGCCCGCTTTGGAGATGAATGGCCCGGCCGCGCTTCCGGCTGACTGGCGTGACATACTCGCGCTGACCAAGCCGCGGGTGATGAGCCTGGTCGTGTTTACCGCCTTGTGCGGCCTGCTCGCTGCGCCGGTGATGCCGCCGCTGGCGCTCGGCTTCACCGCGATCCTGTGCATCGCGCTCGCGGCCGGAGCCTGCGGCGCATTGAACCAATGGTATGAAGCCGACCTCGACGCGCACATGAAGCGCACCGCGCAGCGCCCGCTTCCCGCCGGCCGCCTCGACCGCAGCACCGCGCTTCACTTCGGGGTCGGGCTCGGCGCTTTCTCGGTTGTACTGATGGGGGTCGCGACCAATTGGCTGGCGGCGGTGCTGCTGGCGGTTTCGATCCTGTTTTACGTGATCGTTTACACGATGTGGCTGAAGCCGCGGACCGCGCAGAATATCGTCATCGGCGGCGCCGCCGGAGCGTTCCCGCCGCTGATCGGCTGGGTCGCCGCAACCGGGCATGATGGCGCCGCTTCCGCTGCTGCTGTTCGCGATCATCTTCTTGTGGACGCCGCCGCATTTCTGGGCGTTGAGCCTGTTCATCCGCTCGGACTACGCCGCGGCGGGAATTCCGATGCTGCCGGTCGTCGCCGGGGTGCAAAACACCCGCCGCCAGATCTTCCTCTACAGCCTGCCGATGGCCGCAGCGGCCTTGGCGCCGTGGCCGCTTGGCCTGACGGGGCCGGTTTACGGCATCGCCGCGGCACTCCTCAGCGGCATATTCGTCATTCTCGCCGCCCGCGTGCTCGGCAGCCGCGCTACGGAGCCTGGCGATATGACCGCCGAAAAACGTCTGTTCGCTTTTTCGGTCTTCTACCTGTTCGCATTGTTTGCCGCGCTGGTCGCCGATCGTTGGCTGGCATGGTGAAGCCCGAGGCCGAATATGTCCGGCGCCAGCGCGCCCGGGCGCGGATCATGGCGTGGCTGCTCGGCGCTTTCGCCGTGCTGATGTTCTTCATCACCTTGGCCAAGACGGGGCTCAACTGGTGAGCACGCTGGCGCAAAAGAACGGGCGCACCGCGCTGACCATGGCGCTGCTGGTTGCGGCGATGGTCGGCCTGGCGTTCGCCTCGGTGCCGCTTTACCGCGCTTTTTGCCAGCTGACCGGCTTCAACGGGACCCCCCTGCGCGCGAGCGAGGCGCCGGGCGCAGTTGCGGGCGAGGTCGGGGTCCGGTTCGACGCCAACATCCACCCCGGCCTGCCGTGGCGGTTCGAGCCGGTGCAGACCACTGTCCGGATCAAGCCCGGCGCGCGCATCCAAATGTCCTACACCGCGCAGAACCTGTCGGGTCGCCCCTCGACCGGCGAGGCGGTGTTCAACGTCAGCCCCGATGCGACCGGCAAATATTTCAGGAAGATCGAGTGCTTCTGCTTTACCGAGCAGACCCTTGCGCCGGGCCAGAAGGTCGACATGCCGGTGACCTTCTTCGTCGACCCCGCTTTCGCCACCGATCCGGCGACCAGGCACATCGACGAGATCACGTTGAGCTACACATTTTACCCGGTGGAAACTAAGGCGTCGGGCGGCTAGAGGCCGCAGCAACGCCAAGCACGAGGAAAGCCGCATCAATGGCCGCGTCGCAGAACCATGATTATCATTTGGTCGATCCCGATCCGTGGCCGCTGATCGGCGCGGTCTCCGCTGGCCTGCTGTTCGGCGGACTGGTGATGTCGTGGCACGACAATGCCTATGGCAATTTCATCTTCGCGCTGGGCCTGCTCGGGGTCCTGGTGACGATGTACAATTGGTGGTCGAACACCAGGGCCGAGGCGCACAGCGGGCATCATACGCCGGTCGTGCAGCTTCACCTTCGCTACGGGATGATCCTGTTCATCGCGTCGGAAGTGATGTTCTTCCTCGCCTGGTTCTGGGCATTCTTCGATGCATCCCTGTTCCCCTCGCCGGTCGAGGCGGTCGGCGGGGTGTGGCCGCCCAAGGGTGTCGAAGTGCTCGACCCGTTCGGCTTCCCGCTGCTCAACACGCTGATTCTGCTGTGCTCCGGGACGACCGTCACCTGGGCCCATCACGCGCTCATTCACGGTGACCGGCAGGGGCTGAAGACCGGGCTTTGGCTGACTATCCTGCTCGGGATCGTGTTTAGCTGCGTCCAGGCCTACGAGTACATCCACGCGCCGTTTGCATTCAAAGGCAGCATTTACGGCTCGACCTTCTTCATGGCGACCGGCTTCCATGGTTTCCACGTGCTCGTCGGAACGATCTTCCTCAGCGTCTGCCTGATCCGCGCATACAAGGGGGACTTCACGCCCAAGCAGCATTTCGGGTTCGAGGCGGCCGCCTGGTACTGGCACTTCGTCGACGTCGTGTGGCTGTTCCTGTTCGTGTCCATCTATGTCTGGGGCGGCTGGGGCGCGCCGGTCCACGGCTGACATGGCCGATGACGGGCGGGATGGGCGCTCGCCGCTCGGCCTTGCCATTGGCGGCAACTGTCCGCGCTGCGGTGCCCACAGCCTGTTCGCCGGAATGGTCAGGTTCGCGCCCAAGTGCCGCGCTTGCGGGCTCGACTTCGACGCGTTCAACGTCGGCGATGGTCCGGCAGCCTTTCTCATTTTCATCGTCGGCGCGATCGTCACGGTGGCGGCGCTGATGCTGGACGCGTCGGTCGAGCCGCCCTGGTGGGTGCACCTGATCTGGGTGCCCGTCACCGCTGGACTGACCATCGGCGGCCTGCGCGTCGGCAAGGCATGGCTGTTAGCGCAAGAATATCGCCACCGCGCCCGCGAAGGGCGGATCGTACCATGATCCGCCGTTTGCCGCTGGTCCCGACGCTGATCGTGCTCGCCGCGGTCGCGGTGATGATCGGGCTCGGCCTGTGGCAGCTGCGGCGGGCGCAGGAGAAGGACTCGCTGATCGCGCGCTACTCCGCGGCGCAGAATATGCCGCCGATCGCGTGGCCGACCACCCCGCTGCGCGATGCCGATCTGCCGCTCTTCCGCCATGCTACGGCCAACTGCCTGCGCGTCGTCGCCCGGCGCGCGGTGGCCGGCCAGAATGTTTCCGGCGAGCCTGGCTATGCCCACATCGCCGATTGCGCGACCGGCGCCGAAGGGCCGGGAATGAGTGTCGTCATCGGCTGGTCGAAAAACCCCAACGCGGCGACCCAATGGAAGGGCGGGCTGGTCAGCGGGATCATCGCCCCCGACAGCCGCTCGCGCATGAGGCTGGTCGCCGCGAGCCCCGCTCCGGGGCTTCAGGCAAATGCACCGCCCTCGCTTGACGCCATCCCCAACAACCACCGCTCCTACGCGCTGCAATGGTTCGTCTTCGCGCTGATGGCCTCGGTGATTTACGCGCTCGCGGTGCGCCAGCGTCTGGTCAAATGACGCACCTCACGACCCTTCACAACGGTCTCCGCGTGGTGACACTTGCCATGCCCGGGGCCGAGACCGCGGCAGTCGGCCTGTTCGCGGGCGCCGGGTCGCGCGACGAGCCGGATGAGCATAACGGCCTCGCGCATCTGTTCGAGCATATGCTGTTCAAGGGTGCAGGGGATCGCTCGGCGCGCGAGCTCAACGAGGCGATTGAGGACGTCGGGGGGGAATTGAACGCGTGCACCGAGCGGGACGTGACCAGCTTCACGGCGTCCGTGCTCGCCGAGCATGTGCCGCTCAGCGTCGGACTGATCGCCGACATGGTCCTGCGCCCGCATTTCAGCGCGGCCGAACTCGAGCGCGAAAAAGACGTCGTGCTGCAGGAACTGGCCGAAGCGCGCGACACGCCCGGCGACCTGGTGTTCGAGGAATTATGGGCGGCGGCGTTCGCCGGACAGCCGCTCGGCCGCTCGGTGCTCGGCGATGAGGCGAGCCTGGCGCGGATCGGGGTCGATACCCTGCGTGGCTGGCAGGCGAGCCGCTACCGCGCCGGCAACCTGGTCCTCGCCGCGGCGGGGAAGGTCGATCATGCCGCGGTGGTCGCACTCGCCGACGAGCATTTTGCGGGGCTTCCTGTCGGCGGTGCTGAACGCTCTCAAAAAGCGCGCTTCACGCCGGGCACGCGCCGCGTTCGGAGCCGCAGCGGGCAGGCGCATCTGACGCTCGCGTTCGAGGCACCGGGCGTGTTCGCCGAGGACATGCTCGCCGCGCGGCTGTTCGCCGACATCGTCGGCGGCGGGGCGTCGTCGCGCCTGTTCCACGAGCTGCGCGAGGAGCGCGGCCTGGCCTATTCGGTCGGCGCCAGCGTCACCGCTTATGCCGACACCGGCCTCCTTTCGATCTACGCCGCGACGGCATCCGCGCAGGCGCTCGCCGCGCTGGATTTGATCGAGCAAGTGATCCGGACCGCCGCCGGCGACGCCAGCGAGGCGGAGCTCAACCGTGCGCGGATGCAGGCCAAAGCGGGACTGCTGCACGCGAGCGAAACCAGCGCCGGCACCATGCACATCCTTGGTGGCCGGACGATCATCCACGGCCGGCCGGTTCCGTTATCGGAGACGCTCGCCAGGCTCGACGCAGTGACCCTCGATGACGTCCGCGCCGCCGGTTCGCGCATCGTCGCGGGGCCGGTCGCGCGGGCCAGCATCGGCGTTCCCGCTGCTCGCGCCGCATGAGCGATCTCCGCACGCTGGTCGCCCAGCCGTGGGACGATTGGGGCCTGATCGACTGCGGCGATGGGCGGAAATTCGAGCGCTACGGGCCGGTGACGGTCGTGCGCCCGGAGCCGCAGGCGATGTGGGCGCCGGCGCGAACCGACTGGGACCCGGACGCGACCTTCGTCCCGGGATCGGACGAGGAGGGCGGCGGGCGCTGGGTCGAGCACAGGCCGGTGCCGCGCGACTGGCCGCTGGCGCGCGGCAATGTGCGCTTCCACGCCTCGCTGACGCCGTTCCGCCACCTCGGTTTCTTTCCCGACATGGCCCCGCAATGGGACTGGATGCGCGAGCGCGCCGCTGACGCCGATGTGCTCAACCTGTTCGGCTACACCGGGGTCGGCTCACTCCAGCTGAGCGACGCGGGTGCGCGGCTGGTCCATGTCGATGCGTCGAAGAAATCGGTCGAAGGCGGCAAGGCCAATGCCGCGCTGTCGGGGATGGCCGAACGGCCGATCCGCTGGATGGTCGACGATGCCGCCAAGTTCACCGCGCGCGAGGTGCGGCGCGGCCGGCGCTACGACGGCATCTTGCTCGATCCGCCTAAATTCGGGCGCGGGCCTGAGGGCGAAGTGTGGCGGCTGGAGGAGCATCTCGCGCCGCTGCTCGCCGACTGCCGCAAGCTGATGGACGGCGACAGCCGCTTCCTCGTGCTGACCGTTTATGCGGTGCGGATGTCGGCGCTGGCGATCGGCGAGCTCGTCGGCCAGCTATTCGCCGACCTCGGCGGGAGCGTGGAGATGGGTGAAATGGCGGTGCGCGAAGAAGCGCGCGGGCTGCTCCTGCCGACCGCAATTTTCGCGCGCTGGAGCCGCTAGGTCCGCGACGCGCGGATCGCGGCCCCCGCGACGAACGGCGCGCCGGCGGTAAGCAGCAGGGACACCGCCGCTTCGAGCAGCAACGCACCGGCGGCGCCGAAAATCAGCAGCGGCACCGCGAGCGGGAGCAATAGCAGGCCGGCAAGCGACGATGCGCGCGGCAGGCCCGCGGTAACGGCGGCGACCGCGACGGCCAGCGCCGCGAGGCCGGGCGTCCCGATCGCCAGCGCGATTTCGGCACGGACCAGCATCTCCTGATCCATCCCGAGCAAGGCCGAAGCCGGCACAGCGGCAAGCAGCAGCAACGGCGCGAAGCTCAGCCAATGGGCGGCGATCTTGGCGGCGGCGACGCTTTCCTCGGCAAGGCCATGGAGCTTTAGCTGATCGAGCGTTCCGCTGGCGCGGTCGGGCTCCACCAGGCGCTCGATCGGCAGCAGCGCGGCGGTCAGCGCTGCGACCCACAGGATCCCGCCGCCGATCCGCCCAAGCAGACGCGCGTCGGGGCCGACCGCGAACGGCACCAGCGCCGCGACGATGACGAAGAACGCGGCGGGCAGCCACGCCGAGCCGGTCAGGCCGCGGCGCAGGTCGCGCGCGATGAGCTTGGCGATCATTGCGCGAGTTCCAGCGTGCGCGCGATCCCGGCAACCGGCTGATGCGACGCGGCAAGCAATGCGCCGCCCTGCGCGAGATGCTGTGAAATTAGCGCGTCGAGCCGGTCCGCGGCATCATCGTCGAGCGCGTTGAAGGGCTCATCCAACAGCCACAGCGGCGCTCCGGAATTTACCACTCGCGCGAGCGCCGCGCGCTTTCGCTGACCCGACGACAGCAAGCGCACGGGCACGTCGCGCAGGTGGGATAGGCCGAGCGGGTCGAGGGCGCCGGTGCCCCAGAACGCCAGCGCGCGTCCAAGCGGGAGTTCGCGGTCGAGCGCATCATTCTCGTCAGCGAGCGCAAGCTCCGAACACTCGACGCGGCCGCGCTCGGGCGCGAGCAGCCCGGCGGCGAGGCGGATCAGGCTCGACTTGCCGCTGCCGTTCGGCCCCCGCACAAGCAGCGCCTCACCCGGCCCGAGCACGAGGTCGAGACCTTCGAACAGCAAACGCCCGCCGCGGCGCAGCGCGACGCCCTCGAAGCGCAGCAACGGCTTCACGCGATCCCTTCCTCAAGCGCGTGCATGTCCTCGTCGCTGAAGCCGAAATGATGGCCGACCTCATGGATCAGGACATGCGCGACGAGATGTTCGAGCGTCTCTTCGCCGTCGCTCCATTCATCCAGGATGGGGCGGCGGAACAGGCGGATTCGCTCGGGCAAGGTGCCCGATTGCTCGACGCTGCGCTCGGTCAGCGGCACGCCTTCGTAGAGGCCGCTGAGGTCGAACGGGTCGTCGATGCCCATTTCGCGCAGTGTCTGGTCGTCGGCGAAATCCTCGACCTGAAACACGATGTCGCCGAGGCTGTCGCGAAACTCATTAGGCAGCGCGGCCAGCGCGGCGCGCGCGATGGCCTCAATTTCGTCGGCGGAAGGCGGGGGTCCGAAGCGGCGCATCGCCGATGCGCATAGGGGCTGGGCGCGGGCCCTAGCAAGGTTGCCCCGCTGCGCCGGCTTGCCTACATGCGCGGCCTTCCAGCGAAATGCGGAGCGGTGGCCGAGTGGTCGAAGGCGCTCGCCTGGAAAGTGAGTATACGCCAAAAGCGTATCGAGGGTTCGAATCCCTCCCGCTCCGCCACCTAAATGCTTGAATTTCCACTCGTTTCCCACGGTTTTGTGTAGGGCGCTAATATCTGCGGAAAATTCAGGCCAAACCGAACACCGAGACTAGCGACTTATTTCATTGCGGCGACCTTGGAGGCGGATGCGCAGCGGTTGCTCGAAAGCTTCCCGCCGAGACCTACTCTTTGCTGCTTTCGAGCACCTCGGTTTGATGCTGTAAACCTTTCGGCCAACAACCACCTTTGCGAAGGCGTCGCGTACAGTGCTCGCGAATTTGGCCCCAGAAAACTGCCAATCCTACAGTGCCTCCGCTTAAAAAAAATCCTTCTTAACGCCCCCAAATCGGCACCGCCGGATTTTTTCAAGGTGAAAAGGAGGCGTGCGGAAGGACGCTCGCCGAGCGTGGCATTTGCAATCAGATGTGGTCGAAGAGTTGGCGCTGCGCGCCCCAGTCGGCAGGCAGGGGCTTGGCCATCAAATGGTCCAGCGTCAGATCGGCTGGCTGGGTGCCGTCGAGAATGGCTCGCTGGAGGTCGGGCGCAAGGAACGCCAGCGCAAGCAGGCGGCGGCCATACTGGGTTGCGGGGGACTTGCGGCAGACCGGAAGATGGCGGGCGTCGAGGTCGATCATGGCGTGGGCGCGCTGGAGTGCGCCGATGAGCACCGGGTCCTTGGTCGAGGTCCGGATCGCGGCAGACCGAATCTCGGTTCGCCCGCGGCGATTACCAATGCGCACCGCAGCTATCAGCCGCAGTGCCTTGAGATCGGTGACGTCGTCCTCGATCCGCTCGTCGCTGGTGAGCCGGGCCTGGATGCCCGGGCAGGCCGACTTGGGTAGGACGAGATGAACGGAATGCGCATGAACCTCGATCCGCAAGGGTAGCGACAGCGGATCCTTGCGGTGGCCGGGCACCAACCGGGCAAGGAGCGCCGCGAGCTGGCGCTCGAGCGCCTGGGCCGGAATTCGGCGAATCAGGTTATCGGCCACGCCGAAGCCGCCCTGACCTTTGCTGCCTTTCTGGAGCGGCGTGGAGACGTAATAGCGATAGCGCTTGCCGAGCTTGCCCTGGGAGGCCGTGGGGGACATCGGCTGTCCCGCCGCGTCGAATATCCGCCCGGTCAACGGAGCGCTGGGGCTTGCGGCCGTGCGCGCCATCTTATTTTGGGCATGGCGTCGCCGGTTGGCATCGAGCGTGTGCTGCACCTCGTCGAACAGCGCTTCATCGACGATCGGCGGATGTTGGCCCGGATGAAGTACGCCCTTGTGCCGGATCATACCGCGATAAATTGGACGAATGGACCTTTGCCGAATTGGCTCGCCAACGGCCAATTGAAAAACTTACCAACTCCGCTCGGCATTGGCGCAGTCTGATTCAGTCAGATGCTTGAAACCAAACTCGCCGAGCTGGGAAATCCACGACCATGCGGGTTGTTTCTAGCCAATCGAGGCCGAGGATGATCGCGGGCCTGTCCGCCACGCCGAATGCATCGAAAACTGGTATATCAGCAACCAGCACCGGTGCCCTTGCAAGGTGTCGGTTGCCAAGAATGACGCCGGTAATTTCGCCGCTGGCGGTCGAAACTTCGTTATTGGTAGCCCCCTGAATGGGGTCGCCTTTTGTGAGCTTGCTCGGCTCAAGCCCAAGCTGGTGGGCAAGTTTCCAGTTAATTCGTGTCTTGCGGGCGCCGGTATCAATCACCGCGATTGCGATCGTTTTCCCGATCGGGACTGGGATGGTAAGTAAATTGCCAAGGGTCGGCGTCGCAATGACGGGAGCAGCCGTTAGCCCGACGGGCGGAGTTCCCGTCGGCATCAGCGTGAGCTGTTTTGCGGGAAGATTGAAATCCACCGCTAGGTGACCGAACATGTCGAGACCTACGACACCCGGCAGACGAACGTTGTCGGCCCTTCGATCGAAGCGCATGGCGGCCAACGGACCCACCGTTTGCCCATCGACCGTTAGACTGGAGATTTGAAGCAGCGGCAGCTCGCTCATGCCGGTTTGGCCCTGTAGCGTTTCCCGGCCAGCTGACGGAAGCGCCGCATCGTTGGCGAAATCTGCATAGAGAGCGGTGCCTTCAGCACCGGTGTCAAATACAAAAAGCTCTTCGCCGAAAGGACCTGTGACTGGAACCATGGCATGTCCAGTCGGAGCGATCGTGATGGGCACAGTCGCGGTCCCAGGTCCCGCGATCGAGATTGCGAAGAATGTCAATATAAGCGTTTTGGATGAGCGAAGGAAGACCATTGGTTTGCTCTCCTATCTTTACCGTGCCAGCACAAGTGAGCCAATTTGAGATGACAGCGCGATGTTGCTTTTGGGCAATAATGAAAACGTTCAACACCAGCATTCCGAAGCTAGCCTAACAAAGGGCAAAGTCCGCATTGGGTCGAAAGCGGACGTTAGTCGCTAGCGCCCGCAATGGGTGGAAAGCGGACATTTAGCTTTTCTTCTACTGCGTTCTCGCGCCGCCGAAAGTGCCGTTAGAGCTCGCAGTCACAGTAGCTAGAGTCGCCAACGAATGGGTATCTGACTTAACAGGCTATTGCGTTCCGCACGGCTGCGACAAGATCAAGGTGCGCGATCTCGGTACCCGCCAACCGAACGCTGGCGTCACAAATGAGGACGTTAATGAGATCGACTTTTGAAGGTTACGGCGTGACAAGTCGTCCGCAGACGCGCTTTTTCCAATAGTTATAACGAACCGGATTATTTGGGAGCATCTAACGCGAAACCATGGCGGACAGCTAGCGCACGGAGGTCTGCCCGGAACAAAGTCGAGGTCTCGGCATCTGTTGCCATTCTCATTGCACGACACGCGAGCTTTTGTGCTGGTGATTTGAAAAGAGTCGGACTTGATTTCGAGAGCGCCGCTAGGATGAAAAGAATCCTGCCCACAACCTCTAGGTTGGAACTGGAATCGCGGGAAATGGGATCAAACACCATTTGCATCAGATCTTCGATCTCCAGGTTCGGGGCCGTTACGTTAGCACAAGCCGGTTCTTCGCGCTCGTCCTGGGCTTTCGAATATTCGGTGAACAAGCGTAGAATGCTGCCAAGGACGTCAATCGCCGTTCCTGGGTCATTCACCGCAGGCGACATGGCGCGCGACGCAATCTCTGCCAACACTACCAGACCGAAGCGCGGATCCTGCTCGAACTCGCGAGACCGATCGACTGTGATAGTCGCGCGCATCTGTTCGGCAATGTCGTCCGGCACCACCGCCGGAATCGACAGCACTTCGCGGCCCTCGTGAACCAACGATCCTGGCAAGGCGCAAAGATGAACCGTGCAGCCTTGGACCGCCGCCAGCCGATCAAGTTTGCCGACGTCGACGTGGGTGATGCACCCGACCTGCTTCGCGAATATTGCCCGGTAATCGGCAGGGACGGGGCGCGGTGGAAGAGTACCCAATCCTGGAGTCCGCGCCGCCGACTGCAGGGCGGGTAGCGCCGCCTGCTCTACCCGACGGATCGTATCGCCCACTCGCCCGAAGCGACCGAGTTGGTCAATCCAACGTAACAAAGCGATGGTGATGATCGCCAGGACGATCAGTGTTGCGAAGAATAGAAGGATCCGTCCGCGGTCATCATAAAAACCAGCGGATAAGCCGATGATACCGACAATTGCGAAGAGGAAGCTGCCGAGGAAGGTGGAAAGCGTATTCTGGGCGGTAGGATCGGCAAGCAGGACCTTGGTCGAGCGGGGAGTGACGTTGGACGTCGCGCTCCCGTACGCTGATACCATGATCGAGAGCGAGAAGGTCGTCACTGCAAGCATGCTGCCGGCAATGACCGTCAGGATACTTTCGACGGAGCCGGATGCCAGCGAAAGGCTCGGGTCGAACGGGATCAATCCTCCTGCCAAGGCGGATATGGCAGCGGTAAGGATGGCGGCAAGGCTGAACAGGGCCGAACGAAACCAGATTTGCTTGCGAACCTGCGAGAACAGCCACGCTGCACGGCTGGAGAGTTTCTTGCCGGTGCCCACCTTCATCGACGCCTGCTGTTTCGACGGCGTGCTACCACTGCCTTGTCACGATAGTATGATCGAATGACGCCTCGTCTACGCCGACCGAATCAAGCAGGTTCCGTTCCGTGATCATCGCGGCGATCTCGCCATTCTTTTCGGGCACAAATTACAGCCTACCGTCGAGCCTATGTAACAATGAACGTAATCTTCAGCGTGACTCGCCATTCGGCAACTTTGCCTTCGCGTACGACCGCCTTGGTTCCTTGTACCCAAGCTTCTTGGATGCCGTGAACCGTTTCTCCCGCTTTCGCTAGACCATCACGAACGGCAGCCTCAATGCTTTCGGTTGAGCTAGAGATGATTTCCAAAGTTTTTGCGACAGCCATGGATATATCCTTTTTTGGGCGGGAGGCTTCAACATGACTAGGAGTCAATCTGCCAACTGTTCGCTTATTAATGCGATCACCGCAGCGATGTCAGTCTGAACTGCTAATGTCCGGAATGGGTCGAAAACCGACGTTAGCGTCACCGCCTCGTTGGGGGCTCAGTCTGAGTTGCTTCGGGGGGACATCACGCGCCTGACTGATGGCAAAAGGCGGAATACCTCATCAGTTTGCGAAACGAGGGGCGAACAGCTTCAGCGCGTTTCACTGAAATTGCTGCATTGGTCCTCAGGTCCCTTTGCCCGCCATTCCTAGGTCATGAGGATCGAGGATCTTTGTTGTAGATGTCGCGGTGTTCCACCATGTCATCTCCCACCGGCGTAGCGGTGAGATAGGAAAGATAAACCGGAACAGGTCGCGGCAACGGCACATATCTATCGGTCTCTTTGGAATTGCGATCGAGAGTCATTTCCGAGCAGCAAACGGGATAGGCCCTCGGCATCTTCAAGGCGAACGCAGCCCGCGCTGGCGAGCCGATCATCCTTCTGGAACAACGCTTTGCCAGGGGTGTCATGAAGGAAAATCCCATCTCGTTCGGGAATTTGAAAACGATGTCGCCAAGTCCGCTCGTCGGTCCATGCTTCTGCCTGACAAACGCCTCGGTCTTTCCCTGGGCAACTGCTTTCCAGTCAACGGTGGCAGGACTAGGACCCGGGCTGCGGCAGAGAAATCTGACAGCACTTCATAGTCGCGAAGCAAGATATGCCGCCCCCTCTGCAATCACCCGTGGGGCAATCTTGGCGCGCGTGATGTCGGGCGGAATATGCCACGACGGATTTTGGATGGCGTACCGCATCATCCCCGCCATCACCGGGGTCTGGGTGTGTTCCAAGCCCACCACCACTTTCATGCCTTCGAGAACGCGATCGCCTTCTCGCACTTCAAGCCGGGCTGCAGGGATGTTGACGAGGATGTAACGCCCGGGTCCGCGGGGCAGAGCTCGAGCGCGCTGCAAGTTAATCGCGAGGAGCCGCTTGCGCGCGGATCGGACGCTTGTCCCACCAATTCGCTGCGGAGCCGCGCGTATACGGGGTTCATCCAAGCCAGCGTCTCGATGTAGCGCTGCACTGAACCACTTTCGCTGGCGCGCAGAAGGAGGATGTTGGGGCGTACTGGACGCGGCCGGGCAGCCGGATCGACGTAGACGACGCCTGTGTCTGCGGCATTGGCGAGGTCGGCGGCGAAGCTGACGAACGCGTGCGAAAGAGCAAGGTCCATGGGCCGGCGGTCCTGCCTTGGGTCCGCAAAGGTCCGGGCAACGAGGCGCCGTAGGCCGTCGGTGCGATAGGTCGCGGGTGAAAGACCATCAACGCTGCTTGTGTCGAGGAGGTGGATTAGCGCCTGCGCTGCGCCAGGAGTCCAGAACGGCTGTGCGCGGCGGTAACCATGAAACGCATGTACTTCCGCCGCGATTCGCGCGGCTTGCTGCGAAACCGGTTGGGCGCCGGCCACGCCGCAGTAGATGCGAATGCGCCGCAACGCGGCGAGGATAAGGTGTTTCATGAGGCTGGGCTCCGAAGGGATGGAGCCAATGCGGGGAAGGGCTTAAGTGAACCTTATGGCTGCATACGGATCGCCCCGGCGGGGAGATTGAGTGTGGCCTCGAGCCCGCCTTCCGCCCGGTTTGCCAGTTGGAGTTCCGCGCCGAACCGCGCTGAAACCAGATCGACGATTGAAAGGCCAAGCCCACTTCCCGGACCCTTGGCACGGCTGCCGCGGACAAAGCGGTCGCGGATTTGTGGCAGCTCGCTAGGCGCAATTCCGGGGCCTTGGTCGACGACAATAATCTTTCCGGCTCGGCCTTCGGTCTGGACGGCAATTCGCACCGCTGCATCTTCGGGCGAGTGGTCGATCGCGTTGCGGATGAGGTTACGCAGGGCAAGGGTCAGTCCCGATTCGTCTGCATGAACATGCGCACCGGCGACGCCGTCGTCGAGAAGAAGGCGAATGCCGCGGCGGTCGAGCGGGATGGAAAACTCGTCCTCAATGCCGCGCACTACACTGGCGAGCGAAATCCAG
>CAVYKA010000001.1:0-172613 GCA_963768995.1 uncultured Alphaproteobacteria bacterium | reverse complement strand
GAATTGCTCGTCGTACGGCAGCAGCGTGCAGGCGGCGACTTCGGCCGCCGCGCGGCCCTTGCGATGAACAATCATCCGGCTCGACGAGCACATCGCGACGGCCGGCGTCAGGCCGAGAATATCCCAGCATCCCTGGCTGATCTCGGGCACGTCGGCGGCAGCGTCCATTTCAGGGAACAGCACCAGGTCGGCGGGGTCGTGGGCATCAAGCGGCAGGCCGACGCGGGCGAACAGCAGCGCATAGCCGGCGCGAGCTTCGGGCTGGCTTTCACCCGGGAGCAGCCGTCCAGCGATCGCGAAGCGAATTCCGTTGCTCGCAATCCAGCACAATCCGTCGATCGCCTTTTCCCAGCTGAGCGGACCGCGCTCGGCCTCGTGCACCGCCTGCAAATGATGGTCGAGGCTGACGCGCAGCGTCAGCGTCGCGGGATACCTCATGGCGAGATCTGTCAGTTGCGCCTCGTGCTGGCGCATCGGGCGCATGGCATTGGTCAGGACCAGCACCCGGTGGCCGCGCGACAAAGCGCTTTCGAGCATCGCGATGATGTCCGGGTTCATGAACGGCTCGCCGCCGGTGAACCCGACCTCGATCGGCCCCGCGAACTCGTCCATGAAGCGCTCGGCTTCCCCCAGCGTCAGGTAGACCAGCGCATCGTTGCGCGGCGAGCTTTCGATATAGCAGCTCTTGCAGGCGAGATTGCACAATGTCCCGGTATTGAGCCACAGCGTTCGCAGCTGGCCAAGCGTCACCGTCGCCCGCGCTTCGCCCTTTGCGGTCCACGCAGGATCCACGAACTTCCCCGATGCCAGCGGAGCCGCCTTAAGGTCTGCAAAGGGAGTAAGCGTGGTTCAGCCCCAAAGCTCCTTGAGCCGGCGGTCGCGCCCGCAACTCCAGCGATAATATTTATAGCGCATCGGATTCCTTTGTAGTAATCCTGGTGATAGCCCTCGGCCGGCCAGAAGCGGGCGGCTGGAAGGAGCGCGACCGCCAGCGGCTCGCTGATCCGCGAGTGGACCGCCTTTAGCGCCGCGGCGGCGGTCTGCCGTTCCTGGGCATTGGCGACGAACAGCGCCGGGCGATAGCTGTCGCCGCGGTCGCAGAACTGCCCGCCGCGCGTCAGCGCGTCGATCGTCGGGAGAAAACGCCGGACGAGCTCCGCATAGCTGACCCGCCGTGGGTCGTAGACCACTCGACCGCCTCGATATGCCCGGTGCCGCCAGCCGAAACCTGCTTGTAGGTCGGATTGGCGACTCGGCCACCCGTATAGCCGGACGTGGTTGAGAGGACTCCCGGGATCTTGTCGAAATCGGACTTTCGGTGCACCAAAAGCAGCCGCCGGCGAAAACTGCGGTTGCGGGCGCGGCCGGCGTCGGTTGCGCGGGGGACGCTTCGCCGCGACGAACAGGCGGCGGTCGAGCAGTGCGAGAACGGGGACGATCTTGCGCATACGAATCTTCCTCAGGCGGGTACGAATTTCATCGCCAGACCGTTCATGCAATAGCGCTTGCCCGTCGGCGGCGGGCCGTCGTCGAAGACATGACCGAGGTGACCGCCGCAGCGGCGGCAATGAACCTCGGTTCGGGTCGCGAACAAGCCGCGATCGTCCGTGGTACGGACGGCGTTGGCGAAGTGGCTGTTGAAGCTCGGCCAGCCGGTCCCGCTGTCGAATTTAGTCGCCGAGCTATAGACCGGCAAAGCGCAGCCCGCGCAGACAAAGGTGCCTTTGCGATTTTCCTTGTCGAGTGCCGAGGAGCCGGCGCGCTCGGTGTCCTCTTCGCGCAGGACGGCATAGCGCGCAGAACCGAGCTGGCGCTTCCACTCGGCCGGGGTTTTGGTGACCTCGAAGCGCTCGGCAGCTTTGGCCTCACCGCGCTTGGCGCAGGCAGGAAGGAAGATCGCGCCGACCGCTGCGGCCGCGCTTCCAAGGAATGTTCTTTTGCTCGAGTTCGTTTCCATGATGGTCTTTTCTGGATGTCGTCGGAAGCTATTTCGGTGAAGGCCGCTTTCAGGTTACATTGCCATTAGGCGCGAGCCCCTGAACGGGAGATTCGACAATCGAGGGCCGCAAAGCCGACGAAAGCTGGGGCGAATTGCTGTCCGCCGCCCAGACGGGTGACGCGGCAGCCTATCGCTTGTTCCTGACGTCGGTGACGCCGCTTCATCCGCGCGGTCGTGCGCAACAGCGGCCGCTGGACTGATGACGTAGATGACGTGGTCCAGGATGCGCTTTTCGACCGTCCACCGGGTCCGCCACACTTATGAGTCAGGCCGCCCGGTCAAGCCGTGGCTGGCGGCGATCGCCACCCGCCGCGCGATCGATGCGATGCGCCGACGCGGGCGGATCGGGGCGCAGGAAGTGCATAATGAACCAGCCTATGAAACCTTTGCCGATCCCCGGGCGAACCATGAGGATGCGGTAGATACGGCGCAGGTCCTCCAGCAGATGACCAGCGACCTTTCGCCCAGCCAGAAAGAGGCACTCGAATTGGTCAAGCTGAAGGAAATGTCGCTGGTTGAAGCGTCCTCGGTGTCGGGCCAGTCGGTTGCCGCGCTCAAGGTCAACATTCACCGCGCGATGAAGAAGGTGCGGCACGCCCTGTCAAGGGAGCCGCGGGAATGAACCGGGTGGATGCGCTGATCGACACGCTTGCCGCCGACGCCCGTCCGGTTAAGCCACTGAGGCCGCCGGTGTTTCGCGCGGCCGGGTGGCTTGCTCTCGTCGCGCTTGTCGCCGGGATTGCCGTCTATTTTCTCGCGGACGTTGGGCTGATGCTGGCGCGCTACGATGGCCGGACGGAGATGCTGGCGCTCGAAATGATCGCCATGCTCGCTACCGGTCTCTTGGCCGTTGCCGGTGCGTTCCTGGTTGCGATCCCGGGCCGGTCGAGGCGCTGGCTGCTCGCCCCGATTGCCCCATTCGCGGCGTGGCTGCTGCTGAGCGGCGCCGGCTGCTACCGCGACCTGATGCGTAGCGGGTCTTCGGGGCTCGAGGTCGGAGACAGTTTCCATTGCCTCATCTTCATCCTCGGCGTGAGCCTTCCGCTCGGCGCGACGCTGGTCTGGCTGCTGGCGCGCGCACGGCCGATCGACCCGCTTCCGGTCGCGCTTCTCGGCGGGCTCGCGACCGCGGCGCTGGCGGCGTTCCTCCTGCAGTTCTTCCATCCGTTCGCGGTGACCTTCGTCGATCTCGCGGTTCATTTGGTAGCGATCGCCGTCGTCGTCGGCGCCACCGCACTGCTCAATCGGCGAACGCTTTCGCCGGCGTAACTTTTGCTTGCGGGCCTGCGCAACAGGCTCCGGGTCCAACTGGAGAATTCGCACAATGATGATTTTGCCCCTGAGGTCCTGGTCGCTGCTCGGGCTGCGTGCCGGCACCGGCCTGCTGCTCGTTCTGTGGGGATCGTTGCGCGTGCTGACCCCGGAAACTGGCCCCGGTCTCGCGAACAAATATTACTTCGGCCTGCTCGACATGCAGACGCTCCAGATCGCTTTTGGCGTCGCCGAGATGGTGATCGGCGCGATGGTCGTGATCGGACTTTTTCGCCTGTTGGTTTACTCGCTTCAGGCAATCATTCTAATTCCGGGTGCGCTGATGCTTTGGCGCTACCTGGTCGACCCTCTGGGAATGTGGCTGTTAAGCCGCGAAGACAGCCAGATCCTGTTTTTCCCGTCGATCGCAGTGGCGGCTGCGACGCTGGTGCTGATCGCCTTTCGCGAATTCGACCGCTTGTCGCTCGATTCTTATCTCGCCAACCGGAAAGGCGCACATGAACCTCAAGGATAGCTGCTTGGGCGGGTATTGCACATGAGCGCGGTAAAAGGTGCCGGTTACGGCAAGATCCGCTCTTGTCCTGCTCATCGCCGCAGCAGTCGCGGTATTCTTTCTATTTGATTTCGCCTCCTACCTGAGCCTCGAAGCGCTCAAGGCGCGGCAGGCGGAACTGGCGGGCTTCGTCGAGCAGCGGCCAGTCGCGGCGATCGGCGGCTTTTTCATTCTCTATATCGCCGTGACCGCGCTATCGCTGCCGGGCGCAGCGATCATGACGCTAGCGGCCGGCGCAATTTTCGGGCTGCTGCTCGGCACGATTATCGTGTCCTTCGCATCGGCGATCGGCGCGAGCCTCGCCTTTCTCTCCTCGCGTTATATCCTGCGCGACTGGGTCAGGGGCCGCTTTGGCAAACGCGTCGAGGCAATCGACAAGGGCATCGCGAGTGACGGCGCGTTCTATTTGCTCACGCTCCGGCTAATTCCCGCATTTCCCTTCTTTCTAATCAACCTGGCGATGGGCCTCACGGCAATGCGTCTCGCGACATTCTATGTCGTTAGCCAAGTGGGAATGCTCGCCGGCACCATCGTTTATGTGAATGCGGGGACGCACCTTGCCGGGATCGAGAGCACAAGCGACATCCTCTCGCCTGGGCTGATCGGCTCGCTCGTGCTGCTCGGCATTTTCCCGCTGATCGCCAAGGCGACGCTTGGCTGGTGGAAGCGGCGCCAAGTCTACAAGGGCTGGAAACGGCCTCGCCGCTTCGACCGCAATCTGATTGTCATCGGTGGCGGCGCAGGCGGGCTCGTCACCGCCTACATCGCCGCGACGGTGCGCGCCAAGGTGACGCTGATCGAAGCCAACAAGATGGGCGGTGACTGCCTCAACACCGGCTGCGTGCCGTCGAAAGCGCTGATCCGCAGCGCGCGAGCTGCGCACGAAATGCGCGGTGCCGATGTCTATGGCCTCGAACCCGCCGAGCCGCGCTTCCGCTTCCGCGCGGTGATGGAGCGGATCAACGCCATCATCCGTGAGATCGAGCTCGCCGACAGCGTCGAGCGCTACACCGCGCTCGGCGTCGAGGTGCGGCTTGCCTACGCACGCATCGTCGATCCATGGACGGTGGAGATCGAAGGGGGCGATCGGATGACGACGCGCTCGATCGTGATCGCCGCCGGAGGGGAGCCACTGGTTCCCGATATTCCGGGGCTGGAGGAAGCCGGATACCTGACCAGCGATACGATGTGGGAGGCGCTTTCCGACCGCGACCAGTTGCCCGAGCGGATCGTGATCATCGGCGGCGGACCGATCGGGACCGAAATGGCGCAGGCCTTCGCCCGCCTCGGCGCGCAAGTGACTCAAGTCGAAAGTGGCCCCTGCATCCTTCCGCGCGAGGACGAGGACGTGTCTGACTTCATCGCTGACACCTTGCGCTCGGAGGGCGTCACCATCCTCACCGGTCACGAAGCGGTACGGTGCGAAGGTAAAAACCTGATCGCGCGCTCGGGTGCGGCCGAGGTCGAAATTGCGTTTGACGAAATCATCGTTGCGATCGGACGCAAGGCTCGGCTGACCGGCTACGGACTTGAAGAGCTCGGCATCGAGACCAGCAAGACCGTCGTCACCAACGACTATCTCGAGACGGTTTATCCGAACATCTTCGCGGCCGGCGACGTCGCGGGCCCGTTCCAGTTCACCCACTTCGCCGCGCATCAGGCCTGGTATGCCTCGGTCAACGCCCTGTTCGGCATCTTCCGGAAGTTTCGCACCGACTATTCGGTCCTGCCGTGGGTCACCTACACCGATCCGGAAGTCGCGCATGTTGGCCTGACCGAGGCGATGGCGGATGAGCAGGGCACGCCCTACGAAACAATTCGTTACGACATCGGCCACCTCGACCGCGCGGTCACGGAGAGCGCTAATCGCGGCTTTGTGAAATTGCTCGTCCGCCCCGGCAAGGACAAGATACTGGGCGTAACCATCGTGGCGCACAATGCCGGCGAAATGCTGGCGGAATATGTGCTGGCGATGAAGCACGGCCTTGGCCTCAACAAGGTGCTCGGCACGATCCACGCCTATCCGACCATGGCGGAAGCGAACAAATATGCTGCCGGCGAGTGGAAAAAGGCGCACAAGCCGGAGCGAGTGCTGGCGCTCGCCGAGCGCTATCATCGGTGGCGCCGGTGTTGAGCGCTGCGCGAATCATCATCTTCGCCAAGGCCCCAGTGGCGGGACAGGCAAAGAACTCGACTGGTTCCGGCATTGGGCGAGGATGGGGCCGCAGAGCTTGCGCGCGACATGCTGCGCGCCACCGTCATCGAGGCGCTTTCTGCAAACCTGGGAATAGCGGAACTATGTGCCACGCCAGGCCCCGGGGATGCTGCCTGGGCCGGCCTGCTGCCGGCCGAGCAGCTTCATTTTACCGACCAAGGCAGTGGCGACCTTGGCGAGCGGCTCGGGCGCGCCGCGGCCCGCGCACTGTCGTCAGGCGAGCCGGTGATTTTGATTGGCGCGGACTGTCCTGCACTTCGGCGCGGGCATCTGCGCGCCGCCGCCGCCGCGATCGAGGACCATGACGCGGTAATCCTTCCAGCGGTCGATGGAGGCTATGTGCTCCTGGGCCTTCGGCGTTCCCATCCGTCGCTGTTCCAAGACATGCCGTGGAGCACTTCCGCGGTCGCGAGTGAAACGCTCGACCGGATCGCCACCCTTGGATGGACCGTGTACGTCGGCGAGACCCTCCAGGACATCGACCGACCGGAGGATCTTCGCCACATCACCGCCCCGGCACCAGATTCGATCCAGATGGATCGGCTGCTAGACAGCCATGCTGTCCTTCGCACTTATGAAAGGATTGCGCCTTTTTACGATCTCATCGATCTGCCGTTCGAGATTGGACGATACCGATCGATCCGACCGCTGCTGTTTGTCGGTCTGAACGGCCGGATCCTGGACGCGGGCGTCGGCACCGGCCGGAACATCGCTTTCTATCCCGTCGGTTCTGAAGTCTTCGGCGTCGATCTCAGTCCGGCGATGCTAAGGCGCGCTGCACGGAGACGCGCCGCGCCGGCGGTTTCGGTGAAGTTGATGAAGATGAACTTGGCCGAGCTCGACTTCCCTGACGGCTTCTTTGACGCCGCGGTCGCCTCATTCGTTTTTTGCGCCATGCCTCGGCAATCTCGGCAGTCGGCCCTGCGAGAATTAAGGCGCGTAGTGAAGCCGGGTGGTCGGATCAGGCTGCTCGAATACGCCCCTGCTAAGACCGCGTTCAGGCGTGCTTTGACGCGGATGTGGCAACCCTGGGTCGATTGGGCATTCGGCGCGAAGCTCGACCAGGACATTGAGCTGGAACTTTCAGAAGCTTGTTTGTCCGTTGTGGATTCGCGCTACGTCACACCCTCGATCAAGTTGATCGAAGCAACCCGTGCATAAGAGGCCGTTGGCGACGTTCCACGTCGAAGTCGACCTTTCCCATTGCGGCGCCTTCGCGGCGGCGCTTAGCCCGTCTTTGGCTGCTTCAAGTCGGCCATGAACTCACGGATGCGTTTGGCATTCATGCCGACGTCACTTCCGCCCACTCGGCTCACAGAGCGAATGTCGACCAGCGAGCTGCCTGGACTCTGAGGATCCGGGCGAATGCGCACCACGAGATCATCCTTGAAGCGGAAAAAACGGCTGGTAGCCGTCGCTTCGACGATACCCTGGTTTGGATCGATTTTGGCGACGTCCCAGCCGCGGCTTCGTGCGAGGCCGGCCGCCCTTGTGGTGGTTTCCGCGACGCCCGCCGGCACCCTCAACGTACGCAGATCGCCATAGGCTCGCCGGTGTATCGCTTTCCAGCGGCTCTCCGGATCCAGCTGCGCTAATTCGGGCTGGCCCTCGTCAGGCACGTTTTCGAGGTTGTCGGCCCGAATTTTCAAAGTCGTGAACGCCGGCAGGTCATCGAGGTTCGTGGTCGCATCGTGGATTGCGGGAACGCTGCGCGCGGTCGCGACAAGTTGGAGCAGATAGGCCGAGAACAGGAGTGCGACCGCAAGCGAGACGAAGTTCAGCTTGCCCGGACCCGCCCGACGCACAAGCCCGACAGCAATGGCGACGAGCGCCAGCACACCACCAGCAACGGTAGCGTAAAGGGCGTAGCGAAGGACGGCAAAACCGACTTCTGAAGTGCCACAGCCCAAGGCCGCTGCCAACCGAGGCGAGCAGTGCAGCGGCGACTCCGCCGACACTCAACAGTAGGGCAAGGAGGGCCATCTGCCGTTGCCAGTTCGGTTGGGTTCCGGCGGTCATATCGACTCCTCAAGCTGCACCTGGATTGTGTCCCATTGCCGGGCGGATATCCAACGTGCAAATGACTTGAATCCCGACCGTGACTAATGTCCGCTTTGGGTCGAAAGCAGACACTAGCGCCCACTCGGGATCGGAGAAAAGTTGTCACCTGACTGCCTCCACCGCCAGCTGCTCGTCAGATTATCTCTCCGTGTCTTATAATTTCAAAGGCACCGGCGCTCCGCCATCGCCGAGTTCAGGGCATTTGGTGCGAGCGACGCAGCGCTAGACAAGAGCTCGATGCGGCGTGGCGATGGGGCCAGACATGCTCCTTCTACTTCTCGATGGTCAGCAGCCGGTAGCCCCACGGCGCCAATTGAAGGTCGGTCGCGGCATCGACGGTGAGCCCGCGATTAGTCGCGAAATCGGTGTAGCGGCCGTGGTGCAGATTTTCCTTGAACGTAACGCGCTGGCTTTCGCCGGACATGTTGAACACTGCGAATATGCGGTGGCCGTCCGTGTCGCGGACAAACGAGAAGACCTTGGTAGGGGCGCTGTTAACGATGCCGATCATGCGTCCGCCCCAGGGCGCGTTCCACAAGGCGCGATTGCGCGTCTTGAGCCTCGCAAGCTGGGTGAACAGCTCGCGGAAGCGATGCTCGCGCCACGTAATCGGGTCCTTTTCGAAGAACTTCAGGCGCTTGGGATTGCCGGCTTCCTGGCCGTTGTAGATCAGCGGAATGCCTTCCCCGACGAACGACAAGACGAGGGTGTTGTCGAGCGCCGGCCCGAACGTTTCGAACTGGGTGCCGTGCCACGCATTCTGGTCGTGGTTTTCGGCATAGATCATGCGCATCGCGCCGGCCGGCCACGCGCTTTCGTTCTCGCTGTAATAGCCGAACAGCGCGCCGACATCGGCCTTGCCCTTGGCGATATTGGCCATCGCTTCGTACCAGCCCCAGCCGTAGCTGGCGTCGAAAGCGCGGTAATGGAGATCGCGCATCTGCGCCTCGCCGAGCATGAACACCGGTTTGATCGCGTCCAGATCGGCGCGCAAAGTCTCCCAGAAGTCGAGCGGGATGTAGGCGGCGACGTCGGCGCGGAAGCCGTCGATGTCGGCTTCGCGCACCCAGAACAGCATCGCGTCCTTCATCGCCGTGCGGATGCCGGTCTGCCTGAAGTCGAAATCGATGATGTCCGACCAGTCCCACCACGGCGTCGGCCGGAAATCGCCCTTCCAGTCGCGGTCGTACCATTCGGGATGCTCGGTGACGTACGGATGGTCCCATGCGCTGTGGTTGGCGACCCAGTCGATGATCACCTTCATCCCCTGGCCATGCGCGGCGCGGACGAACTGCTGGAAATCGGCCATCGTGCCGAACTCGGGATTCACGGCACGGTAGTCGCGCACCGAATAGGGGCTTCCGAGCGTCCCCTTGCGGTTCTTCTCGCCAATCGGGTGGATGGGCATCACCCACAAAATGTCGACGCCCATCGCCTTCAGCCGCGGCAATTGCTTTTCCGCCGCCTTGAACGTCCCCTCGGGCGTGAACTGGCGCGTGTTGATCTGGTAGATGACCGCATCCTTCGACCATTCCGGATGCTTGACCCCGGACATGTCGCGCGGCGCGTAGCGATTCTGCGGCTGGGCCGCTGCCGCCGTCGAGCCAACGGCCAAAGAGATTGCAGCGGCAACAGACAGGAACAGTCGCATCGGCATTCTCCTCCGGACAAGCTGGCCCGCTAATGCATCGCTCGACATTTCTGATAGGCCAAGGACTCCTGCGCGAGCACGATGAATACGTAGACAGAGGGCTTAACAGGCAAGCATGGACTGCCCGAGGGCACTGCGCGCCGCTAGATGTTATCGATGCACTCCACAGCTTCGGAGAATAAATGCCCGCTAAAACATCGACGCTGATCCTGTTCGGAGCGACCGGGGACCTCGCGGCGCGGATGTTGCTGCCGTCGCTGTACGGCCTCGACAGCGACAAGCTGCTGCCGGCCGAGCTGCGCATATTCGGCACCGCGCGCGGCGAACTCGATGACGCCGGCATTCGCGCGCACACCCGCAAAGCGCTCGAGGAGCATGTGCCGGCGAATTTCTTCGATGCAGCGCAAGCGGACCGCTTCCTCGAGCGGCTGCATTATGTGCCGCTCGACGCGCGCGACGCCGAGGGCTTCCATCGGCTCGCGGCGGCGGTCGGCGACAAGGACGACATCGCCATTTTCCTGTCGACCGCGCCGTCGCTTTTCAAGCCGACGATCGACGATCTGGCGGGCGCCGGGCTGGCCGGCCCGCGCGTCCGCTTGGCGCTCGAAAAGCCGGTTGGCACCGACCTCGCGTCGAGCCGCGAAATCAACGACGCCGTCGCGGTCGCCTTTCCCGAGGAGCGCACCTTCCGGATCGATCATTACCTGGGCAAAGAAACCGTCCAGAACCTGCTCGCGCTGCGCTTCGCCAATGTGATCTTCGAGCCTTTGTGGGACGCGCGCTCGATCGACCATGTCCAGATCACGGTCGCCGAGACGATCGGGCTCGAGGAGCGCGGCGATTATTACGACGGCGCTGGCGCGCTTCGCGACATGGTCCAGAACCATATGCTGCAGCTGCTCGCGCTGGTCGCGATGGAGCCGCCGGCCAAGTTCGACGCGACCGCGGTGCGCGATGAGAAGGTCAAGGTGCTGCGCTCGCTTCGCCCGCTGAGCGGGGACGAAATCGCCAATCACGCGGTCACCGGCCAGTATGACGCCGGAGCGATCGGCGGACAGCCGGTTCCAGGATATGCCGACGAACTTGGCCGTGTCAGCAGCACCGAGACCTTCGTCGCGATCAGGGCCAATGTCGATAATTGGCGCTGGGCCGGAGTGCCCTTCTACCTGCGCACCGGCAAGCGCCTGCGCGATCGCCGCACCGAGATCGTGATCCAGTTCAAGGCCGTCCCGCATTCGATGTTCGCCAAGCGTCCGCATGACCCCGAACCGCCTGGTCATCGCCATTCAGCCCGAAGAGAATATTCGCCTCGAGTTGATGACCAAGACCCCGGGCCTCGACCGCGGCGGCATCCGCCTGCGCGAAGTGCCCCTCGACATCCGGCTGCCCGACGCCTTCGCCGATACCCGCCGCCGGATCGCCTATGAACGGCTGCTCCTCGACCTGATCGAGGGCGATCCAACATTGTTCGTCCGGCGCGACGAGGTCGAAGCCCAGTGGCAATGGATCGACGGCGTCCGCGCCGCCTGGGAAGCTGCCGGCATCGAGCCGCGCGCTTATGGCGCGGGAAGCTGGGGGCCGTCGGCCGCGATCGCGCTCGCCGAGCGCAATGGAGTGAGCTGGAATGACTGATTCTCGCATCGCGGCGGTCACCGACCGGATTATCGAGCGGTCGCGGCCCACGCGCCGCCGCTATCTCGACCTAATGGCCGAGCAAGCCGAGAAAGGCATCACGCGGCGGACCATGAGCTGCGGAAATTTCGCCCACGGCTTCGCCGGGGCGGTCGAGGACAAGGCGCAAATCCGCGCGGTCGCGGGCCCCAACATCGGCATCGTCACCGCCTACAACGACATGCTCTCGGCGCATCAGCCCTACGCGCGCTTTCCCGAGCAGATGAAGATCTTCGCGCGCGAGGTTGGCGCCACCGCCCAGGTCGCGGGAGGCGTGCCAGCGATGTGCGACGGAGTCACCCAAGGCCAGGACGGGATGGACCTGTCGCTGTTCAGCCGCGACACGATTGCCATGGGCACCGCAATCGCGCTGAGCCACGGCATGTTCGAGGGCGCGGCGCTGCTCGGCATTTGCGACAAGATCGTCCCCGGGCTGCTCATCGGCGCGCTTCGCTTCGGTCATCTGCCGATGCTGCTGGTTCCGGGCGGGCCGATGCCGACGGGGCTCGCCAACAAGGAAAAGCAGCGCGTCCGCCAGCTATTCGCGGAAGGGAAGGTCGGGCGGGACGAGCTGCTGGCGTCCGAAGCGGCGAGCTACCATTCGCCCGGGACCTGCACCTTTTACGGCACCGCCAATTCCAACCAGATGATGATGGAGCTGATGGGGCTGCACATCCCCAATGCCGCTTTCATCCAGCCCAACACGCCGCTGCGCACCGCGCTGACCCGGGCCGCCGTTCACCGGCTCGCCGAGCTTGCGGCCGCCAAGCAGCGGCCGCTGTCGCAATGCGTCGATGAAAAAAGCATCGTCAATGCGATGGTCGGGCTGCTCGCGACCGGCGGATCGACCAACCACGCGATCCATTTGCCGGCGATCGCGCGCGCGGCGGGCATCCTCATCGACTGGGACGATTTCGACGCCCTGTCCGACGCCGTGCCGCTGATTGCGCGGGTCTATCCGAACGGATCGGGCGACGTGAACGACTTCCATTATGCCGGCGGCATCGGTTTCGTCGCGCGTGAGCTGCTTCAGGCCGGGCTACTCCACGGCGACGTGGTCACCGCCGGCGCCGACGATTTCGCCGCGTGGACCGCCAACCCCGAACTCGACGGCGACGCGCTGGTCTGGCGCGAGACGGGCGAGAGCCGCAACGACACTATGTTGAAGCCGGTCAGCGACCCGTTTCTGCCCGACGGCGGGATGCGGCTGGTCAAGGGCAATCTCGGGCGGGCTACCCTGAAGACCAGCGCGGTGGCGCCCCAAAACTGGACGATCGAGGCGCCGGCGCGGATTTTCTCCGACCAGCAGGAAGTGTTGCGCGCATTCACGGCCGGCGAGCTCGATCGCGACGTCGTGGTCGTGGTCCGCTTCCAGGGCCCCCGCGCCAACGGCATGCCCGAGCTTCACAAGCTGACCCCGGCGCTGGGCGTGCTTCAGGATCGCGGCTACCGCGTCGCGCTGGTCACTGATGGCCGGATGTCGGGCGCGAGCGGCAAGGTGCCGGCCGCGATCCACGTATCGCCGGAAGCGTTTGGCGGAGGTCCGCTGGCGCTTCTCGCGCGACGGCGACGTGGTCCGCCTGTCGGCCGAGGAGGGACGGCTCGAGGCACTCGGCGTTGACCTCGGCGCGCGCATCGCGGCCACGGCTCCGCCCGCGCCGGCAGGAACCGGGCGCGAGTTGTTCGCGCTGATGCGCGTCGGGACCAGCAATGCCGAGCACGGCGCCTCGGCCATGCTCGCGCAGATGGAATTGGAGCAACAACCCGCGTGAGACAGATCGTCACCACCGACATCGGCGGCACGCACGCGCGCTTCGCCTTCGCCTCGATCGACGGCGGGCACGTCGTCGGCCTGTCGGAGCCGATCACTCTCAAGACTGCCGAGCACGCCAGCTTCCAGACCGCGTGGGAAGAATTCGGACGGCGCAGCGGACAGAGCCTGCCCGGCGACCTCGCGATGTCCTTCGCCGGGCCGGTCGACGGCGAGCTGCTCAAGCTGACCAACAACCCGTGGGTCATCCGCCGCTCGCTGATGGAGGAGAAGCTCGGCGTTACCAATTGCCGAATCGTCAACGATTTCGGCGCCGTCGGCTTTGCCGTCGCCGAGCTTGGCGAAGAGCATTTCCGGCACATTTGCGGACCCGAAACGCCGCTTCCGAGCGAAGGAGTGACGACCATCCTCGGGCCGGGAACCGGGCTCGGCGTTGCCCAGTTGCTCAAGGTCGGGGACCGCACCGACGTCATCGAAACCGAGGGTGGTCACGTCGACTTCGCGCCGCTCGACAGCCTCGAGGACGCCATTCTGGTCCACCTTCGCCGCAGCTTTCGCCGCGTCTCGGTCGAACGGCTGGTCAGCGGGTCGGGGCTGGTCAATATCTACACTGCGCTCGCCGCGATCGAGGGCCGCGCCGTCACTCCGCCCGAGGACAAGGCGCTGTGGACGACGGCGCTCGCGGGCAGCGACGCGCTCGCCGCGGCGGCGCTCGACCGCTTCTGCCTGTCGCTCGGCGCGGTCGCCGGCGACCTCGCGCTCGCGCATGGCGCCAAGGGGGTGGTGATCGCTGGCGGCATCGGCGGCCGCCTAATCGATCATCTGCCAAAATCCGGCTTCAGCGATCGCTTCATCGCCAAGGGGCGATTCGAACGGCGGATGGAGAATATTCCGGTCAAGCTGATCACCCATCCGCAGCCGGGCCTGTTCGGTGCGGCGGCGGCCTTCGCCAGAGAACATCCATGACCATCGACGAGATCATGCGCACGGCCCCAGTGATTCCCGTGCTGGTGCTCGACGGGGAGCAGGACTGGGCGGAGCTTGCCGAGACCTTCGTCGCCGCCGGACTGCCGGTGCTCGAAGTGACCTTGCGCACCGGGGCTGCTTTAGGCGCGATCCGCGCGATGGCCGGGGTTCCCGGCGCGATCGTCGGCGCCGGCACCGTGCTCGACGAGCGCCAGCTCGGCGAGGCGATTGACGCCGGGAGCAAATTCATCGTGTCGCCCGGCCTCACCGATCAGCTTGGCGCGGCGGCGGTGGCGAGCGGCGTTCCGTTCCTGCCCGGTATCGCCACCGCTGGCGACATCATGCGCGGGCTCGAGCTGGGCCTGGACCGCTTCAAATTTTTTCCGGCCGAGGCGTCGGGCGGCATCCCGGCGCTCAAGGCGCTTGCCGGCCCGTTCGATGCGGCGCGATTCTGCCCGACCGGGGGGATCCGTCCGGGGACGGCACGCGAATGGCTGGCTTTACCTCCGGTGCTGTGTGTCGGCGGCACGTGGCTGCTGCAGCCCGGCGAAGACGGGCTCGGCGGAATAGCCGAGCGTGCGCGCGAAGCGGCGGTCCTGCGCGCTTAGGCGGCTTCGGGCTCGCGCACGAACAGCATCGCGACTGCCGCCGCGACCATCACCAGCGCCGCCGCCAGCATCGTCCAGATCGGCTCCCCCGGGAACAGCGCCTTCATGATCGAGCCCATCACCGTCGCGACGAGCAATTGGGGCACGACGATGAAGATGTTGAACAGGCCCATGTAGATGCCCAGCTTGCGCTGCGGCAGGCTGCCGGCGAGGATCGCGTAGGGCATCGCCAGGATCGACGCCCAGGCGATGCCGATGCCGATCTCCGAGACGATCAGATATTGCGGATCCCTGATCAGGAAGAAGCTCGCGAAACCAGCGGCGCCGGCGAGCAGCCCGATCATATGCGTGCGCGTTTTGCCGACCCGCCGCGCGAGCCACGGCAGCAGCGCCAGCGCCGCGACCGCGGCGACGCCATTGTAGATCGCGAACAGGACGCCGACCCAATTGCCCGCTTCCTGATAGCCCGCGCTGGCCGGGTCGGGCGAATTGTAGAATGCCCCGGCGACCACCGGCGTAGTGTTGATCCACATGATGAACAACGCAGACCAGCTGAAGAATTGCGCGACGGCGAGCCGCTTCATGATCGTCGGCATTCCGGCGAAGTCGCCGACGATGTTCGCAAGCATGTTGCTGCTGTTGCCGGCGCGGGCGAGCAGGATCGCGGCGATGCTCGCAAGGCCATAGCCAATCAGCAGCCCGGCGAGGATATAGACCTCCTTTTCGAGCCCCCATGTCAGCACCGCGAACAGCACCAGCACGCCGGCCCCAAGCCAGACGAGGCTCGACCCGAAACTGCGCGCTGCGAGTGCGCGCAACGTCTGGTCGCTGTCGGGATGGTCGGCGCCCGCGTCGAACCGCGCCATTTCCTCGGGCGAATATTCCTTGGTGGTGAAGACAGTCCACAGCACCGCCGTCAGCAGCGCCGCGCCGCCAAACCAGAAAGCGTAGCGGACGGTGTCCGGAATCCCGCCGTCTGCCGCCGCGTTGGCGACGCCCATCTGGTCGAGCAGCCACGGGAATATCGACCCGACCACCGCGCCGGCGCCGATGAACGCAGTTTGCACCGCATAGCCCGCGGTGTGCTGGTCCTTGCGCAGCATGTCGCCGACGAACGCGCGGAACGGCTCCATCGAGATGTTGAGGCTGGCATCCAATGTCCACAGCAACAGCGCGGCCATCAGCAGCTGCGACGACAAGGGCATCAGGAACAGGGACAGCGCAGCGAGGAACGCGCCGGCAACGAAATAAGGCCGCCGCCGCCCAAGCCGCCCAAGCCAGGTGCGGTCGGACATATGGCCGACGATCGGCTGCACCAGCAGGCCGGTCAGCGGCGCCGCGATCCACAAGGCGGGAAGATCGTCAACACTCGATCCGAGCGACTGGAATATCCGGCTCATGTTCGCATTTTGAAGCGCGAAGCCGATCTGGATTCCGAAAAACCCGAACGAGATGTTCCAAAGCCCGGCGAACGATCGCCGCGGCTTCTCGGTGGTTGCCATTGTCGCCATCAACTGCCCTTCTTTTCGTCGCCGGTGAAGCTGGCAGAAGCTGGCGCGTCCGACAACGCCTCGATGCGGTCTGTGCGGCGCAACGCATACGAATACGCAGTGACGAACGCGAGTCGGGCGGCTAGCGCTTCGCCGAAGCTGGAGGGAAATGAAGTGGCGCTTGCACCCACGCACGACGAAGCGACGGTCAGCCCGATTGAGACCGAAGCGTCGGCCCTGCCCGAACGCCGCTCAGCTGCAATGGTATGTGTTCGGCCTGTTCTTCATCTTCGGCGGGATCACCAGCCTTAACGACGTGCTGATCCCCAAGCTCAAGCACCTTTACAGCCTCAATTATTTCGAGGCGATGCTGATCCAGTTCGCGTTCTTCACCGCTTATGCATTGATCTCGATGCCCGGCGCGGCGCTGGTCAAGCGCTTCGGCTATATGCGCACTGCGGTGATTGGCCTGCTGACCATGGCGGTCGGCTGCCTGCTGTTCATCCCGGCCGCCAGCTCGTCGCTTTACATCGCCTTCCTCGGCGCATTGTTCGTGCTCGCTTCGGGCGTGGTCATCGTCCAGGTGGTCGCAAATCCGCTGATCTCGATGCTCGGGCCGAAGCGAACCACGCACAGCCGGCTCACTTTTGCGCAGGCCTTCAATTCGCTGGGAACAACGATTTTCCCGCTGGTCGGAGCGACGATCATCCTCGGATCGCTCGCGTCGATCGACCCGGCGACGCTCCAGGGCGCTGCTCGCGACCGCTTTCTCGAGGCCGAAAGCCAGGCGATCGTCAACACCTACATCGGCCTCGCGGCCGCTTTGGGCGTGCTCGCGCTTCTCGTCTTCCTCGGCCGCAACCGGCTGAAGGAAACCCCGGCGCCGTCAACCAGCTTCATGCAGTCGTTCGACCTGCTCGGCCAAACCCGCTTCGCGTTCGGAGCGGCGTGCATCTTTCTGTATGTCGGAGCCGAGGTCGCAATCGGTAGCGTGATGGTCAATTATCTGATCCAGCCGGACACGCTCGGCGGCACCGCCGAACGCGCCGGCCAGCTGGTCGCTTTCTACTGGGGCGGCGCGATGGTCGGTCGGTTTATCGGCTCGGCCATACTGCGCCTGGTCTCGCCGGGCCTGGTGCTCGTAGGAGTTGCCATCGGAGCGGGAGCGCTGACCACAATCGCGGCGGTCATGCTCGGAGTCCCGTCGGGCTACGCATTGATCGCCGTTGGCCTGATGAACTCGATCATGTTCCCGACCATCTTCAGCCTCGCCAGCGAAGATCTCGGGTCGCGCGCCGCGGACGGCAGCGGAATCATTTGCGTCGCCATCGTCGGCGGCGCGATTGTCCCGGCGATCACCGGCCTGGTCGCCGACGCGGCCACGCTGCGCCTGGCTTTGTTCGTGCCGGTTGCCTGCTACGCGGTGATCGCAGCATTCGGTATCTGGTGCTTCAACGCGCGCCGGAGCGACCGCAGCTTGGCCCGCGCGCCCGCCTAAACGCTGAGGGACGATTCGCGAACCGTCAGTCGAACCGGAAGAAGGCGATCGGAAGCCTCGCCCATTTCAATTGCCTGGATCAAAGTGTCGATCAGCGCCTCGGCCGCCTGGCGGGCATCCTGGGTCACGGTCGTCAGCGGCGGGCTCGACAGGCTCGCCGCGGGAATATCGTCAAACCCGACGACGGCGACGTCGGGCGGTCCGCGCCCGATCTGCTGAAGCGCGTGCATTGCGCCGATTGCGGCGACGTCGCTGGCTGCGAAGATAGCGTCGAACTGCGCGCCGTCGGCAAGCAGTTTCCGAACCGCGGCGCGGCCGTCCGCCTCGCTTGGCGCGGCGTCGGCGCGAAGCTTCTCGTCCGGTGCGATGCGAGCCGCCCGAAGCGCGCGGCAATAACCGCGCCAGCGCTCCTCGAATTCGGGATAAGCGGCCCCTGCGGTGCCGATGAACGCAATTCTGCGCCGTCCCTGCTGAAGCAGATGGGTGGTTGCGTCGAACCCGCCCTGTTCGTTGTCGCACGACACGGTGATGCCATGCTGTTTTTCGCCGGCCGAACCCCAGCGCACGAAATGCGCGCCAAGCTCGATCAGCTTTTCGAGCCGCGGACAATATTCAAGATAATCGCCATAGCCGAGCAGGATGATTCCGTCGGCCTTGCGGCTGTCTTCATAATCGACGTGCCAGTCCGACGACAGCTGCTGGAACGAGATTAGAAGGTCGTAGCCATTGTCCGCGCAGCGCCGCACCATCGGGCCGAGCAGCGACAGGTAGAACGGGTTGATTACCGCACCTTCCGGCGACTGCTCGTCGAAGAACAAAACGGCGAGCGTGCGCGACTGCTGGCGTCGCAATCCAGACGCATTCTTGTTGACCTTGTAATGCAGCTCCTGCGCCGCCGCGAACACGCGCGCACGCGTCGCTTCGCTAACCGCTGGATTGCCGCTCAGGGCGCGCGAAACGGTCGGCTGGGAGACACCCGCCAAGGCGGCAATGTCGAACGAAGTCGGACGCCTCTGCATCACAATCAATCTAGCTGCCTGAATACGTATGTATAGTCACATGGAAGTCACAGCGGCCAGTTCCGCATCCCAAAAGCTCTGATATCGTCGGTCGCGGGAGAGGGGTTCGCCCCTGACGTTGATTCGTGCCGGCAGGCCATGCCCGGCTTGAGGGGGAAGACGCCAAATGACCAATGCTTTGTCACGTTCGCACCTGACATCGGCGACCAGCCATTTTGTGGTCGCGGTGATGATCGCATCCGCCACCCCCGCATGGGCGCAAAACGCTCAGACGCCTGCCGAAGCGCAGACTGCCGCGGCGCAAGCCCAGGCCGAGGCAAATCCCGAGGCTGCCGTAGCTGCGGAAGCTGCCGAAGCTCAAGCCGAGCAGGTTGGGACTGAGGCCGCCCGCGGCGATGAGCCAACCGAGGCGGCGCAGGTCGCGGATGCGCAGGAAATCGTCGTTACCGGCATCCGCGCATCGCTCGAAAGCTCGGCGCGGATCAAGCGCGCCAGCCCGACGATTGTTGAGGTGGTCACCGCGGAGGACATCGGCAAGCTGCCCGACGTGTCGATCGCCGACTCGCTCGCGCGTCTGCCGGGCGTCACGGCCCAGCGCCTCGAGGGTCGCGACCAGCGCCTATCGATCCGCGGCCTGGGCCCCGATTTCGGCGTAACCTTGCTCAATGGCCGCGAGCAGGTCACCGTCGGCGACAACCGCGGCGTCGAGTACGACCAGTACCCGGCCGAATTCTTCAAGAACGTCATCGTCAACAAGTCGGCCAATGCGGCGCTTGTCCCCGCGGGCATCGCCGGCACGGTCGACCTTCGCCTGCTTCGTCCGCTCAGCGAGCGCGAGCGCATCGTCGCGGTGCAGGTGCGCGGCCAGTACAACAGCCTGAAGAAGTTGAACCCCGAAGGCGAGCGGGTCGGCTACCGCGCCTCGGGCATGTACGTCGACCAGTTCAACGGCGACACGCTCGGCGTTGCCATCGGCGTTTCGCACACCAAGACGGTCGGCCAGAACGAACGCTATCACGCGTGGGGCTACCCGAATTCCGGATCGACCGGCGGCAATTTGCTGATCGGTGGCGCCAAGCCATTCGTGCAATCGAACATCCTTGAGCGCACCGGCGTGGTTGGCACCCTTGAGTTCAAGCCGAGCGACCGGATGCACACCACCTTCGACGTGCTTTATTCGAAGTTCAAGGAGACTCAGTACCTGCGCGGGATCGAGTTCCCGATCGCGCCCGACTGGGGCGGGGGAACTGTCGACAGCTTCACCGCCGAAGACGGGTTCGTGACCGGGGCGGTCGTGAGCAACATCGTCGGAGTCATTCGCAACGACTATAATCGGCGCAAAGCGGACAACCTCTCGCTTGGCATCAACAATGTCTTCGCGCTGACCGGCACGATGAACCTGACGGTCGACGGCAGCTGGTCGAAAGCCGATCGCACCGATTTCGTGCTCGAGAATTACAGTGGCACCGGATTCGCATTGAGCGGCGCCAAGGACACGATCACCCTGAGTCAGGATGACGACGGCACGTTCGATATCAATACGACGATCGACTATTCCGATCCTGCGAATTTCGTCATCACCGATCCGCGCGGCTGGGGCTGGAACGGCACTGAAGCCGTCGTCCAGGCGGGCTTCCTCAACGAGCCGAAGTTCGAGGATGACCTGAAGGCGCTTCGCGCAAGCCTCGATGGTCAGATCGGAGGCGGCTTCCTGAGTCGCTGGGAAGTCGGCGGGGTCTATTCGCGCAGATCGAAGGACGCGAATTTCACCAGCGCCTGGCTTTGCCCGAAAGACAACGACCCGGGCTGCTCCGTCGCAGGCGGGGTTACGCAGCTTGCGATTCCGCAAGCGGCGGTCGTCGGAACCGTGCCGCTCGGGTACATCGGAATTCCGGCGATGTACGCGCTCGATCCGCTCTACCTGTTCAACAACATCTACGAGATGGAGGTCGACCAGAATCCGGTCAGCCTCGCACGCGACTATAACGTCACCGAGAAGGTGTTGACCGGCTACGCGATGGTCAACATCGATACCGATCTCGGGGCCGTTCCTCTTGCCGGCAACGTCGGCGTGCAGGTGGTGCGCACCGACCAATCGTCGACCGGTTTCGTTTCGCGCGTCGACGCCGGCGTCGTAACCCGCGCTGAAGCCGACGACGGCGATCGCTATACTCACGTGTTGCCGAGCATGGCCCTGTCGTTCCAGGTGCAGCGCTCGACGTTCCTGAAGCTCGGCGCGTCGCGGACGCTGATCCGGCCGCGCATGGACCAGGAGCGCGTGACCTCGATCATCAACCTCAATTTTCAGAACATCGACACGACTGATCCCGAGCTACGGCCGTTCTTCACCGCGTCCGGCGGCAACGCGCGCCTGCGCCCGTACACTTCGTTCAACCTCGACGGCAGTCTCGAGCATTATTTCCCGAAGGGCGGCTATGTCGCTTTGGCGCTCTATCGCAAGAAGCTCAGCGATTTCGTCGATCCCAACCGGACGTTCCTGTTCGACTTCGCGGAATATGCATCGACGTTGCCGCAGGACATTCAGAACCAGCTCAATACGACGATGGGCACGGTGTCCGGTCCCGCGAATGACGGCAAGGGGCGCATTTTCGGCCAGGAACTCACCTTGTCGCTGCCGTTCGCCAACCTCACGCGAGCCCTTGACGGGTTCGGCTTCTTCGGCTCGGTCGCGCGCGTCAGCAGCAAGGTCAAATACGCAAGCCAGCCGGGAGCGATCGATATCCCCGGCCTTTCGAAATGGGTCGGAACCGCTGAAGGCTATTTCGAGAAGTATGGCTTCCAGGCACGCCTGAGCTATCGCTACAGGTCCAAGTTCATCGGCGAGGTTGCGGGCATTTCGGCGCAGCCCATCTTCCGCACGGCCAAGGCGGAAGGCATCCTCGACGCTCAGCTGGGCTATGAATTCCAGCCTGGAAGCCGGCTACACGGCCTGACGATCATCGGCCAGGCCAAGAACCTGACCGACCGCCCGTTCGTCACTTACGAAGCCGACGACACTCGGAGGGTCATTGACCACCAGCGCTACGGCCGCGACTTCTACCTGACCGCGGCGTACAAGTTCTGACGAGCAGATGGGAGGAGGCCTTTGGGCTTCCTCCCTGTCGTCGGGCATGCTGCTGCATGGTGCGCGGAATTTGCCTGGCGAACGAAGTTTTGTGGGCGCGAACCTGATGCCGGAAGTGATCCCTCATACGTCGATCGTCATTGTCGGCGGCGGAACAGCCGGGTGGATGTCGGCCGCACTCCTCGCGCAGATGATTCCGTCGGGCTACGCCATCACTCTGGTCGAAAGCGAGGAAATCGGCACCGTCGGAGTGGGCGAGGCGACCATTCCGCATATCCGTCTGTTCAACCAGGCGCTCGGGATCGACGAGGACGAATTCCTTCGCGAGACCCGCGGAAGCTTCAAGCTCGGCATCGAGTTCGTCGACTGGCATCGCCTCGGCTCGCGCTACATGCACGCGTTCGGCGGCGTCGGCCGGGACATCGGCATCGTGCCGTTCCAGCATTACTGGCATCGAGCGCGCGAACTGGGGGCGGCGAACGAGCTTGGCGCCTACAAGATCAACGAGGTCGCGGCGCGGGATTTGAAGTTTCAGCGCGGCAAGCTGCGCACCACCGACCGGCTTGGCGAGATGCCCTACGCGTTCCACTTCGACGCCGGGCTTTACGCGGCCTTTCTACGCCGCCGGGCCGAGGCAGCAGGTGTCGTCCGGGTCGAGGGCAAGGTGACCAATGTCGAGCTCGAACCCGAAACAGGCGCCGTCAGCCGGGTGCAGCTGACCGACGACTGCGCGGTCGAAGGCGATCTGTTCATCGACTGCTCGGGCTTTCGCGGCCTGCTGATAGAAGGCGCGTTGAACACTGGCTACGACGACTGGACCAAGTGGCTGCCGTGCGACCGCGCCCTGGCCGTTCCTTGCGCTCCGGCAGGCGACTTGACGCCCTATACCCGTTCCACCGCGCTCGAGGCAGGCTGGCAGTGGCGCATCCCCCTGCAGCACCGCATCGGTAACGGCTATGTCTATTGCTCCGCTTTCATTTCCGACGATGAAGCTGCCGCGAGGCTGCTCGGCAACCTCGACGGAGCCGCTCAGGCCGAGCCCCGGCCGCTCAGGTTCACGACCGGCAAGAGGCGCCTGTTCTGGAACCGCAATGTGATCGCGCTCGGGCTTGCGAGCGGGTTCATGGAGCCGCTCGAATCGACCAGCATTCATCTGATCCAGACGGCGCTTTCACGAATTTTCAAGATGATGCCGCGTGGGCGCGGCTCGCCTCCCGAGATCGCCGAATACAATCGCCAGTGCGACTTCGAGGTTGAGCGGATCCGCGACTTTCTGATCCTTCACTACAAGGCGACCGAGCGCAGCGACACGGCGTTCTGGCGCCAGTGCGCTGCGATGGAGGTCCCCGACACGCTCGCTGCCAAGATCGACTTGTTCCGCAGCGGTGGGCACATCTTTCGCGAGCATGAGGAGCTATTCACCGAAGTCGGCTGGCTTCAGGTGATGGTCGGCCAGGGCATCTTGCCGCAAAGCCACCACCCGCTCGCTGACAATGTTCCGGCGGGCGAGCTGAACGAGTACATGCAAACATTGGAAGCGCTGATAGCGCGCGAGGTGAAACAGATGCCCCACCATGACAATTTCATTGCCGATCACTGCGGCGCCGCGCAGGTGGCGGCATGAAGCGCGTGGTCCTGGCGCTGCAGCTCGCCCTGCTCGCCTCGTCGGGAGCGGCTGCGCAAAGTTATCGCGATCGCCTGCCCGAGGACGAGGTTATTTATTTCCTTCTCCCCGACCGGTTCGAGAATGGCGATCCGTCGAACGACCGCGCCGGGCTGTCGGGCGATCGCCTGGCGACCGGTTTCGACCCGACGCACAAGGGATATTTCCACGGCGGCGACCTCAAGGGCCTGACCCGGCGCCTCGATTATCTGCAGGACATGGGCATCACCGCCGTGTGGCTGGCGCCGGTGTTCAAGAACAAGGTCGTGCAGGGACCGCCAGGCCAGGAAAGTGCGGGCTATCACGGCTATTGGGTGACCGACTTCACCCAGGTCGATCCGCACTTCGGCACCAACGCCGACTTCAAGGCCTTCGTCGATGCGGCGCACCGGCGCGGGATGAAGGTCTACATGGACATCATCGCCAACCACACGGCGGACGTCATCCAGTACAAGGGCTGCCCGGTACAGGCGTGCGGTTATCGCTCGATCGCCGATTACCCCTATCAACGGCGCGGTGGGCCGCGCGGTCCCGCAATCAACCCAGGCTTTACCGGCGACCGCGACCTCTCGGCAGCCAATTTCGCTCGGCTCACCAACCCCAATTACGCCTATGAAGTCGAAGTCCCGGAGGCCGAGCGCACGGTCAAGGTCCCGGCCTGGCTCAACGACCCGATCTGGTACCACAATCGCGGCAACAGCGAGTGGCACGGCGAGAGCATGACCTACGGCGATTTTTCCGGCCTCGACGATCTGGCGACCGAAAACCCGCGCGTCGTCGCCGGGCTGATCGAGGTTTTCGGCAGCTGGATCGACCGCTTCAAAGTCGACGGCTTCCGCATCGACACCGCAAAGCACGTCAATCCCGAATTCTGGCAGGCGTTCGTCCCCGCCATCCTCGCCCGGGCGCAAGCGAACGGCATCCCCAACTTCCACATCTTCGGCGAAGTTTATCAGGACTCGATGGAGCCCGGCACGCTGGCGGTGCACACCCGCGTCGACCGTTATCCCTCGGTGCTCGATTTCGCTTTCCGCGCGGCAGCGCTGCAGACCCTCGCGGGCAAGCAGGGCACCGGCACCTGGGAGCGGCTGTTCTTCGGCGACCCGCTGTACGAAGGCGGCGCGGACAAGGCGCGGCAGCTGCCGACGTTCGTGTCCAATCACGACGCGGGGCGCTTTTCGATGTTCGTGCGCCGCGCCTATCCGCAAGCCAGCGACGCCGAAGTGCTCGAGCGGGTCAAGCTGGGGCACGCAATGATGATGCTGCTGCGCGGAGTGCCGACCGTCTACTCGGGCGACGAGCAGGGTTTCGTTAGCGACGAGGGCGACCAAGCCGCGCGCGAGGACATGTTCGCCTCGAAAGTCGCGATCTACAACGACAACCGGCTACTCGGCACAAAGCGCACAACCGCCCAGGCGAACTTCGAGCGCTCGCATCCCACTTTACCAACTGGTGGCCAAACTGGCGAAGCTGCGGACCGCGACGCCGGCGCTGCGCCGCGGGCGCCAGATTGTGCGCTCGTCCGGCCAGGAGCCTGGCCTGTTCGCGGTATCGCGCTTCGATCCGTCAAGCGGCCGCGAAGTGCTGCTGCTGTTCAACACTTCCGACAAACCCGTGAGCCGCAATGTGACCGTCGAAGTCGACAGCCGCCGCTTCAGGGCGCTCGCCGGATCCTGTCCGGTGGCGGCCGCCGCGCCGGGCAGCGTCGCCATCTCCCTGCCCGGGTTCGGCTACGCAGTGTGCGATGCTCGCTGAAGGCTCGACGCTTGCCGCAGCGGCCAGGCTGCCGGCGGCGCCGTGGTGGCGCGGTGCGGCGATCTATCAAATCTATCCGCGCAGTTTCGCCGACAGCAATGGCGACGGCATCGGCGACTTGCCGGCAATCACCTCGCGGCTCGATTATGTCGCGCGGCTTGGCGTCGACGCGATCTGGCTGTCGCCTTTCTTCGCCTCGCCGATGCGCGATTTCGGCTACGACGTAGCCGATTTCTGCGACGTCGATCCGGTGTTTGGGACGCTGGCCGATTTCGATGCGCTGGTTGCGCGCGCCCATGCGCTCGAACTGAGCGTGATCATCGACCAGGTCTATTCGCACAGTTCCGATCAGCATCCGTGGTTTCAGCGCAGCCGCTCAAGCCGCGACAACGATCAGGCCGACTGGTATGTTTGGGCCGACGCCAAGCCCGACGGCTCGCCGCCCAACAATTGGCAATCAGTGTTCGGCGGCCCGGCATGGACCTGGGATGCGCGCCGCGGCCAATATTATCTGCACAATTTCCTCAGCGAACAACCGGACCTCAACCTGCATCACCCGCCGGTGCAGGAAGCACTGCTCGATGTCGCGCGCTTCTGGCTCGATCGGGGCGTGGACGGCTTCCGCATCGATGCGATCAATTTCGCCATGCACGACCCGCAATTGCGCGACAATCCGCCGGCGGCGGGCAAGGACAAGCGCACCCGCCCATTCGATTTCCAGCAGCATCTGTACAATCAGTCGCACCCTGACATCGTCCAATTCCTCGAGCGGCTACGGCATGTTGTCGACGGCTACGGTTGCCGCTTCACCCTCGCCGAAGTCGGCGGCGACCATGCGATTGGCGAAATGCGCGCGTTCACGCAGGGGAAATCCCGCCTCGACAGCGCCTACGGCTTCGATTTTCTCTACGCCGAGCGCCTGACCCCGGAACTGGTCGCCCGCGCGGTCAATGAGTGGCCCGACGCCCCCGATGTCGGCTGGCCGACCTGGGCATTCGAGAATCACGACGCCCCGCGCGCGATCTCGCGCTGGTGCCGGACCGCCGACTGCGACGCCTTCGCGCGTCTCAAGATGCTGCTGCTGGCGACCCTGCGCGGGTCGATCATGCTCTATCAGGGCGAGGAGCTCGGCCTGCCCCAGGTCGATGTGCCGTTCGACCGGCTGCAGGATCCCGAGGCGATCGCCAACTGGCCCGAGACGCTCAGCCGCGACGGCGCACGGACACCGATGCCGTGGATAGCCGACGCGCCATATGCGGGGTTTTCCAGTGCCGAGCCGTGGCTCCCGCTGACAGACGGCCACCGGGCCCTCGCGGTCGACCGGCAGGATGGCGACGCGGCTTCGCTGCTCGAACATACGCGCGCCTGCCTCAAGCTTCGCAACGGCCACTCCGCGCTTCGCACCGGCACGATGCGCGTCGTCCACGCCGACGACCAGCTGCTGATGTTCGAGCGCAGCGCCGCGGGCGAGCGCCTTAGCTGCACATTCAATCTTTCGGACCGGCCAGTCAGCGTCGCCTCGCGTGGCCGGCTGTTGTTTAACACAGGCGAGGCCGCGGGCGACGAGCTGGGCCCGTTCAGCGCAAGGATCGAACAGCTCTCATGACAATCTTCCGGCTGATGGCGGCGCTTGCGCTGATGCTGTTCGCGCTTCCCGCGGCGGCCGAGACGGTGGCGAGCGCCTCGTCGCCTTCGGGAACGCTGACGGTCACGGTCTCGCTCAACGGCGAAGGGCGCATCGGTTACGCGGTCAGCCGCGCGAACCAGCCGGTGATCGGCGAAAGCCATCTCGGCTTCCTGTTCAGCGACGCGCCGCAAATGCTGCGCAATTTCCAGCTTGCGGGCGAACAGCGCCGAAGCGTCGACGACAGCTGGGAGCAGCCGTGGGGCGAGTGGCGCGCTGTGCGCAACCACTTCACCGAGCTCAGCCTGACCTTCGAGGAAAAGACCAAGCTCAAACGGCGGATGACGATTGTCTTTCGACTGTTCGATGACGGCATCGGGTTCCGCTACGCGCTTCCTGCCCAGCCCAACCTCAGCCGCGCCAACATCGTCGAGGAACTGACCCAGTTCGCGATCGTCGAACCGGGCACGGCGTGGTGGTCCCCGGCGTTCGAATCCAACCGCGAGGAATATCTCTACAATCGCACGCCGGTCGACGGGATCGGGACCGCCCAGACGCCGCTGACGATCCGCACCGCGAGCGGACTCCACCTCTCGATCCACGAGGCCGCCCTGGTCGATTATTCGGGAATGAACGTCGCGCGGGTCCAGGGTGGAATGCTCAAGGCCGTGCTGACGCCGTCGTCGGCAGGGCCCAAGGTGGTCCGCGACACGCCGTTCGAAACGCCGTGGCGCGTGATCCTCATCGCGCCGGACGCGCCCGGACTGTATCATTCGAACCGGCTGATCCTCAATTTGAACGAGCCCAACAAGCTCGGCGACGTGAGCTGGGTCCGGCCGCGCAAATATGTCGGCATCTGGTGGGGCATGCACCTCGACACGCAAAGCTGGGCGTCGGGGGCAAAGCATGGCGCGACCACCGCTTACGCCAAAAGGATGATCGACTTTGCCGCAAAGCATGGCTTCACCGGCGTGCTCATCGAAGGCTGGAACAAGGGCTGGGACGGCGACTGGTTCGCGACCGGCGATGAGTTCAGTTTCACCGAGGCCTATCCGGATTTCGACCGCAAGGCGGTCTCCGCTTACGGTCTCGCCAGGGGTGTCCACGTCATCGGCCACCACGAAACTTCGGGCAACATCGCCCATTATGAAGCGCAGCTCGGCGCCGCTCTGGACCTCGACCGCTCACTCGGCATCGACACCATCAAGACCGGCTATGTCTCAGACGCGGGAGGCATCCAGGCGCGTGGCCCCGACGGCAAGATCCGCTTCGAATGGCACGAAGGCCAGGTGATGGCGCGCCACCACCTCCGCGTCGTCACCGAGGCGGCCGAACGCCGCATCTCGATCAATCCGCATGAGCCGATCAAGGACACCGGCCTGCGCCGCACCTATCCCAATTGGGTCTCGCGCGAGGGCCAGCGGGGCATGGAATATAGCGCCTGGGGCGAGCCCAAGAACCCGCCCGAGCATGAAGCCAATCTCATCTTCACGCGGATGCTTTCGGGGCCGATGGACTTCACGCCCGGCGTGCTCAGCCTGATGGGCCGCGGCAACACGCCGATCCCCTCGACGCTGGCCAAGCAGCTGGCGCTGTACGTCACCCTTTATTCGCCCATACAGATGGCCGCCGATTTGCCCGAGAATTACGAAGCCAATTTGCGGCCGTTCCAGTTCATCAAGGACGTGGCGGTCGATTGGGACGACACCCGAATGCTCGCCGGCGAGGTTGGCGACCTGGCGGTGATCGCGCGCAAGCAGCGGGGCAAGGCCGACTGGTTCCTCGGCGCGGTCGGCGACGAGGAGGAGCGGCGTTTCGACGTGCCGCTGAGCTTCCTCGAGCCCGGGCGCCGCTACCGCGCCGAAATCTACCGCGATGGCGCTGCCGCCGATTATCGCACCAACCCGCGCGATATCGTGATCGAACGCCGGACAGTCACATCGGCCGACCGCCTGGCATTGCGCCTTGCCCCGGGAGGCGGCGCCGCGGTGCGCTTCGTCGCGCTGGGACGATGATCCGCGCGTTCGCGCTGGCATTCTTGCTACTGCTCGCGGGGCCGGCTTCCGCGCAGAAAGTCAGCGCCGGGAGAATCGTCGATTTGGGCGTGATGAAATCGGCTTATGCCGTCCCGCGCAAGGTCGTCGTGTGGCTGCCGGCCAGCTACCGCCCGAACGGGCCGAAGCATGCCGTCCTCTACATGCACGACGGACAGAATCTGTTCGACACGGCCACCGCCAGCTACGGCAAGGAGTGGCAGATCGACGAGAATCTCGACCGGCTGATCCGTGAGAAAAAGGTTCGCCCGACGATTGTCGTCGGCATCTGGAGCACCGACAAGCGGCTGCGCGAATATGTCCCGGCCAAGGCGTTCGCCCATCTGCCGCAAATCTACATGGACCGCGTCCGCGGGCTTTACGGTGGCGACCCTTTGTCCGACGGCTATCTCAAATTCCTCGTCCAGGAACTCCGGCCGCTGGTGAACCGCCGCTTCAACGTCCATACCGGCCGCGCCGACACCGTTGTCATGGGCTCGTCGATGGGTGGGCTGATCTCCCTTTATGCGATCAACGAATATCCGCTCGTCTTTAGCGGCGCGGGGATGGTTTCGACCCACTGGCCGCTGTTTCTTCCGGCGAACGGCGCCAAGTCGGTCACCGGCAAGGAGTATGAAGCCGTCTCTTCGGCATTCGAACGCTATCTCGGGCCCGCTTTGCCGAACCCAGCAACGCATCGGCTGTACTTCGACCACGGCAGCGAGACGCTCGACGCGCTCTACGCGCGCTATCAGCGGCGGGTGGATCGTATCGTCGCGCGCCGCGGCTACCGGCCTGGCCGCAACTGGATCAGCCGCAACTTCCCGGGCCATGCCCACGATGAGATCAGTTGGGCCAAGCGGGTCGAGGTTCCGCTGCGTTTCCTGCTTCCGCCGGAGCCCAAGCGGCAACGGACCGCACGCTGACTATGAAACCCGCCAGCCGGTCGCCCATCTGCCGAGCGGGCCCGCGGAATTCTCGGCCGGCGCACGTCCGAGCTTGTCGCCTTAGTCAAAAAGATGCTGATTGATGTCCTCGACAGTTAGGCTGGCAGTCGCGGCAGCTCGGCGGCCGGACTCATCTTCTGAGCAAGTAAAGCGGCCCGGGTCAAAGGGAATTCTCGCGGGCCGCAAGCCCCCTCGGAGTCTCACCGCCTTCATACCGCACGAGCTTGGCTGCTGTGTCGCGCTTCTGCCTGTCGACATCCGCTCCGTTTCACGCGGCGCATGCGCAGTATTGCCGCGCTGCTAACGCTCGCGGGCGCGGGGGCGGCTGTGGCTCAGCCAGTTCAAGCCGGTTCGCGGGTCGACAGTCTTCCTAGTGCGATCTGGGTTGATGCGAACGATGACAGGTCTAGCCTAGTGTCTGCAATGGGTCGGAAACGGACGTTAGCTCGCGCCGATTACCTTCGCTTCCACCGGCTTCGCGCAACTCGAGAATACGTGCCAGCATCCAGGCAATAGTGGCAAAAAACGGGACTGACATTATAGAGACGCGATGCAGCGGACGTCAGCGCCGGCCGGCCCCCCGCCGGCGATCGATCCGGCCGGGGCGAGTTTGTTTCTCGACTTTGACGGAACCCTGGTCGATCTGGTGGACCGGCCCGATGAGGTGATCGTGAATGCGGGTCTGGCCAAAACGCTGGAACTGCTCGCGCTAAAGCTGGATCAGCGGATTGCCGTGGTCAGCGGGCGCTCGATCGCACAGTTGGACCAGCATCTCGGTTCCATAAGCCGAAAAGTTGCGCTGGTTGGAAGCCACGGTGCCGAAGTACGCGCCCGCGACGGCGAACTGGTCGGGCCTGAGCCGCCGGCAATTCTGCGCGAGGCGGAACAGCGCTTTGCTGAAGCGTTCATGACGAATGAACGGATCTTTATCGAAGCCAAGACCCTCGGCGTTGCAATCCACTATCGCCTCGATCAGTCGCAGGAAGCAGCGGCAAATCGGCTGGCATCGGACTTTGCATCGATGCACCGGCTCGAGCTTCAGAAAGGCAAGATGATGGTCGAAGTGAGGGTCGGGGGCCATGACAAGGGCAGCGGCGTCGCTGCCCTTATGGGCGTCCCGCCCTTCGCCGGATCAGCGCCGATTTTCCTTGGCGACGATTTGACTGACGAGCCGGCCTTTCGTCGTTGCATGGAAATGGGCGGCATCGGAATATTGGTCGGCGCGCCACGGCCGTCGGCGGCGCAATATCGCCTGCCGGATGTTGCCGCCGTGCATGGCTGGCTGGCGGCCGTGTGACCGCTTCCCTCGATCTCTGGCCGATCGGCAATTGCCAGGTCTCGGCACTGATCGACGCCAGTGGTGAATTCGTCTGGGCGTGCTTGCCGCGGGTCGACGGCGACCCCGCTTTTTGTTCGCTGCTGAATGAGGCCGACGCGGCAGACGATGGGGCTCACGGATATTGGCAGATCGAGCTCGACGGCGTGACCGAGGTCACCCAATCCTATGTTCGCAATACGCCGGTGCTGGTGACGAGGCAGTCCGACGCGCACGGCAATGCGATCGAGATCACCGATTTCTGTCCCCGCATGCAGCGCAAGGGCCGAATGTACCGGCCCGCGGCATTCGTTCGGATCGTCCGCCCACTGAGCGGAAGTCCGCGTATCAGGGTCCGGCTGAAGCCATCGACCAACTGGGGCGCCGCCCCGGCCACGCGCACCCGCGGCTCCAATCACATTCGCTATGTCCTTGGCGACCTTGTCATGCGTCTCACTACCACCGCCCCGGTCGGGTCGATTGAGGATGAGCGCATTTTCCGTGTCGAACGGCCCCTGCACTTTTTCTTCGGCCCCGACGAAAGCTTTTCGGACGAGATTGCGGCGTCGCTCGAGACGATGCTCGAACACACGCTAGACGAGTGGCTGCATTGGGTCCGCGGGCTCGCGACACCACCGGAATGGCAAGAAGCGGTCATCCGCTCGGCGATTACGCTCAAGCTTTGCCAGCATGAGGAGACCGGAGCGATCGTTGCCGCGCTGACCACCTCGATCCCGGAGCATGCCGGTTCACAGCGCAACTGGGATTACCGCCACTGCTGGATCCGGGATGCATATTATACCGTGCAGGCGCTTAACCGGCTCGGCGCGCTCGACGTGCTCGAGCTGTATCTCGAATTCTTGCGCAACATCGTCGACACTGCTGCCGGCGGTCACATCCAGCCGCTCTACGGAATCGACGGCCAGCATCGAGCTGCCTGAGCGCAACGCGCCGGCGTTGGCCGGCTATCGCGGAATGGGGCCGGTACGCGTCGGCAACGATGCCTATCAGCAGGTCCAGCACGACGCTTTCGGCCAGATAATTCTGTCCAATGCGCAGGCGTTTTTCGATCACCGCTTGTTCCGGATGGCCGGGATCGAGGACTTCCGCGCGCTGGAACCGGTCGGGGAGCGCGCCTGGCAGTCGTTCGACAAACCTGACGCGGGTCTGTGGGAACTGCGCACCAAAAGCCACGTCCATACCTACTCGGCGGCGATGTGCTGGGCGGCGTGCGACCGGCTGGCGAGCGCCGCCGCCGCGCTCGGACTTGGCGATCGCGCGGCGTTCTGGACCGGCCGCGCCGACAAAATTCGCTCGTCGATCGAATCGCAGGCGTGGCGGCCCGACACATCTAGGCTGTCGGCGACATTCGGTGGCGATGACGTCGACGCCAGCCTGCTCCAGCTGCTCGACCTTCGCTTCCTCGAACCCGAGGATCCACGCTTTCTTGGCACCCTGGCCGCGGTCGAGGCCAATCTTCGCCGCGGTTCGCACATGCTGCGCTACGCGGTGGAAGACGATTTCGGGCTCCCGCACACGGCCTTCAACGTTTGCACCTTCTGGCTGATCGAGGCGCTGCACTTTACCGGCCGCGACGCCGATGCCCGCGCATTGTTCGCCGAAATGCTCGACCGTCGCACGCCCGCCGGGCTGCTGTCCGAGGATATCGACCCCGCCACCGGCGAATTGTGGGGCAATTACCCGCAGACTTATTCGCTCGTCGGCACGATCAATTGCGCGGTGCTACTCAGCAAGCCCTGGAGCGCGGTCCGTTGAGCCGCCTGATCGTCATCTCGAACCGAGTCCAAGCGCCAAGCCCCGACGAAACCGGTGCCCAGGGCGGCCTCGCCGTCGCCCTGACCGCGGCGCTTCGCGAGCAAGATGGGATCTGGTTCGGCTGGTCGGGTGAAACCGGCGAAACTCGTGAGGCACGCTTTCGGACCTATGCCGGGGTTACGTCCGCGACGATCGACCTTAGCGATCAGGACATCGAGGAATATTACGACGGCTACGCCAACCGGACCTTATGGCCGCTGTTCCATTATCGCCTCGGACTGACGGAGTTCGAGCGCGACTTCCAGGGCGGCTACGAGCGGGTCAATCGCGCCTTCGGGGAAGTTATCAGCCCGCATGTAGAGCCTGACGATCTGATCTGGGTGCACGATTATCACATGATCCCGCTCGGTTGGGTCCTGCGCCAGCAGGGGATCACCAACCGGCTCGGCTTCTTTCTTCACATTCCATGGCCGCCGACCGCACTGCTGATCGCGCTGCCGCAGCATCGCCGGCTGGTCGAAAGCCTGTTTGCCTATGATGTCATCGGATTTCAGACGGACGAATGGCTGCGCTCGTTTCATCATTACGTGACCGAGCAGATGGACGGAACGATCGGCCCCGACGACCAGGTCACGGTCGGCGGGCGCACCATCCGCGCCATCGCCTGCCCGATCGGCATCGACGCCAAGGACTTTATTGCTGCGAGCCGGAGCCCCCAGGCGGAGGCAACATATCAGCAAATGGTGGTCAGTTCGCTCGGCCGGCGATTGCTGGTCGGGGTTGATCGGCTCGACTATTCCAAGGGCCTGGAGGAGCGCTTCAGCGGCTATGAGCGCTTCCTCGAAACGCGGCCTGAGGAACGCAAAAAGGTCTATTTGCTTCAGATCGCGCCGCCGTCGCGCAGCTCGGTCGAAAGCTACCAGCGCATTCGTGCCAGCCTCGATGGACTCTCCGGGCGAATCAACGGTGCTAATGCTGATCTGGACTGGGTCCCTCTGCGCTACGTCAACCAGGGCTTCGACCGGGCAACGCTCGCCGGTGTCTTCCGCGCTGCGCGAGTAGGATTGGTGACACCACTGCGCGACGGAATGAATCTGGTCGCGAAGGAATTTGTGGCCGCGCAGAACCCAGACAACCCCGGTGTACTGGTGCTATCGCGTTTCGCCGGCGCCGCCGTCCAGTTGAAGCAGGCGCTCCTGGTCAACCCTTACAGCGCCGATGATCTCGCCGATGCGCTCGAACGCGCCCTGGCGATGAGCCGCGAAGAACGCATTGAGCGATGGCAGACGATGTTTCACAATGTACGCAACGAAGATGTCATCTGGTGGCGCGACCGCTTCATAGAAGCCCTCGCCTACGCGGACTAAAGCTGAGGCTAATGCCTGCTTTGAGTCGAAAGCAGACAAAAGAGCTCCGCAGAAATGCCTGTCATACTCCCCACATGACCGTGGGAGAATTTGTGGGAGCGAATGCGGTTCTGAGGTAGTTATCGCCTCATTAGAATAGCTTAAGAGCTTCGTTAGGCGGACTCCCGCTGCGCCATATCCCAATGCGCTCGCCAACGCCGCGGACTTCTTAATGCTCGCTTCCCTACCCGCGATGCTGCATGAAAGCTGCAACGTGCGGGGGCGAATCACGTTATGCAGGTGGAATATTCTGAAGAGGGGCAGTGTCTCGTCGCTCGACCCCAGGGCCGTATGGAAGCGGCCGACGGAGACGTCTTTGCCTCGGCGGTCGAGCAGCGCATCCGGCCGGACGTAAAGTCTCTTACGATCGACCTCGACAAGCTGGAATTCATCAACTTCGGGGGCATTCGCGCCATGCTCCGGCTCGCCCGGTCGCTCAAGGCCGCGCGCAAAGACCTTGAATTCGTTCGCGGCGGCGAGGCAGTTCGCGATGCCCTCGATCAAGCCGGGTTCGACGACCTTTTCCGGTTCACGCCGCCATATTTCTCAAACAGGGGCACACCATGATCAAACGCCGTACATTGCTGTTTTCGGCCGCACTTGGACTGGCTTTCGTCGCCGTTGGCGGTTGCGGAAACAAGGAGGACGCGGCGGCGAAAATCATCAACGTCGCCGTCAGCCCGGCTTCCCCGCCCAATCTGTTCGAGGAAGCCGGCCAGACCAAGGGCCTCGATTACGACATCTTCGAAGGCTATTGCAAAGCCCGCGGCTGCACCATGAACGTCACTGCTTACGACTGGCAGGGAATGCTCGGCGCCGTCGTCAGCAAAAAAGCCGACGTCGCTTTCTCCGGCATTTCGATCACCGGGCCGCGCCAGAAGGTCATGGATTTCTCCAAGCCATACATGGACAATACGTGGAACCTTGTCAGCCTCAAGGATCGCAACATCAAGCTTGAGAATCTGGACACGCTCAAGAAGTACAGGATCGGCTTCCCGCGCGGCATGGCCTATATGGATTTCATCAAGACCGATCTCGAGCCAAAGGGCATTTACAAGACCGACCAGGTCAAGCTCTACCCGAGCTATAATGAGGTCCTGACCGACCTTCAGAACGGGCAGGTCGATCTCGCCTTCCTCGACGGCACGGTGGCCTCGGTTTACGCCAAGAAACTGCCGATCCAGGACAGCTATGTGTTCACCGGTTTCGACCGCTTCGGTTTCGCTTTTCCCAAGGGGTCGCCGCTCAAGGCCGATTTCGACAAATATCTCGACGAACTGGGGCCGGAGAAGAAGCAGGCGATCATCGACAAGTGGATGAAATAAGCTCGCGGTAAAGCGGCGTGTCGTTCTTCGATATCCTGCTGACGCTGCTTAACGGCGCCGGCTACACGCTCCTCGTCACGATTGCCTGCGCGGCGACCGGGCTCGTGGTCGGGCTGGCGATCGCGATCGCCCGGGAAATGGGCGGTCCGTGGCTGTCCGGAGCGCTGTCGGTCATCGTCTACGTGCTGCGCGGCATCCCGATGCTGGTCCTGCTGTTCCTGGTCTTTTTCGGGCTGCCGGGGATTGGCATCGACGTGCCCCCGCTGCTCGCGATGATGCTCAGCCTCGGGCTGATCGCGGGCGCCTATCTGTCGGAGATTTTCCGCGGGGCGCTGGCGACGGTCAATCCCAACGAAGTGCTTGCGGCGCAATCGATGGGCTTCACCCGCTTCCAGACGCTGCGGCTGATCAAATTGCCGCAGATGATGCGCTTCTCGGTCCCGGGCATGGTCAACGAGCTGACCACGGTGATCAAATTCTCGCCCTTTGCCTATACCGTCGGAATTCCCGAGATCACCAAGCAGGCGATGGCGCTGGTCGGCACCACCATGCGCGGGATTGAAATCTATATCGCGCTCGGCCTGCTTTATTTCGCCATCTACCGCCTGATGCTGGTCGTCGTCCGCTTGATCGAGAAGCGCTTCAGCGTCCCCGGCTTCGCGCAAGAGTGAGATCCTCATCCATGGCCCTTCTCGAAGTCAGAAACCTCGTCAAAACCTTCGGCGACCGCAATGTCCTCGACGGCGTCAGCTTCACCCTCGACGAGGGCGAGGCGAAGGTCATCATGGGCCCGTCGGGATGCGGCAAATCGACCATGTTGAGGTGCCTCAACCGGCTGATCGAACCGACGTCGGGAGAGATTATTTTTGATGGTGAGGATGTCACCCGCCCGGGTGTCGACGTGCGCGCGCTGCGCAGCCGCATCGGCTTCGTGTTCCAGAATTTCGCGCTCTATCGCCACATGTCGGTGCTCGACAATGTGACGCTCGCGCTGACCCGGTTGAAGAAAATCCCGAAGCGCGAAGCTGAGGAGCGGGCCCTGCATGAGCTCGATCGCATGAACATGGCCGGCAAGCGCGATGCGTTCCCGGCGTCACTGTCGGGCGGGCAGAGCCAGCGCGTGGCGATCGCGCGCGCCCTGGCAATGGATCCCAAGGTGCTGTTCTTCGATGAGCCGACCTCCGCGCTGGACCCGATCATGGTCCGCGAGGTCGTCACCCTGATCAATCAACTCTACCTCGATGACGTGACGATATTGTGCGTCACCCACGACCTGTGCCTGGCGCGTTACATCTCCGATCGCGTGGTGTTCCTCGACCAGGGCAAGGTCTACGCCGAGGATCGCATTGAGGATTTGCTCGCCCGGGAATCCGATCCGGTGATCGAGGATTTCTTCGGGGGCGAGGGCTAGGTGCAGCTCGACGCCTTCCCCTTTTTCGCCGATTTGGTCAGCTATTGGCCGCAAATCGTGCGCGGGCTGCGGGATACGATCCTGCTGTCCGCGACGGTTACCGCCACCGGCTTGATCGGCGGGATCGCGGTGTTCGGACTGTCGCTCAATCCGAGCCGGCTCGTGCGCTTTGCCACCCAGAGCTATATCTCCCTGTTCATCGGGACGCCGCTGATCGTCTTCCTGTTCCTGCTTTATTACGGCCTGCCGAGCCTTGGCGTGACCCTGTCGCCGTTCGTGATCGCGGTGCTCGGGTTCACGCTCAATGTGTCTGCCTACAACGCACGTTATCTGACCATCGCCTACAAGGGCCTCGACCAGGCCGAGCTGCAGTCGGCTCGTGCGCAGGGCTTCTCGCCGTTCCAGGTGTTCCGGCTGATCACGGCGCCGCAATCGCTGAGAATGTCGGTGCCGTCGCTGACCAATCAGGCCATTCAGAACATCAAGGACAGCTCGATCGTATTCCTCATCCAGTACATCGAATTTTTCGCGCAGATGCAGGAAGTCGCGTCGCGCACATTTCTGTTTTTCAAGACTTATCTGTTCACGGCCTGTGGTCTATTTGCTGCTCGTGTCGGTCGTCGTGCTGGTCGCGCGGCGGCTCGAGCGCAAATTGGCAATTCCCGGGCTGGGCTGACAGGTTGCAGGGATCCCGCGACAGCTGCAAATTTCTTTTCTTGTGGAACAATGGGGGGTAAATATATGCCGAAATGGAGTGAGCGCCCGAAGTCCGAACGCGGCGCGATAATCGGGGCGATAGTCGGAATGCTGATTGCCGGCATCGTCGCGTTCATGTTCGCATATGAAATCAAGCACGCTCGTCCGATATTTCATCATGGCGGCCGGGCTTGTTCTGGGCTTCGGCGCCGGCAAGTTGGCTGGTTCCAAAACTTAGGTGATCATGGGCTAGTGTCCGCTCAGGGCGGCAAAAGCAGGATCGAGGGCGTCCTCGCCGGTTGAGCGAGGGCGGCGTTCCTGCTTCAAGCCGGCGGTGGCTCGCGTCTGGTCCTTCGCCATCGATCGGGGTGGCACTTTCACCGACATCGTCGCGCGCGGCTCGGACGGCGCGCTGCGAGTGCTCAAGCTGCTGTCGGAGAACCCGCGCCACTATCCCGACGCCGCCCTCGAGGGCATCCGCCAGCTTCTGAGCGATGAGGGCGGGACGCTGGGCTCGGTCCGCATGGGCACCACCGTCGCGACCAATGCCCTGCTCGAGCGCAAGGGCGAGCGCACCGCGCTGGTCACCACGCGCGGCTTCGCCGACGCGTTGCGGATCGGCACGCAGGCCCGACCCGAAATTTTTGCCCGCCACATCATGCTGCCGGAGATGCTCCATTCCGCGGTCGCCGAAGTGGACGAGCGCGTTGGCGCGAGCGGCGAAGTGCTCATTCCTCTCGACGAAGCCGAGGCCCGAACCCGCCTTGCCGAGCTTCGCGCGCAGGGCTTCGACAGCCTCGCCATTCTGCTGATGCACGGCTGGGCGTTTCCCGAGCACGAACGCCGGCTCGCCGCGATGGCGCGCGAAATCGGCTTCACGCAGGTCTCGGTGAGCCACGAAGTCGCGCCGCTAATCAAGCTGGTCAGCCGCGGCGACACCACGGTCGCCGACGCCTATCTCTCGCCGGTCCTGCGCCGCTATGTCGACCGCGTTGCCGCCGGTCTCGATGACGGCGCCGAGCTGCACTTCATGCAATCGAACGGCGGCCTCGCCGAGGCCGGCGCGTTCCGCGGCAAGGACGCGATCCTCTCCGGGCCGGCCGGCGGCGTCGTCGGGATGATCGCCGCCAGCGCCGCGCATGACGGCCGAGCGGCTGATCGGTTTCGACATGGGCGGGACCTCGACCGACGTGTCCCATTATGCCGGGCAGCTCGAGCTCGCCGAAGAGAGCATGGTCGCCGGCGTGCGCATCCGCGCGCCGATGATGCAGATCCACACCGTCGCGGCGGGCGGCGGATCGATCTGCCGCTTCGACGGCATGCGCTTCCGGGCGGGGCCGCAAAGCGCCGGCGCCCAGCCCGGCCCGGCCTGCTACCGCAACGGCGGGCCGCTGACCGTCACCGATTGCAATCTGATCCTCGGCCGGATCGTGCCCGGCCTGTTCCCGGCGGTGTTCGGCCCCGCGGGTAACGAGCCGCTCGACCTAAGCGCGGCGCGCGACCGGGCGGGGGAGGTTGCCATTAATGTTAAGCGCGCATCCGGCCGCCGCCTCAGCGTCGAGGAAATTGCCGAAGGCTTCCTTACAATCGCCGTCGAGAACATGGCCGCCGCGATCCGCAAGATCTCGACCGCCCGCGGCCATGACGTCAGCCGCTACACGCTCGCCTGCTTCGGCGGCGCCGGCGGCCAGCACGCCTGCCGCGTCGCCGACCGGCTCGGCATCGGCCGAATCCTCATCCACCCGCTGGCCGGCGTGCTGTCAGCTTATGGCATCGGCCTCGCCGAAGTGAAGGTCATCCGCGAAGCGAGCTGGCGGCGGCCGCTGGAGGAAGAACTGGACGAGGGCATGGCAACGCTCGAAAGCGATGCTGTCGCCGCGATGGCCTCGCAGGGCATTACCGAAGACGTGCGCGTCGCCCGCCGCCTGCGCCTGCGCCTGCCCGGGAGCGACAGCTCGCTGGAGCTGGAGCTGATGGATCGCGTCGCACTCGTCCGGCGCTTCCACGCACTTCACCGCCAGCGCTTCGGCTATGCCGACGAGGAGGCCGGGATTGTCGTCGAATCGCTGATCGTGGAAGCCGTCGGCGGTTCCGCCTTGGCGCCGCTGGCCGATGCCTCGCCGACGGCCGCTCCAGCCTCCGCGGTCGTGCCGGAGGAAGAGGCCGGCTGGCCGTGTTATCGGCGCGATCTGCTGGCGGCGGGACAGCAGGTGCGCGGACCGGCGCTGATTATCGACGCCTCGTCGGCAACCGTGGTCGAGGACGGATGGAACGCCGACCGCGCGGACGACGGAACTCTCATCCTCAACCGTATCGCGCCGCTCGCGCAGCCCGCCGCGATCGGCACCGAAGTCGATCCCGTGCGGCTTGAGATATTCAACAATTTGTTCATGGCAATCGCCGAGGAAATGGGGGTCGCCCTGCAGGCCACGGCGACCTCGATCAACATCAAGGAACGGCTCGACTTTTCCTGCGCGCTGTTCGACGCGGACGGCGCGCTGATCGCCAATGCGCCGCACATTCCGGTGCACCTCGGCTCAATGGGCGAGAGCATCCGCACGATCATCGATGCGCGCAGCGGCGGCCACGACGGGCGCGGAATTCGACGCGGCGACGCCTATGTCCTCAACGACCCCTATCGCGGGGGCACGCACTTGCCGGACATCACCGTGATCGTGCCGGTGTTCCTGACCGATGGGGACGAGCCGAGCGCCTTCGTCGCCGCCCGCGGGCACCATGCCGACATCGGCGGCATCGCGCCCGGATCGATGCCGCCCGACAGCCGCGTCGATCGAGGAGGAGGGCATCCTCATCGACAATGCGCTGCTGGTCGATGAGGGCCGCTTCCTCGAAGCCGAAATGCGCGCGCTGCTCGGCTCGGGCCGCTGGCCGGCGCGCAAGCCCGACCGCAACATCGCCGATCTGAAGGCGCAGCTCGCCGCCTGCAGCCGCGGCGCCGCGCTGCTGGAGGCTACCGCCGCGGATTACGGAGCCGAGGTCGTCGCGGCTTACATGTCGCACGTCCTCGCCAACGCCGAGGAATCGGTGCGGCAGGCTGCTCGGCCGGCTCGAGGACGGCGAGTTCGACTATGCGATGGACAATGGCGCTAACGTCCGCGTCGCCATCCGCATCGACCAGAAGCGCCGCTCGGCGGTGTTCGACTTCACCGGCACCAGCGACCAGCTGGCCGGCAATTTCAACGCCCCGCGCTCGATCACCCGCGCCGCCGCGCTTTATGCCGTGCGAACGCTGATGGACGACGACATCCCGCTCAACGACGGTTGCCTGCGGCCGATCGAATTGATCGTGCCCGAGGGCTCGATGCTCAGCCCGAGCTACCCGGCAGCGGTCGTCGCCGGCAATGTCGAGACCAGCCAGGTCGTCACCGACGCGCTGTTCGCCGCGACCGGCCGCGCTCGCGCCCAGCCAGGGGACGATGAACAACTTCACCTTCGGCAACGAGCCGCACCAATATTATGAGACCATTGCCGGCGGATCGGGCGCCGGGCCCGACCATGACGGCACCAGCGCGGTGCAGACGCACATGACCAACAGCCGCCTGACCGACCCCGAGATCCTCGAGAGCCGCCTTCCGGTGCGGGTCGAGCGCTTCGCCATCCGCCGCGGCTCGGGCGGGGCGGGGCGGCACCGCGGCGGCGACGGCGTCATCCGCGCCATTCGCTTCCTCGAGCCGATGCGCGCCAACATGCTTGCCAATCGCCGGCTGATCGCCCCGCGCGGTATCGCCGGCGGCGGCGACGCAGCGCCCGGCCGCAACTGGGTCGAGCGAATTGACGGGAGCATCGAAACGCTCGGCGGCACCGGCTCGGCCGACATGGCGCCGGGCGACCAGTTCGTGATCGAGACGCCCGGTGGCGGCGGCTACGGAGAGCCTGAATGAACTATTGGCCGCTGCTCGGAATCCTGGTCGTCGTCGCCGGCTTCGCGCTGCGGCTCAATCCGATGCTGGTGGTGACCGCCGCCGCGCTGATTACCGGCCTGCTCGGCGGGCTCGATCTTGCCCAAGTGATCGCGACTTTCGGCAAGGCGTTCAACGACAACCGCATCATCGCGATCGTGTGGATCGTGCTGCCGGTGATCGGGCTGCTCGAGCGCTTCGGCCTGCAGCAGCGCGCCGCCGCGCTGATCCGCAGCATGCGCAAGGCGACCACCGGCAGGCTGCTGTTGCTCTATCTCGCCTACCGCCAGGTGACCGCCGCGATCGGCCTTCACTCGACCGCTGGCCACCCGCAGACGGTGCGGCCGCTGGTCGCCCCAATGGCCGTCGCCGCGGCAGAAAAGCAGCATGGCGAGCTCGATCCCGCCACCGCCGACAAGGTCAAAAGCTACGCCGCGGCGACCGACAATGTCGGCCTGTTCTTCGGCGAGGACATCTTCTTCGCCATTGGCTCGATCGTCCTCATCCAGCAGACGCTGCTTACCTATGGCTATAATCTTGCGCCGCTGGAGCTTGCGCTGTGGGCAATTCCCAGCGCGATTGCCGCCTTCCTGATTCACGGCGCGCGCCTGCTGCTGCTCGACCGCCAGTTGGGGAGGGCGCCGCGATGATCACCCTTCAGTGGCTGTACGTTCTGGCCGGCACCATGTTCGCGGGATTTGCGCTGCTCAGCGCGGTCGACCGGACCAATAGGAGGCGCTTCGGCAACGCGGCTTTCTGGGGGCTGATGGCCGTCAGCCTGCTCGCCGGCGACCTTATCGGCAGCTTCGCCAATGGCCTTCTGGTGATTGCGCTGGCTGGCCTCGCGGGGTTCGGCCTGGTCGGCCGCGGCCACCCGCCAACGACAGGCACGGAGGAGCGTGAGGCCTTTTCGCTGCGCCTCGGCAACCGGCTGTTCCTGCCCGCGCTGATCATCCCGGCAACCGCCTTGTTCGGCACCCTGCTCTACAATTTCACGCCGCTCGGCGAGCTCGGCCTGTTCGAGCCCAAGCGCGAGACCTACGTCCTCCTCGGCGTCGGCGTCCTGCTGGCGCTCGTGACCATCTTCGTCTGGCTCCGCCCGCCGGCGATCGCCCCGCTGCAGGAGGGCCGCCGCCTGATCGACGCCATCGGCTGGGCCGCCGTGCTGCCGCAGATGCTGGCCGCGCTGGGAGTGCTGTTCGCCGCCGCCGGGGTCGGCGAGGTGATCGGCGGGATGACCAAGGCCGTGATTCCGGAAGGCAGCATTTTCTTGAGCGTGCTCGCTGTTCGGACTCGGCATGGCGCTTTTCACGATGATCATGGGCAATGCTTTCGCCGCCTTTCCGGTAATGGCCGCGGCGATCGGCGTGCCGCTACTGATCCAGAATTACGGCGGCGACCCGGCGGTGGTCGGCGCGATCGGGATGCTGGCGGGTTTCTGCGGCACCTTGCTGACGCCGATGGCAGCCAACTTCAACCTGGTGCCGGCGGCGCTGCTCGAGCTCAAGGATCAATATGGGGTGATCAAGGCGCAGGTTGCGACGGCGCTGCCGCTGCTCGCCGTGAACATTTTGCTGATCTATTTCGTGGCCTTCCGGTGACCGCTCTCGACGCTGACATGGCCGCGCGGTTCGCCCGCATCGCGCTCGGGCACGTCCGACAGGAATATCCGCACAAGCTCGATCACGTGCTCGCGGCGGACGCGGACGCTTTGCCGCCGCGCGCGCTCCACCCGATCTTCTTCGGCAGCTTCGACTGGCATAGCTGCGTCCACGGCTGGTGGACCCTGCTGACTTTGCGACGGCTGTTCCCCGACCTGCCCGAGGCTGATCGCATCTCCGCGCTGGCGGACGACAGCTTCACGCCGGACAAAGTCGCGGCCGAACGCGCATATCTGGAACGTCCTAACTCCGCCGGCTTCGAGCGGCCCTATGGCTGGGCGTGGCTGCTCGCGCTGCACGGGGAGGCCGCCCGCCACCCCGATCTCCCGTGGGCCGACCATCTCGCACCGCTCGCCGATGCCTTCGCCGCGCGCTTCGGCCCATATCTCGCCAAGCTGACCTATCCGATCACCGTTGGCACGCATTTCAACACTGCCTTCGCTCTCACTCTGGCGCTTGATTGGGCGGGCGACCACGACCCGGCGCTCGCAACGACGATAAGCGACTATGCCGAGAGCGTATTTGCCGGCCTGCAGGATTATCGCGGGTGGGAGCCCGGCGGCGACGAGTTTCTGTCGCCGGCGTTGAGCGTGGCCTTGCTGATGAGCCGTGTGCGCGGCCGCGCGGAATTTACCGGCTGGTGGGACGCGTTTCTACCTGACGCGTCGCTCGATCGCTTTGAGCCTGCCACCGTGTCCGACCGAAGCGACGGCAAGATCGCCCATCTCGACGGCCTCAACCTCAGCCGAGCCTGGGCCTTCCGCAGCATAGCTTCAACGCTCGGCGATCATCCCGCGGCGCCGACACTCCGTTCACTTGCCGACCGCCACCTCGCCGGGTCTTTGCCCCATGTCGCGGGCGATTATGCCGGCGAGCATTGGCTGGCGACCTTCGCCCTGCTGGCGCTGCTCGCGGCGGATTAGCGGCGCAGCCCGATACGGCCAAAAGGCCAGATGCATCCGCACTCGCCACGCGCCCGTAACTTGTCCGCAGCTGCCTGACGGCTGCGTTCAAGGAGATTACCATGCACAGGTCACGCACTTCCCTTATGCTCGCCGGCCTCGGCGCGCTGGCGCTGTCAGCCGGCTCGGCAGCTAACGCGCGCAACCCGATGGTCGGGGGCGCCGCAATGTACCCGACGCGCAACATCGTTCAGAATGCGGTCAATTCTAAGGACCACACGACCCTCGTCGCCGCGGTCAAGGCCGCCGGCCTAGTCGAGACCTTGTCGAGCAAAGGCCCATTCACGGTGTTCGCGCCGACCAATGCGGCATTCGCCAAGCTTCCCGCCGGCACCGTCGAAACGCTGGTAAAGCCGGAGAACAAGGCGACCCTCACCAGCATCCTCACTTACCACGTTGTGCCTGGGCGCATCACCGCCGGCCAGATCGCGGCGATGGCTGCGCGCAATCGCGGCACCGCGACGCTCAAGACCGTGCAGGGCAAGAGCCTGCGTTTCCGCAAGAGCGGCGGCGGCTGGGTCGTGGTCGATGCCAAGGGCGGCACATCGCGCATCACCATCGCCAATGTGATGCAGTCGAACGGTGTCATCCATGTCATCGACACGGTGTTGATGCCTTAGCCCGTATTGACGCGTCCGGCGCCCCTGTTTGCCGGACGCTGCCGGAGGGAGAAATGCTCATGGTCATGATGAGCGGCGCGCAATCGCCGCGCCCTCCCTCCGGCTTCCTCTTTTCACCGCCCGTTCTAGCGGGCATGACCGGGACAGATGGAACGGACGGCGACACGGCTGGACGAACGCGGCACGTCTGCCGACCTCGTCGATCTGCTCGCCGCAATCGCGCGCGGCGAGCGGCCGGCGCTGGCCACGCTCTATGCGCGCACTTCGGGCAAATTATACGGCATCTGCCTGCGCCTGATGGGCAGCGAGCAGGATGCCCAGGACGTTCTTCACGACGCCTATCTGACGGTGTGGCGCAACGCCGCGCGGTTCGACCCGGCCAAGGCCAGCGCGATCACCTGGCTCGCCGTGCTCACCCGCAACAAGGCGATCGATCGGTCTGCGCCAGCGGCGCGCGCCGGCCGAGCAGGTCGATGCCGCCGCCGACATGCCCGACGACAGCCCGTCGGCGATCGAGCTGATCGAGAGCGACCAGGACCGCAGCCGCCTCACCGCATTGCCTCGAGCAACTCGACGAGCGCGCGCGGACGCTGATCCGCTCGGCCTTTTTCAGCGGCTCGACCTATCCCGAGCTCGCGGTCCAGCAAGGCGTCCCGCTGGGCACGATGAAAAGCTGGATCCGGCGCGGCCTGACCAACTTGCGCGGATGCCTCGAGCAATGACCAAACGCGCCATCGACCCGGCTGAATATGCGCTCGGCCTGCTTGACGGGGAGGATCTCCGCGCCGCCCGGGCGCTGGCCGCGTCGGATCCCGATTTTGCGCGCGAGGTCGCGCGGTGGAACGGCCGGCTGGCACCGCTGCTCGACGAAGTCGAAGCGGTCGCGGCGCCCGGCGCATTGTGGCCGCGCATCGAGAGCACGCTCGGAACCGGCTCCGGCGAGAGCAATGTCGTGGTTCTGCGCCGCAAGGTGAACGTCTGGCGTGGCATGACCGGGGCGATGACCGCGCTGGCGGCGTCGCTGGCGCTGATCGTGGTCACCCGTCCCGATCCGCCGGCGCCGGTCGACTCCGTTGGAAGTCCCGGCCGGACAGCCGATGGTCGCGATGATCAAGGCCGGGGCCGAGGTCGCCGCAGTCGCCAATTGGGACTCCGCCGCGCGCCAGCTCATGGTTGCGGAAGTAAAAATGCCGGTTGTGCCCGGTCGCGATTATCAATTGTGGCTGATCCCCGCCGACGGCAAGCCGCGCTCGATTGGAGTAATGCCCAATCGTCCGCACCTGCGTCTGGCGCTGGCCGAACCGATGTCGAATATGCTTGCTGAAGGCGCGACGCTGGCGGTGTCGCTCGAACCGCTCGGCGGCTCACCGACCGATGCCCCGACCGGACCGGTGGTTGCTTCCGGCGCGCTGTCCGCCGCTTGATCGCTGCATCCGCACCGCGCCGTTCATCGTAGCTTCTACGACGAACAGTAGAGAGGATCGCATGACCAGCCCGAACTTCGACCGCCGCGCCTTGATCGGCGGCGCCGGAATTGCCTTTGCCGGAATGGTGACGCTGCGCTGGCCCGCGCCGGCCCGGACTGCTCCGGCGCGCTACGCGGTTGCGCACTCGACCGCCGAATGGCGCCGGCTGCTGGGGCCGCAGCGTTTCGCGATCCTGCGCCAGGGCGGGACCGAACGGCCCTACAGCAGCTCGCTCAACAAAGAGAAACGCAAGGGCGTGTTCACCTGCGCCGGCTGCGCGCAGCCGTTATTCGCATCGGCGACCAAATATGAAAGCGGCACCGGCTGGCCGAGCTTCTGGAAAGCGCTTCCGCGCGCGGTCGCGACCAAGTCCGACCGGAGCCTGGGGATGGAGCGCACCGAAGTGTTGTGCGCGCGCTGCGGCGGCCATCTCGGCCATCTGTTCGATGACGGGCCGCGGCCGACGGGCCTGCGTTATTGCATGAATGGATTGGCGCTGCGCTTCCGCCCAGCGTGAGCCTAATAGAAGTCAGCGTGAGCGTTCAGGCGACGATGCGCAAAGTCCCGCGCTTGCCCGGAGCCGCGTAGCAGACCACGCCCAATTCAGCCTGAAGCCGAGCGAGCTCAAGTTCCTTGGCTTCGCGCGCGGCTTCGGCATAGCGCCGTTCGCACTCGGCCTCTTCCTCGGTCTGCCCGCGGAAATAGGTGATCGTGATGCGGTGCCCGAAAATCTCGTCGCCGCGAAGCCTGAGCTCGGCGTCGGACTCCTCGGGCAAAGTATCTCGAAGCTGCGTCAGCTGCTCGATCAACGCGTCGAGCGACAGCTGATCGCTGATATCGACGAACTCCTTTACGCGGCGTTCCATCGTGACCCTCCCCGGTCCAAGGCGGGCTGAATACTATTTGAGCGAATCAGTGTGCAATCCATAATCATAGGTTATCCCCAGGGAAGTTGCGGCCCGATGAATCGGCGGCTCATCCAGGGTTAGGAAAAAATGGCGCGGGATCACTTGGTTACATTGACGGCGGGGCGTCTGACGCTCGACCTTAGTCCCGCGACCGGAGGAAGTATTTCCTCGCTCCGCTGGGACAGCGAACGAGAGATAATGCGGGCACGCGTTCGTGCCGAGGATGATGTGCTCGACGCCGCCAGCTTCCCACTGGTGCCGTTCGTAAACCGCATCCGCGGCGGCTGTTTCACCTTTCGTGGGCGCGAGGTGCGGCTGGCGCCGAACATGGCCAGCGACCCGAGCCCGCTGCATGGCCAGGGCTGGCTCGGCGCGTGGACGTTGGTCGAGGCGAGCGAGACGGGCGCGGCGCTGAGCTTTTTCCACGCGGCCGGCGAATGGCCGTGGGCTTATGATGCACGGCAGGAGTTCGCGCTCGATGCCGGCGGGCTCTCGCTTCGCCTCACGTGCCGCAACCGGTCGGCCGAGCCGATGCCGTGCGGGCTCGGCCAGCACCCCTATTTCCCGTGCGGGCCCGAGACGCGGATCGACACCAGCGTCGCTTCGGTATGGACCATCGACGAGCATGTCCTGCCGGTCGAGGAACAACCGGCGACCGGTCGCTTCGACCTGCGCGACCGGCTGGTGTGCGGCCAAGGCCTCGATCACGGCTTCGGCGGATTGGGGCGGCGAGGCGCGACTTGGCGATCCCGACTGGCCCTATGATTTGCGCCTGTCCTCGCCCGAGGCAAAGTTCTTTCAGCTTTATTCGCCCTCTGAAGGCGGGATCTTCGTCGCCGAGCCGGTGACCCACGCCAACGCCGCGCTCAACGCGCCCGAAAGCGAGTGGCCGGCATTGGGGATGCGAGTGCTTGAGCCGAACGAGGAGATGGCGCTCGATATGCGTCTCGATGTCCGGCCGAAGGAAGCCTAATCATCGCTCGGATAGGGTTCAACGGGTTGAACATGGCGCCGCTGCAACGCTAATGCCGCGCAACATGTCCTCGGACGAGCTGGCACCATTCATCGCCTCGAGCTTTCGCTCGGTCTGGGCGCTCGAGCTGTTGATCCTCCTCAAGCAGGAGGGTCGCGCCTGTACCACTGACGAGCTGGTTACGCTGATGCGCGCCAGTCCCGCAGTGGTGGACACGGCATTGCAGTCGCTGGTCGCAGCCGGACTTGCCGCCAGCGACGGAAAAACCGTTCAATACATGCCCGTCAACAACGAGGTGTCGGCGCTTGTCGAGCAGACCGAGCAACTCTACCGCTCGCGTCCCGACCGCGTTCGCCGACTGATCATCGCTTCGTCCAACAAGGGCCTGACCGCCTTTTCCGACGCCTTCCGGCTCAAGGATTGAACCGTGCAGCATAGCTTCGCCGCAGTCGTCTACATCCTGTGCTTCCTGACGAGCAGCGCCTGCGCCTGGCTGCTCGGCCGCAGCTATGTGCGTTCGAAGGCGCGGCTGCTGCTTTGGAGCAGCGTCAGCTTCGTGCTTCTGGCGGGAAACAATCTCGTGCTCGTGCTCGATCTGCTGGTCTTCCAGGACATGAATTTGAGGGCGGGCAGGCTGCTCTTTTCGCTGGCGGCTGTGTGCGTGCTGATCTTCGGCTTCGTCTGGGATCTGGAGGAGGATTGAGCATGACCTTGTTCGACTTCCTGTCCGGCGCGATCACGCTCGGGTTCCTCGTCGCCGGGCTGTTCTTCCTGCGCTTCTGGCGCAGGACCCACGACCGGCTATTCCTGGCCTTTGCAATCGCCTTCGCGCTGCTCGGCCTCGGCCAGGCGGTGCAGGCGCTTGCCAACATCGCGCAGGAGGAGCGGAGCTACATCTTCCTCATCAGGCTTGCTGCATTCACGATCATCCTCGCCGCGGTCATTCGCAAGAACCGGTCGAGTTCCTAGGCCGGCTAAAGCAGGAACGAGGCTGCTTTGGTCGCGTTCACTAGTCGGGCCACGGAGACAAGAAGCTGCAGGCAGGTAACGAGGCAATCCGGCTGTTCGGGGTGACGCTGATCGGCGCCACGCCCGAAAACCTGCGCAAGCTGCTCCTGACTTTCGCGATCATCGCGGTCGTCTTTGTCCTGACCTGGGCGCTGCGGTCCTTCCTGCGCGCATTCATCGGCACGCGCGCCGGGACGCGTTTCAACTTCTGGGCGCGGCAAGTCGTCAGCCTGGTCATGGCGCTGCTGCTGGTGTTCGGCATCGCGTCGATCTGGTTCGACAATCCGACCCGGCTGGCGACCGTGTTCGGCCTGCTCGGCGCCGGCCTCGCATTCGCCCTCCAGAGCGTGATCACCGCCGTCGCCGGATATTTCGTCATCCTGCGCGGCAAGACGTTCAATGTCGGCGACCGCATCGTCATGGGCGGCGTGCGCGGCGACGTCATCGCGCTGACCTTCATGCAGACCAAGATCATGGAGATGGGCCAGCCGCCGCCGGTCCAGAAGGACGAGCCCGCGATGTGGGTCAAAAGCCGCCAGTTCACCGGCCGCATCGTCACCGTCACCAATGCCAAGATCTTCGACGAGCCGGTGTATAATTACACCCATGAATTCCCCTATGTGTGGGACGAGATCACGATCCCCGTTCACTACCATTCGGACCGCGCCAAGGCCGAGGACATCCTGCTGCAGGCCGGGCGCAAGCACGCCGTCCGCTGCGACCAGATCGGCGACGATGAGGTCACCCGGATGGAACGGCGCTACGGTATCGAAACCGGAGAAATCGACCCGCGGGTCTATTGGCAGATCGGCAGCGACTGGCTCGAGCTGACGGTGCGCTTCCTCAGTCCCGATCATGGCACGCGCGGGATCAAGGACAGGATGACCCGCGATATTCTGGCAAATCTCACAGAAGCGGGCATCGCCATCGCCTCGACCGGGTATGAGATCACCAGCCTGCCGCCGCTACGGATCGAGCGCGCGCCGGACGGCCTGCTCAAGGAATGACGATGGACAGCGAAAGCGAAAAGGACTTCTCGCGCACCGACCTTGCCGAAGACCGCACGATCTTGGCCAACGAGCGGACGTTTGCCGGGTGGATGCGGACCGCGCTTGCCTGTGTCGCGATCGGTGTCGGCTTTCACGCCTTGTTTCCGAAACTCGAGCCGGCCGTGGTTGCCGCGCGCAATCGCGACCGCCTTCCTGTTGCTCTCGATCCTCGTCATCATATCGGCGGAGCGCCGCGCAACGGCAGTCACGCAGCGCCTTAGCGCCCATGTCATTGTGACCGCTCGGGGGATTAATCTCAGGCTTTTCACGACCGCGATATCGGCTGGGGCAACCGCCCTAATCGCCGCCATCTGGCTATTGAAATTCAACTAAACGTAGCGGCTCCACTCCGCCAGGATCTCGCGCGTGTTTGGGGCCTCGATCCGCACGCGGTCGAAATCGGCCGAGATCACACATTGCGGAGGCTCGTCCGGACTGGCCGGTACGCAGGTGATCACCTGCCCTGAAGGTAACTGCCGCAACCGGCCCGAGAGGACGAGGTTGTATCCAACGTCAGACGGCTGCTGGACCCCTCCGAGCACCTTGGTGGTTTCATAAGCGCGCCCATCGCGCCGCCCAGCGCGCGAATCCGCGTCGGTGAAGAACTCGGCGATGCCGACCCTGTAAATTCGGGCGGGGGCGGCGGGCGCGGCTGAAGGCTTAGCGCTTTCGGTCACGGCTGGCGCGTCTTCGGTCTGCGTCTCCGTCGCCGGCGCCGGCGGGACGGGAGGGCAGCCGTCCGCAAGCAGCCATGGACGGCGCAACCAGAACCCTTCGACCTCTTCGACTGTCTCGCCGCCGATCGATGCGATTAGCGGATCTTCCACGTTAAGATCCGGAGCAGCGCGGATACGGAGCATGCGATCGACCTTGCCGAACTTGACGTCGAACCTGGATGGGGCGCCTTGCCGAACTGCAGCAGAGTTCGCCCGCCGGTCGCAGATCGGCCGGGCAGCCGAAGCGGATGCGGACCTCGAACCTCTTGCCGTCGAGCAGGCGGCGCTGGTCGGCATCCACTCGCCCAAGCGCCGCTCGCGCTCGCCGCCTTCGCGGCCGCCATCAGCAAAGCAGCGCGGTCGAGCGGTCGCTCGGCGACCGGCAAGCGGTCGATCGGCGAGGTGGCATTCGCGCTGTCGTTGGTATCGGACGCATCTGTCCCGACTCGGCTCGCAGGCCACGGTGACCACGGCCAGTGCAGCGCAGGCAAAGGGGACAAAGCTTCGCATCTTCGCCCTGATAGCATAGCAGCTTCGTCGACTCGCCACTTCGCTTGAGCCTTGCGCGAACGAAGTCGAAACGCCCATAGCGTAGACATGTCGCCGAGCCAGATCCTGACCCTGCTGGTTCTCGCGGCGGTCGTCGCCGCGCTGATCTGGGACAAGGTGCGTTCCGACGTCGTTGCGCTGGCCGGCGCGGCGTTCCTGCTGATGACCGGAGTCGTCCGCCCGGTCGAAGTCCAGGCCGCCTTCGCCAGCCCGGCGATCGTCGCCCTCGCCTCGCTGTTCGTCATTGCCTATGCGATGGAACTGTCGGGGCTGCTCGACGCCGGCATTCGGCTGGTCGTCGCGTTGTGCAAGCGGATCGGCGACGGCGGGGCTGTGGATCCTGATCGGCCTTGCCGGCGCAGCATCGGCCTTCCTCAACAACACGCCGATCGTCGTGCTTAGCGCGCCGGTCGTCCGCGACGTCGCCAAGTCGCTTGGCCGTTCGCCCAAGCGCTATCTCATACCGCTGTCCTATGCGGCGGTGCTCGGCGGCTGCTGCACGCTGATCGGCACCTCGACCAACCTGCTCGTCAACGACATGGCGTCGGTCGCCGGGCAGCCGCGCTTCGGCATCTTCGAGATCACGCCCGTCGGCCTGATGGTCGCGGCCGCCGGCGGCGTTTACCTGATGCTGTTCAGCACGCGCCTGGTCGGAGCTGGCGAGGACAAGGAGCCGGAAAGCGTTCGCGAAGCGACCCGCGACGCAGAGGATTTCCGCGAGCCCGGGCCTGGCCGGCGGCCTGATCGGCTCGGCCGAGCCCTTCGCCGAAGAAGTGTCGCTGCGGCCATGGGCGGCCTTCGCCTCGTCTTTGGTGTTCCTCGGCGTCATCACGCTCGCGGCGCTCGACGTCGCGCCGATCGCCGCCTGCGCCTTTGCCGGCGCGGTGCTGCTGATCCTGCTGCGCGTGATCACCGCCAACGAGGCTTATAGCGGACTTCGCCCAGAAGTGCTGATGCTGATCGCCGGCATGGTCGTGCTCGGCATCGCGCTCGACGAAACCGGCCTGGCGGGCGCTGCAACCACTCTGCTGATCGGCTCGATGGACGGGATGAGCCCCCTGCTGGCGCTGATCATCCTCTACGGGGCAACGCTGTTCGCGACCGAGATCCTGTCGAACGCCACCGTGGCGGTGCTTTTCACGCCCATCGCGGTATCGATCGCCGAGGCCTTCGCGGTCAGCCCGCGGCCGTTCCTGGTCGCCGTCATGCTCGCCGGAAGCGCGGCCTTTGCAACCCCGTTCGGCTACCAGACCAATGTCATCGTCTATCAGATGGGCGGCTACAATTATCTGGATTTCGTCAAGGTCGGCATCCCGCTCAACCTGATCACCTGGGTCGTCGGGGTGATCGCGATCCAGATGTACTTTCCCGTTCTAGAAGCGAACGATCTGACGGACTGCCGACCCGTCGGCAAGCCGGTCGAAGCCGGCGTTGATCTCCTCCGGTTTCAAATGGCCGGAGACCAGCCGATCGACCGGCAGCAATCCGGCGCGGTGCAATGCAATGTAACGCGGAATATCGCGAGCCGGGACACAGCTGCCGATGTAGCTTCCCTTCAGCGTGCGCTCCTCCGCGACCAGACGCACGACCGACAGCGGCAATGTTGCGCTTGGCGGCGGAAGCCCCGCGGTGACCGTCACTCCGCCGCGCCTCGTAAGCGCGAACGCCGTTTCGAGCGCGGCGATCGACCCCGCCATCTCGAGCGCGACATCGCATCCACCCGACCGTTTGGCGAACTCGGACAGGGCGTCACTGTCGGCACCGTTGAAACAGTCCGTGGCGCCCAGTTCCGCTGCCAGACTCCAGCTTCTCGGGCGAAAAATCGACCGCGACGATACGCGCCGCCCCCGCCGCTTTGGCACCCATCAGGGCGGCCAGCCCGACGCCGCCAAGCCCGACCACGACGACGTTTTGGCCTGGTCTGACTTGAGCCGTGTTCATCGCTGCGCCGACTCCGGTCAGCACGGCGCACCCGAATAATGCCGCTTCCTCGAGCGGAAGGTCCTTGTCGATGCGGATCAGCGAGTGCTCCGAGACCACCGCATGCGTCGCGAAGGCCGAGCAGCCGAGATGGTGGTGGATCGGCCCGCTGGCGTCCGACAGGCGGATGTCGCCGTCGAGCAAGGTGCCGCTCGCATTGGCCGCCCCGCCCGGCTCGCACAGCGCCGGCCGCCCCTCGCCGCAATAAGCGCAGTGGCCGCAGCTCGGCATGAAGACCATGATCACGTGGTCGCCGACCTGAAGGCTCGACACGCCTTCTCCGAGCCGCTCGACCACGCCCGCCGCCTCATGTCCCAGCGCCATCGGCAGCGGACGCGGACGGTCGCCGTTGATGACCGACAGGTCCGAATGGCACAGTCCGGCGGCAGCGATCCGCACGAGGACTTCGCCGCGGCCCGGCGGTTCGAGTTCCAGCGCCTCGATCGTCAGGGGCCGCGACTGCGCATAGGGCCCGCTGGCGCCAACATTGCGCAGAACGACTGCATCGATCTTCAATTGCGCATACCTCCGTGCCCGGTCTAGCCTAGCTACTCGCCAAGAGGCTGTCACCGAGGGAGAACAAGTTGGTTGGGGAGCGCTCGTCGCGGGCGGAGTACCGCCACTTCACGACCCTGACGACGCGGTGGTCGGACAATGACGCGTACCACCACCTCAACAATGTGATCTATTATTCGCTGTTCGACACGGCGGTGAACGAAGCCCTGATCCGCGCCGGGCTTCTCGACGTCCGAACCACCCCGACGGTGGGCATAGTTGTGGAAACCGGCTGCCGCTACTTCGAGCCGCTCGCGTTTCCGGACAGCGTGGAAGCGGGAATTCGCGTGGCGCACATCGGCCGCAGCAGCGTGCGTTATGAAATTGGCCTGTTCTTGCAAGACGCACCCGACGTCGCCGCCCAAGGCCATTTCGTCCACGTCTATGTCGACCGAGAGAGCAACCGGCCGGTGGAGATTCCGCCCGAAGTCAGAAGGTTTCTTGAGGGCCTTCGCACTCCCGGCTGAGGCTCGGTTGATCCGCTCCGGATCGGCCTATATAGCCCCGCCTTCGCGACAAGCCGGAGACGTGGGTGAGTGGCTGAAACCAGCGGTTTGCTAAACCGCCGTAGGGGGTATTCCCCTACCGAGGGTTCGAATCCCTCCGTCTCCGCCAATCATTCGCCGCGCTCGACGCCATTCTGATTGCGGCAGGCGCCGCCGCCGGGCCAGCCGGTCCATCCCGGCCCCTTCAGGAAACGTCCGGGCGTCGCCCCGGTGGGCTCGCCGTTCTTGAGCACCTGCACACCGTTGACGAACACATCGCGCACGCCCGTCGCATACTGCATCGGCTTTTCGAAGGTCGCGTGGTCGGCGATCGTCACCGGATCGAACAGCACGACGTCGGCCGCCATGCCGGGCGCGAGCTTGCCGCGATCGCGCAGGCCGAGGTTGCCGCGCAGGCAGCGACGTCAGGCGGCGGATCGCTTCGGCCAGCGGCGTGGTCTTTTCCTCGCGCACATATTTGCCCAGCAGGCGCGCGAAATTGCCGAAGGCGCGGGGGTGCGTGCTCGACTTCAGGAACACGCCCTCGGGCGCAAGGGCGCCGGCGTCCGAACCGAAGCTCATCCACGGGATCGACGTCTGGCGGCGGACATTGTCCTCACTCATCAGGAAATAGATCGCGCCGGCGCGGCCCTGGTCCTCGAGCGTGATGTCGATCACCGCTTGCTCGGGGCTGGTTCCGCGGAGCTTGGCGATCTCGCCGATGGTCTTGCCGATGAGCGGCTTGAGCGAGGGCTCGGCAACGTTGGCGAGGCGGACGCCGTCGGGGCCGGCGTGAAAATAGAGATTCTCCCAGTTCGATCCCGGCTTGACCATCTCGCGCTTGATCCGGGCGACCGTCGCGGGGTCCTTGAGCCGCTTGAGCATCGCGTCGGTACCGCCGTCCTGGACCCACGGCGGCATCGACGCAGCAACGCCGGTTCCGCCGGCGGTATAGGTGTACATGTCCGCGGTGATCCTGAGGCCGGACGCGCGCGCCGCCTCGACCCGCGCGATGACCTGGTCGAGTTTGCCCCAATTGGCGCGCCCGGCCTGCTTGAGATGGTAGATTTCCGCCGGGGCGCCCGAGCGCCGTGAAATCTCGATCAGCTCGTCGACGCTCTCGACCAGGCGATCGCCCTCGGAGCGCATGTGGCTGATGTACATCCCGCCGCACTTGCCGGCCTCGGTCACCAGCGCGACGAGCTCGTCGGTCTCGGCAAAGGAAGCGGGCGGATAGATCAGCGACGTGCCGACGCCCATCGCCCCTTCCTCCATCGCCTGGCGGACCAGCGCGCGCATCCGGTCGAGCTGCGCGGGGGTGGGATCGACGTCGCGCTCGCCGAGCTCATGCTGACGAACCGTGGTCGCGCCGACGAACGACGCGATGTTCAGCGAAGTGCCCTTGCGCTCGACGTAATTCAGATACTCGCCGAGGGTGGTCCACTCGATCGGGAATTTGACGTCGCCCTGCTGCCTGATCGCCACGGCTTTCATCTGCGGGGTAAGCGGCCCCATCGACCAGCCTTCGCCCATCACCTCGAGCGTCACGCCCTGGCGCAAATCGCTTTGTCCGCGCGGGTCGACGAGGATCGATTCGGTCGCCCAGCTGAGCATGTTGATGAACCCCGGCGCGACCGCCAGACCGCGCGCATCGATGGTCTGAGCCGCGGTCGCCGCGCGTTGCGGGCCGGCATAGACGATGCGATCGCCGCGAATCCCGACATCGCCGAGATAGGGCGAGCCGCCGCTGCCATCGAAAATCGTGCCGCCGCGGATCAGCAGGTCATAGGCAGGCGTGGGCGCGGCGACTGGCGTTGCGGCCGGTACGCTTGCCACTTGCGTATTGGCAGGAATGGCCGCGCAGCCATTGGTGAAGGCCAGCACGGTGCCGAGCGCGACGCCCAGCGCGAGTAGTTTCTGCATCGAGCCCCTTCAATGAAACCTGCCGCGCTTCCATTCCATAATCCAGCCGGCGCGGCAAATCTTGCCGCGCGTTAGCCTCGAAATCCGGCTTCCGCAAAGTCGTCATAAATCTCTGTAACATGGGTGAAAGCCGCGAAACTGCGCCGGTTCTTTCGGCGTTCCGCGCCTGAATTGGGTAGTTCGCCAACAGGGTTTGCCCCGGGCGTAGAATCGGAGCGCGGTACGTGGACGAGAGACTGAATCCGGTGGTTGTGTTTCGAGGGACTGGGTGCGCGGAATCGATTGGCTCGCAGACGGTCGACGAGGACTATCTGAGGCGGCGCGAGAAAGCCGAGCGCGCCTCGGCCAAAAAGGCCGCATCGCCAAGTGCGAGGAGAATTCATCAGGACCTCGCCCAGGCTTATGCCGGGCTTGTTCGCCCGCGGGTGCGCGGAGCCTGACCATGGCCAGGAGGTATCTCGCCCTGGCCGCGGTCGTACTTATCTTCGTCACCATGATCGGGTCGCACCTGCTGTTCTCGGTTTAGGCAGGGGTGGTTCGCTCAAAGAGCGGCCACACGCCTTGCCTTCTCAGGCACGCTATTCGCATCATCCTGATTCAAATTAGGTAACTCGCCTAAACAAGCGTAAGGATAAAACATCACCAGGCCCCTACCGTGGCAATCTGGTGGCTGAGAGACCCTGCAGCGCTCCCGCCCTTGGAGCGCCCAATGTCTGAAGAGCAATCCCATCCGCTGGCCCTCATGGTCCGAAAACTCGAGCAGTGGCATCCGCTCAGCCCCGACGAGCGCGACGCCGTGCTCGATTTGCCGTTCACCCGCCGCAAGTTGAACGCCCACGACCACATCGTCTGGGAGGGCGACCGGCCTCAGCATACCTGCCTGCTGCTGTCGGGCTTTGCCTTCCGGCACAAGGTCGCGGGCAATGGCGGGCGGCAGATCATGTCGATCCACATGAAAGGCGACATCGTCGACCTGCAGAACTCGATGCTCGGGATTGCCGACCATAATGTCCAGATGCTGAGCGCGGGCGAAGTTGCATTGATTCCGTTCGAGGCCGTTCGCGACCTCGCGGTGCGCCTGCCTGGGGTGGGCATGGCGATGTGGTACGAAACCCTCGTCGAAGGCTCGATCTTCCGCGAATGGATCCTCAACATCGGCCGCCGCGATGCCCATGCGCGGATCGGGCATTTGCTGTGCGAGTTCGCGGTGCGGCTGGAAGTGGCCGAGCTCGGCAAGCAGACCGAATATGAGCTTCCGATCACGCAGGAGCAGCTCGCCGACGCCGTTTCGCTGACGGCAGTTCACGTCAACCGGACCCTCAAGAGCCTCGAAAAGGACGGCTATATCTCGCGCAGCAAGCGGCGCATCACGATCAGCGACTGGCAGAAGCTCGCCCGGGTCGCCGACTTCCACCCGAATTATCTCCACATTCGACGGGCTTAGCAGATACACGGTCCCCGTTTGTCGACGTAAGCTGTCACAGACCTCTGCCCAACCGTTGATGGAACCTGCTCGAAGTCTTTCGGCGGGCCGCAATTTTTCATCGAGCGCTAACCAATTGCTCTGCTATATCGTAGTTCGCGGCCGGGGGGCTGCGCGAACCTTGGGTGGGGGAGACGAGCTACGGAGAGTTAGTTGAACGCCCAGCCCCCACGAGAATTTCTCGATCGCCGCCAACTCGTATCGGCCCTGCGCGCGCTCCGCCGCGGCGACTTCAGCGTCCGCCTTCCCGAGGAAGCCGAGGGATCCGAAGGCGAGATCGCCACTCTGTTCAATGAAGTCGTCTCTCTCAATGAGGAGATGACCCAAGAATTCGAGCGGCTGTCGAAGGTCGTCGGCAAGGAAGGCAAGATCACCCAGCGCGGGCGGGTCAAGAATGCCCGCGGCGGGTGGGAGACGGCAATCCGCTCGGTCAACGAGCTGATCGAGGACATGGTCCAGCCGACCGCAGAAGTCGCGCGGGTCATCGGCGCCGTCGCCAAGGGCGACCTGTCGCAGTCGATGACCGTCGAAATCGATGGCCGCCCGTTGCGCGGCGAATTCCTGCGCATCGGCAAGGTCGTCAACACCATGGTCGAGCAGCTCGCATCGTTCGCATCCGAAGTGACGCGCGTCGCGCGCGAGGTCGGCACCGAGGGCAAGCTGGGCGGCCAGGCGACGGTCCGCGGCGTCGCCGGGACGTGGAAGGACTTGACCGACAACGTCAATGCCATGGCGACGAACCTCACCAGCCAGGTCCGCAACATCGCCGAAGTGACGACTGCCGTCGCGTCGGGCGATCTGTCGAAGAAGATTACCGTCGAGGTGAAGGGCGAAATCCTCGAATTGAAGAACACCATCAACACGATGGTCGATCAGCTCAATTCGTTCGCTTCCGAAGTTACCCGCGTCGCGCGCGAAGTCGGCACCGAAGGCAAATTGGGCGGGCAGGCGCGGGTCGAGGGTGTCGGCGGGACGTGGAAGGATTTGACCGACAACGTCAACCTCATGGCCGCAAACCTGACCGGCCAGGTGCGCAACATCGCCGAAGTCACGACCGCCGTGGCGTCGGGCGATCTGTCCAAGAAGATCACCGTCGACGTGAAAGGCGAAATCCTCGAGCTGAAGAACACCATCAACGTGATGGTCGATCAGCTGAACGGCTTCGCGTCCGAAGTGACTCGCGTTGCTCGCGAAGTCGGCACGGAGGGCAAGCTCGGCGGGCAGGCGCAGGTGCCAGGAGTCGCCGGAACCTGGGCCGACTTGACCGAAAACGTCAACTCGATGGCCGCCAACCTAACCGGCCAGGTACGCAACATCGCCGAAGTGACCACCGCGGTCGCTTCGGGCGACTTGTCGAAGAAGATCACGGTCGACGTGAAGGGCGAAATCCTTGAGCTCAAGGACACCATCAACGTCATGGTCGACCAGTTGAACGGCTTCGCCTCGGAAGTGACCCGCGTCGCGCGCGAGGTCGGCACCGAGGGCAAATTGGGCGGCCAGGCGCAGGTGCCGGGAGTGGCCGGGACGTGGGCCGATCTGACCGACAATGTGAACCTCATGGCCGCGAACCTGACCGGCCAGGTGCGCAACATCGCCGACGTCACCACCGCGGTCGCCAAGGGCGATCTTTCGAAGAAAATCACCGTCGAGGTGAAGGGCGAAATCCTCGAGTTGAAAGACACCATCAACACGATGGTCGATCAGCTGAACGGCTTCGCCTCGGAAGTGACGCGCGTCGCCCGCGAAGTCGGTTCCGAAGGCAAGTTGGGCGGACAGGCCAAGGTCGAGGGTGTCGCCGGTACATGGGCCGATCTGACCGACTCGGTGAACCTGATGGCCGGCAACCTGACCGCCCAGGTGCGCAACATCGCGGACGTCACGACCGCCGTTGCCCGCGGCGACTTGTCCAAGAAGATCACCGTCGACGTGAAGGGCGAAATCCTCGAGTTGAAGGACACCATCAACGTGATGGTCGATCAGCTCAATTCGTTCGCGTCGGAAGTTACGCGCGTGGCGCGCGAGGTCGGCTCGGACGGGAAACTTGGCGGCCAGGCCAAGGTCGAGGGCGTCGGCGGCACGTGGAAGGATCTGACCGACAACGTCAACGCGATGGCCGCGAACCTGACGGGCCAGGTGCGCAACATCGCGGAGGTGACCACCGCGGTCGCATCGGGCGATCTGTCGAAAAAGATCACCGTCGACGTGAAGGGCGAAATTCTCGAATTGAAGAACACCATCAACACGATGGTCGATCAGCTCAATTCGTTCGCTTCCGAAGTTACCCGAGTTGCCCGCGAAGTCGGCACCGAAGGCAAATTGGGCGGCCAGGCGCAAGTGCCGGGAGTCGCCGGAACCTGGGCCGATTTGACCGACAATGTGAACCTAATGGCCGCGAACCTTACCGGCCAGGTGCGCAACATCGCCGACGTCACCACCGCCGTTGCGCGCGGCGACTTGTCCAAGAAGATCACCGTCGACGTGAAGGGCGAAATCCTCGCCCTCAAGGACACGATCAACGTCATGGTCGACCAGTTGAACGGGTTCGCCTCGGAAGTGACGCGCGTCGCGCGCGAGGTCGGCACCGAGGGCAAATTGGGCGGACAAGCCAAGGTCCCGGGCGTCGGCGGCACGTGGAAGGATTTGACCGACAACGTCAATCTGATGGCGACGAACCTGACCAACCAGGTGCGCGGCATCGCCGACGTCGTGACCGCGGTCGCGCAGGGCAATCTGCGCCGCAAGTTGACCGTCGATGCCAAGGGCGAGATCGCCGCGCTCGCCGAAACCATCAACTTCATGATCGAGACGCTGTCGACGTTCGGCGACCAGGTCACCAACATGGCGCGCGAAGTCGGCATCGAAGGTCGTCTCGGCGGGCAGGCGCGCGTGCCCGGCGCCGCGGGGCTGTGGCGCGACCTTACCGACAACGTCAACCAGCTCGCCGCGAACCTCACCAACCAGGTGCGCTCGATCGCTGACGTCGCCACCGCGGTGACCAAGGGCGACCTGACGCGCTCGATCGCGGTCGAGGCGTCGGGCGAAATGGCCGCGCTCAAGGACACGATCAACGAGATGATCCGCAATCTGAAGGATCAGACGCTGAAAAACGCAGAGCAGGATTGGCTCAAGACCAACCTCGCGCGCTTCAGCCGGATGCTTCAGGGCGAGCGCGACCTGACCACCGTTTCAAACCTCATCATGTCGGAGCTCGCGCCGCTGGTGAACGCGCAATATGGCGTGTTCTACGTGACCAAGCGCGAGGAGGACGAGACCCGGCTCGAGCTGGTCGCGAGTTATGGCGCCGAAAGCGCCGACCAGCTCAAAAAGGAGTTCGCTTTGCGCGAAGGCCTCGTCGGGCAGGCCGCGGCCGATAAACGCCCGATCCTGCTCAAGGACGCGCCGCCCGACTTCATCCGCATCGGCTCGGGGCTCGGCCAGGCCGCGCCCGCCAACGTCAACATCCTTCCCGCCTTGTTCGAGGACGAAGTGAAGGCGGTGATCGAGCTCGCCTCGTTCAGCGACTTCAACGAAACCCACCAGAGCTTCCTCGACCAGCTGATGGAATTGGTCGGCATCGTCTTGAACACGATAGCCGCGACGATGCGCACGGAAGGGTTGCTCAAGCAGTCGCAATTGCTGACCCAGGAGCTTCAGGCGCGGCAGACCGAGCTCACGACCAAGCAGGAGGAGCTCCACAACACCAATGAGGAGCTTCAGGAAAAAGCCCAGCTGCTCGAGAACGAGAAGAAGCAGGTCGAGGCCAAGAACCTCGAAATCGACATGGCGCGCAGGGCGGTCGAGGAAAAGGCTGAGCAGCTCGCGTCTGACCTCCAAGTACAAGTCCGAGTTCCTTGCCAATATGAGCCACGAGCTGCGCACGCCGCTCAATTCGCTTGCTCATCCTGTCGAAGCTGCTGAGCGACAACCCGCAGGGCAACCTCAACGAAAAGCAGGTCGATTTCGCCAAGACCATCAACTCCGCCGGCTCCGATCTGCTCAGCCTGATCAACGACATCCTCGACCTCTCGAAGATCGAATCGGGGACGGTGACGATCGAGGTCGGCGAGCTTCCGATGGTCAGCCTCAAGCAGCACATGGAGCGGACCTTCCGCCAGCTTGCCGCCGACAAGAACCTCGAGTTCAACGTCAATTTCGATCCCAAGCTGCCGCCGGCCATCCGGACCGACGAAAAGCGGCTTCAGCAAGTCGTTCTCAACCTGCTGTCGAACGCGTTCAAATTCACGTCCAAGGGCGGAGTCACGCTCGACGTGCGCACGGCCGAAGGCGGCTGGAGCCCGAACCACCCGGTACTGCGCAACGCGACAAGGTGATCGAGATCGCAGTCACCGACACCGGCATCGGCATTCCCGAGGGCAAGCAGAAGCTGATCTTCGAGGCGTTCCAGCAGGCCGACGGGACGACCAGCCGCAAATATGGCGGCACGGGCCTCGGCCTGTCGATCAGCCGCGAGATCGCCCGCCTGCTCGGCGGCGAGTTGAAGGTCCGCTCGAAGCCCGGCGAGGGATCGACCTTCACCCTGTTCGTGCCGCTCGAGGCCGCGGTGTCGGCGGTCGCCGGCACCAGCGACGCGCGCTACGACAATAGCGGGGCGGTCGTTCCAACGCTGATGTCGACCGGGTTCGAATTCGCCGACGACCGCGACGATCTGCACGGTGAGCCGTTCGTGCTGATCGTCGAGGACGACCCGACGTTTGCCGGAATCCTGCTCGAGCTCGCGCGCGAGGCCGGGTTGAAAGGGCGTCGTCTCGACCGCCGGCGCCGGCACGCTGGCAATGGCGCGCAAGCTTCAGCCGAGCGCGATCACGCTCGACCTCGGCCTAAGCGACATCGACGGCTTCGTCCTGCTCGATCTGCTCAAGCACGATCCGGAGACCGCGCACATCCCGGTCCATGTGATCTCCGGGCGCCGACCGCAGCGGGTCGGTGGTCGAAATGGGCGCGCTTGGGCGTGACCGAGAAACCGGCCGATCGCGAGCAGCTTGCCGGCCTGTTCGCCAGCCTCCTCAAGGAGGCCAAGGCAGGACCGCCAAGCGCAACGCCCGGCAAGAAGGCCGCCAAGACGCTCAGCCGCGCGCGAAATGCCCGAACTCGCCGGAGCCAAGGTGCTGATCGTCGACGACGACATCCGCAACATCTTCTCGCTGACCAGCGTGCTCGAAAGCTACGGTGTCGACGTGCTCCACGCCGAGCGCGGCAAGGAAGGCATCAAGATCCTCGAGCGGACCCTCGACATCGACGTCGCGCTGATCGACATCATGATGCCCGAAATGGACGGCTATGAGACCATGCAGCAGATCCGCAAGCGCGATACGCTGACCGATCTTCCGCTCGTCGCGGTGACCGCCAAGGCGATGAAGGGCGACCGCCAGAAGTGTCTCGACGCCGGCGCTTCGGACTATATCGCCAAGCCGGTCGATCTCGATCTCCTGCTTGCGCTGCTGCGGGTGTGGATCGCCCGGTCGCGCGAAACCGGCCAGGCGGCGCGGCCGCTGATCGAGGCCGCCGAATGATGCTGACGTGGCGAGGCGCGAATTGAACAAGCCGTCGGGCTCACCCTCAGGCGAGGCCGCCCCGCTCGCTGATCGCGGAGGTGGAGGAGGCCCCCCGCGTCCTCGTCGTCGACGACGACGAGCGCAATCTGCTGGCGGTCCGGAACGGTGCTCGAGGATGTCGGCGAAATCGTCGTCGCTCGCTCGGGCGAGGAAGCGTTGCGGCACCTGCTGAAGGGCGAATTCGCAGTCATCCTGCTCGACGTCTACATGCCCGGCCTCGACGGCTACGAGACCGCGAAGATCATCCGCAGCCGCAACCAGAGTAAGCGCATCCCGATCATTTTCCTGTCCGCGGTCAACAAGGAGAATGAGCATCTGATGCGCGGCTACGCGATGGGCGCGGTCGATTATGTGTTCAAGCCGGTCGATCCGGTCGTGCTTCGCTCCAAAGTCGCGGTGTTCGTCGACTTGTTCGCGATGACGCGGGAGATCGAACGCAAGGCCCGCCAGGAACAGGCGCTGCTCGATGCGACGCTGCGAGCCAATGCGGAGCGCCTCAAGGCCGAACAGGAACTTCGTCTCGCCGAGCAGCGCCAGGCAGCAATCATCCAATCCCTGCCGATCGTTCTTTACCTCGGAGCCGCTCGGCTGCGATCCGCGCTGTCCCAAGTTCGTCAGCGGCGATCTCCACGCGATGACCGGCTACGGTTTCAACGAGGTGCTCGCCGATCGCCGAATCTGTGGATCGCACCGGCTTCATCGGGACGACCGCCAACCGAGTGCATCGCCGCGCTCTAGAGGAGCGTGAGCAGACCGGCCGTCTCTCGGTCGAGTATCGCTGGCGCTGCGCCGACGGCAGCTACAAGCATTTTCACGACCAGGCCGTGCTGCTCAAGGACGCCCAGGGCCGGCCGCACGAATTCGCCGGAACGCTGACCGACGTGACCGAGCGCCGGTTGCTCGAAAGCCAGCTGGTCCAGGCGCAGAAAGATGGACGCGATCGGCAAGCTGACCGGCGGCATCGCGCACGACTTCAACAATCTGCTTGCCGCGGTGCTCGGCGGGCTCGGGCTGATCGAACGCCGCGCCGCGCTGTCCGACCAGGACCAGAAGATCCTGGTGATGACCAAGCGCGCGGCCGACCAGGGCTCCGAGCTGGTGCGTCGCTTGCTCGCCTTCGCGCGGCGCCAGCAGCTCGAACCGCGCGCGATCGACATTCGAATCGCTGCGCGACGCCGCCGACGATCTCCTGAGCCACACGCTCGGCGGGCTGGTCGAGCTCGACTGGCAAATCGACACAGGCGAGTTTTGCGCCTTCGCCGATCAGTCGCAGCTTGAGCTCGCGCTGATGAACCTGGTCATCAACGCGCGCGACGCAATGCCCGATGGTGGCACCATCACCGTCAGCCGCCGACCAGCGCCACCTGACCGAAGACGATCCGCTGCCGCTTCCTGAAGGCGATTATGTCGTCATCTGCGTGATCGATTCGGGCTGCGGCATCCCGCCCGACGAGATCGACAAGGTTCTCGAGCCCTTTTTCACGACCAAGGACGTCGGCAAGGGCACCGGCCTCGGCCTCAGCATGGTTTATGGTTTCGCCAAGCAGTCGGGCGGAACTCTGCGCCTGCTCAGCGAGGTCGGGGAGGGCACCAAGGCCGAGCTGTGGCTCCCCGCGGCGGCAGAAGCGAGAGACTTGCCGGCGTCGGCGCCGACGCCTCGACAAACCACTAGCGACCGGCCGCTCAATATCTTGCTCATCGACGACCACGCCGAAGTCCGCGGGACCACGGCTGCGATGCTGGGCGACCTCGGCCACTCGGTGGTTGACTTCGCGGGCGGCTCGGAAGCTCTTTCGGCGCTCGACGGCGGCGCTGCCTTCGACCTGCTGATCACCGATTATGCGATGCCCCGGCAAAGCGGCACGGAAGTGGTCCGGCTGGCGCGGGAACGCACGCCGGCCCTGCCCGCGATCATCGTCACCGGCTATGCCGATGCGGACGAAATCGGCAGCCGGCCGAGCGACGTCGCGCTGCTGATGAAGCCGTTCTCCCTCGCCGACCTCGCTGGAGCTGTCGACGTTGCCATCAGCAACGAAACGCCGGCCGGCTGAATTCAGGCTTCGGCGAGGTTCGGGATGACGGTTCTGACCACGCTTTCAAGCTCGTCGAGCTCGATCGGTTTCTGAATCACGATCGCGTCCGGGGCGCGGTCTTTCAGCTCGTCGGCATAGCCGGTGATAAAGATCACCGGGACATTGCGGCTGGCGCAGATCGCCTCGACCGCCTCGACGCCATCGCCGGGCAACAGCCGGACATCCGCGGTAATCAGGTCGATGGGGCGATCCCCGACGCCTTGCACAGCGGCGTCTTCCGAACGGGCGAAGCTGAACTTATCGAACCCGAGCCGCTCCAGCATGTCCCGGAGCGACTGCGCGATGAGATATTCGTCCTCGATAATGAAGGCGTGCATTGAAAAGCCCGCAATCCTCTCGATTTGGAAGTCCGGCCTCGATCAGGCACGCCCCATGCAACGCGTGGGGGCGGTTCTTTGTTGCTCAGTTGCGCCGACTTGCATCGGAAGCGCGTCAGGCAATGCGCGGAAGCAGCTGCGCTCCGCTGCCCCAGCCCCTGAGTGCCGCGCTGTCGGCCCGCCGCATCAACGTCTCGACATCGCCGAGGGTGAAGGCACCCGCACTTTCGATCGCGGCCAGTTCGTCCCACTCGACCGGTGCCGCCACCGGCATCCCTGGGCGCGCCCGCGCGGAATAAGGCATGATTGCGGTCGCGGTGCGCTGGTTGCGCAGGAAATCGAGGAAAATGCGGCCGCGCCGCTCCTTCTTGGGCAAGGCAATGGTGAAGCGCTCGGGCTCGGTCGCGGCGAGCGCTGTGCACAGTTGCTTGGCAAAGTTGCGCACTTCTGCCCAGGGCGCGGCCGGGGCGAGCGGCACTACCACGTGCACGCCCTTGCCGCCGGTGAGGAGGGCAAAGCTTTCCAGCCCGAGAGCTTCGAACGCCGTCCGCAGATCGAATGCAGCGTCGCGGACCGCGGCGAACGACAGCCCCGGATCGGGATCGAGGTCGATCACCAGGCGATCCGGCGTCTCGAACGCGCCGGCGCGACTGCCCCAGCCGTGGAACTCGACCGATTGAACCTTGGCGAGCGCGACGATCTGATCCGCATTCTCGACGTATAAATATTGCTCGGTGCGACCGTTTTTCTGGGTGACCGCTTCGAACTTGACCAGCGTGTCGAGCTCTTTCCCGGTCGGCGGGTGCGCCCGGTTGCGCTGGAAAAAGCACCGTTCCTCGCGGCACCGGTAAAGGTTGAGCAAGCGTCCGGCGATGAAGGGCAAAATGAGCGGCGCGACGATCTCGTAATAAAACGTCGTCGCGCGAACGCTGATGTCCGGTTTTGCGTAACTGGGTTCGCCCGACCATGGCATTGCGCCTAAACGCGCAGCGCCGCGGCCGCTTCCGCCTCGCGCTTGAGGTTGCGCGCGAGCTGGGACACGCCGTTGAGATATTGCGGCGGGATGAAAATGTCGCGGTAATCGAGCGCGGCCGCCGCGCGCAGCGTCCACATCGGGTCGATCAGATGCGGCCGGCCGAGCGCGACCAGGTCGGCGCGGCCCGCGGCGAGGATCGAATTGGCATGGTCGGGCTCATAGATGTTGCCGACCGCCATCGTCGCCAGCTTCGCCTCGTTGCGGATCTTGTCGCTGAACGGCGTCTGGAACATCCGGCCATAGACGGGCTCCGCGCCCGTCCAGGTCTGCCCCGCGGAGACGTCGATAAGGTCCGCGCCGGCACGCGCGAACGCCTGGCCGATCGCAACCGCATCGTCGGGCGTGATGCCCTGCTCGCCCGGCCCAGTCGGTCGCCGAAATACGCACCGACATCGGCCGGTCGCCCGGCCACGCCTCGCGCATCGCGGCGAACACTTCCAATGGATAGCGCAGCCGGTTGTCGAGGCTTCCGCCATATTCATCGTCGCGCTTGTTCTGCAGCGGCGTGAGGAAGCTCGACAGCAGATAGCCGTGCGCGGCGTGAAGCTCGACCATGTCGAAGCCCGCCTCGAGCCCCATGCGCGTCGCCGCGACGAACTGGTCGCGCACCTGGTCCATGTCGGCGCGGGTCATCGGCGCGCGGCGTCTGGTTGGCCGGCGACCAGGCGACAGTCGCTCGCCGACATCAACGGCCAATTGCCGTCGTCGAGCGGGACGTCGTTGCCGTCCCACCCGAGCCTGGTCGAGCCCTTGCCGCCCGAATGGCCGAGCTGGAGGCAGATTTTCGCCGTCGAATTGGAATGGACGAAATCGACGATCCGCCGCCACGCCGCGACATGGCCCGCCGACCACATGCCGGTGCAGCCGGGGCTGATCGCGACCTTCGGCGGACACGCAGGTCATCTCGGTGAACACCAGCCCAGCGCCGCCCAATGCGCGCTCGCCATAATGGACGAGGTGAAAGTCGTTCGGCGTTCCGTCGACCGCCGAATACATCGCCATCGGCGACACGGTGATGCGGTTTTCGAGCTGCATCTCGCGCAGCTTGAACGGCGCGAACATCGGCGCCGCGCTTTTGCCCGTGACACCCGCGCGCTCCCAGAACCAGCGCTCGACGCCCTCGAGCCAGTCGCGGTCGCGAAGGCGCAAATTCTCGTGGCTGATCCGCTGGCTCCGGGTGAGCAGCGAATAAGCGAATTGCAGCGGCTCGAAATGCAGATAGCGGTCGAGCGTCTCGAACCATTCGGTCGAGTTGCGCGCGCTGTTCTGGAGCTTGAGCACCTCGAGATTGCGCTCCGCGACATGATATCGTCGAGCGCCGCCCCGAGCGACTAGCCCCGGGCGGTTGAGCACCTGCGCCAGCTTGATCGCATCCTCGAGCGCAAGCTTGGTCCCCGAGCCCGACCGAGAAATGCGCGGTGTGCGCGGCATCGCCAAGCAGGATGACATTGCCCGCGGTCCAGCGGTCGCACTTGATGCGGCGGAACTTGAGCCACGCCGCGCTGCCGCGCAAATGCGCGGCGTTGCGACAGCAGCGCATGGCCGTCGAGATATTTGGCGAACAATCGCTCGCACACCGCGATCGCCTCGGCCTGGTCCATCCGGTCGAAGCCAAGCCCGCGCCACGTATCTTGCCGAACATTCGACGATGAAGGTCGAGCAATCGTCGGCGAAGCGATAGGCGTGCGCCCACATCCAGCCGTGCTCGGTCTCCTCGAACGCGAAGGTGAAGGCGTCGAACACCTTCGACGTGCCGAGCCACACGAACTTGTTGGCGCGCTCGTCGACATCGACCCCGAACGCATCCGCGCTGGGCGTCGCGGAAGCGCGAATTGACGCCGTCGGAGGCGATCACCAGGTCGTAATCGCCCCACCGCGCATCGGCTGGGTCGCATTCGGCTCTCGAAGTGGAGCGCCACCCCCAACTCCGTCGGCGCGCTGCTGCAAAGTCTCGAGCAAGCGCTTGCGCCCGATGCCGATGAAGCCATGCCCGCCCGACGTGACGCACTCGCCGCGGATGTGGACGTCGATATCGTCCCAATGCGCGAATTCGTCGGCGATGACCCTGGCCGAAGCGGGGTCGTTGGCCATCAGATTGTCGAGCGTCTGGTCGGAAAAGACCACGCCCCAGCCGAAGGTCACGCCGCGCGCATTGCGCTCGAACACTTCGACCTCGATGCGCGGGATCGTGCAATTTCATCGAAATCGCGAAGTAGAGCCCGGCTGGCCCGGCGCCGACGCAGGCGATCTTCATGCGCGCGAATCCACGCCGCGGATGAAGCCGCCGACAAGCGCGTTGAACGCTTCCGGTTGCTCGAGGTTGGCGAGGTGGCCGGCGCCTTCGATCACTTCATGCTGCGCGCCGGGGATCATCCTCGTCAGCGTGGTCGACAATGCCGGCGGGGTGACCCGGTCCTCGCTCCCGCACAGCACCAGCATCGGGCACGCGAATGTCATGCGCGCGCTGTCTCCTGATCGGCGAGCCACACCGCCTCGGCGCCGATGCGGAAGGCGGCGGGGTCGATGCTCGCCATCGTCTCGATTACCTCGGCGCGGACTTGCGGATCGGCCGGCTGGGCGAGAAGGACGTCGGCGCGCGCTTCGGCGAGCGCGCGCATGATTCTCGCTGGCCGCGACCGAGCGGTCGTAAATCGCCTGGCCGTCGGGATGGCTGGCGAAGGTGTCGGCGAGGATCAGCGAAGCGCAGGCGTCCGGGCGCGAGCGCGTGCATCGCAATCGCGACCACCCCGCCGAGCGACAGGCCGCAGATGTGCGCGCGCTCGATGCCCAGCGCCGCATCGCGGCGAGGATCGCCGCCGCGTAATCGTCGCGGCGTCGTGCCCTCGGGCGCGGGGTCGCTGTCGCCATAGCCGGGATAGTCGAACGCGACCGCGCGGCGCTCAGTTGCCGAAATGCTCGAGCTGCGGGCGCCACACGCTTTTGTCGGAGCCGACGCCGTGGAGGAAGACGATCGGCGGTCCGCTCGCCGCCGCCGTCGCCCCTGGCGCCCTCGGCATAGCCGATCGCATAGTCTGCTTCCGTTGCCACCCGCGCCATCCAGCCATGTTGCCGTTGGCGATGCGCAATGCAACCGCTACGCCATGGGCGGCCATGGCGCGAATGACGGTCAATCGCGAACCGATCCATTACAAGCTCGACCCGGCGACGCCGTTGCTGTGGGCGCTGCGCGACGCGTCCAACCTCACCGGCACCAAATATGGCTGCGACAGCGGCGATTGCGGCGCGTGCACGGTGATCGTCGACGGCCGCGCGGCGCTGAGCTGCCGGCTCGCCATCGGCGCGCTGGAAGGCGCGCAAGTGACGACCATCGAGGGACTTCGGCGGCACGCACCCGGTGCAGCAGGCGTGGATCGCCGAGCAGGTGACGATGTGCGGCGCCTGCGAACCCGGGTTCATCATGGCCATCGCCGCGCTGCTTGACGCCAACCCGGCGCCGGACGCTGCGGCGATCGACGCGCTTCCCAATCTGTGCCGCTGCGGAGCTTATCCGCGCATCCGCACGGCGATCGCGCGCGCGGCCCAAACGCGCTCTGCCCAGACTGCCCGCCAAGCTGAACGGACGGACCCGAAACGGTTCAGCAATCCGCAAGCCGACTCGGCGCAAACTTCACCGCAATCGGGTGAAAGGTCAGAGTAATGCGCAAACTACTTCTTATCCGTTCTTCTGGCCAGTGCGGCCGCCACGCCGACGTCTCGCGGCTCCGGACGACCGGGACAGCGCGCGAGCAGGCGCGCGCCGAGCGCCAGCAGGCCCGCGAAGAGCCGCGCGGAGCGGCGCGCAAGAGTCCCGCGCCGACCGCGCCGAACGCGTTGAACGCGAAGTTCGCGTCGACCGGCCGGCCGAGTCGATCGCGTCGATCGCGACGTACGCGTGGAGCGCAGCGTCGAGCGCCGGGTGCGGCCGGACGCAGAGGCTCGCGCCCAGGCGGTCGGCCGCGCGGATGCAGCGCGACCTGCAGGCGCTGCGCGAGGCGCGCCGCCAGTCGGCAGACACCCGCCGCGCGCCCGGCGGTCGTCGCGCCGAGATCGCGGCGTCTTCGCGCGATCGCGCCGAACAGCGCCGTGCGGAAGCGCGCGAACGGATCCTCGCCGCAAAGCCGTCCGCTTCCGCCGGTCAGCCGGTGCCGCTGCCCAACACGCAGCCGCCGCCGCCGGTCGCCCAGCGTCCACTCAGCCAGTGCTGGAACGGCAATTGGCGGCGACAACCACCGCTACGACTGGTACAATTACCGCAGCAAGAACCGCTGGCTGTTCAACCTCGGCTATTATCTCGACCCGTTCGGTTGGGGCTATTAGCGCTACAATATCGGGTGGCGCATGTGGCCGAGCTATTACGGCAGCCAATATTGGCTCAACGACCCGTGGCAGTATCGCCTGCCCTACGCTCCGCCGGGCACTCGCTGGGTGCGTTACTATGACGACGCCGTCCTGGTCGATACCTGGTCGGGCCAGGTCGTGGACGTGATCTACAGCTTCTTCTGGTAGAGCCGGTCCGACCATTCATCGAAGGGGCGTTGCGGCCTTGCCGCAGCGCCCTTTCTGCATTAGCGAGCTAATACACCTCAGCTTTAAAGCCTTCCGATCATGAACATCGCCGCGCCGTTCACTCATTCTCTCGTCCTCGATCCTGGCGCTTGCCGCCTGCGCCACCACGCCCGCCCCGATTGCTCCGGTCGCGCCGGCCGCGCCAGTAGCCGCCGAGGCGCCGGTCGGCCCGCGGCAGCCGCAGTCAGCGCGCACGACCGTCTGTTCCAATTGTTCAAGGACAGCGACGAAGCCAAGCTCAAGCGCAACCCGCTGTCGGCGCTGTTCCGCGGCGACATGCGCTACGCCGACCAGCTTCGGCGACTTCATCACCGACGCTTATTATGCCGGCGAAAAAGCGGCCGCCGAAGCCGAGCTTGCAGCGCTTCATGCGATCCCGCGCGACCAGCTCAACGAGACCGACCAGCTCGCCTACGACGTGTTCGAATATAACACCAAGGACACGCTTCGCGGCTATCGAGCCGGACCTGCTGAGCGCTGATCCGATAGTGCGGCCGATCAACCATTTCTTCGGCTTCCACACTTTCTATCCGACGTTCGCCAGCGGCAAGGGCGCGGCGCCGTTCAAGACGGTTGCAGGACTATGACAACAACCTCAAGCGCCACGCCGAGTTCGTGATCTATCTCGACCGCGCGATCGGCCGCTTCCGCGAAGGCCAGGCAAGCGGCGTGGTCGAGACCAAGCTGACCGTCCGCAACATGATCGAGCAGCTCGACACCAGCTGAAGCAGAAGGTCGAGGATTCGCCTTATCTACGGGCCGGTGAAGACTTTCCCGGCGACGGTCAGCGCCGCCGAGCGCGCGCGGCTGACGCAGCGCCTATCGCGCCGCGATCGCGGCGACCAGCTGTTCCCCGCGCTGACCCGCCTGCGCGACTTCCTCAAGAACGAATATCTGCCCAGCGCGCGCGACGGCGTCGGCCTGATGTACATGAAGGGCGGCGACCGGCTCTACCGCTACCTCATCGCAGTCGACGACGACGCTGCCGCTGACCGCCGACGAGATCCACGAACATCGGGCTCGAGCGAAGTCGCGCGGATCACGACCGAGATGGAGAAGGTCGCGACGAGGTCGGCTTCAAGGGCACGCTTGACCAGTTCTTCGAGCACCTGCGCACCGATCCGAAGTTCAAGGAAAAGAGCCGCGAGTCGCTGACCCAGCGCTATTACGACATCGGCAAGACGGTCGACGCCAAGCTGCCCGCATATTTCTCGACCATCCCCAAGGCCAAGCTCGAAATCCGCCCCTACGAGCCGTTCCGCGAGAAGTTCGAGGCCGGCGGCAGCTACCAACAGCGGCTCGCCCGACGGGTCGCGGCCGGGCATCTTCTATTTCAACGCCTATGACCTGCCGTCGCGGACGACGCCGGGGATCACCACGCTCTATCTCCACGAAGGCGCGCCGGGGCACCATTTCCAGATCAGCCTGGCGCAGGAGAATGAGGCGCTGCCGACGTTCATGCGCTTCGGCGGCAACACCGCTTATGTCGAGGGCTGGGCGCTCTACGCCGAGACGCTGGGCTACGACATGGGCGTCTTACAAGGATCCCTATCAGCGCTTGGGCACGCTGAGCGACGAGATGCTGCGCGCGATGCGGCTGGTGGTCGACACCGGCATCCATTCCAAGGGATGGACCCGCGATCAGGCGATCAAATATATGCTCGACCATTCGACATGGGCAAGACCGACGCCACCGCCGAGGTCGAACGCTACATCGCCATCCCCAGCCAGGCGACCGCCTACAAGATCGGCGCGCTGACCATCCAGCGGCTGCGCAAGAAAGCGGAAGCCGAGCTCGGGCCGAAGTTCGACATCCGCGACTTCCACGCCCAGGTGCTGATGACCGGCGCGCTGCCGCTGACCATCCTGGAACAGAAGATCGACCGCTGGATCGCGGCGAAAAAGGCGAGCTGACCATAATGCAAAAATCTGCTTGCTCGCGAGCGCTGCGCGGCCTTGCTCGGCCTCCGCTGCAGGCCGCTGCAGCCAACCCGCGACGGCGGCCATGGCCGAGCAGGCGGCTTCCAAGGCGCTCGCCGACCTGTTCGCCGCAAGCGACGAGGCCAATCTTCGCGCGCAATCCGGTGGCGGCGCTGTTCCGCGGCGACATGCGCTATGCCGACCAGCTCGGCGATCGCGCCGCTCGACGCCTATTACGCGGCCGAGCGACCGCCGCGGAGCAGGAGCTGGCCGCGCTCGCGCGCGATCGACCGGGCCACGCTCAACGCCGACGAGCAGATTTCAGTACGACGTGTTCAAATGGCAGCGCGAGCTCGACCTGCGCGGGCTTCAGCCCGACTTGCTGGCGCTGACCGCCGTCCGCCCGATCGACCATTTCAACGGCGTCCACACCTTCTTCGCCGAGCTCAGCAGCGGCGAGAGCGCGGCGCCGTACAAAACGGTCGACGGACTATGACAACGGCCTCAAGCGGATCGACGATTTCGTCGGCATCGTCGATCGCTCGATCGGCTACATGCGCCAGGGCATGGCGAGCGATGTCGTCCAGCCCCGGCTGGTGATGCGACAATGTCGTCGAGCAGCTCGACGCGATGCTCGCCGACGGCGTCGACAAAAGCAGCTTCACTGAAGCCGCTGCGACAAATTCCCGGCGAGCTTCACGGCGGCGCAAAAGGCGCGGCTGCAGCGCCGCCTATCGGCGGTCGATAGCGACCAAGACTCAATCCCGCGCTGACCCGCCTGCGCGACTTTCATCGCCACGGAATATCTGCCCAAGGCGCGCGACCAGCGTCGGCCTGTCGGACATGCCGGGCGGCGACAAGCTCTACGCCTATCTCGCCGCAATCGAGCACGACCACCAACCTCACGCCCGACGACGATCCATCGGATCGGTCTTGACGAAGTCGACCCGCCTCCAGGCCGAGATGGAGAACGGTCAAGCGCGAGGTCGGCTTCACCGGCACGCTCAAGGAATTCTTCGAGCACATCCGCACCGATCCCAAGTTCAAGCCGAAATCGCGCGAATGGCTGCAGCAGGAATATGTCGCGATCGGCAAGCGTGTCGATGCGACCTGCCCGGCTGTTCCGCACCTTGCCCAAGACGCCGCTCGAGATCCGGCCGGTGCCGGCGCTGACCGAAAAGGGCGCGGCGCGCGGCTCCTACAGCTCCGGGCACGTCCGGACGGCAGCCGCCCGGGCGTCTTCTACTTCAACGCCTATGATCTGCCGTCGCGCACGCATCCCGTCGATGGAGACGCTCTATCTCCACGAAGGCGCGCCCGGGCATCATTTCCAGATCAGCCTGGCGCAGGAAAACGCGGCGCTGCCCAAGTTCCAGCGGTTCGGCGGCAACACCGCCTATGTCGAGGGCTGGGGGCTCTACGCCGAGACGCTGGGCAAGGAGCTCGGCGTCTACACCGACCCCTATCAATATTTCGGCTATCTCGATTCGCAGCTGTTCCGCGCGATCCGGCTGGTGGTCGACACCGGCATCCACTCCAAGGGCTGGACCCGCGATCAGACCATCCAGTACATCCTCGACAACAGCTCGCGCGGACGCAGCAACGCCGTCGCGGAGACCGAGCGCTACATCGCCGATGCCGGGCCAGGCGCTCGTCGTACAAGATCGGCCAGCTCAAGATCAGCGAATTGCGCGCCAAGGCGGAGCAAGAGCTTGGACCCAAATTCGACATCCGCGATTTCCACGACCCAGGTGCTGATGAGCGGCGCGCTGCCGCTGGCGGTGCTCGAAGCCAAGATCGACCGCTGGATCGCGGCGAAGAAAACAAGCTGAGGCTGTAACATGCGTATCTCGAGACTGCTGATTGCCGCTTCGGCGCTTGTCATGGCGCCGTTGAGCGTCCCTGTCGCCGCACAGACAACCGCCCAGCCGGCGACCAGCGAGGCCGCGCGCCTTGCAGCATTGTTCAAGGAAAGCGACGAGGCCTCGCTGCGCCGCAACCCGCTGGACGCGCTCTATCGCGGCGACCTGCGCTATGCCGCCCAGTTCGGCGATTACGTCACGCCGGCCTATTTCGCGGCCGAGCGCGCCGCAGCCGAAAGCGAACTGGCGCGGCTCGATCAGATCGACCGCTCGAAATTGAATGCCACGGACCAGCTCGCCTACGACGTGTTCAAATCGTCGCTCGAGCGGACGCTGAAAGGCTTGTCACCGGAAATCCTCGCACTGTCCGCGGTTCGCCCGATCGACCACAAGACCGGCCTGCAAACCTTCTTTCCCGACCTTTCCTCGGGCCGGGGCGCCGCGCCCTTCAAGACCGTCGCCGACTATGAAGCGTCGCTGGCGCGCATGGCGGGCTTCACCACCTATCTCGACAACAGCATAACTCGCTTCCGCGAAGGCATGGCGTCCGGGGTCGTCCAGCCCAAGCTGGTGGTCGATGTGGTCGTCGAGCAGATGGACTCGCTGATCGCGCAAGGGGTCGACAAGTCGACCTTCTATCGCCCGGTGCTCAACTTCCCGGCGGACATGCCGGCGGCGGAGAAGGCACGGCTGACGGCGGCATACCGGCGGACCATCGGCGAGCAGCTGATCCCCGCGATGACCCGCTTCCGCGACTTCATGGCCAGGGAATATCGGCCGGTTGCGCGCGACAGTGTCGGCATGGGGCAGATGAAGGGCGGCGAGCAGATGTACCGCCATTTGGTCGAGCAGCGCACCACGCTGCCGCTCGACCCGGCGCAGGTGCACCAGACGGGGCTCAGCGAAGTCGCGCGCATCACCGCCGAGATGGAGCGGATCAAGAACCAGGTCGGCTTCAAGGGCACCTTGAGCGAGTTCTTCGAGCACATCCGCACCGACCCGAAGTTCAAGCCGGCGAGCAAGGAAGCGCTGACGGCCGGCTATTACACCATCGGCAAGAAGGTCGACGCGCGCATCGGCGAACTGTTCTCAACCCTGCCGAAGACGCCGCTTAGGATCGAGCCGGTGCCGGATTACCGCGAGAAAAGCGCCGCCGGCGGATCGTATCAGCAGGGCACGCCGGACGGCAAAACGCCAGGCACTTTCTACTTCAACAGCTACGACCTGCCCTCGCGCACCACGCCTGGGATGGAGACGCTCTACCTCCACGAAGGGGCGCCCGGGCACCATTTCCAGATCAGCCTCGCGCAGGAGAATCTGGCGCTGCCCGAGTTCATGCGCTTCGGCGGCAACACCGCCTTCGTCGAGGGCTGGGCGCTTTACGCCGAGAGCCTCGGGCCGGAGCTCGGCATGTTCACCGACCCGTATCAGCGGTTCGGCCATTATGACGACGAGATCTTCCGCGCGATCCGCCTGGTGGTCGACACCGGGCTCCACTCGAAGGGATGGGGCCGGCAGCATGCGGTCGATTACATGCTCGCCAATAGCGCGATCAGCCGCACCGACGCTGAAAGCGAGATCAACCGCTACATCGCCAACCCCGGCCAGGCGCTCGCCTACAAGGTCGGCCAGATGAAGATCCGCGAGCTCCGCACCCGCGCTGAAAAAGCGCTCGGGCCGAAGTTCGACGTGCGCCAGTTCCACGAGCAGGTGCTGATGACCGGTTCACTGCCGCTGGCCGTGCTCGAAGCAAAGATCGACAAGTGGATCGCGGACAAACAAGCGCGCTGAGCGAGGGCCGGTGCGACTAATTGACCGGCTTGTTGAAGCCTTTCCACAAGGTCATCGGCCCGCCCGCGATGGTCGGGATATGGACGCCCTTCTGACCGAGCATCACGGCACCGGTAATGCCGCACAGGAACCACACGATTATCGCACCGATGATGTAAGGCTTCATAGCTCCCCCCAACCTCGACCCGGTGATGCACCCTTAGCACCGAACATTACGCCAATCAGCCTGCTTCAAGCGCCTCGGCGATCAGCTTGCGGCTGTTGTCGATGCCGTAAAGCGCGATGAAGCTGCCCATGCGCGGGCCTTGGGGGCTGCCGAGCAGCGTTTCGTAGAGCGCCTGAAACCAATGGCGCAGCCATTCGAACGGGTGGCGCTTGCCGACTTCGAACACCTGCGTCTGGATGTCTTCGGCGATCGCGTCGGGGCCGAGCTTCGCGAGTTCCGCGTCGAGGTCGCGAAGTGCATTCGCCTCCATCTCGGTCGGCGCGCGGCGCTTCAAAGTCGGAACGACGAAATCGCGCGCGTAATTGACCGCGAGGCCGATCAACTCGTCGAGCTCGGGATCGGTCTCGGGTGACGTGCCGGGCGCCGCACGCTGGACGAACTTCCAGGCCGTCTCCGGGTCCGCGCACCCCGGCAGGCTGACCAGATTGAGCAGCAGGCCGTAGGTCAGCGGCAGCGCCTTCGTCCGGCGACCTTGCCGGCGATGAATATGATGAACCGGATTGCCGAGCTTCTGCTCGATCGGCTGCGCCCGCATAATTTCCGCGGAACTGCCAATATTCGTCGACCGCCCGCGGGATCACGCCGAGGTGCAGGCTCTTGGCGCGCTTCGGCTCGCGGTAAATGTAGAACGCCAGGCTCGGCTCGCTGCCGTAGCGCAGCCACTCCTCGAGGCTCAGCCCGTTGCCCTTGGACTTGGAGATTTTCTCGCCATTTTCGTCGAGGAACATCTCGTAATTGAAGCCCTCGGGCGGACGTCCGCCAAGGGCGCGGGCGATCTTCGACGACTGGGTGACGCTGTCGATCAGATCCTTGCCGGACATTTCGTAATCGACGCCGAGCGCGACCCAGCGCGCCGCCCAGTCGACCTTCCATTGCAGCTTGGCGCGGCCGCCGAGCGCCGATTGCTCGACCCGCGCGCCGTCCTCGTCGTCGAACGCGATCAGTCCGGCCTCGGCATCGACCACGGTCACCGGGACCTGCAGCACACGTCCGCTGGTCGGGCGAAATCGGCAGCAGCGGCGAATAAGTCTTCCGGCGGTCCTCGCCGAGCGTCGGCAGCATGATGCCCGAGGATCGCGTCCCATTCGCGCAGCACCAGCCGCAGAACGTCGTCGAACCGGCCGCTCGCGTAGCATTCGGTCGCGGACATGAATTCATAGTCGAAACCGAAGCGGTCGAGAAACTGGCGCAGCATGGCGTTGTTGTGATGCGCGAAGCTTTCGTGGGTCCCGAACGGGTCGGGGATCTTGGTCAGCGGCTTGCCGAGATGCTGCGTCAGCATCGCCTGGTCGGGGACGTTGTCGGGCACCTTGCGCAGCCCGTCCATGTCGTCGCTGAACGCGATCAGCCGCGTCGGCCGGCCGGTCAGCTCGCTCATAGGCGTGGCGCACGAAGGTCGTCCGGAGCACTTCGTTGAACGTCCCGATATGCGGCAGGCCCGACGGTCCGTAGCCGGTCTCGAACAGCATCGGCTCGACCGTCTGGCTTGCCGTCCGGGCCAGCGCTTGAGCAGCTTGCGCGCTTCCTCATAAGGCCAGGCCTTGGACTGCAAGCGCGGCGGCGCGAAGGCTTTCGGCGTCCAAATTCGTTGCTCTTCTGTTCTCATGGCGGCAATGTCGCGCCGATGGCCGCTCCTTTGACGCTTCCCGCGCTGCACGCAACCCACGCGGGGATCTGGCTCGCGACGGCGGATGGTGAGGTGCGCGAAGCGAGCCGCGGCGAGGCGATCGCACAGGCCGCCGAAACGCCGCACATCCTGCTCAACGCGCCGCTGGTCGGGCAGCGGCTGGGTTATCCCGATCTCTCGGGCCTCGACCTGCTCGAGCTGTTCGCCTTTCTCCACCCGGCGCGTTTCGCGGTGCCGACCGCCGCGGGGATGGCGCGTGCGCTGGGGCTCGATCCGCCGGGCGGCGACGCCGATTCCGCCGGCCTCGCTTGCAGCGCATCGCCGAACGATTGCTCGCCGTGCTCGACGATCCCGACTGGCGCGAGCGCGAAGGCGCGTGGACGTCGAACGGCACGCTTTACCGGCTTGGGCTGGAGCTGGGCGCCGTTGATCGCGCGCGCGACTGGCGCAGCCCGACGCGCGCCGAGCGCATGCTGTTCTCGCGCCTCGTCCAGTGGGAGGAGGGGGCGGTGCCGCCGCCGCCGCTCGACCGTGCGCGTCGAGCCGGGCGCGGCCGGCGAGCGGCTAGACCGGCTGACGGGACGTGCCGAACCCCGGGAAGGGCAGCGGGCGATGGCCGAGGCGGTCACGCAGGTTTTCGCGCCGAAGCCGGCCAAAGACGTGCCCAACATTCTGCTCGCCGAGGCCGGCACCGGCATCGGCAAGACGCTCGCTTATCTCGCGCCCGCCTCGCTCTGGGCCGAGCAGTCGGGCGGGACGGTGTGGGTGTCGACCTTCACCAAGGCGTTGCAGCGCCAGCTCGACGCCGAAGGGCCCAAGCTGTTTCCCGACCGCGACGAGCGCGCGAAGAAGATCGTCGTGCGCAAGGGCCGCGAGAATTACCTGTGCCTGCTCAACCTCGAGGATGCGCTCCAAGGCGCGTTCGCCGGCCGCGCGGCGATCCTCGCGCAGCTCGTCGGACGCTGGGCGGCTTATACCAAGGACGGCGACATGGTCGGCGGCGACCTGCCCGGCTGGCTGCCGAGCCTGTTCCGCCGCGCCGGCGCCGCCGCGCTGACCGACCGTCGCGGCGAATGCGTCTATGCCGGCTGCCCGCATTACCGCCGCTGCTTCATCGAGCGCGCCGAGCGCGCCAGCCGCGACGCCGACATCGTCATCGCCAACCACGCGCTGGTGATGGTCAACGCCGCGCGCGGCCGCGAGGACGCTCCCGGGCGAATCCTGTTCGACGAAGGCCATCATCTGTTCGACGCCGCCGATTCGATCTTCGCAGTCACCTTCGGCGGGCAGGAAGCGATCGAGCTGCGGCGCTGGCTGATGGGTCCCGAAGGGCGCTCTCGTGGTCGGCGGCGCGGCCTTGCCGCGCGGCTGATGGACGTCGCCTCCTATGACGAGGAAGGGGCCGAGGCGCTCGACGCGGCCATCGAGGCCGCGCGGCATCTGCCGTCCGACGGCTGGGCACAGCGGCTGGTCGAAGGCGCGCCGTTCGGGCCGGTCGAGGCTTTGCTCGGGCACGTCCGAGGCACAGTCTATGCGCGGGCCAAGGCGCAGGAAGCGGGCTACGGGCTGGAGACCGAGCTGGCCGAGCCCGATGGCGCGCTGGTGGCCGGATCGGCTGCCGCCGCCGAAGCGCTCGAGCAATTGCAGAAGCCGCTCGCCGCGCTCGGCCGCCGGCTCGAAGCGGTGCTCGAGGACGCGCCGGACTGGCTCGACGCCCAGGCGCGGGCGCGGGTCGAAGGCGCGATTCGCGGGCTTATGTGGCGGCGCGAGACGCTCGCGGCGTGGATTGCCCTGCTCGCTAGGGTCGGTGGCGAGGCCGATCCCGATTTCGTCGACTGGCTGGCAGTCGAGCGGATCGACGGCCGCGAATATGATGTTGCCATCCACCGCCGCTGGCTCGATCCGACGCGTCCCTTGGCGCGCGCGGTGCTGACCCAGGCGGACGGCGTGCTGGTCACCTCGGCGACCTTGCGCGGCGGCGAGGACTGGCCGTCTGCCGAAGCGCGCACCGGCGCGGTCCATCTCGCCGCCCCGGCCCAGCGGTTCGAGGCCGACAGCCCTTTCGATTACGCGGCATCGTCGGAAGTGCTGATCGTCACCGACATTCGCCCGGGCGACACCGCTGCGCTCGCGGGCGCCTACGCGCGCCTGATCGAGGCCGCTGAAGGCGGGACCCTGGGCCTGTTCACCGCGATCCAGCGCTTGAAGGCGGTGCATGCCCGCATCGCCGACCGGCTTGCGCGCGCCGGATTGCCGCTGCTCGCCCAGCATGTCGATCCGATCGACGCCGGGACATTGGTCGACATCTTCCGCGATGACCCGCGCGCCTCGCTGCTCGGCACGGACGCGCTGCGCGACGGGGTCGACGTTCCCGGCGAATCGCTCCGCCTGGTGGTTATGGAGCGCGTGCCGTGGCCGCGCCCGACGGTGCTCCATGCGGCGCGGCGGATGGCGGCTGGAGGGGTCGGCTATGACGACCGCGTCGTCCGCGCCCGCCTGGCGCAGGCATTCGGCCGGCTGATCCGCCGCGACGGCGACCGCGGCCTGTTCGTGATTCTCTCGGCAGCGATGCCGTCGCGCCTGCTGACCGCTTTTCCGCCGGGCGTGACGATCAGCCGCGTGCCGCTCGACCAGGCGATCGCCCGCGTCGAGCAGCGACTGGCGGGGCAAATGCTCGCGCCGCGCGAGCCCGTCACATGAGGACCATCGCCATCCTGCGCCACGCCAAGTCAAGCTGGGCGGAACCCGGCGCGGGCGATTTCGACCGTCCGCTCAACGATCGCGGCCGCCTTGCCGCCGAGCGCGTGGGTCGCGAGCTCAAGCAGCGCGGCGTTCGCTTCGATCATGTGCTCGCAAGCCCAGCGACGCGGGTTCGCGAAACGCTAGAGCGCCTAGTCGAAGGCTATGGCGACTTTCCGGAAATCCGCTTCGACGACAGCCTTTATGGAGCCACCGAAGGCCACTTGCTGGCGTCGATCAGGGCGTTGCCGGACGACGTGCGAGCGCCGCTGATCGTCGGCCATAATCCGGGGCTGCACTCGCTCGTGCTGACGCTGACAACCGACGACGAGGAACAGCTGCGCAGCCGAATTGCGGCCAAATATCCAACCGCCGCTTTTGCAGCGGTCGAATTGCCGGTGTTGCGCTGGAAGGAAGTACAACGCGGCGCCGGACGACTGCGCGATCTGATCCTGCCGCGAGAGCTGGATTAGTCGCCGAGGGCGTCCGCCAGGCGGTCGCGCAACGCAATGAGCCGGAAAACATCGATCCCCCCGCCGGCGCGGGCGGTCGGCTCGGCCGGCGCCGGGACGGGCGGCGATCGATCGGCAGCGTCGGGCAGAGCTTCCCCGCCCTTGTCGCGAAGCAGCTTCTGCACGCCCCGGACGGTATAGCCTTCTTCGTTGAGCAAGCGGTGGATGCGCCGCGCGAGCTCGACGTCGGAGGGACGGTAATAGCGGCGGTTGCCGGCGCGTTGCATGGGCTTCAGCTGCGGGAATCGCGTCTCCCAGTATCGCAGGATGTGCTGGGCGATGCCCAGCTCATGCGACAGCTCCCCGATGGTCTTGAGGGCGCCTGGGTCCTTGGCGGCGGTTGCCCCTGTGGTCGCCGCTGCGGTCACCACGATCGGGCTTAGCCCTTCACGATCCGGTCGCGCATGATCTGGCTCGCGCGGAAGGTCATCACCCGCCGTGGGGCGATTGGCACCTCGACGCCCGTCTTGGGGTTGCGGCCGAGCCGCTGGCCCTTGTCGCGCAGGATGAAGGTGCCGAAGCCAGAGATCTTCACATTGCGTCCTTCGGAGAGCGAATGGCACATGTGATGGAGGACGCGCTCGACCAGGCCGGCCGATTCGGCGCGCGACAGGCCAAGCTTGCGGTGAACGATGTCGGCGAGGTCCGCCCGAGTAAGCGTTGCCCCCGCCTGCGCGTCATTATTGATCCGCGCGATGCCCAGATCCGCCATTATTGTCTCCCGCCCCCGCTAAGTTCCGACTTTTGTAATGCAAATTCTGCGTGTCGGCAATTCGACATTCTTGCTGAATTGCCGATTGATTTCAATAGCGCAGCGCGGCCGCGCCCCAGGTAAAGCCGCCACCCATCGCTTCTAGGACGATCAGGTCACCTCGCTTGATCCGGCCATCCTTGACCGCGGTGTCGAAAGCCAGCGGGACGGAAGCCGCGGAGGTGTTGGCATGCTCATCGACAGTGACCACGATTTTTTCCCTCGCCAGCCCGAGTTTCTTGGCGGTCGCGTCGAGAATTCGGGCGTTCGCCTGGTGAGGCACGACCCAGTCTACCTCCTCCGTCTTGAGCCCGGCGTCGGAGAGGACTTCGGTCAATACGCCGGCGAGGTTGACCACCGCATGGCGGAACACCTCACGGCCCTTCATGCGCAATTTGCCCACGGTTCCGGTAGTCGACGGGCCGCCATCGACGAACAACAGGTCGTTATGCCGGCCATCGGCGTGGAGCTTCGTGGCGAGGATGCCGCGATCACTATCCTCGGCGCCAAGCACCAGCGCGCCGGCGCCGTCACCGAACAGCACGCAAGTCGCGCGATCCTCCCAGTCGAGGATCCGGCTGAATGTCTCGGCCCCGATGACCAGCGCCTTGCGGGCGGTGCCGGAGCGAATCATCGAATTGGCCACGGTCAGCGCGTAGAGAAAGCCGGTGCACACCGCATGGACGTCGAACGCCACGCAATCGTCGATGCCGAGCGCCGCCTGGACCTTGGTCGCCGAGCTTGGGAAGGTCTGGTCGGGGGTCGCGGTGGCGAGCACGATGAGGTCGATCTCGGTCGCATCGACACCGGCATGCTCGAGGGCCCGAAGCGCCGCGTCGGTCGCCAGGCTGGCGGTCGTCTCGCCGTCGCCGGCGAGGTAGCGGCAGCGGATCCCGGTGCGTTCGACGATCCACTCGTCGGTTGTGTCGACAGTGGTCGCAAGCTCGGCATTCGTCACCCGCCGCTTGGGCAGAGCGCTGCCGACGCCAAGCACCGCCGCGCGCCGGCTCACTGCGCTGCCTCGGCGGCAAAGGCGTGGGCGCGGAACTCGTCGAGATCGTCGCCGATCTTGCGGGTGATGTCGTTGCGGACCAGCCGCGCGGCGACCGCAATGGCGTTGGCGACACCCTTGGAGTTGGCCGAACCATGGCTTTTCACCACCAGCCCGTTGAGGCCCAGGAACACCGCACCATTGTGATTATTGGGGTCGAGATGGACCTTAAGCAGGTTGAGCGCCGGTTTCGATAGCGCGAACCCGGCTTTCGAACGAAGCGAGCTCTTGAACGCCCGGCGCAGCAGGTCGGTGACGAAGCGCGCGGTGCCTTCGGCGGTCTTGAGCGCGATATTGCCCGAAAAGCCGTCGGTGACGACGACGTCGATGTTGCCGCGAGACAATTGATCGCCTTCGGTAAAGCCGTCGAACTTGAGCGGGAGATAGGCGGCCGCCTCACGCAGCAGCGCGGCGGCTTCCTTGAGCTCACCGGTGCCCTTCAACTCTTCGGTACCGATGTTGAGCATTTTGACCCGCGGGCGCGTTATTTCGAGCGCGGTCCGGGCATAGGCCGCGCCCATGACCGCGAATTGAACCAGATTCTGGGCATCGCACTCGGTGTTCGCCCCGAGGTCGAGCATGATCACGTCTTTCTCGCCAAGCGAAGGCAGTAACGCCGCCAGCGCCGGCCGGTCGATGCCCGGCATGGTCCTCAGCGCGAGCTTCGACATGGCCATCAGTGCGCCGGTGTTGCCGCCCGACAAGGCGCTGTCGGCCTGGCCTTCCTTGACCGCATTGATCGCCATTCCCATCGAGCTCGAGCGCGCCCGGCGGATCGCCTGGCTTGGCTTTTCGCTCGCTCCGATGGCTTCGGGCGAGTGAACGACAGTCACGCTGGATCGAAGGCCCTTGTGGCGGCCAAGCTCGGCTTCGATCTGCGTCGCGTCGCCATAAACGATGAACTCGAGCTCGCGGTCGTGCCGGGAAGCGCGGACAATGCCGCCGATCATTGCTGCCGGGCCGCTGTCGCCGCCCATTGCGTCAATCGCGATTCGCGGGCCCCCGGACATGCCGGTCGAAGGCCTCAGGCTTCGGTCGGGACGATTTCGCGGCCGTTATAGTGGCCGCAGGCCGCGCAAAGATTGTGCGGCAGCTTGAGCTCGCCGCAGTTCTTGCACTCCTGGAAGGGCTTGGCGCTCAGCGCATGATGGCTGCGGCGCATGTTGCGCTTCGACGGCGAAGTTTTTCTTTTGGGGACAGCCATGCGGCACCTTTGACAACAAATAAAAATTGCGACGATCTGCGCCATGTCTCAGCGGGCAAAACCCGCAGCGGCGGCCGGATCGTCGCGAACCGCGGCTCCTATAGCGCATGGAGGGGCAAGTGCAAGGTGGGCGGGACCGGGATGGGAGCGAATGCTGCTCAGCTCTCAACGTCAGCTGTCGACCCATTGCAGACACAAGGCTCACGAGGCAGGCTGGCTGAAGAGGCCGGAGGCGGGGGAGTCGGCGATGGACAAGATTGGAGGCTGGATAGAAAGGCGCCGCGATCTGATCGGCAAGTTTCTGTTCGAGATCGTCATCATCTTCATCGGCGTCACGGCCGCCTTCGCCATTGAAGCCGCCAGGCAGGACCGTGAAGAGACGAGCTATCGCAACAGCATGATCGCCGCGATGATCCCGACATTCGACGACATGGAGCGGCACAATCGCATATTCCTCACCGAGGCTGAGGCCAAGCTCGAGGCTTTCGACCGCGATCTCGCCGCAGGCCAAAGGCCGCTACTTCCGACTTATCGCGAATCCGGAGCAGAACGACCGCCGATGCGCGCTTGGGACGGCATTGTCGCTAGTGGCGTATCGAAGGCGCTGCCGCCGCAGCTCTATTTCGAACTGTCCGTGTTTTACAATCGGCAGGAATCGCTCGGCGAGCGTTACGTTCGCTATGCCGCAATGACCGAGCAGGAGATATATCCGCTCGGAACCGCCCAAGAGGGCGTCTATGATCCGTCGACTGGCAATCTAAAGCCCCAATATGCGGCCTATGTCGACCGCCTGCGTGACCTGGTTGCAGCGACTAAAAAGCTCGACCCGCAGGCGCGAGCGATGAAGGCGAAGGTGCAGGCCTTGTTCTAGGCCTGACTTCCGCACCTCATGTCGGCTTTCCGCCCATTTACGACATTCCGCTTTCGACCCATTGCGGGCATGAGCTTTGAGTGAAACTATCATGGCGTTTAGGCGACGTGTAGCTTTGGTCGCGGTCCGTCGGTCAGCGAAAATGGGGGATAGCCATGCTTCGTGGTCTGAAAGTGCTGATCCTAGCATCGCTGACGGTAGGTGCGGCTGCGCAATCCCAAACTGAAGGCCCCAAGCATCACTTGTTCGTATGGACGGGCGACCCGGCGAAGGCTGGCAACAATTTCGTGGTGGTGGTGGACGCAGATCCGGATTCTCCGACCTACGGCAAGTTGGTGACCAGCGTCACCACCGACCAGAAAAGCGCGAAACCCCATCATACCGAATATGAGATGCCGGTCAGCGGAATGCTCTTCGCCAATGACCATGATGCAAACCGCACGATGATCCTGGACCTGCGCAATCCGCAGCAACCACGCCAAGCCGGCTCGTTCAAAAGCCTTGGCGGATACAGCATGCCGCACAGCTTCGCTCGTTTGCCCAACGGAAATGTGTTGGCGACCTTTCAATATCTCGATCACGGCGGCCACATGGCGATGGGGGCGAATACCGGCGGGCTGGTGGAGATCGATGACAACGGCAAGATGGTGCGGTCGGCCAGCAACGCCGATCGTGCGTTCGCCGACGAGGGACTTCTCCCCTACGGTCTGGCAGTGCTTCCGAAGATCGACCGGGTGATCGTCACCAATTCGCCAATGGGCGACGATTTCCTCCTGACCAGCAATACCTATCAATTGTTTCGCTTGTCGGATCTCAAACTATTGGGGACACATCGTCTGGACCCCGGTCCCCGGCTCAATGGCCATATCTCTCCAGAGGAGCCTCGGATCGGACCCGATGGGGCGGCTTATATTCACACCCTGTCATGCGGAGTGCAGCGAATTACCGGCATGGAAAGCCCGGCGCCCAAAGCAACGCTGGTTTACCAGTACCCGGGAAGCTGGTGCGGCGTGCCGACCATAGTCGGTCATTATATGGTGCAGAGCGTCCCCGCGATTCACGGCTACGTCGTGCTCGACATTGCCAACGGGGCCCGCCCGGTCGAGGTCTCACGGCTCGTCATTAACGACAAATATTCGCCGCACTGGACGGGATGGAATTCGAAATCGCGCCGCCTGGTCGTGACTTCAGGACAGTCGGGTGACCGGATGTATCTGCTCAAACTCGACGAGACGAGCGGGGTGCTGACAATCGACGCCGCATTCCGCGGCGAGGATGGCAAGCCCGGTTTCAGTTTTGCCAAACAGTCATGGCCGCACGGCTGGACTGGCGAAGGCGTTCCGCATGGAGCGGTGTTCTCGCGGTAACCATGTAAGCGCTGAGGAACACAGGCCATTGGCAATGTCCGCTTTCCACCCATTACTGCCGTCCGCTTTCGACCTGAAGCGGACATAGGCTGCGCTCAGGCGTGCCTAGCGCTTACGGCATCAAATGGTCGGCGGTGACCCGCTTGCCGTCGAGCGACACCGATGCATAGCCGGAATCCTTGATGTCGTTGGCGGCGAGGCGGCCGTCGAGGTCGAGCCTGAGCGTATGGGTGCTGCTGAACGCGCCTGGCCCCGACAGGCGCACGCCCGACCAGGCGTATTCGTCATAGACTGTCTTCAGCCGCTTTTCCTGCGCGTTCATCACGCCCGTGAGCGCCGCCGCGTTGACCCGCGACAAGGGGATTACATAGTCGGCCAGGCGGAAGTCCGCGGCATTTCCGCCCATCAAATGAATTTCCACCGGAGACGGCTCGCCGAACGTCCCGGTTCCTGTGTTGAACCTCGCAGTCAGCAGCTTGCGGGGATCGGCCGGGTTTTGATAGCTGACCGAGCAGCTGGTCATTTGACCGCGCGGCTCGGACGAACGCCCGTCGATTGCCTCGCCGGGGCTGAAGAAGGACGTGATCTCCGATACCTTGACGTCGGAACCGAACTTCTTGGCGATTTCGCGGAAGCAGACGTCCGGTCCTGACGCGAGGGTCAAAGCCGGGGTCGAGCTGCCGCCGCTTTCCAACCCGTCGGGGGGAGGCACTTCAGATTCCTCGACTTGAGCGACCGCATCGGAATTGTCGCCGTCTTTGAACGGCTCGCCGCAGCCGCCAAGGCCGAGCGACAGCAAGGTTGCGGCTGTAAACAGGATTGCCGGACGTGGCAGGGTCATGGTCGTGTTCCCCCGTTGCTGCAGGACGGCGGACCGTCCGCGCATCCGGGGGACATTGCGGCCATCATCGCGTCGCTTTGTCAACCGCGACAGAAGGGAAAGTGCGGCTTGCCGGCGAAGCTTCAGGCTACCGTCGGTCGACTGCGTACACCCGCCGTTGTCCATGTGAACGCCTTACCGATTAAGGAAGCCAGCCGTCGGTCTCCAGGGCGTCACACACAGAAATGAGCGCGTTAGAGCCTGCTTTCCACCCAAAGCAGACGCTAGGCAGCCGCCAGCGCGGCGTCGCCGACGAACGGGTTGGTGCGGCGCTCGTGGCCGAAGGTCGACATCGGGCCGTGGCCGGGGACGAACGCCGTCTCGCCGCCCATCGGCCACAGCCGGTCGCGGATCGAGGCGATGAGGTCGTGCTGATTGCCGTGAGGGAAGTCCCAGCGGCCGATCGAGCCTTTGAACAGGACGTCGCCGACCAGCGCGAACTTCGATTCGGGCTGGTGGAAGACGACATGGCCGGGCGTGTGGCCGGGGCAATGGCGGACGGCGAAACGGACCTCACCGACAGTGGCTTGGTCGCCATCGATCAGCCAGCGATCGGGCGTGAACGGGCGCCCGGTGACGCCGTAGCGCGCGCCGTCCTCGGCGAGGCGCTCGATCCAGTAGGCGTCCGCCTCGTGCGGCCCCTCGATCGGCACGCCAAGCTCCTCGGCGAAAACGCCGGCCGAGCCGCAATGGTCGATGTGGCCGTGGGTCAGCAGGATCTTCTCGATCGTCACCCCGGTCTGGGCCACCGCCGCGCGCAGCTTGGGCAAGTCCCCGCCAGGGTCGACGAACGCGCCGCGCTTGGTCGCGGTGCACCACAGCAAGGTGCAATTCTGCTGCAGCGGCGTGACCGGGATGATTGCCGCCTTCATCGGCGGCGCTGCCTGAGTGATGCCGCCGTCCGGCGGCGGGGCGGGCTCCGTCATTGCTTGAGCAAATTGCTCTGCCAGAACTGCATCGTCGACCAGAACAGATAGTCGACATTCTCCTTCTTGGCGAAACCGTGGCCCTCATTCTCGCCGACGAGGTACCATACCGGCGTCCCGCGGGCGCGCACCGCCTTGACGATCTGGTCGGCCTCGGACTTGGGCACGCGCGGATCGTTGGCGCCCTGGACGATGAACAAAGGCGCGCGGATCTCGCTTATGCGGCGCAGCGGCGCGATCTCGAGCAGCTTCGCGCGCTGCGCGGGGTCGCGCTCGTCGCCATATTCGACCCGGCGCAGATCGCGGCGATAGCTTTGCGTATTCTCCAGGAAGCTGACGAAATTGGAGATGGCGACGTTGCACAATGCGCCCTTGAAGCGCGTCGGATATGCGATCGCCGAGGCGTAGCACATGTAGCCGCCATAGCTTCCGCCGGTGACCGCCATGCGTCCGGCATCGAGCGCGGGATCAGCCGCCAGCCGGTCGAGGAAGGCGCTAATATCCTTGACCGAATCCTCGCGCTTGAACGGTCCGTTATCGAGGCTGACGAAGCGCTTTCCGTAACCCGATCGACCCGCGCACGTTGGGGAAGAAGATGGCGATGCCGAGCTCGTTGAGGAGATAGTTGTTGCGGCCGAGGAAGGACGGCCGGAATTGCGCATTCAGGGCCGCCGTGGATGTTGACGATCAGCGGGCGCTTGCCGGGAAAGCGGCGCGGGTCAGGGCGGTAGAGGAAGCCAGACACCGGCTCGCCGTCGAAGCTTTTGACCTCCACCAGCTCGGGCGCGGGGTTGACCCGGGGATCGAGCCCGCCGGTCTCGCTTTCGGTCCAGCGCGTGACCGCGAGCGTCGCCGGATCGACCGAAAAGGCATCCGAAGGGCTGTGGGCCGACGACAGGGTCAGGCCAAGCGTGCCCCACGGCGCGAATTCCAAACCGCCGGCGACCCCGGCCGGCAGTGCCGCGACCGGCCGGCTGCGGCCCGACGCCACGTCGAGCAGATGCAGGCGGCTGTTGCCGGCCTCGTTGACGGTGTACGCGACGGTTCGTCCGTCCTTGCTCAGCGCGAAGTCCTCGACATCCCAGCGCCCTTCCGCGGTGACCGGCGTGAAGCGCCCCGTCGCGGGGTCGAGCGTGCCCAGGCGCTGGACGTCGGAGCCTTCGTCGGAGGTTACCCACAAGCGGCCGTCGGGCCCGAACTCGGCCCCGCCGTAGCTGATTGCCTGGGAATGATCGCCGATCGGCGTCAGCTTTCCGCTCGCGATGTCGAGCAGATAGGGGTCGGCGTCGGTGATCGAGATGTAATTGACCACCAGCGCCTGCCTCCCGCCGGGCGCGAAGTCGGCGAAGTTCCACCCTCCGCCCTTCACTTGAGCGACCAGCCGGTCGCTCTTGGGATTGCGCGGGTCGATCACATAAAGGTCGCTGTCCGCGCCGTTGCGGCGGGTCGAGCTGTAGCCGGCGAGGCGGCCGTCCTGGCTCCACGCGCCGAACTCGTTGCGGCTCTTGCCGTCGGTGATCTGGGTCAGGCGCCCGCCGGCCAGCGTGAACAGCTGGAAGAATTCATCGCCGCCCTTGTCGCGGGTGGCGACCAGCACGTCGCCATTGGGCGACCAGCTGCCACGAACGGGCTCAACCTCGAAACTGACCTGGCGACGCGCGGCGAGCGGCGCGGCGACGGCATGCAATTGCGCGGTGTTGGCGAAGCGCGTCGACACCAGCATCGACCTGTCCGCCGCGTTCCAGCCAGCGAAGCTCGCGGTTCGAAACTCCATGTACGGCCGGCTCGCCGCCGCCAGTTCGTCGGGCACTGCAGGCACACCGTCGGCAGTCAGGGCGGCGGGTTTTGGAACTGCGGCGAAAGCGGGCGCGGAGATTGCGGCCACTGCGGCGGCGGCAAGCAAAGGCATTTTGTGCAAGAGGATGCTCCGGGGCTGAGGTCAGGGTTTGGTTGGAAGAGCGGCCATCGAGGGCGGCTCGGCGGCCATGCTGCGCGATACGGCTTCGGCGCCGCGCAGCGCATTGAGCACATTGCCGCCGGCAAGCTTGGCGAGGTTGGCGTCCGACCAGCCGCGGCGGATCAGTTCGGCGAACAGGCGCGGATAAGTCTCCACCCCTTCAAGGCCGGTCGGCGTATACGGAATGCCGTCGAGATCGGCGCCGATGCCGACGTGGTCGTAGCCGGCGACGCGCGCGACATGTTCGATATGGTCGGCGACTTCCTTGACCGTCACGGGCGGCCGCGGATTGGCGGCTTCCCACGCCTTGACCCCGGCCTCGACCGCCGCGCTGCTTCCGCGATTGAGCGTCTTCAACCGCGCTTCCTCGGCGGCGCGAAGGCTGTCCCAGCGCCATACTTCGGGCGACAGGAAGCTCGGCACCCAATTGACCATGACGACGCCGCCGCGCGCGGGGAGCATTCGAAGCACGTCGTCGGGCACATTGCGCGGGTGGGGGTTCACCCCGCCGGCCGACGAATGCGAGAAGATCACCGGCGCGCGGCTGAGCGCGATCGACTGGCGCATGACGTCGGCCGAGACATGGCTCAGGTCGATCAGCATCCCGAGCCGGTTCATCTCGACCACCACCGTCCGCCCGAACGGCGACAGGCCCCCATGCTTGGGATCGTCGGTCGCGGCGTCGGCCCACTCGGTCGCCTGGTTGTGGGTCAGCGTCATGTAGCGAACGCCGAGATTGTAATATTGGCGCAGCGCGGCAAGGCTGCCGCCGATCTGCCGCCCGCCTTCCACCCCGAGCATCGAACCGATTCGGCCGCGGCGATGGATGCGCACCATGTCGTCAGCGGTGAGCGCCAGCTCGAGGTCGCGGGGATAAGCCTCGATGATCCGCCGCGCGGTGTCGATCTGCTCGATGGTCTGGCGGATGGCTTCGTCGCCCAGCGTCGTGCCCTCGATATAGACCGACCAGAACTGCCCGCCGACGCGCCCCGCCCGCATCCGCGCCATGTCGGTCATCAGCGGTGGTTTGCGCAACTGCGTGCCCGAGGCGAGCCCGGCGCTGCTGCTGCCGAAGTCCTCGCGCAGCGCCCATGGCAGGTCGTTATGCCCGTCGATCAGCGGCGTGCGCTTCAGGATCCGGTCGATTCGCGCCTGGGTGCGCGAGTCAATCGGCTGGGCAGTGGCGGGGACGGCGAGCAGGGCGGCGGCGAGCAGCGCGGGGAATATCTTCATGCGCCAAGCTTTTAGCCTTCGTATGGCCATGCGCAATCTAGGCGGGACTTGTGCATCGCGGGCGAGCCTCGCAATGGATGGCCGATGGACCGCCTCGCCGATCTCGAAGAAGTCATGCAGTTCGACCCCGAAGAGGGGATCGCCAACCTCGACGACCATCTCGACCGTCTCGGCCAGGCGGCGGAAGAGCGCGGCTTCGTGTTCGACCGCCACGCCGCGCGCAATGAGCTTCAGGCGGCGACCTTCGGCAAGCGCCGGCCGGCAACGGCGCGGCTGCTGCTGTCGCCAAGCGGCGCGATGGCGATAGAGGTAATCGGCGGTTAGGCCGCGAGCGGAAAGCGCAGCAGCCGGTCGGACACCGGCACCAGCGCCGCGGCGCCATGGCCGACGTGGCCGATGATCTCGGGATGATGCGCGTCGAGCCCGCCGGTGAGCGAGCCGAACGCGGGCAGGATGAGCTTGGTGGCCGAAGCGACGAAGCACCGCCGCGAAACGTGGCGCCCCTTCACGTGAAGCCGCAGCTTGGGGTGGAAATGGCCCGACATTTCGGGTCGCGGGTCGTCGGGCACCGCCTGGTGACGAAGGACGATCCCGCCGAGGTCAACTTCATCCTCGAGCCGGCCCCCGCAATGATCGGCAAAGCCCGGATCGTGGTTGCCGACAATCCACACCCAGTCGAGCTTGCTCGTCAGGCCCGTGAGCAATGTCCGCGCCGCGGCGGGCAAGCGGTCGCAGCCGAAGCGGTCGTGGAAGCTGTCGCCGAGGCAATAGAGGCGAGTCGAGCCGCTTCGCTCGACGCATTCGGCGAGCGCGGCGAGAGTCGCCTGCGAATCGTACGGGGGAAGGAACTGGCCGAGCCGCGCGAACCAGCTCGCTTTCTCGAGGTGCAGGTCGGCGACCAGCAGCGCGCCCTGGGCCGGCCAGAATAATGCCCCCTCGGGTGTCGCGAGAAAGTTTTGGCCGGCGAACGAAAGGGGAACCATGACGCCGCTCTAGATCAGCGGCGCCCTGTCAGGCCAGCGTTAAAATCAATTACTCGTAGTCGTTGCCAGACGGGGTTGGGCGGGGCGGTGCCGCGGCGGTCAGGCGAAGGGCCTCGGCGGCTTCGCTCAGCGAGCTCAGCTCTTCCGTCTCGTCCTCCTCGTCGATCTGCACCTTCTGCAAATTGCCAACGATCGCTTCCTGAAGCTCCTTGGGCTTGACGGTTTCCTCGGCGATCTCGCGCAGCGCGACGACCGGGTTCTTGTCGCGGTCGCGCTCGATGGTCAGGTCGGCACCGCCCGAAACCTGGCGCGCGCGCTGGGCCGCGAACAGCACCAGGTCGAACCGGTTCGGAACCTTGTCGACGCAATCTTCAACCGTAACGCGCGCCATGGGTCGCTCCGCATCTAAAATGAGTTTTTCAGGAAGAGCGGCGAGATAGAGATGCAAGCGCCAATCGTCAAGGAAAGCGTGCTTGCGCTGAGCTTCGCGGCAAGCCACAGCCCAAGGCATGAGCAAGGCGCCCAAAGCCACTCGCACAGGTGCGCCGCGCTCCGCCCGGCAGCAATCCGGCGAGCTCTCGGTCGCCGGCAATCGCCTGACCCTGTTTCCCGACGGCCCTGAGCGGCTGGAGGCGCTGATTGCGCTGATCGAGGGCGCCAAACAGTCGCTTCGGCTGCTTTATTATATCTACACGCCCGATGCCGCCGGCGCGCGGGTGCGCGACGCGATCCTCGCCGCGGTCAACCGCGGCGTCGACGTGGCACTGCTTCTCGACGGCTTCGGAAGCGCCGCGACCCCGCATGACTATTTCGATCCCTGGGCCGGCGCGGGCGGCAAATACTGCCGTTTTCATCCATCCTACGGACGCCGCTATTTGCTCCGCAACCATCAGAAAATGGCGCTGGCGGACGCGGAAACGCCCGACTGCAAGGTGATGATCGGCGGATTCAACATATCCGACGAATATTTCATGGCCGCCGGCCCCAAGGCGTGGCGCGACCTGGCGCTGATCGTCGCCGGCCCGGCCGCGGCGCGGCTCATGCCTTATTACGATGGCCTGATGGCCTGGGCCTCGGCGGACAAGCCGACCATGCGCAATCTGCGCGCGCTGATCTACGAATATAGCGAGACCAGCGGCAAGCTGCAGTGGCAATTGGGCGGCCCAACGGCCAAGCTCAGCCCGTGGGGGGTGTCGACCTGCCGCGACCTGGTGCATGGCCGCGACGTCGAAATGATCGCCGCATATTTCGCGCCGACCTGGGGGATGCTGAGGCGCATCGCGCGGGTCGGCAAGCGCGGCAGGGCGCGGGTCATCACCGCTGCCCGCTCGGACAACACGGCGACCATCGCCGCCGCGCGCTTCACCTACAAACGCCTGCTGCGCACCGGGGTCGAAGTCTTCGAATATGCGCGGATGAAGCTCCATACCAAGCTCGTCATCATGGACGACGTGGTCCACATCGGCTCGTCGAACCTCGATATCCGAAGCCTCTATCTCAACATGGAATTGATGCTTCGCGTCCACGATGCCGGCTTCGCGCAGATGATGCGCGAATATTTCGAATCCGAGCTAAAGGACGCGGTCCAGATTACACCGGCGGTCCACGACAAGCGCTCGACCTGGCTCAATCGGATCCGCTGGGCGCTCAGCTTCTTCCTCGTCACCAGCTTCGACTATGGCGTGACTCGAAGCATCAATTTCAACCTAGCCGGCGACTGACGCGCTTCAGCGGGGCTCGCGATAGGCCCAGAACAAGGTCGCGGGCGGCACGTTGATCCACTCGAAGCCACGCTCGATCCGCTCGAAATGCGGATCGATGAAGTCGCGCACCTTCGGGCTGAACTGATAGACCAGGAAGGCGCCGCCGGGGCGGACGACCTTTGCAGTGGCCTTGGCGATCGCGTCGCCGACGCCGGGCGGGAGGGTCGAGAAGGGCAGGCCGGACAGCACGTAATCGGCTTTGCCGAGGTCGCGTTCGGCGAGGATTTTCTCGACGTCCGCGGCAGAACCGGTGACCGGCACCAGCCGCGGATCGTCGATCGACTCCCGCAAATATTTCGTGAACTCGGCATTGGTGTCGATCGCCACCAGCTTCGCGTCAGGTCCGAGCCGGTCGAGGATCGGCCGGGTGAAGGTGCCGACGCCCGGGCCATATTCGACGAACAGCCGCGTCGTTTCCCAATCGACCGGGCGCAGCATCTTGTCGATCAGCACCCGGCTCGACGGGATGATCGACCCGACCATCACCGGATTCTTGAGAAAGCCGCGCAGGAACTGCCAGCGCGGGCTCGGCGACCGCGCGGTCCCGATGGCGGGCGCAGGCGGCGCGAATCTTTCAAGGTACGCGCGGTCGAAATTGGCATCGATGCTCCGGTCGATCGGGCGAAGTGCCGCTGCGTGGCAAAAGCGCTGGCGCTTGGCAAGGTTCCTGCTCGGCCGCAACGCCGATGCTCGTTGCGTCGCCGCCGCGCTCCCCGCAATGAGCGATCCGATGGTCGCAATAGCGGGAAAAAGCGGGGTCGGCCCCAGCGCGGTAACGCGCAGCCAGTTCATCCTGCTCTACTGCGGCGATGCTGGTCGCGGCCGCGGGCAACACCGCGCTGCAATCGGTCATGCCGGCGATCGGGCGGACCATCGGCATGTCCGACCTGATGGTCGTCGATGAGCTTCAGCTGGTCGGCGGTGCTGTGGGTCCTGCTGGCGCCTTATTGGGCGGCGAAGAGCGACCGCCATGGCCGCAAGTTGCTGACGATCGTCGGCGTCGCCGGTTTCGTCGCCGCGATGCTGTTGTGCGGCGCTGGCGCTGCTCGCCGGGCTTCACGGCTGGATCGGACCGGCGATGACCTTCGCCTTGTTCGCGCTGTTCCGCTCGGCATACGGCGCGCTCGGCTGCGCGACGCCGTCGGCGACCCAGGCCTATCTCGCCTCGAAGACGCGGCGCAGCGGGCGCGTCGTCGCCGCTGTCGGGACTTGCCTCCTCCTTTTCGTTGGGGACGATCATCGGCCCCGCGCGTCGCGCCGTTGTTCGTGCTTCCGTTCCTCGGCCTGTCGGGACCGTTGTTCGCCTTCGCCGCTGATTGGCGCTCGCGGTGCTCATCGCAATCTCGCGTCGGCCTGCCCGACGACCGCCGCGGGCGCCGCGTCGGGCCGCGGCGCGGCGATGAGCTACCCTTCGCTCGCCAGCCCGCCGACCGGCGCCAGCGTCGTCGCCGCCACCTCGCCGCGCCGCATGCGCCGGCTCAAATGGAACGACCCGCGAATTCGCCCGTGGATCATCGCCGGAGTCATCTCGGGCCATGCCCAGGCGGCGGCCCTGACCTCGCTCGGCTTCTTCGTCATCGACCGCCTGGCGCTTGAGCCGAGCCGCGCCGAGGGGCCGATCTCGATCGTCATGATGGCCGGCGCCGCCGCGACCCTGGCCGCGCAATGGGGCCTGATCCCGCGCCTCTCGCTGGGTCCCCGGGCACTGATCCTGTGGGGCTCGATCATCGCCGCCGCGGGGCTGGTGATGACGCGTCGCCTCAAGCGACCTCTACGGCATCACGTTGGGATTTCGCGGTCGCGTGCCTCGGCTTCGGCTTAACCCGGCCGGGCTTCACCGCCGGCGCCTCGCTCGCCGTTCCGCTGGCCGAGCAGGGCGGCGGTCGCCGGCGTGGTCACCGCCGCCAACGGCATCAGCTTCGTCGCTCGCGCCAACGCTCGGCATCGCGCTTTACACGCTGCAGCACAGTCTGCCGTTCACGATCAGCGCGGCGTTGCTGCTGCTGTTCGTCGCGTTTGGCGGACGTTCGCTGAAAACACAGCCGTAGAACTAGCTGTCAGGCTTCCCTTTGCCGCGCGGGCGAAGCATCCCGGGGAGCACGAAGCCGATCCCGCCCAGCGGCCGCACCGCGTCGCTTTTCAGCGTCTCCTCGATCTTGGCATATTCCTCGAGCATCTCGGGCGTTACCGACGCTCGCGTCTCTTTCAGAGCCGCTTCGAAGTCGGCCATTTCGACTTTGCCGGCGTCAAGTCCGCGGCGCAGCGCCGTGAGGCCGGCGCGGCGCGTCAGGTCTTCGAGGTCGGCGCCGGTAAAGCGGTCGGTCCGCTTGGCCAGCGATTCGAGATCGACATCGTCGGCCAGCGGCATGGTCTTGGTGTGGATGGCGAGGATCCGTCTGCGCCCGGCGGTGTCCGGCGGCCCGACGTAGATCAGCTCGTCGAACCGGCCGGGACGGAGCAAGCGCGGGGTCGATCAGCGTCGGCCGGTTGGTCGCGCCGATGACGACGACGTTCTGCAATTCCTCGAGCCCGTCCATCTCTGCGAGGATGGTGTTGACCACCCGCTCGGTGACCTGCGGCTCGCCGAGGCCGCCGCCGCGCGCCGGGACCAGGCTGTCGAGCTCGTCGAGGAAGATGATCGTCGGCGATACCTGGCGCGCGCGGTTGAACAGCCGCGCGATCTGCTGCTCGCTCTCGCCATACCATTTGCTCAGCAGGTCGGACGATTTGGTGGCGATGAAATTGGCTTCGCTTTCCTTCGCCGCGGCCTTGGCGAGCAAGGTCTTGCCGGTCCCGGGCGGGCCGTAGAGCAGGAAGCCCTTGGCCGGGCGGATGCCGATCCGGCGAAACGCCTCGGGATGCTTCAGTGGCAGCTCGACGCCTTCGCGCAGCCGTTCGGCGGCCGCATCGAGCCCGCCGATATCGTCCCAGCCGACGGTTGGCGCCTCGACCATCACTTCGCGCATCGCCGAGGGCTGGACGCGCTTCAGCGCATTGTCGAAATCGCTCACGGTGACCGACAAGGCATCGAGCACTTCGGTCGGAATGACCTCCTCGGCGAGGTTGAGCTTGGGCATGATCCGCCGCACCGCCTCGAGCGCCGCCTCGCGCACCAGCGCGGCGAGATCGGCGCCGACGAACCCAAATGTGCGCCGCGCCAGATCGTCGAGATCGACGTCGGGCGCGAGCGGCATGCCGCGGGTGTGGATGCCGAGGATCTCGCGCCGCCCGGGCTGGTCGGGGACGCCGACGACGATCTCGCGGTCGAAGCGCCCGGGCCGACGAAGCGCCTCGTCGATTGCTTCGGGCCGGTTGGTCGCGGCGATCACGACCAGGTTCTGCCTCGGCTCGATCCCGTCCATCAAGCGTCAGCAATTGCGCGACCAGCCGCTTTCTCAGCCTCGCCGGTGACCTGGCCGCGCTTGGGCGCGATCGAGTCGATCTCGTCGATGAAAATGATCGACGGCGCGGCTTCGGCCGCTTGCTCGAACAATTCGCGTAGCGCCGCTCGCTCTCGCCGTAAGCCGAGCCCATGATTTCGGGCCCGTTGATGTGGAAGAATTTTGCCGCGCTTTCATTGGCTACCGCGCGCGCCAGCATGGTCTTGCCGGTGCCCGGCGGGCCGTGCAGCAGGACGCCCTTGGGCGGGTCGACGCCGAGCCGCTGGAACAGCTCGGGATGGCGCAGCGGAAGCTCGACCATCTCGCGCAGGCCATCGATCGTCGCTGTCATTCCGCCAAGGTCGTCATAAGTGACGTCGGCGCGCCGCTCGCCGTCCTTTTGATCATATTCGGGAAGCAGCTCGACCTTCGTCTTGGCGTCGATGTGGACGATGCCCTTGGGCGTGGTGTCGACACCACCAGCCGCAACTCCTGCAGCGAGAAAGCCGGCGCATTGAGCAATTGCCGGATATGGTCGGGCATCTCGGCATTGACCCGCTGGTGCCCGGTGGTCGCGACGACGTCGCCCTCGGTCAGCGGACGCCCGGCGAAGCTGCGCTTGCAGCGCATCGGCCGATCCCTGCAGGCGGATGTTGGGCTGGGCCGGGGCGAACACGACCCGCGTCGGCGGCTTTGCGATTTGGCCTTGCGCACTTCGACATAATCGGCCGATCCGACGCCGGCATTGGCGCGCTGCAGGCCGTCGATGCGGATGATGTCGATGCCTTCGTCCTCGCCGTAAGGGCGGATCGCGATCGCCGCCGTGGTCGCGTGTGCCGACGATTTCGATCACGTCGCCTTCCTTGAGGCCGAGATCGTCCATCAGCTTGGCCGGCAAGCCGCGCGAACCCGCGCCCGCTGTCCGCCGGCGGCAGGTTCGCGACCTGCACCTTGCGCGACTTGGCGCGGTCGATCGTGTCGGTTTCCGCCATCGATGGCTCCTAAAACTTTATCGCGCCGGCGATCTTGCGGAGCAAGCGGCCGGGGGACGAAGCGCGTTCCGTGCCGCGCCGACCTTGTTGACCAGAGCCGGGACGACCACCGCATGATTGCGGTCGAGGCCCTTGAGCCCGGCCGCGACGACCGCTCGGCGAATCCATCGACAGCCGGTCGAACGCGCCCTCCTCGCCGAAACCGGCGACCGCGCCGAATTCGGTCCGGGTCGGGCCGGGGCACAAGCGCGCTGACCTTGATCCCGTGCGGCTTCAATTCCTCGTGCAACGCCTCGGTCAGCGACAGCACATAGGCCTTGGTCGCGAAATAGACCGCCATTCCGGGGCCCGGCTGGAAAGCCGCGGTCGACGCGACATTGAGGATCCCGCCCGATTTGCGCGCGATCATCCCCGGCGCGACCGCGCGGCAAGATCGGTCAGCGCGCCGACGTTGAGGTCGATCATCTCGCGTTGCCGCTTCGCATCGAGTTCGGCGAAGCGACCGCCAAGGCCGAAGCCGGCGTTGTTGACCAGCAATTCGACATGCTCGCCGGCATTCTCGATGTCGGCCATCAGCTTGGACGCGCCATTGGCCTTCGACAGATCGGTCGTGACCGCGCGAGCATTGCCAAGCTCGCCCGCCAGCGATTCGATCCGGTCCGTCCGCCGCGCCGCGAGCACGAGCCGCATCGCCGCGCTTCGCCAGTTGCCGTGCGAATTCGAGCCCCAGCCCGGCGGATGCGCCGGTGATAAGGGTGACCGCAGTGGCTCACAGGCGCACGACGCTCGCCTTGACGATCTTGCCCGGCTCGCGCGGCGGCTCGCCGACGGGCAGCGCATCGACATGCTCCATGCCGCTCTCGACCTCGCCCCAGACGGTATATTGGCCGTCGAGGAAGCCGGCGTCGTCGAAGCAGATGAAGAACTGGCTGTTGGCGCTGTCGGGCTGGCCGGAGCGGGCCATCGAGCAGGTGCCGCGGACATGCGGCTCGCGGTTGAACTCGGCCTTGAGGTTGGGCAAGGTCGGAGCCGCTCATGCCGGTGCCGGTCGGGTCGCCGCCCTGGGCCATGAAGCCGGGGATCACGCGGTGGAACACGACGCCGTCGTAAAAGCCCTTGCCGGCCAGCGTCGCTGATGCGCTCGACATGGCCGGGCGCGAGGTCGGGGCGGAGCTTGATGACGACGTCGCCGCCGCTGGAAAGGGTCAGGGTGAGGCGTTCGCCGTCGGCCATGTGATGCTCCTTGTCAGGTTGATCGGTGACGTGGGGATTTAGGTGCGCCGCGCCCGCTTGCGCCAGAGCGCGCCCGTCCATAGGAGTGCGCCACACCGGTCGAATTGAGGGGAGCGCCAATGAGCGAGAGCGATCGCATCGCCGCCGCCTCCCACGCGGATTCGCCTGCCTGTTTCGACCGTGTATCGACGAGGAGGACCGGCTCCGGCCGGAGTTCGTCAGCCGCGTGCTCGACGCGGTCGACCAGGGCGACGACGCCGCCGCGCGCGCGCTGGTCGAGCCGCTCCATCCCGCCGACATCGCCGATCTGATCGAGCTCGCCGCGCGCGACGAGCGCGAGGGGCTGGTCAAGGCGCTCGCCGGGCATCGTCGGCGCCGACGTGCTCGCCGAGATGAACGATTACGTCCGCGAGGGCCTGCTCGACGACATGGAGCCGCAGCAGCTCGCCGACATCGCCGGGCCAGCTCGAAACCGACGACGCGGTCGCGCTGATCGAGGATCTCGACCGGGACGAGCAGCAGGCGGTGCTGCGCGCGATGGAGCCGGACGACCGCGCCGCGGTCGAAGAAGCGCTCGGCTATCCCGAGGAATCCGCCGGCCGCCTGATGCAGCGCGACGTCTGCTCGGTGCCCGAACATTGGAAAGTCGGGCAGGTGATCGACTATCTCCGCTCGGAGCCCGAGTTGCCGACGGACTTCTGGGAAGTGTTCGTGGTCAATCCCGCGCACCATCCGGTCGGCACGTGCAAATTATCGACCATCTTGCGCACCCCGCGCGAGCGCGCGGTGACCGACATCATGTCGCCCGAGCAGACCCTGATCCCGGTCGACATGGACCAGGAAGACGTCGCCTGCCGCTTCCAGAAATACGCGCTGGTCTCGGCCGCGGTGGTCGACTGCCGCCGGGCGGCTGGTCGGCATGATCACGGTCGATGACGTCGTCCACATCATTTCCGAGGAAGCGGGCGAGGACGTGCTCCTGCTCTCGGGCGTCGGCGATGAAGGCGACATCAACGAGCCGGTCATGGACAGCTACCGCAGCCGCGTCCGCTGGCTCATCGCCAACCTTCTGACGGCGCTGGTCGGAGCCATCGATCATCCGTCACTTCGAGGGCCAGATCGAGCGTCTCGCGATGCTTGCCGTGCTGATGCCGATCGTCGCCGGCGTCGGCGGCAATGCCGGCACTCAGACGCTTGCCGTCACGGTGCGCGCCATCGCCACCAATCAGCTGACCGGCTCCAACCGCTGGCGCGCGGTCGGGCGCGAAATCCGCGTCGCCTTGCTCAACGGCATCACCATCGCAATCCTGATCGGGGCCGGCGTCGCGCTTGTCCTCGGCAGTCAGCGACCTCGGGCTGCTGATCGGCGTCGCGATGCTGATCAACATCATCGTCGCGGGCTTCGCCGGCGTGCTCATGCCGCTGGCGCTCGAGCGGGCGGGGGCCGACCCGGCGGTCGCGTCGAGCGTGTTCGTCACCATGGTCACCGATTCGATGGGCTTCTTCGCGGTGCTCGGCTTGGCCAGCGTGACCGGAATCGTCCGTTAGGGGCGTGCGATGCCGCTCCATCTGACCAAGGTCGCGTTCGGCTGCCGAACGGTCGAGGCCGTCGTGAAGCGCGTCGCGGCGCGCACCCACGGCGGCGAAATGCGGGTCGTCACGCGGATGCGGCCGAAGCGGATGGAGGAGCTGATCGGCGGCTCGCTCCACTGGATCGTCAAGCACCGGCTGATCGGCCGCCAGACGATCCTGCGCTTCGAGGACCGCAAGGACGGCCGCATCGACATCGTCTGGTCGGGCGAGCTCGAGCTCATTCCCGCCGATCCCCAAGCGCGCCCACCAGGGCTGGCGCTACCTCGCGGACGAGCGAAATGCCCGACGACGCCGGCGACGGTCTCGCCGACCTCCCCCCGCGCGTTTACGCCAAGCTGGCCGCGCTCAACCTGGTCTAGCCCTAATCGCAACTTGTCCAACAACCGCCGCCCGCATTATCTCGCCGTGCCTGCACTTCACCGGGAGCCGAACATGACCGTCATCACCACCTCCGCCGCCATCGACGCCAAGGTCGCCGCCCGCGCCATGCTCAGCCATCCCTTCTACCAGGCGTGGACCGAGGGCCGTCTGCCGCTCGACACGCTGCGCGATTATGCGCGGCAATATTTCCATCATGTCGAGGCGTTCCCGCGCGCGGTCAGCGCGGTCCACAGCGCCTGTCCCGACCGCGACGGCCGCCGGATGCTCGCCGAGAACCTCGCCGAGGAAGAGGGCATCGAAGCGGGCAAGCAGGATCATGCGTCGCTGTGGATGATGTTCGCCTGCGGCCTTGGCGAGAGTGCCGACGCGGTTCGCAATCAGGCGCTTAATGCCGAGACGCAGGCGCTGATCGACACCTTCCGCAGCCTGTCGCGCAAATCCTACGCCTCGGGCCTCGGCGCGCTCTACGCCTATGAAAGCCAGTTCCCGGGCGTCGCCTCGGCCAAGATCGAAGGCCTGATCGAGCGCTACGGGATCAGCGACGAAGAGACCCTGCGCTTCTTCCGCGTCCACGAAAGCGCCGACGTCGAGCATAGCGCGGTGTGCCGCGGCCTGCTCGACCGCCTGCCCGAAGCCGAGCGCGCCGAAGCCGTCGCCGCTGGCGAGGAGCTTGCCGGCGCGTTGTGGAACTTCCTGTCGGGCGTGGAGACAAGCGCCTCAGTTCACTGAGCGGCGTTCACTAAAGCGCGCCTCAGTTCATTGAGTCTTAGCGCAGCCGCTGACGCTGACTGAACCGCTGACCCGCAAGGTGCAGGCGGGCTTGCCGCCGAGTGTCACCGTGGCCGGCCCGGAGCCGTCGATCTTGATCGCCTTGCGCACGTCGGCCTTGACCGTCGCCGCGCCTTCCGCGCCGAGCACGGCGTCGCTGACGCGGAGCGCGCTGGCGTCCAGGCTGGAATTGCCGCGCACCACTGCCGTCATTTTCGCCGCTTTGCCGGCCAATGTCGCGCTGGTCGTTCCGCCGAGGTTGAGGCTGAGCTGATCGACGTCGACCTTGCCGATGCTCGCCGACCGCCCGAGCCGTGCACGCTGAGATCGAAGCTCAGTCCCTTGACCCGGTCGATGGCAATCGTCCCGGACCCGTTGAGCGACACCGAGCGCAGGTCGTGGGTGCCAAGCGCAATCTCGACCGGCCCCGAATTGGCTGACGAAAAGCCGCCCCAGGAAGAGCGGCTGTTGTGCACCACCAAAGTGTTGCCGCGCACTTCGATCGCGACCTTGTCGAGCGCAGCGGCTGAGCCGGTAGCGCGCGCGAACGGCGCAACGCCGGTCGACAGGACGATCCTGTAGGGTCCTTCGATGCGGACTTTCTCGAAACCGGTGATGCCGAAATTGCGGGTCGCGGCTCCGGCCGGCGAGGCGAGAGCGGACAAAGCGAGGACGGCGGGCAAGATGCGCATCGCACTACCTTGCCCGCACATGGTTAAGACCGCTTTAAGAGCAGCTCCGCCTCTTCAGCTGCGCGCCACGTAACTAGCTGCAGCGAACATCGCCGGATCCGGCCTTGCTGACGTTGCATTTGGCGCCGCCGGTCACGACCACGTCGCCCGACCCGACGATGTCGACGTCGGCCGTCTGCGTGGCGTTGGCGCGGACATTGCCCGACCCGGCGATCGATACCTTGAGCGCCTGGGTTGAAACTCCACCAGCTTCGACACCGCCCGACCCGGCAATTTCATATTCGGCGTTCTGCGCTCTGCCCGCTCCGGTCCTGGCGTCACCCGACCCGGCAATCGAGAGCCTGAGCGTGCCAACCTCGACGGCCCCGATATTGAGCCCGCCCGAGCCGGCGATACTGCCGTCGAAACTCTGCCCCTTGACCCTGTCGACGCGGATGTCGCCGGACCCGGCGATGGCTGCGCCGCCGAGCTCGGGGACGGTTACTACGAACCGCGCTTTGCCCTTGCTCGACCACCCCATGCGGAACCAGCCCTTGTTGCGCTCCGTGCGGATGAGCAGCTTGTCGCCTTTGACCTCGACCACAGTCCGCTCGAGCAGTTTCTCCGACCCTTGGGCCGACACGCTGGGATTGCTGCCGGTCCGAACTTCGACGTCGTAGGGGCCTGCAACCTCGATCTGGCGGAAGCCGCCAACCGGATAATTGCGCGAGATCGTAGCCCCCCCATTCTCCGCGCGGTTCTGGCTGCAGGCGGGGGTGGCGGCGGCAACCGCGATCAAGGCGGCTGCGGCAACGGCGTTTCGCATGGTCGTCTCCCTGTATAGCTGTCTTACATGAGCAATACAGTTATGACGCCCCCGGCACAAGCGCAAAAAAAGGGGCGCGGCCCGAAGGCCGCGCCCGCTCTTAACGCCACCAGCTGTTTTGGCCGGCGCCTTGAAAGGCTTACGCCTCTTCCTTGACCTTGTGGTGGATCAGAGCCGCCTTGTTCAAAATCTCGAGGATCTTGACCAGCGCTGCCTTCTCGTCGGTCGCTTCCATCGCGCCGAGCTCGCGCGCCAGGCGCGACGAGGCGGCTTCGAAGATCTGCCGCTCGCTGTAGCTCTGCTCGGGCGCGTCATCGGGACGGAACAGGTCGCGGACCACTTCGGCGATCGACGACAGGTCGCCGGAATTGATCTTCGCTTCATACTCCTGAGCGCGGCGCGACCACATGGTGCGCTTGACCTTGGGCTTGCCGGTCAGCGTCGTCAGGGCGTCCTTCATCGTCTTGTCGCTCGACAGCTTGCGCATGCCGACGCTGTCCGCCTTGTTGACAGGAACGCGCAGGGTCATCTTTTCCTTCTCGAACCGCAGAACATAGAGTTCGAGGCTGATGCCCGCGATTTCCGTGCTCTGGAGCTCTACGACCCGGCCAACGCCGTGCTTGGGGTACACGACAAAATCACCAACATCGAAGCTAAACGCCTTTGTAGCCATTGCTCACCTTTTCCTTTGTGAGGCGAAGAGAGCCGACACATCCGCATCGTCCCCCAATACGACCGAGCGGTCGCGGCTCCTCGCCTTGTTCGCGGCTTCCTAAATTTCGGGCCGCAGCTGATTCGCTCGCGGCCCGTTCGTGACAATTTTATATCACAACTGACCCTGAAAAGCCAGCCCGAGCTGAAACGGCCCGGAGTCGTCTTCCTGACTTAGGTTATGCAGCCCCAGGCCGAGCAGGCGAATTCCGCGCGGCAGCGGATGAAGGGCGCTCAGAAGGGCTTGGCCAGCAGCAGTAAATTCTTCGCGGCCGGCAATGTTTGCCGGAAAGCTTCTCGATCGCGTGATGATTGAAAAGTCGCCGATACTTGACCTTGAGGGTCACCGTGCGCCCGGCAACTTCGGCGCGTTCCACGCGATCCCATGCATAGCCCGCAATGCGCTCGAGCTCGGCCGCGAGCCGCTCCGGGTCGGATAGATCCTCGTCGAAAGTGCGCTCGGCGCTGACCGACTTGTAGGGCCGGTCAGGCTTCACCGCGCGTTCGTCGATGCCGCGGCAAATGCGCCAGTACCACGCCCCGCTGCTGCCGAACTGCGACTCCAATGCGGCCAGGCTCCATTCGCGCAGGTCGGCCCCGGTGACTATTCCCAGCGCTTCCATCTTTCGCGCCGTGACCGGCCCGATGCCGTGGAATTTGGCGACCGGAAGCGAAGCGACGAATTCAGGGCCCTTGTCCGGGCGTGATCACGCACAGGCCATCCGGCTTGCGATGGTCGCTGGCGAGCTTGGCGATGAACTTGCAGTAACTCACCCCGGCCGAAGCGGTGAGCCCGGTTTCTTCGCGGATGCGGCGGCGGATGTCCTGCGCGATCGCGCGTGCGCTGCCCAGCCCGAGCCGGTCTTCGCTGACATCGATATAGGCCTCGTCTAGACTGAGCGGCTCGACCAGCTCGCTATAGTCGGCGAAGATCGCGCGGATCTGGTGCGACACCTCGCGGTAACGATCGAACCGCGGCTTGACGAAAATGAGCTCGGGGCAGCGGCGTTTCGCCGTCACCGAAGGCATTGCCGAGCGAACGCCGAACACGCGCGCTTCATAGCTTGCCGCTGCGACCACGCCGCGATGACCGCCGCCGACCGCCACCGGCTTGCCCCTTAGGCTCGGGTCGTCGCGCTGTTCGACCGACGCGAAGAACGCGTCCATGTCGACGTGGATGATCTTGCGGCCGATCACGGCGGTGGGGCGGTCGTCACTTTGCATCGCAGCTTCTATCTGATTAAGGCCCGCCGACATGAACATCCACGAATATCAGGCCAAGGAACTGCTCGCGAAGCATGGCGTCCCGGTCCCCGCGGGCTTTGCCGCGATGTCGGTTGAGGAAGCGGTCGAAGCGGCCGGCAAGCTCCCGGGGCCGCTATGGGTGGTCAAGTCCCAGATCCACGCCGGCGGACGCGGCAAGGGCAAGTTCAAGGAGCTCGGCCCCGATGCCAAGGGCGGCGTCCGCCTCGCGCACTCGATCGACGAAGTCCGCGACCATGCGGCCGAAATGCTCGGCAAGACATTGGTCACGATCCAGACCGGCCCCGATGGCAAGCCCGTCCAGCGGCTCTACGTCACCGACGGCGTCGACATCGAAAAGGAATATTATCTGGCGCTGCTGGTCGATCGCGAAAGCGGCCGCATCGCGATCGTCGCTTCGACCGAGGGCGGCGTGAACATTGAGGATGTCGCTCACAACACGCCGGACAAGATCACGACCCTGACGATCGATCCCGCGACCGGGCTGATGCCGCATCACGGCCGCGCCGTTGCGGCCGCACTGGGCCTTTCGGGCGACCATGCGAAACAGACCGTCAGCGTCCTCGCCAAGCTCTACGCCGCGTTCGTCGCGACCGACGCCTCGCAGATCGAGATCAACCCGCTGGCCGTCACCGACAAGGGCGAGCTGCTGGTGCTCGACGCCAAGATCGGTTTCGACAGCAACGCCGAGTTCCGCCAGCCTCGAGCTCGAAGCACTGCGCGACCTGACCGAAGAAGAGCCGATGGAGATCGAGGCGTCGAAATACGACCTCGCCTACATCAAGCTGGACGGCAATATCGGCTGCATGGTCAACGGCGCCGGGCTCGCCATGGCGACCATGGACATCATCAAATTGAACGGCGCCTTCCCGGCCAATTTCTGCGACGTCGGCGGCGGCGCCAACAAGGAAAAGGTCACCGCGGCGTTCAAGATCATCCTCTCTGACCCGGAAGTGAAGGGTATCCTCGTCAACATCTTCGGCGGCATCATGCGCTGCGACATCATCGCCGAAGGCATCATCGCCGCGGCCCGCGAGGTCGAACTCGACGTGCCGCTGGTCGTCCGCCTCGAAGGCACCAATGTCCGCGAGGGCAAGGAAATCCTCGCCAATAGCGGCCTGCCGATCATCTCGGCCGACGATCTCGGCGACGCGGCGCGCAAGATCGTCGCCGAAGTCAAAGTGGCCGCATAATTGTCAAAGGAAGTCGAATGAAGCTGCTGGTCGCGGTCAAGCGGGTGATCGATTACAACGTCAAACCGCGGGTCAAGATGGACGGCTCCGGCGTCGATCTCGCCAACGTCAAGATGAGCATGAACCCGTTCGACGAGATCGCGGTCGAGGAAGCCATCCGCCTCAAGGAAAAGGGCGTCGCGACCGAGATTGTCGCCGTGTCGATCGGCCCGGCCAAGGCGCAGGAGACGCTGCGCACCGCTTTGGCGATGGGCGCCGACCGCGCGATCCTGGTCCAGACCGACGAAGAGGTCGAGCCGCTCGCCGTCGCCAAGATCCTCGCCAAGATCGCCGCCGAAGAACAGCCGCAGATCATCGTCCTCGGCAAGCAGGCGATCGACGACGACAATAATGCGACCGGCCAGATGCTCGCGGCGCTGCTCGGCTGGCCCCAGGGCACCTTTGCCTCGAAGGTCGAAGCGGCCGACGGCAGCGTCCAGGTGACCCGCGAAGTCGATGGCGGGCTGGAGACGGTCAAGCTCGACCTGCCCGCCGTGGTCACCACCGACCTGCGCCTCAACGAACCGCGCTATGCGTCGCTGCCCAACATCATGAAGGCGAAGTCGAAGCCGCTCGAGACAAAGTCGCCAGGCGATTACGGCATCGACGTCGCGCGCCGCCTCGAAACGTTGAAGGTGGTTGAGCCGGCCAAGCGCCAGGCAGGCATAAAGGTCGGCAGCGTCGATGAACTGGTCGAACGGCTTAAAGGTCTGGGGATTGCGAAATGAGCGTTCTGGTTCTGATCGAGCATGACGGGGGCGCCATCAAGGACGCGAGCCTTGGCGCCATCACCGCCGCGGCGGAGCTCGGCGAAGTCCACGCGCTCGTCGCCGCCGGAAACGCCGATGCGATTGCTGCCGAAGCCGCCAAAATCGCCGGAGTCGCGAAAGTCTATGCGGCGAGCGCGCCGGCGCTCGAGCATCAGCTCGCAGAGGCGGTCGCCCCGATCGCGGTCAAGCTCATGGACAGCCACGACGCCTTCGTCACCGCGGCAACCACCACCGGCAAGAATATCGCGCCGCGCGTCGCCGCCATGCTCGACGTGATGCAGGTCAGCGACGTGCTGTCGGTCGAGGGGCCGGACACGTTCACGCGCCCGATCTACGCCGGCAACGCCATCGCCACGGTCAAGTCGAAGGACGCCAAGAAGGTCCTGACCATCCGCACCACCGCGTTCGAAAAAGCGGCGCGCGAGGGCGGGTCGGGCAGCGTCGAAAAGGTCGATGCCGGCGGCGATGCCGGCGGCAGCAGCTTCGTTTCCGCCGAAGCATCCGAAAGCGCCCGGCCCGAGCTGACCAGCGCCAAGATCATCGTCTCGGGCGGCCGCGCGCTCGGCAGCTCCGACCAGTTCCACGCGCTCATCGACCCACTCGCCGACAAGCTCGGCGCAGCCGTCGGAGCAAGCCGCGCAGCGGTCGACGCCGGCTATGCCCCCAATGATTATCAGGTCGGCCAGACGGGCAAGATCGTCGCGCCCGAAGTCTATGTCGCGATCGGCATTTCGGGCGCCATCCAGCATCTCGCCGGGATGAAGGATTCAAAGGTCATCGTCGCAATCAACAAGGACGAGGACGCGCCCATATTCCAGGTCGCGGACATCGGCCTGGTCGGCGACCTGTTCAAGATTCTGCCGGAACTGACGGAGAAGCTTTAGTCAGGGTCGCGCACGGCCTGAAGATGCTGGCGAAGGCCGGTGAGGTCAGGGGCCTGGCTATCGCACGCAGGGGACAGAGCGGTGGCGATGAGCGGCGTGGTCGCGGCTTCTAGGCCGAAGCTCCCGGCGTAACGCTGAGCGTGCCGGGAGAGCAACGGCGCAAGGCGCGGAGGCTGGCTGCTCGTCACCCCGCCATAATGATAGGTCAGCGGGCCGATCGGTCGCGCGAGAATCCGCAGCCACTTGTCGCCCTGCCCGTCGGGTGGGGGGAATTGCACGAGGATACGGCAACTTCCCCGCGAACCCTTGACCATGCGGCCGACCAGATGATTTTGCGGGGGCTCCACCGACCAGTCGTCGGCCGCCAGGATGACCGACGCGTCGGCCGCCAGGCGGTCCAGGTCCGGCAACCGCTCGCCGTCGTGAGTTCGAGCGCACGCCGAGCGTGACCGGGACCATCGCGAGCAAGGCCACAAGCGCCGGCCTAAGCATGCCGCTGTTCCAGACTGCGTAATGCGCCGACTAAAATGATGGCGCCCGCCGCGGCAAGCCCGGCGAAGCCGAACAGCTGCGCTACCCACCCGGTGTGAAGCAGTTCAAAATGCTGAGGCAGCAGCGCGATTGCGGTCAGGCGACCAACGTTGATGATGGCGATCGCAACGACCATCGCCGCCGCAAGCAACCACATCGAGCGGGTCAGCCGGACATTGAGCGACTGGGTAACCACGGCGAACAGGACGCCGACCAGCGACATGTTATGAACCGACGAACAGCCCATGAAGATGATCATCTGTTTGCCCGCCGCGCGCATCGCCGGATCGGTGAATTCGACGATATTGCCCGTCGACGGATGCCCGCTCAGCAAGGCGACGAACGCCGCATCGATGCGCAGTATTTCGGGTGCCAGATAGGCCATTGCGACCGGTGCGAAAAGCAACGGGCCGGTCAAGGCCACGCCGAGCACGCCAATCCTTCGTTCGCGAGTCCCGGGTCCGAATTGCAGGATGCTGGCCGCCGATAAGATCAGCAGGCCGACTCCGGCTTCCCTGCCGGTGGGAAGAAAACAGCTGGCCAGTACACCGCCGCAGAGCCACCAGTCGGTGCGCTCGGGGCGCGCGCCGCGGCCATCGCCGCCAAGGTCGATCAGCGCCACCAGCGCGATCCACAGCACGGCGCTTACACCGAACAGGGATGCCGCCGCGCCCGCCCATCCGTAATTCTCGACGTTGTCGGAAACCCTGCCGAACAGCCCGTTCAGGCTGGCGGTAACCAGGGTAGCGGCAAGCAGGCTGGCGCGGTCGAGGCGGCTCAAAAACTTCATGGCCCTCGATGGCGTCAACATGAGCCCGGCGAAGCAGCAGCAACTGTTCTGGATGGTGATCATCCATCTCGTCTTCATCGCCTCCGGCGTGATGCTCGCGGTGATGGACAAGATCGTCGCCGTCACCAGCGAGCGCCGTTAGGCCGTCAGAACCCGCCGAGGAAGGCGGCGACATTCGCGCCCAGCGCGTCGACCGCATAGCCGCCTTCCATCACGACCAGCGTCGGCAGCCCTAGCGCGGCGATGCGGCGGGCCATCGGCGTGTAGTCGGCGGTCTCGATCGCGAAATAGCTGATCGGGTCGCCGGCGTAGGTGTCGGCGCCGTAGCTGACGATCAGCAGCTCGGGCTCGAACCTTTCCAGCCAGTTGATCGCCTGGACCAGCGCGGGCTCATAGGCCGCCCAGTCGGTGCCGCGGGGAAGCGGCAGGTTGAGGATATTGTCCGAGCTCTCGTCGGCGTGGCCCCAGAAATAGGGGTAATCCATCGTCGGATCCGCGTGGATCGATGCGAATGCGACGTCCTCGCGGCCCGCGAAAATGTCCTGCGTGCCGTTGCCATGATGATAGTCGACGTCGAGGATGCCGACCCGCTTTCGCCCGGCCGCGAGAGCAGCTTCGGCGGCGATTGCAGCGCTGTTGAGGTAGGAATAACCGCCGCAATAATCCTTGCCCGCGTGATGTCCGGGCGGGCGGGTGAAGGCGAAGACGCTGCGCTCGCCGCCGAGCACCGCGGCGAGACCGGCAAGCGCCGTCTGCGCGCTCCAATAAGCCGCTTCCCAGGTCCCTGGCCCGATCGGCGTCGCGGTGTCGAAGCTATGCTGGCCGAGCCGGGCGTCGATCCGGTCGAGTTTTAGCGGCCGTCGCCGAACCACGGGAAAAGTATAAGGGAAGGCGTCACCGGTGCGGCCCGCGGCCAGCCACTGGTCATGAGCGCTCCGCAGGAAATCGAGATAGCCGGCGTCGTGGACCCGAAGCAGCGGCGCCATTCCAAGGTCAGCCGGAGGTTCGGTCGGCCCGATGCCGGCGAGGATCGCGTCGATTTGCCCTTCATGCTCTGCGGGCGCGTGAAGCGCGCCGTTGAAGAATTCGCCGGCCGGCACATGCGCCCGCTGCCGCCCATCCCAGAAACAGCGCACCGCCAGCGTCTCGCTTACGGACGATCGGATGCTTGGGCGAAGAACGCCGAGCCGAAAATCACGAAGCTGCCCGCTGCGGGTCGGCCTTAACCGCCGTTATCTGCGGGGCCGCAATCGCCGGCAGGAACACGAGCTGGTCGAGGACGACCAGCAATTTGAGCTCGTTGCGAAGCTCAACCTCATTGGCGCCTGCGGCGGCGATGTCCTTCCGCCCTGCGGCAAGCAGCGCGCGATACGCACCGACAGCCTCGCCGGTCTCGCCGAACTGCGAGCCGATGGCCGACCAATTGTCCGCGAAACGGTCGAGCCGGCGGCTGACCTCGGCGAGGCGCGCGTGCGGCTGGGCCTGCTCCATCGCGAAGGCGAAATGGCAGCGCATTTCCCAGTGGGACATGACCCGCGGCATGTTGACTTGTTCGAACAGCAGTGGCGTGGGCGCCCGCTCTCCCGGCTGCAGCTCGCGCGTTGGGGCGCCGTTGGCAGCCGCTTCGACCAGGTCCCACAGACTGTCCGTGGCGACCGTGTCGAGCACCAGATGGACGCGGTGCTCGGAGCCGCGGTTGTGGACCTCGTGCCAGCGAAAGCTATCGAACAGCCAGCATTCGCCGGGGGCCATGTGCACCGTCTCTCCGCCGCAGGTGAACTCGACCGCCGGATTGGTCAGGATCGGGACGTGGATCCGCACATGGGTGCGCCAATGATAATGTGCGTCGACATGCTCGGGGACTTCGCCGCCGGCGCCGAGACCCATCAGCCGGCTGCGTCCCCACACGCCGCCGAGCTCGGCCATGATCTGCATGATGTACGGACAGCTCTGCAGATATTCGGTCGGCCGCATGGGCCCGTCGAACGCGTCGGTCGGCTGTCCCCCGGGCGTCACTAGGCGAACCGCATCGTTGCCGGGAAAGCCGGTCGGGTGGGGCACCCACGCGTCCTTCTGCAAAGCCCGGATTTCGGCCGCGAGAGCATCGGCCGAAAAGCGGATCGGCAGCTTGATGAACGGTCGGTCGAAGCGCATGCCGCCCTTCTAGCTGATTGAACGGACGCTCGCCAATGCGGCGATGGTGCCCAGGGACGGGATCGAACCGCCGACACCGTGATTTTCAGTCACGTGCTCTACCAACTGAGCTACCTGGGCATTCGCATCGACCGGCGGGGCCGGCAGGCCCACCCCGGAAAGGCGCTAAGACGGCGGCTCCTAACCGTCGCTATCCTCACTGTCCACCCTGCCGGGAGGCGGCAGGTCGTCGGCCGGCGGCCCCGGAATGCGATAACCCTCGCCGAGCCATTTGAGCAGGTCGCGGTCGCGGCAGCCGGCGCTGCAAAACGGCGCGAATTCTTCGGCGGTCGGCCTGGCGCAGAGCGGGCAGCGCTTGGATTTAGGCACGTTCGCCATAGCCTCCGGAAATGGCAAGCGCGGGGTCGGCGCGCAAGGTTACCGCGCCGCCGATCTGCGCCGCGACGGCTTCGCGCCACTCGGGATGAGCGTCGAGCAACGCGATGACCGCGGGGTGGGCGACGATGCGCTTCGCGCCTGGAGCCTCGGCGCCGAGCTGCCTGAGCAGCGCCCGAGCTTCGAAAGCGGCGCGGTCCTGCGCGAGCTCGATCAGCGAGGCGCGGCGCCGCGGCCGCACGATCTGGACAAAGCCGAAGCCGTTGACCGCGGTGCGCTCGAACGGTTGCGGCAGATGCGCGTCGATCGCCGCGGCCGCGGCATGGCGCGCCGCTTTGTCGCGGGCGGTCGGAAGATCGATGCCGATCGACCCGCCGATGTCGAGGCGGCGGATCGCCTTGGCCGCTTCGCCCGCTCCGGCGATGCTCAACGCCGCCGGATCGAGATGCCCGTCGACGTCGATCAGCGTCATCGCCGGCGTCGCGACGATGCGCAGCTCGCCGCCGGCGAAGCGGACGATTCCGTCGCGCGCCTCCTCGATCAAATCATCCCAGGCGCCGGGGAGAGGTCCCGGCTTGCCCGGCCAGTTGCTCGGCATTGCTCTCGCCGCCTGCGACCCGGGCCAGCGGCCGCTTCCATGGCTCAGAGCCCGGAATGACGCTGCGCGTCACTTCGATTTTCACCGCCGTGCCTTCGCTCAATCCGGGGGCGCCGCGGGGGAGCAGATATTCGGTGCCGTCCTCGGCCCTCGCAACAGCGTTCCGGCCTGTGCTGACAAGGCGCGCGGTGACGAGGGTTCCAGCCTCCACTACGCCGTCCAGCATTATCCGCGCCTCGACGATCTCGTCGCCCTCGACCAGCGCCGCGCGCGTCTCGCCGATCCCGCGCTCGATCACCCACTCAGGCAAGCGGATAACCCGCCGACTTGAGCAGTGCCCGAGTCTCCGCCAGCGGCAGGCCGACGACGTTGGAATAGCTTCCGGCGATGTGGCGGACATAGACTTCGCCATAGCCCTGGAGCGCATAACCGCCGGCCTTGCCGCGCCATTCGCCGTGGGCCGCGTAGAAATCGACCTCCTCGGGCGACAGGCGCTTCATCGCGATCATCGTCTCGACCAGCCGTTCGCGGACGCCGCCGCCGGGGAGCGCAAGGGCGACGCCGGTCAGCACCCGGTGACGGCGCCCTGAAAGCAGCGCCATGCACGTTCGCAGCGTCGCCTCGTCCTCGACCTTGGGCAGGATCCGCCGTCCGACCGCGACCACTGTGTCGGCGCCGAGCACCAGCGCATCGGAATGCTGCGCCGCAACCGCCAGCGCTTTCTCGCGCGCGAGCCGCAGGCATGGGCGCGCGGCAGCTCGCCCTTGGCTACCGCTCTCGTCGATGTCGGCGGGCGCGACCGCATCGGGCGTGACGCCGATCCGCGCAAGCAGGTCGAGGCGGCGCGGGCTCGCCGAGGCGAGGATCAGCCGCATGTTTTGTCTTAGCCGGTGTAGCCGGGCGGTCCCGCGCGTCCGGGCATGAAGCGGTAGGTGATCCGCCCCTTGGTCAGGTCGTAGGGTGTCAGCTCGACCAGCACTTCGTCGCCGGTGAGCACGCGGATGCGGTTCTTGCGCATCTTGCCCGCGGTGTGCCCGAGGATCTCATGGCCATTCTCGAGCTCGACGCGGAACATGGCGTTGGGCAACAGCTCCACCACCTTGCCGCGCATCTCGAGCAGTTCTTCCTTGGCCAAAAGTCCCTCTTTCCTGTCGTAGGTGAAAGTCGCGGAGCCTTACTCTGCGCGGACGCGCAATGGCAAGGCGCGGCCTAGATGGTGAAGACGGTCGATCCGCTGGTTTCCCGCGCTTCGAGCGCGCGGTGGGCTTCCGCCGCGTCTTTGAGGGCGAACCGCTGCTTGACCTCGATCTTGACCTTGCCCTCGGCGACCATGGCGAACAGCTCGGTGGCGCTCTGCTCGAGCTGCGCCGCGGCGCTCGATATAATGGAACAGCGTTGGACGGGTCAGATAGAGCGAGCCTTTCTGCGCGAGCAGCAAGGGCGACATTGGCTCAGGCGGGCCCGACGCATTGCCGAAGCTGACCATCAGCCCGCGCAGCTTGCAGGCAATCGAGCGACTTGCAGGAACGTGTCGCGGCCGACCGAATCGTAGACCACGGGAAGCTTTTCGCCGTCGGTGATGCGCAGCACCTCGGCGACGAAGTCCTGTTTCGAATAGATGATCGGATGGGCGCAGCCATGGGCGCGGGCGAGCTCGGCTTTCTCCTCGGTGCTGACGGTGCCGATGACGGTGGCGCCGAGTCGCCGCCGCCCATTGGCAGAGGATCAGCCCAACGCCGCCCGCCGCGGCGTGGATCAGGATGGTGTCGCCCTTGGCCACCGGGAACACTGAGCGCAGCAGCATCTGCGCGGTCATGCCCTGGAGCATCATCGCCGCCGCCTGCTCGGATGAAATGGCGTCGGGCAGGCGGACGACGCGGTCGGCGTCGATCAGCCGCTGCTCGGCATAGCCGCCGATCGGCCCGCCATAGGCGACCCGGTCGCCGACCGTGACATGAGTGACGCCCTCGCCAAGCGCCTCGACCACGCCGGCGCCCTCGACCCCGGGCGTGAACGGCAGCGGCTGCGGATAAAGGCCGGTGCGGTGATAGACGTCGATGAAGTTGAGGCCCGCGGCCTCCTGGCGCAGCCGGACCTCGCCGGGACCGGGCTCGGCCACCTCGACCTCTTCCCATTGGAGCACTTCCGGCCCGCCGGCCGCATGGATTCGGATCGCTTTTGGCATGGCGCTGCTTCAACCCATTCGGGCGGCAAAAGAAAAGCCCCGTCGCGGCGGACCGCGACGGGGCTTCGTATATTATCGACGGTTGCAGCTTAGGCGCCCGCGCCGGCCAGCGCCGCGAGCAGCAGCAGCGCGACGATGTTGGTGATCTTGATCATCGGATTGACGGCCGGACCAGCGGTGTCCTTGTACGGATCGCCGACGGTGTCGCCGGTCACCGCGGCCTTGTGGGCCTCGCTGCCTTTGCCGCCGTAATTGCCGTCCTCGATATATTTCTTGGCATTGTCCCACGCGCCGCCGCCGCGAAGTCATCGAGATGGCGACGAACAGGCCGGACACGATCACGCCGAGGAGCAGGGCGCCGAAGCGCGGCGAAACCCTGGTCGCGGCCGGCGATCGCAGCGATGCCGAAGAAGACGACGATCGGGCTCAGCACCGGGAGCAGCGACGGGACGATCATTTCCTTGATCGCCGCCTTGGTCACCAGGTCGACGGTGCGCGCGTAATTGGGCCGCGAGGTGCCGTCCATGATGCCGGGGTTGGAGCGGAACTGCTCGCGAACGTCGAGCACGACGTTGCCGGCGGCGCGGCCGACCGCGGTCATGCCCATTGCGCCGAACAGATAGGGCAGCAAGGCGCCGAGCAGCAGGCCGACGACGACGTACGGGTTGGACAGCGAGAAATCGATGCCGTCGGGCCCGACCCCGAGCTCAGCCGCATAATGGTCGAGGTCGGTGGTGTAGGCGCCGAACAGCACCAGAGCGCCCAACGCCGCGGAGCCGATCGCATAGCCCTTGGTCACCGCCTTGGTGGTGTTGCCGACCGCGTCGAGCTTGTCGGTCCGCTCGCGAACCTCGTCCTCCATGCCCGACATTTCGGCGATGCCGCCGGCGTTGTCGGTGACCGGCCCGTAAGCGTCGAGCGCGACGACCATGCCGGCCAGCGCGAGCATCGCGGTCGCCGCGAAGGCGATGCCGATGAGGCCCGCGAGCTGGTAGGAGATGATGATGCCGACGCAGATCACGATGGTCGGCGCCGCGGTCGATTCAAGGCTGATCGCCAGGCCCTGGATGACGTTGGTGCCGTGGCCGGTCTGCGAGGCCTTGGCGATCGACTGGACCGGGCGATAGTTGGTCCCGGTGTAATATTCGGTGATCCATACGATCAGGCCGGTGACGACCAGGCCGACCAGTGAGCACCAGAACAGGTCCCAGCCGTTGAAGCCGCCTTCGACTGCTTCGCGGGCAACCGCGAGATCAACGTCGGCGCCGGCCGCTTCGCGAGCGCTGCCGATGACCGTGTCGAGATCGCCAAGGGTCAGAGACATGACCGCAAAAATCGCTGCGACCGACAGGGCGGCCGTGACCCAGAAGCCCTTGTACAGAGCGCCCATGATCGACTGCTTGGCGCCGAGGCGGACGAAGTAGGTGCCGGCGATCGACGTCAGGATGCACACGCCGCCGATGATCAGCGGCAGCGTCATCAGGGCCAGGATTTGCGCCGGCGGCGCGCTGACCAGCAAGGCGATCAGAACCATCGTCGCGCCGACCGTGACGACATAGGTTTCGAAAAGATCGGCCGCCATGCCGGCGCAATCGCCGACGTTGTCGCCGACGTTATCGGCGATCACCGCCGGGTTGCGTGGGTCGTCCTCGGGAATTCCCGCCTCGACCTTGCCGACCAGGTCGGCGCCGACGTCCGCGGCCTTGGTGAAGATGCCGCCGCCGAGACGAGCGAAGATCGAGACGAGGCTTGCGCCGAGTGCCAAAGCGGTGAGCGCGGTGACGACCGCGCGGTCGTTGGGCTCGTAGCCGCCGGGGCCGGTGAGGAACCAGAAGAGGATTGAGATTGCGAGCAAGGCGAGGCCGGCAACCAGCATTCCGGTGACTGCGCCGGCGCGGAAGGCCACGGTCAATCCGCGCTGCAGGCTGGTGCGTGCGGCCTCGGCGGTGCGGACGTTGGCGCGCACCGAAATGTTCATGCCGATGAAGCCGGTGACGCCCGACAGGAAGGCGCCGATGACGAAGGCGCGGCGCTGAGACCGTCCAGGAAAATGAAGACCAGCACGGCGACGACCACGCCGACGATGGTGATCGCGGTGTACTGGCGGCGCAGATAGGCCGAGGCGCCTTCCTGGATCGCGCCGGCGACGTCGATCATCTTCTGGTTGCCCGCCGACGAGGCAAGCACCTCGCGGCTGGTGATGATACCGTACAGCACGGCGACGACGCCGCAGGCGATCGCGATCAAAAGCAGGTCCATTGAAATTCCCCGTTAGGCGCAAAGCGGAAAGGCCGGCGATGCTGATGCAGCCGGCGAGATTCGCGACCCTTTATTTGGGGAACCGGCGGCTTGCAACCGCTGGAAGTTAAGCTGCGCCTGTCGGCGCTCGGTAAATCAGGCCGGGCTTTAGTAAATCAGGAAAGCGAGCGTCATGCCCGACGCAAGACCGCTAAGTGCGATCAGCCAATTGCGCAGCGGAGCTCGGTGCGGCAGCGGCAGATGGACGGTGTTCATGGCCAAGACGCTCCGGCAATTCGAGGGGGCGGCCATTGCTGAGCACCCGGATCCCCGGATCTCCACATGGAATGCGCCCGATCTTCGTCACCCTGGCGGCCGATGGTAAAGAAAGGGTTGATGGATCAACCGAAGCGGACAAGGTTGCGAGCAAAGCGTAATCGTCGCCGCCGGTCGCCGCGAACAGCCGCGGCGTTTCGGTCGAACCCCGCAGCGACTTGAAAGCATCCGACAGCGGCAGGCTGTCGAGCTCAATCTCCACGGCGCAGCCGCTCGCCTGGGCCAGCCGCCGGGCATCGAGCAGCAGGCCGTCGGACACGTCCATCATCGCCGTGGCGTGCGCGGCAAGCGCCTGGCCCTCCGCCAGCAACGGCACAGGCCTGCGATAGGCCTCGACCAGCGCGCCCGACGCGCTTGAATTGGCGAGCAGCTGTGCAAGCCCCGCCGCGGCATCGCCAAGTGTCCCGACGAGCCACAGGTTATCGCCCGCGGCAGCTCCGGCGCGATTCGGAGTTCTCGCGCCAGCGCGGCCGATCGCGGTCAAGCCGAGCACGCGCGGGGCGCCTGGCGGCAGGGCAATCGTGTCACCGCCGATGAGCGCGAGGCCGTAAGCCGCGCAGGCGGCCTCGATCCCGTCGAGGAACCCGGTTTCCCACGTCGCCGTCGCCATTGAGCGCCAGGACAGCAACGCGCCGCGCGGCGTCGCGCCCTTGGCCGCCAGATCGGACAGATTGACCGCGACGAGCTTCCACCCGACGCTCTCTGCAGGGTCGCCGGGCAGGTAATGGATGCCCTCGGCAATGCTGTCGTGGGTGATGACCAGCCCATCGATCAGCGCCGCATCGTCGAGCAATCCGCGCGCTTCAGGCGCGGTCGCCATCCGCCTCAATCGGGCGATGACTTGGGCTTCGTCCATCAGGCCGCGGGGGCCGCGCGCCCCTTGGCGATGGCGTCGAGCAGGCCGTTGACGAAGCCGCTTTCGCGCTTGTCGTAAAAGGCGTGGGCGACGTCGACATATTCGGAAATCACCGAGGCCGTGGGGACGTCCGGGCGGGCGATCAGCTCATAGGCGCCGGCGCGCAGGATCGCGCGCATCGGCCGGTCGAGACGCTCGAGCGTCCAGCCCTGGGCGAGGCGGCCGGCGATCAACGCGTCGATCTCGGCGCGGCGGTCGTCGGCGCCGGCGACGATATCGTCGAAAAAGCTCTGGTCGGCCTCGACATAGGTCGCATCCTCGATTGTCGCGCCGAGCCGGTGATCGTGGAATTCCTTGATCAGCCGAGCGACCGGCGTCCCCTCCATCTCCTGCTGGTAGAGCGCCTGCACCGCCGCCAGGCGCGCAGCCGAACGCGAGCGGGAGCGGGCGAGGGAGCGTGCTTGAGTCATTGCCCGCGCGCACTAGCCGGAGCGCCGTCGCCAAGGAAGGGCTTGAGCGCGGCCGCCACCGCTCGCGGTGCTTCCCACGGCGCGAAATGACCGGCGTCCGCGATGCGCTCGATGGCCAGATCGGAAACGAGCAGGTCGAGTCCGTCGAGCTGCAGCGGGAGCAAAGCCGGATCGCGCATGCCCCAGATCACCAGCGTCGGGATTTCCACTTTCGGGAAGGCCTTGAGCAGCCAGTCGGGAAGCGGCACCGTCAGTCCCGGGGGCGGGACGACCAGCCGTGACGCCCGGTACCAGTTGAGCATTGCGGCCATCGCGCCGGGCTGGGCCCATTCGGTCAGGTATTGCTTCCGCTCCTCGCCGGAGATGAGCGCGAGATCGACATGGTCGCGGAACGTCTTCTCGAAGAATGTCTCATACCCCATCGCCTCGATCGCTTTCTCGAAGCCGGGCAGGCGAAATGCGTTGATATATTGCGACGCGGCGCGCTGGTCCTCGTCCTCGATCACGCTTTTCTGGAAGACGACCGGGTGCGGAGCATTGACGATCGCCAGCCGCTCGAGCCGCGGGTCGCCGCGCAGCGCCGCGCTCCAGGCGATCGCGCCGCCCCAATCGTGCCCGACCAGGGCGAAACGCTCGAGGCCCAGGGCGTCGGCCAGCGCAAAAATATCGTCGGTCACATTGTCGGCGGAATAATCGCCGACATCCTGCGGCCGGTCGGACCCGGCAAAGCCGCGCTGGTCGGGCATGACCAAATGGAAGTCGCGCTCGAGCAGCGGTGCGACCCCGCGCCACGTGCGGTGCGATTCGGGGAAGCCGTGGAGCAGGATCACCGCCGGCCTCGCCGGCGTCGCCGGCAATCGCGACGTTGAGCGTAACCCCCGTCCGCAACGCGACGCGGCGGAATTCGCGTCACGGATAGCTGACGGTCAGCGGTACTTCGGGGAGCGGGATGAACTCGGCGTCGTCGCCGGGCGGAAGCACGAACTCGCCCGCTTTCCACGCGCGCTTGGCCTCGTTGATCCGCTCGCGCCGCGAGGAGACGAAATTCCACCACACATGCCGCGGCCCGTCGAGCGGCGCCCCGCCGCACAGCATCAGCCGCGCGCCGCCCGCCGATCGAAGCGTCGGGCGATGCCCGGGCGCGAGGACGACCAGATGCTGCGCCTGAAGCTCGAACCCGTCGACGCTGGCGTCGCCGTTGAGCAGATAGAGCGCGCGCTCGTCGGCCTCGTGGTCGAGCGGCAGCGCGGCACCGGGCGCAAGCTCGATCGCCGCGTAAATCGTCGGCGAATGCTGCGTGACCGGCGAGCTGATTCCGAACGCATCGCCCATGATCAGCGTTGCGCGAACCCCGTCCGCGTCGATCGTCGGCAAGCGGTCGGCGGGAACATGCTCGAACGCCGGATCGAGCTCTTCCTTGTCCGCCGGGAGCGCGATCCAGGTCTGGATCCCGTCGAGCGCCGGCCCGCCGGCCCGCTCGTCGGCGGGCGAGCGCTCGCTATGCGCGATGCCGCGCCCCGCGGTCATCAGATTGACCGCGCCGGGCTCGATCCGCTGGACGGTGCCAAGGCTGTCGCGATGATCGATCGCGCCCGCGAACAAATAGGTCACGGTGGCGAGGTTGATGTGCGGGTGCGGGCGGACGTCAATGCCTTCGCCCGACGGCAGCTTGGCCGGCCCCATCTGGTCGAAAAAGATGAATGGCCCGACCAGTCGTGCGGCCAGTGTGCGGCAAGGTGCGGTGAACCTTGAAACCGCCAAGGTCATGACTGACCGGCGCGAGCGTCTGGAGGATGATGTCGTCGTTCGTCATGCCGGCAGAGTTTCCTTTCGGCGGGCGCGCCAGCCGGCCAGCAAGGCGACCAGCGGGAGACCGCAGTGAATTGCGATCAGCCACCACAATGAACCCGTGGCGGCAAATCCGATCGTGAACAAAAAGGCCGAGCCGATCGACCCGAGCCCCTGGCCCCAGCTTTTCCAGCCATGGGCTAGCCCGTAGGCAATACTCGCCGCCACGACCGCGCCGGTGAGGCCGAACAAGGGCGTCAGCCACCACAGCACGAAGCCGCGATAGAGCACTTCCCAACCGAAGCCCGCGGCCAGGCCGAACAGCAGGAACAGGCGCATTTCACGCCGCCCGCTGGGGAGCTCCGCCATAGCCGACTGCTCGCGCGGCGATTTGCTGGGGGCCATAACCAACACCGCCGCCGCCACGCCGCCGAGGATCACCGCGGCCAGCGCGAGTCCGATTTGCCCCGCGCGGGGCGGCGGCCAACCGAGCCCGAGATCCCGCGCGGTCATCCCGGTGAGGAACGCCACCAGCACGAGCCCGGCGAGCAAGGCCGCGATTTCTACGCTGGTTATCGCATAGCGCTCGGGCAGGCTGCGTTTACGCGCACCGGCGCGCCTCGGCATTAAGGCCCGCACCGGCAGCACAATGAGCAGCAGGAAGCCGAGGATGGCGGCAGCGATCATTCCCCCGGCGCCCGCGCCTTGATTGTCAGTGCGTGAACCCTTTCGCGCATCAGGTCGCCAAGCGCCGCATAGACCATGCGCTGACGCTCGACGCGCGACTTGCCCGCGAACGCCGCGCTTTCGATTTCCAGCGCGAAATGACTTTCGCCGGCGGGGTTGTATCCGCCGTGCCCGCGGTGCTGCTCGCTCTGGTCGATCAGCTCGATCCGCTCCGGCGTGAGAGCCTGATTCAGCCGCCGCAGCATTTCGCTTGCGACCGGTGCGGTGGATGGAGCGTTCATCGCGTCTATATAGAAGGGTAAATCAAGCGAGGAAGCGTGGCGTCCAAGTCTACCAAATTTCATGGCCGGGTCGAAGGGGCGCAGGCGCATTGCTCGGTCCCGGGGTGCCCCGCGCCCGGCGAGTTCAAGGCGCCATTGCAGCCGGCCAATTTCGACGGGCCGGGCAATTGGCGTTTCCTCTGTCTCGACCATGTGCGCGAGCATAATGCCCGCTACAATTTCTTCGACGGCATGAGCCGCCGAGGAGATCAACGACGCCCAGTCACCGCTCGGCGGATGGGAGCGGACAAGCCGCCCGTTCGCGACGGCCGGCGCCGACCCGGCGCCGGCATGGAGCGACTTCACCGATCCGCTCGATGCGATCGGGGCGCGCTTCGGGCGATTACGCAAAGGCGAGACGTCGCGCTTCACCCGCGACCAGCGTCGCGCGCTGTCGGTGCTCGGGCTCGGCGAGGATGCCGACCGCCACGCGCTGCGCCGCGCTTACTCGGGCCTGGTGCGCCGCTATCACCCCGACAAGAATGGCGGCGACCGGAGCAAGGAAGCGCGGCTCAGCGCGGTGATCGAGGCCTATCAGTTGCTCAAGGCCGCGGCCGCCTTCGCCTGATCAGTCGCGGTCCGGCGCGCCCAACGGGAAATAGCTGCGGTAGGGACGCGCCCCCTCGACCGACTTGACGACCGCAGGATGGGCCAGCAGCCGCGCCCGGTAAGCCTTCGAGCCGCGGGCGATCCGTCGCCGATCTCGCTCGATCCAGTCGGCGTAGAATAATGCTGGCGCGGCGGCGCAATCCGCGAGGGTGAAGTGGTCGCCCACCGCCCATATCGCTGTCGGGCAGGTTCGCTTCCAGCCAGTCGTAGGCAATGCGCAAGTTCTTGCGCCCGAGCGCCTCGCCATGATCGTCCTTCGCGTCCGCCGGACGCAGCGCATTATTGACCGCCGGCTGGAAATTGCCCTGGACGTGAAGGTCGAACACGCGGTCGAGGAAGCGCGTGCGCCGCCCTGGCTCGCCATCGGGAATCCACATGTTCGGCCCCGGATGGCGGACCTGCAGATGCTCGATGATGCAGCTTGTCTCGGCGACGACCTCGCCATCGTCGACCAGCACGGGAAACTTGCCGAACGGCCAGATCGTGCTGGAGCTCATCCATCGCTCCGGGCTCTTCGCCGACCGCGCGATAGTCATAAGGCGGTGCGATTGGCATCGAGCGCGATCTGCACCTTCCAGCAGTAGCTGCTGAACGGGTGAGCGAATAATGTCAGGCTCACCAGCGGCCCTCGGCCATCGCGCGTTGCCTGGCCTCCTCGCGCTCGCTCGTCGATTGCGGGCCCGGCCCAGCCATGCTCGACCTTGCCGCCTGGTTCATAGGTGGCGATGACGGCGCCCGACCGGGTCACCTTATGATCGACCAGTTGCAGGGCCTCGGCCGGACGTGTCGTCGCCGAACAGGCGCTTGCCGCCGCCGAGCACGACCGGAAAAGTCATCACCGTCAGCCGGTCGAGCAGCCCGGCCTCGAGCAGCGCGGGATAAATCGTGCTGCTGCCCTGGATCAGCAGGTCGGGACCCTCGCCTTCCTTCACCGCGCGAAGCTCATCGATCCCGCCGAGTCGGTGGCTGTTGGACCAGCCCAGCTCGGGCGTTCCCGCGCGTCAGCACATATTTGTTGGCGCGGGTGAAGGCCTCGCCCATCTCGATCGCCGCGGCCTCGCCGTCGTCCTTCCCAGTGCGGTCGAAGATTTCGCCGATGCCGGTCGCCTCGCCGCCGACATAAGGCCAGTAAGCGGCGAAGATGTCATAGGTGCGTCGGCCGAGCAGCAGGTCGTATTCCTTGCCGAAAAAGTCGTCGATCGCCTGGCCGACGTCTTCATCGAAGAATTGCGGCAGCCAGCCGCCATGTTCGAAGCCACCGGTCGGGTCCTCGCTCGGTCCGCCAGGCGCCTGCATCACGCCGTCGAGCGAGACGAACGCCGAACCGCGAATCTTACGCATTGGCGGTCTCGCCGCGGAACTGCCGCCTCGATCTTGGCGACGTCGATCTTTTGCATCGTCATCATCGCGTCGAACGCGCGCTTCGCCGCGGCCGTGTCCGAACTGGTCGTCGCCTCGAGCAGCACGCGCGGCGTGATCTGCCACGAAAAGCCCCATTTGTCCTTGCACCAGCCGCAGGCGCTTTCCTCGCCGCCGTTGCCGACGATCGCGTTCCAGTAGCGGTCGGTCTCTTCCTGGTCCTCGGTCACGACCATGAAGCTGACCGCCTCATTCGGCTTGAAATTGGGCCCGCCGTTGAGGCCACGAACTTGCGACCGAGCAGCGTGAACTCGACCGTCAGCTCGATCGCCTTCATGGCCGCCGGGAAAGTCGCCCGGAGCGCTGTTGACCTTGCCGACCTCGGTGTCCGGGAAGATGCGATGCATAAAATTCGGCGGCCTTGCGGCGCTTCGCCGTGGTCGAACCACAGGCAGGTGGTCATCTTGTCGGTCATCTCTCTATCTCCTCAGCTCTTGCGTCAGCTGTTTCTGGGGCCGACCAGCCCGAAGGCTCGCGCCCTGCGGGTCGATTCCGCGTCAACCGCGTACTCGCCGCCGGAATCTCCATCGGGTCGTAGAGCTTCTGCCCGCCGCCGTCGGTGATGGCCCTGGTGGCGCGGTCGATATCGTCGACGCCGATATAATAGAGCCATCCGCTGGCCGGGCATTTGCGGCGGCTTGGGCATGATCGCGCCGATGCGTCGCCATGGGCCTGGATGAACTGGTAGTCGCCCATCTCGCCCATCGGCATGTCGCCGTCCTGGCGTCCAGCCGAAATGGCGCCCGTAAAAAGCGATCGCGCCGTCCTGGTCGGTGGTCGACAGCTCGTTCCAGCGGACGTGCTGGGCCTGGTCTGACCGAGAAGACGTCGCTCGGCCTCGGTCGCTCGATCCCGCGCATCACGTAGAATGGCGCGCCCTGCGGGTCGGCGACCATGGCCACGCGGCCGACGCCGGGAATGTCGAATGCGCGGCATCATCGACCTGCGCCGCCATCGGCCTCGATCGCTTGGCGACCGTCGCATCGACGTCGTCGACCTCGATATAGCCGAGCCACACCGGCCGCGCGCCATGGCCACGCATCTCCTCGGTCAGCGGCAGGATCCCGCCGGCAAACTTGCCGTCGTCGACCGACCGATCATCCGATAGCCGTTGGGGAATCCGATTGGAGTCGTCGACGTCCCAGCCGACGACGGCGTCGTAGAATGCCTTGGCCGCATCGACGTCGGGCGTGATCAGCTCGTACCAGATGAAGCTGCCGTGCGGATTGGCCATCGGCGCATCTCCAGCGTGTTGAGGATCGGGTTGAACCCGCCCCAGAACATGCGCTTGCCGTCGAACGGCATCTCGCCGCCGGGCTGCATGTCGGGATCGGCCATGATCTTTTCCCACGCCGTGTCGCGAGTGGCCTTGTCCGGCCAGACGATGAACGAGAAGACGACATTCTCGCCTTCCTCGGCCTGGACGGCGCGATAGAAATCGGTGGTGTGGCCATGCTCGAGGCCGTCGCCGAGCGCTTCGACGGTGCCGATCGCGCCGAGCTCGCTCGCTTTGGCGCGCGAACATCTCGGCCATCTTGCGATAGTCGTCGACCTTGGCGTCGCTTCAGCGGGAGGACGAATCCATCGATGTAGCTCATGCGTCTGCTCCTTCAGGTTGATGTTGTTCGAAAACGGCGAGCTGGTCGGCGAGCGCGCGCTGGAATGCCGGGCGCTCCTCGGCGCGGGCTAGATAGGCGGCCAGATTGGGTTGTTCGGCGAGCAAATCCGTGTGGCGCGGGATTGCGAAGAACGGTTGCCATCATCAGATCGCCGATGGTGAACTGCCCTTCGAGCCATTCCTTGTCGCCCAGCGCAGTCGGCGACTGCTTGAGCTTCAGGCGCACGAAATTCGACCGCGCCCGGGCGGCGCAATCTGGCCCATTCCTCGTCCTTGCTGAAGAGGTCGATCAACGCGAGATCGTTGATCGCCGGCTCGACGCTGTTGAGCGCCGCGATCAGGTCCAGTGCGATCGGCGCGCATCCGCGGCACTGGGTCGCGCGGGAGCAGCTTCTCGCTCTTCTCGCCGATGTGCTGAACGATCGCTCCGCTCTCGAAGATCTTGAGCGGCCCGTCGCTATAGCACGGCACCTGGCCGAACGGCTGGTCGAGGAAATATTCGGGCGGCCGCGGGTTCGCGCGTGCGAGCAGCCGCACGCGATAGGGCAGGCCGATCTCCTCGAGAGCCCAGCGGGGGCGAAGGTCGCGCACCAGCCCTTCGGCGAACGGCGGCACCCAGGCGAAGGCGCTGATCTCGATATCGGCGTTCGGGTCGACGGGCATCGGTCAGTGCCTGCTGGCGGCGGCGTCTGCCGGCTCGAGCGCGGCTGCACCCTGCTCGGCGGCGCCAGCATCCATCCACATCGGCTCCCAATGGTGACCGTCCGGGTCCTCGAAACTGCGTCCGTACATCATCCCACCCATGTCCTGCTTGGGCCCGGGATCGGCCTTGCCGCCGGCGGAGGCCGCGGCTTCGACCATCTGATCGACTTGGGCCGGGCTTTCGCCTGAAAGGCACAGCAACGCGGCGCTGGTCCGGTGAGAATCGGCAATCTGCTTGCTGGTGAATGTCGAATAGAATTCGTGCCGCAGCAGCATCACCGAGATCGTGTCGCGAGAACTGGATCATGGCCGCCTGTTCGTTTGAGAACTTCGGCTCCTTGCGGCCGCCGATCGCCTCATAGAAGCGGATCGACCTGTCGAGATCGGTGACCGGCAGGTTCACGAAAATCATCCGGGACATCGCATTTCTCTCCCTGTGCGACTCGATTCGGCTTGTTTTTTGGACGACTTGCTCCTAAATTGCAACCGTGCAGTTAGAAAAAGTAACCGACGACCAAGCCGGCTCCCGGCCGGCCGAGGCAAAACGCAGTTACGACGACGCCTGCGGCACGGCCCACGCGCTCGATCTGATCGGCGAACGCTGGGCGTTGCTGGTGCTGCGCGAGCTGATGCTTGGCCCGCGCCGCTTCTCCGAACTCAAGCTGGATCTCCCAGGAATCAGCGCCAACGTCCTCGCGCAGCGGCTGGTCGAGCTCGAAGCAGCGCGGTCTCGTGCGCAAGTTGCGCCTGCCGCCGCCGGCTTCGGTCCAGGTCTATGAAGCGACCGAGTGGGGGCTGGAGGCCGAGCCCATCGTCCAGGCGCTCGGCCGCTGGGCGGCGCGCTCGCCCGCGCCACGACCCGACCCTGCCGATCAGCGGTGTGTCGATCATGCTGTCGTTCCGCACCATGATCGACCGCGAGAAGGCCCGCGACGCTCGACGCGCGCATCGGCTTTCGCTTCGGCGAAACGGGCGTATGTCGCGCGCTTGTCCGCGGGCTCGATCGAGGTCGCGCGCGGCGACCCGGCTGGCTGCGACGTCATTTTCACCGGCGCCCCGACCGCGCTTGCGGCAGTCGTCTACGGCGGGGCTCCGCTCGAAACGCATTGGCGTCGAGGGCGACCAGGCTCTCGCGCGCCGATTCGTGACGCTGTTTCCGCTTCCGCCGAAGGTCGACGCGAGTTGAGGCCGCGCGAGCGTTCACCTAAGGCGGCGCGATGACCGATCTTCCCAATGTCAGTCCGGAGAGCCGGGCCGAAACGCTGATGGCCTCGCCCGACAAGATGGCGAAGGTGCGCGAAACCTTTCGGCATCGACTCGGACATGGAAGTGCCCGCGTTCAGCGAAGCCGACGAGCGCGTCCCCGACCTCGACCCGACCTATGTGTTCGATCCCGACACGACGATCGCGATCTGCGCCGGCTTCGCCAAGAACCGCCGGGTGATGGTCCAGGGCTATCACGGCACCGGCAAGTCGACCCATATCGAGCAGGTCGCGGCGCGCCTCAACTGGCCGATGATCCGCATCAACCTCGACGCGCACATCAGCCGCATCGACCTCGTCGGGCGCGACGCCATCGTGCTTCGCGACGGCCAGCAGGTTACCGAATTCCGCGAAGGGCTGCTGCCGTGGGCGCTGCAGCATCCGGTCGCTCTGGTGTTCGACGAATATGACGCCGGCCGCCCGGACGTGATGTTCGTCATCCAGCGCGTGCTCGAGGCCGAGGGCAAATTGACCTTGCTCGACCAGAATCGCGTGATCCGCGCCAACCCCTGGTTCCGCCTGTTCGCGACCACCAACACCGTCGGGCTCGGCGATACCACCGGCCTCTATCACGGCACGCAGGCGATCAATCAGGGCCAGATGGACCGCTGGAACATCGTCACCACGCTCAATTATCTGCCGGCCGCGGTCGAAGCGCAGATCGTGCTCGCCAAGTCGGGCGAATATGACGAGCCCGGCGGCAAGGCGACGGTCGAGAAGATGATCAAGGTCGCCGACCTGTCGCGCCAGGGCTTCATCAACGGCGACATCTCGACCGTGATGAGCCCGCGCACGGTGATCAGCTGGGCCCAGAATGCGCAGATCTTCGGCGACATCGGCTACGCCTTCCGCGTCTCCTTCCTCAACAAATGCGACGAGAGCGAGCGTGCCCTGATCGCCGAATATTACCAGCGCGTGTTCGGCTCCGACCTGCCCGAAAGCGTGGTCGGCAAGGCCGGCTAGGGCGCCGGTGGCCGAACCGCATCGACCTGTTCCGCCGCGCGCTGGCCGGCGCCGCGCGGGCGATCGCCAGGGACCCCGAGGTCGACGTCGTCTTCGCCAGCGAAGCCGCGGCGACCGTCGGGCAAGACCGCGCGCGTGCCGTCGCCGGGCGCCGCGCTCGAGCCGCAGCTGGTCGCCGAAGCGCGCGGCGCCGCGGATTCGCTCGCGCTTCGGCTGCGCTTCCACGATGCCGCCGCCCATGCTCGCGCGGCGCCCGCCGACGCCGAGGCGCGGGCGGTGTTCGACGCGCTCGAAACCGCCCGGGTCGAGGCGCTCGGCGCGCGCGCGATGGGCGGCGTCCGCGACAATCTTTCGCAGCTCACCGAAGCCCGGGTGCGCGGCGACGCCATCGTCCGCGCGCGAAGCGCCGAGGAAGTGCCGCTGGCGACCGCGGTCGGCCTGCTCGCCCGCGAGCGGCTGACCGGCGACGCGCCGCCGCGCACCGCGCTGCCCGGGCTCGGCCTGATCGCGCCGTGGATCGAGGACAAGGCCGGCGGCCGAGCTCGACGCGCTGGCGCTGACCATCGACGACCAGGCGGCGTTCGCCAGGCTCGCGCGGCGCGTGCTCGAGGACCTCGAGCTCGCCGCCGCCGAGGACCCGCTCGAGACCAGCCCGACAATGCCGGCGACGATGACGAGGGCGAGGCCGGCAATGAGGACCAGGGCGACGAGGGCGATGACGAATCGCCCGGCGGCGCGCGACCCCGAGCTGCGCGGCGAGGACAGCGAGGACGACGAGCGCGAGGACGGCGGCAATGAGGACATGCAGCCGGGCGACGAGAACGCCAGCCCCGGCGACGATCTCAACGACAGCGAGCGGTCGTCGGCCGGCCGGCGCAATTGGGAGCTTTCGCCGCCGACCGCCGTACAAGGCGTTCACCACCCGCTTCGACGAATCGATCGAGGCCCAGGAACTGTGCGACGAGGAGGAGCTCGGCGCGGCTCCGCGCCTATCTCGACCAGCAGATGGCGAGCCTCGCAGAATGTCGTCACGCGCCTCGCCAACCGGCTGCAGCGGCGGCTGCTGGCGCAGCAGGCGCGAAGCTGGGATTTCGACCAGGAGGAAGGCATGCTCGACGCCGCGCGGCTTGCCCGCGTGGTCGTCAGCCCGGCGCATTCCCTGTCCTACAAGGTCGAGCGCGAAACCGAGTTCCGCGACACCATCGTCACCTTGCTGATCGACAATTGCGGCTCGATGCGCGGCCGCCCGATCGCCATCGCCGCGATCTGCGCCGACATCCTCGCGCGCACGCTCGAGCGCTGCGGCGTCGCCAGCGAAGTGCTCGGCTTCACCACCCGCGGCTGGAAGGGCGGGCAAAGCCGCGAGCTGTGGCTCGCCGAAGGCCGCCCGGCGCATCCCGGCCGCCTCAACGACCTCCGGCACATCATCTACAAGCGCGCCGACCAGCCGTACCGCCACGCCCGCCGCCACCTCGGCCTGATGATGCGCGAAGGGCTGCTTGAAGGAGAATATCGACGGCGAGGCCTTGCTGTGGGCCCACTCAGCGGCTCATCGCCCGGCCCGAGGAGCGGCGCATCCTGATGGTCATTTCCGACGGCGCGCCGGTCGACGATTCGACCGCGTCGGCCAACGGCGGCCAATATCTCGACCAGCATTTGCGCGCGGTCATCGAATGGATCGAGAAACGTTCGCCGGTCGAGCTGATCGCGGTCGGCATCGGCCACGACGTCACGCGTTACTACGACCGCGCGGTGACGATCATGGACGCCGACCAACTGGGCGGCGCGATGATCGAGCAGCTCGCCAGCCTGTTCGAAACGGGCTGAGGCCTGATCGCAACTCGCACCTGCGCTGACACCGATTATCCCGCATTGGCGGGCGCGCTGAAACCGGTCCGAGCGCGATCGCCGCAACGCCAGCGGCAAGCAGCCGCAACCGAGCATTGAGCAAGTTCATTCCACCGAGCCCAGCATGCGCAATATGCCGGAGCGCTAATCTGAGATTGTCAGGATAGGTCTGCACGGGCGTGGCTCGATTTCGGCCGTAAGTCGCCCTAGCAATGGCAGCCGCTTCACGCCTCGGCCGCGCACAGGGAGACTCGATATTCGTCGCTTGCGACCGGCTTACTGGATGATGGCGTTCGCCGCCTCGGCCTACGTCGTGACGGTCGTCACCGGTGCTGTGGTCCTGTTCCGGCAACAACAGCTCGCTGAACAGCTGCCCTCATTCACGACGGTGCTGGCCTGGCAGTCCATCGTGCACGGCCTGTGGCTGCCGGTCGCGGCACTCGTGTGGATGATCTTTCGGCGCGACGCGGTGACCGGCAGGGCAATCGTAAAGTTCGCGCTGCTCGGCCTGATCGCAATCCCGACCCACGCCCTGTTCGCGACGATGATCGACATCGCGTTTTCGAAGCCGGGAGGTGCGGACCTGGTCGGCCTGGCGGTCGCGCGGCTGCAGCTCAATACACTTACCTATGCGTCCTTTGGGCTCGTGGCAGGCGCCGCCGCTCTACGTCGCATCGCGACCGACAGGGCCAGCGCTCTAAGGGAGATCACGGCCGCACTCGAACAAGCGCAAAAGAGGACTGGCAACTCTGCCGCGAGCGCGACCTTGCCCGTGACCATCGGGCCAAAGCGCTCCGCCGTGCCCTTGCATGAGGTCGAATGGTTTGGCTCGGCAAGCAATTACGTTGTCGTGAACTGGGCCGGGCGTGAGGCATTGATGCGGCGAACGCTGCAGTCGCTCGAGCAGGAGCTCGACCCGATGTTGTTTGCAAGGAGCCATCGTAGCACCATCGTGAACCTCGGGAAGGTCGCCGCTGCCGAGCCCTTGTCCGACGGCTCCTGGCGGCTGTCGATGAACAGCGGCGCAGAGGTCGTCGTCAGCAGGACTTACCGGGACGATATACTGCAGCGGCTTCGCGAAACCGACGTTCGCCCCTGACCGCCGCGGTTCGTCCCAAAATCATCGACGGGGGCCTGCCCGTCGGCAGACCAGCGTCCGTACACCAATCGGGGGACCAGGACGTGAGACCAACAAGAACGATCGCCACTGCGCTAGCGCTGCTCGCGCCCGCAATCGCCGGCGCGCCCGCCTATGCCGCGCAAGCCCGGGCCGCTGCCTCGGGCGAGCCCGCGGGCGCGGTCACGCTTAAAGCAAATCCGGACCGTGTCTGTCACACCGGGCGACAGCCCGCCTACCTCAATTTCGACCTCGTCCTGGGTAATGGCTCCAGCGAGGAACTGGCCATTCAAGAGATCCGCGGCATCGTATCAAACGACGGCGGACCGGTGATCGAACGGCGGCTAATCTGGCAACAGTCGCTGGGCCTTTTGGCCCCGGACCGGACCATCGCGCCAAAGAGCGAAGGTCTGATTTTCAACCCCTTATTGTTCGGCACCGCAAAGGCGGGGTCCAGCGTTCGCTACGAGGTCGACCTCGCCGGCAATTCGGGCAAGCACACCACCTTCGTCACGATCATCCCCCAAGACTGCACAAACGCCTATTCGCTCAGGCTTCCGGTCGACGGGCGGGTGCTCGTTTACGACGGCTACGACCTGTATTCGCATCACCGGCGGACCGGATACGGCGGGCCCGAGGACACGGCACAGGGCATCACGGACAACTTCCAGCGCTTCGGCATAGACCTCGTAATCGTCGACGATCAGGGACGCTTCGCCCGCAACGACGGCTCCCGCCCCGACTATTGGCTTGGCTGGGACCAGCCGGTTCGCGCGGCCGGCTCCGGGACCGTCGCTGCGTTCCACGACGGCCAGCCCGACAACCAGATTATTGGCGATGTCGATAAGTGGCTCGACCGCGACATGGCGAAGAACCCGATGACCAGCTACGGCAATTACGTCCTCATCGAGCACGCCGCTGGCGAATATAGCCTCGTCGGGCATTTGAAGCAGGGCAGCGTCACCGTGCGCAAAGGGCAGCGGGTGAAGCAAGGTGAGATTATCGGCCGGATAGGCAATTCGGGCGCCTCGGGCGGAGTCCATGTCCATTTCGAGCGCCGCACAGGCCACGGAATCGCCGGAATAGAGACGCTGCCCCCGTTCTTCGACGGCGTCGCCGTACAGGGACTCGACCGGCCCCTCAGCGGCCCCGTAGCGTTAGACAGCGGAGATATTGTGATTCCGAAATAGCGATGCCCGGCGCCGCGATTCAGAAAAAGCTGTCCTATTCCCGCGGAATTGTGATTGGCTCCGCGCTTCGCCGTTCAAGGCAGGGATCGCCAGCAGCTTGCGAGTGACGTTCACTCTTTACCGGACTTTTGCCTAATGCCGATTGACGCGGGTGCCGCGACTCGGGGCGCGACTTGCCGGTCGTCGTACCGTCACCGCGAACTTCGGGAACATTCGCGGCGGCGCTGCGCGGCCGCGCCCACAGTGCGGAGTTTGAAAATTTCGGTTGGGGAAAAAAGTTGGGCCCGGCGCAACAACGCACACCGGGCCCCCCTCGATACGCGACGCGAGGGAACTCGCCGGCTCCGGGCCGGCAAACGGGGAAAAGGGGATAACCCCGTTCGTGAACGAGGTTTTGTACGATTTGCCGACAATGAAAGCTGAATGTTAAGTGCAGCTAAGGTTCAGCAAAACACTTTTGTTACAAGCACTTGTGCTTGTCGGCATGATGATCGCGTGGCAGGCCTGGCTGAGTGGCCTGGGCGACCGAAACGAGCTCGGAGAGCGCTCGGCCAGCCTACGTTTTTCCCCGCCCGGCTGGTCGCCGGCGCTTTCTCGCCGCTCCGCCTGGCCGGGTCGTGGACGTTGACCAGCGACGATCCGCGGTTTGGGGGCATATCCGCGCTTGCGCTGAACGGTGATGAGTTTGTCGCGCTGACCGATTCGGGAGCCGTCGTGCGCTTCCCCAGGCCGGGCGCACGACGGACCGAAGCGCGGATCGCCGAGTTGCCGGACGGGCCTGGGGCCAAAACCCACAAGGTCGATCGCGACAGCGAAGCGTTGCTGCGCGATCCACTTGGCCGCGGCTGGTGGGTCGGCTTCGAAACCCGCAATCAGGCCTGGTTATACGATCTCGGATTCACCCGCCCGCTGGCGAGAATTGCTTTCGGGGAACGCCGCTGGGCGGAGAATTTGGGAATTGAAGGTCTTGCCGGCGACGGTTCGGCCATCCTGCTGTTCCCCGAGGCAGGCGGCGATGTGGTTCGCTGGGACGGCAAGCGAATGCAAATCCAGTCGGTCGCCGACGCGCGGGGGAGAATAGCGGACGCGGTGCGGTTGCCCGATGGCAGGCTGATGGTGCTCCACCGCCGTCTAACTCCAACGGGCTTCGTCAATGCGTTGACGCTGCTCGAGCCGACGCAAGGCGGAGGGTGGACGACTGGGCGAAGTTTCCAACTGCGCGGTCGCATGGCGGGACAATTTCGAAGCGCTTGCGGCCGAACGGATGCCGGATGGACGGACCCGGCTGTGGCTGATGACCGACGATAATTTCCAGCGCCCTTTGAGAACGCTGCTCGTCGCTCTGGACGTCCCGCAGGACGTCGGAGGTTAGGCGGTGGCTTGCTCGCCGGCTTTCTTGGCGATTTCGCGCTTCAGCTTGCGCGCCCTGGCGCTGAGCTTTTCAGCGCTGGTCTTGGTCAGCCAGTTGTCGAGACCGCCGACATGCTCGACCGAGCGCAGCCCATGCGTCGAAACGCGCAGCTTGACGCTCTGCCCGAGCGCGTCCGAAATCAGCGTCACATTCTGCAAATTCGGCAGAAAAGTGCGCTTGGTCTTGTTATTGGCGTGGGAAACATTGTTCCCCACCAGCCGGCCCTTGCCGGTCAGTTCGCAAACCCGCGCCATGGTAAAATCCTGAAATTTTTATCGAAACGCGCCCTGCTACCAAGGCCCGTGAAGCGCGGCCAGTTACCCGCTCGGGCCGCCCTCGTCAACGCCGCGCGGCGAAACAGGGGCAACTTGCGCTGCCGGTGTTGCGTTGGGCCAATGTCTTCTGCACGACACATGGATCAAGTGGGCAACACGGGGTAATCATCATGCGAGCAATCATTTCCGTCCTGGTCATCGCGTTGGTCGTGATCATTGCCGCGATTGCCACCGGCTTTCTCGACATCAACCAGATCCGCGGCGCCAAGGCGCCGCAAATTTCGACGACCCAGAACGGCGTCGTCGCCCAAGGCGGCCAGACGCCGGCATTCGAGGTCGAAACCGGTTCGGTCAAGGTCGGCACCCAGGACACCCAGGTGAAGATCCCGAGCTTGCAGGTCCAGCGCCCGTCCGAGCCTGGCGCCGCCAACCAGCCGGCGGCGAACCAGACCGGCAACTCGATGTAGCTGACTTGGCCGCGGCGCTGCTGTAGCGGCGCGAGCCATGGGCTTTCCACTGCCACCACCGATGCGCCGCGCGCTCGAGCTTGCGGCGGAAGCGGCCGCCGACGGCGAAGTCCCAGTGGGGGCGGTGGTGACCCGTGGCGAGGCTATCGTCGCTGAGGCGCGCAATGCGATGCGTGGCACGCTCGACCCGACCGCCCATGCGGAGATCGTTGCCATCCGCGGCGCCGCCGAGCGGCTGGGCACGCCGCGGCTCGACGACTGCACCTTATGGGTCACGCTCGAGCCGTGCGCGATGTGCGCTGCAGCCGCCGGTTTGGCCCGCGTCGAATCAGTGCGGTTCGGCGCCGAGGACCCGAAAGGGGGCGGCGTCCTCCATGGCGCCCGCATATTTGCTCAGCCGACCTGTCATCACCGGCCCGAGGTGTTTGGCGGCATCGGCGAGGAGCAGTCGGCCGCGCTGTTGCGGAGCTTCTTCGCCGAAAGGCGCTAGCCCAGATAGGGCATGAGGCGGATTTCGACGCGGCGGTTGGCCGCTTTTTGGGTCTCGTCAACGTCCGGGAAATAGAGCGGCGCGGTTTCCCCGAGGCCCTTCGAAGCAATCCGCGCCCGGGCGACGCCGTGGCTGCCGAGATAGGTCGCAACGGCCGCGGCGCGCTTGTCCGACAAGGCTTGATTGACTTGCGGGGTGCCGGTCGTGTCGGTGTGAGCGAGAACATCGACGAAGGTCTGATTGCGGCTTTTGACCGTGCGCGCGATTTCCAGAAGCGTCGCGTCGAATTGCGGCTTCACGGCCGAGCTTCCGGCCTCGAACGTTAGCGCGGCCGGGATGCGGAGGACTATGCCGCCGGCAACTCGAATCACGTCAACCCCGATGCCCGCGGTCTGGCGCCGCAACTCGCTTTCGAGCTCGGCCATATATGTCCCCGCGGCTGCGGCCCCGAGCGGGCGAATCTTGGCTGCGCGAAGCTTGGCCGACCGAGCCTTTTGGCCACCGGTCAAAGCGCCCGTCAGATAGGCTGCGCCAAGGCCGAGCGGCGTGAACACCGCCGGCGGCGGCAAGGTTGGCGGCGGGGGCGGCGGCCCGCGCATTCCGCATGCGGCGAGCGCGAGGGCAGCTCCAGCAAGGGCAATCGACGACAGGCGGCGCATTGCGGGCATAGAAGTGTCCTAGAGATTTGATGTCGGAGGGCTAATGAAACCCTGTGGCTGCGGCGATTGTTCCGCCACGGCAATATCCGCGCACTTGTCGGCGCCTACCGATACAGGCTAATCAGAACTGCCGCCCATGAGCGACCCACTCCTCCCATTCCCCTGGCATTATGTCCTTTTGATCCTCGCGCTGGTCGCGCTTAACGGCGTCCTGGCGATGAGCGAGCTGGCAATCGTTTCGTCGCGCGACGCGCGGCTGAAGGCGATGGCCAAGGGTGGGAGCAAGGGCGCCCAATGCGCAATCGAACTGGCGTCCGACCCCGGCCGTTTCCTGTCCACGGTGCAAAGCGGAATTACGCTGATTGGAGTGCTCGCCGGCGCTTTCTCGGGATCGGTTCTTGGCGCGCCCACCGCCCAAAGGCTTCAGCTGCTGGGCCTCGACAAGGAAACCTCGCTCAGTGTCGGCTTTGGGCTGGTTATCGTCCTGACGACGTTCGTGTCGCTGGTCATCGGGGAGATCGTGCCCAAGCAATTCGCGCTTCGCTCGCCCGAGCCGATTGCGGCCATCATGTCGCGGCCAATGCGCTGGCTATCCGTCATTACCGCGCCGTTCGTCTGGCTGCTCGACCAGTCGAGCAAACTGATATTCAGAGTGCTTGGCTTCAACCGCGAGTCCAAGCAGCACGTAACCGCCGAGGAATTGCACCTGGTGGTCGCCGAAGCGCAAACCGCCGGGGTGCTCGAGGAAAGCGAGCGCGCGATAATTTCGGGCATCGTCCGACTCGCCGACCGACCGGTGCGCGAAGTCATGACCCCGCGCACCGAAGTCGACTGGATCGACGTCAACGCCTCGCCGGACCGGATCCGCGAGGAGCTGTTGGCCATCCCCCACACTCGCATCCCGATCGCCGACGGTTCGATCGAGAACATCGTCGGCGTGATCAAGGTGCGCGATATATTGATCGATGTGCTTCACGGCACGCCGATCGATCTTCGGCGGCTGTCGCGCACGGCGCCGGTGATTCCCGACTTCCTCGACGCGATGGACGCGCTCGCGGTGCTGCGCAGTGCCGACGTGCCGCTCGCGCTGGTTCATGACGAATATGGCCATCTCGACGGGATCGTCACGCCCGGCAGCATCCTGGCCGCGCTCGGCGGCACCTTCGCGCATGACGCCGAGCATGGCGAGGAGCCGCCGCTCATCGAGCGCGACGACGGCAGCTGGCTGGTGTCGGGAGCCGCGAGCGCCGATCTACTCAGTGACCGCGTTGGCGTGCGATTGCCCCAGGACCGGGATTATTCGACCGTCGCCGGCTTCGCCTTGTCGGTTCTCAAGCATCTCCCCGAGACCGGCGAGACGTTCCGCCACGATGGCTGGACATTCGAGATCGTCGATATGGACGGGCGCAAGATCGACAAATTGATCGCCTCGCGGCCGAAGCGCAAAGCAGCGCCTGTCGTCAAAAATGAGCGCGTGACCTAAAGCTTTCCGAAGCGCTGCTCGAAGCCGTCGGTATCGCCGCGCGCGAGGAACTGGGCTTGCTCGACGATTCGGTCGCGCGTCAGCCGGCCGCGAAACGCTCCGAGCTGGTTGTCCAGCCGCTCGACCTCGGTCGGCGAAAGGCCGGCAATCTGCTCGAAGCGATGAAAGCCGAGCCCGTGAAGCGTCTCCGCAAGCTTTGGCCCGACCCCCTTCAGCAGGACGAGGTCGTCGGCGGCCCCGCCACCGGCGCCGACGCTGCGGCGCGCGGGCGCATCGATCAGCTCGCCCGCGACATCGATCGTCGCTGCCGCAGCTTCGCCCGCGAGCCCGCGGCCTTCGGCCTGCGCCCGTCCATGCATGTGCGGCCGCAGTGGCGCGCTGTCGCTGAGCCGCACCCGTTGCCGCGGCCGGAGCAAAAGGAAGGCCAGGATCGCGATTCCAAGCGCGATCGGAACGAGCCACCAATATTCGCCGAATCAGGTCCATGTTCATCACCAAGTCCACTGCGCATTGTGACGTCGCCGAAGCTCGACGATATATGCCAGAAGCAGCCCGAGCAGAAAGGCGAGCAGCGAAAGCGCCGCTCCTTCGCCAAACAGCGGCACCGTCCGCGCCTTGCTCCAGGTCGCCCCTCCGACCCCGGGCACGAGGTCCATCAGACGCATCAGCTCGCCGCGCTGGAATTGATCGGCCGGTCCCGAAAGCTCAAGCCGCCGCGTCAGCGGATCGCGCTGCAGCCGCGCGGTGACCGCGCCCATTTCCCAGTCGACGAGCACGAGGCGCGCCTCGTGCTCGACCGCGGCCGCGAAGCGTCCGGCGGCGCCGAGCGGCCAGTGCCACAGCATCGCGGCGGCCAGCGCCCCCGCAATCCCCAGCCCGAGCACTCGCTGGCGCCGGTCGCCACGCCTGCGAAAGCCGATCAGCCCGGCAATCACGCCGATGACCAGGCCAGCGGCGAACAGCGGCCAGAAATATTGCCAGCCCGATGTCATTGATGGTCCTCCCGGGCAAGCTCGCGCCAGCCGATGTCGCGGCGATGGAATCCGTCGGCAAATTCTATCTGGTCGACCGCGCGATACGCGCGCGCGCGGGCATTGGCGAAAGTGTCGGCGATTGCTGTAACCGCGAGCACTCGTCCGCCGGTGGCGATCAGCCCGCCGCCTTCGCTTGCCGTGCCCGCGTGGAAAACAGTCACCCCCTCGACCTGCTCGGCTGCTTCGATTGCGGTGATTGCGCCGCCTCGGACCGCGGTTCCGGGATAGCCGCGAGCGGCGACGATCACCGTCATCGAATGTTTCGCCAGAAGTTGCGGTGGGTCGGCCTCCGCTAACCGGCCGGTTGCAACGGCGTTCAGCAGCTCGGCGAAATCGCCGTCGATTAGCGGCATGATCGCTTCACATTCGGGGTCGCCGAAGCGGACATTATATTCGATCAGCTTGGGCCCCTCGGCAGTCAGCATCAGCCCCGCATAGAGCATCCCCGAAAACGGAGTGCCGGCCTCGGCCATCGCGCGCGCGGTCGGAATGACGATGTCCTCCATCGCCTTTCGCTCGAGCTCGGGCGTCAGCACCGGAGCCGGGGCGTAGGCTCCCATTCCACCGGTGTTCGGACCGGTATCGCCCTCGCCGACGCGCTTGTGATCTTGCGCCGAGGCTAGCGCCACCGCGGTTTCGCCATCGACCAGCGCGAACAGGCTCGCTTCCTCGCCCTCGAGAAATTCCTCGATCACCAGCGGACCATCCCCCGCCGCCTCGATCGCCGCTTCTGCCTCGGCGCGGGACATCGCCACGGTCACGCCCTTGCCCGCAGCGAGCCCGTCCGCCTTGACGACCACCGGGATTGCAAAGCGGTCCAGCGCGGCGAGTCCATCGACAGCTCGTTCGACGCGAACATAATCGGCTGTCGGGATCGCGTTCGCCCGGCACAGATCCTTGGTGAAGCCTTTCGACCCTTCGAGCTCGGCCGCCGCGGCGTTTGGCCCAAAGACGGCGATTCCGGCCGCTCGCAATGCGTCGGCGACGCCGGCGACAAGCGGCGCTTCGGGGCCGACCACGACCAGATCAATGCCCTGCGCCTGCGCGAAGGCGATCACGGCCGCACGGTTGCACGGGTCCCCGGCGACGCACTCGGCCCAGCGGCCGATGCCCGGGTTGCCGGGAAGGGCGAGCAGCCGCCCGCAGCTCGGCGATTGCCTAAGCCGCCAGGCGAGCGCATCTTCGCGCCCTCCCGAACCCAACAGCAGAATATCCATGGACCTTCCTGACGACAGCAGTGGCGGCTTGTTAGCGAGTGTCGCGGCAGGCGACAATTCGCCGCCGCTTACCGTCACCGAGCTGTCGGGCGCACTCAAGCGGACGGTCGAAGCGGCGTTCGGCCAGGTTCGCGTGCGCGGCGAAATCTCCGGCTTCAAGCGCCACGGCTCGGGTCACTGCTATTTCACGCTGAAGGACGAGAATGCGTGCATCGATGCGGTGATATGGCGCGGCAACGCTGCGGGACTGGCTTTCCGCCCCGAAGACGGCGCCGAAGTAATCGCGACCGGCAAGCTCACTACCTACCCCGGCCGCTCGAAATATCAGATCGTCATCGACCGCATGGAGCTTGCCGGGGAAGGGGCGCTGCTCGCGCTCCTCGATCGCCGCCGCAAAGCGCTCGCGGCCGAGGGGCTGTTCGACGATCAGCGCAAGCGGCCATTGCCTTATCTGCCGCGGGTCATCGGAGTCGTGACATCGCCGACCGGCGCGGTGATTCGCGACATCCTCCACCGGCTCGAGGAGCGGTGCCCGACCCGCGTCATCCTGTGGCCCGTGCCGGTTCAGGGCGACGTCGCGGCGGCCCAGATCGCCGGAGCGATTCGGGGGTTCGCAAATTTCAATCCCCGGCCCGACTTGCTGATTGTCGCGCGCGGCGGCGGGTCGGTCGAGGATTTATGGCCGTTCAACGAGGAGGAAGTTGTGCGGGCCGCTGCCGAATCGCCGATCCCGCTGATCTCCGCGGTTGGCCACGAGACCGACACGACGCTGATCGACTTCGCTGCGGACCGCCGGGCGCCAACCCCGACGGCCGCGGCGGAAATCGCCATGCCCGTGCGCTCCGAGCTCGTCGCCCAGCTCGCCGAACTAGGCCACCGCGCCCGGCACTGCCTGTCGCGCCGCGCTGATCGCAGCCGGGAACGCTATGAGTTGACGCTGTGCCGCTGGCCCGAGCCGCAGGCGCTGTTCGCACCCACCGCGCAGCGCCTCGACGAGCTTGCAGAGCGCCTGCCGCGATCGCTGTCCGCGCGCGCAGGCAGCGCTCGTGCCGATCTGAACTTGATTGCCGGCCGCCTCCGGATCGAGATCGTCGGGCAGCGAATCAGCCGCCTTTCGGACAAGCTCGCGGCGACCTGGCAGGTCGCTGAGCTGGTCCACCCCGATCGCCCGCTCAGGCGCGGTTTCGCTCGGGTTACCAACCGCGATGGCGGAACGCTGACCAGCGCGGAACGCGCTCGCGCAGCCAAGCTGCTGACCCTGCACTTTGCCGACGGAACGCTCGACGCAACCACGGGCGCAACCAAATCTTCCGCTCCCGCCCCGCTTGAGCGCAAGGCAAGGCGAACCTACATCGCGCCTCAACCAGGCTTATTCGATGAGGACCAGGGGTGAAGGCATGTTGATGCACGGCGGCGGAAAGCCGGCGCGAGTCCATTATTTGCCCGGCACTTTCCGTCTTCTGACGGATGGCGATCACGTGGTTTGCGCGATGACCGGCGCGAAAATCCCGCTGTCCGAATTGCGCTACTGGAGCGTGGAGCGCCAGGAAGCCTATGCCGACGCCGCCGCCAGCCTGGCCGCCGAGCAGCAACGCGCCCAGCGGGACTAACCGATTCGCTTGGCCTTGAAGCCCGGCTGCTTGCCGAGTTCGAGATAAAAGCTGCCCATCAACCCGCGCTTGACCACCACCTTGTCACCGCGGCGTGGCGGAAGCCCAAGCGGCGCATCGTCGACCTGGGTCCACACCGATCCGTCGGCAAGCTTGAGCACCCAGCCGCCATCCGCATTGTTGCTGACGCCCGAGACGGTGCTTTCGATCTGCTTGATGTCGTCCGAGCCGCTGCCGAACAAGCCGCCGAAGTTGGGCACCGAGAAACCGAACAGGCTGCGTTTGGCCGCGGTTGCCCGGACCTTGTCGATGACCACGATGTCGCGGCTTGCGATGGCGCCGCTAAGCACGCCAGCCTGCCGATCGTAGCAAGCGAGCCGGTTGGCGGCATCGGCGATACCGCGGCAACCGAGCAGTTGCTGGACCGATGTAGGCGTGCCGGTCAGAGGGGCGGCCCGGCCCGGTGGTCGTTGCGCCGCTGCCGGCGAAGCCCACAGAAGACCCGTAAAAACCGCCGCCGCTGCAAGCATCGTTGAACGCATCATAACTCAGCCCTTTTTATTGCTGCGCGAAGCTAGGCGGGGCAGGCTTTCGGGAGCAAGTGCGCGCTGTTGCAAAATTGATACAGCGCAGCGACAACTCGCCTCCAATTGTGCGCCAGCCGTTGCCAGCGTCTCAAGCCTTAACCTATCACGACCAACAGATCGGCAAAGTCGCACTTGCCGTTCCACAACGGCTGCGCGCTATCGTGCAGCTAGTGAAGGGGAAGATTTTTTATGAAGCTCGATTTCCGCTCGCGCCTGCTCACGACCACGCTTCTGGTCGGCGCCGGCATGCTCGCCTCGCCCGCCTTTGCGCAGGACGCTCCGGCAGCCACCACCGAATGCCCTCCGGGCGTTCCCGCGGGCACTGATGGCTGCAACCCGCCTGACACCTCGGCAACAGGCTCGGCGCCTGAGACCACGACTCCGCAGGAAGGCCAGACCACGGTCCCATCGACCTCGGCAACCGGCGAGCGGGTCAGCAGCGCGCAGGACATCGTCATCACCGGTACGCGCATTCCGCAGCCGAACCTGACATCGTCGAGCCCGGTGACGGTGCTGTCGAGCCAGGAAGTCAAGCTTCAGGGCACCAGCCGGACCGAGGATCTGATCAACTCGTTGCCGCAATCGTTCGCGGCCCAGGGTTCGAACATCTCCAACGGCGCCTCGGGCACCGCGACGGTCAACCTTCGCGGTCTCGGCTCCAACCGCAGCCTCGTGCTGGTCAACGGCCGCCGGCTTCAGCCCGGTGACACCGGCAACCCGGTTCCCGATATCAACTTCGTCCCGACCCAGCTGATCAAGCGCGTCGACGTTCTCACCGGTGGTGCTTCGTCGGTGTACGGCGCGGACGCGGTCGGCGGCGTCGTCAACTTCATCATGGACAACACGTTTACCGGCATCCGGCTGGATGCGCAGGCAAGCATTTTCATGCACAATAATGACGGCAACGAAGGCGTTCTCGCGGCCAACGCGGCGCGTGGCTTCCGGCCGCCCACTGGTCTGGTATTTGACGGCGGCGCAGGCGACCTTGCCGCAGTCGTCGGCGCTGCGTTCGATGACGGCCGCGGCCACGCCCAGGCCTATGCGACCTATCGCCGCCAGCGCTCGGTGCTCCAGTCGGGTCGCGATTATTCGTTCTGCGCCTTGCAGGGAGTTCGCCAGCCGCTCGCCGATGCGAATGGTCGCAACTTCAACTGCGGTGGCTCCGGCACTTCGGCGACCGGCACTTTCTATGCCTACAGCGGCCCCATTCCAGGTCGAAGGCGATCAGTTCGTTCCGGGCTCGATCGCCCTTCAACTTCGGGCCGTACAACTTCTTCCAGCGCCCCGACGAACGCTACACGTTCGGCGCGTTCGCGGATTATGAGATCAGCCCGGGCTTCAAGCCGTACCTCGAAGCCATGTTCATGGACGATCGGTCGCTTTCGCAGATCGCTCCGTCGGGCAACTTCTTCAACACCAACACGATCAACTGCGACAATCCGCTTTTGTCACCGCAGCAGTTCCAGATTGTCTGCGTGGACGGGCTAATCGTCGACCAGGGAATCGATCAGAACGGCGATCCTTATGACATCGCGGTCCTTTATATCGGCCGTCGTAACGTCGAAGGCGGCGGTCGTCAGGACGATCTCCAGCACACCGCTTACCGGGTGGTTGCCGGCATGCGCGGCGATGCCTTCAAGGGCGTTTCCTACGACGCATACTACCAGTATGGCCGGACGCTGCAGGCAGCAGACCTACAAGAACGACTTCTCGGTCACCCGGCTGCAGCGCGCGCTCGATGTCGTCACCGATCCCGACACCGGTCTGCCGGTCTGCCGCTCGGTGCTCGACGGCACAGATACCGCCTGCGTTCCCTACAATATCTTCACCACCGGCGGCGTCACGGCCGCAGCGACCAATTACCTTCAGGTTCCCGCCAATCTGCGCGGTAAGGTCGATGAAGCGATCGCTCACGCCGACTTTACCCTCAGCGGCGCCGATTATGGGCTGCAGACGCCATGGGCGGAAAATGGCTTCGGCTTCAACATCGGTGCGGAATATCGCAAGCAGTCGCTCGAAGTGTCGCCCGACGAGAACTTCCAGTTGGGCAACCTTGCCGGGCAGGGCGGGCCAACTCTTCCTGTCGCCGGCAAGTTCGACGTTCGTGAGTGGTTCGCCGAAGCGCAGCTTCCGATCATCGAGAATAGCTTCATCAACCTGCTCCAGCTCAGTGCCGGTTATCGCTATTCCAACTACAAGACCGAAGGCATCGATCCGTTCTCGCAGGTGGTCGAGAAGAACAGCTTCAATACCAAGACGTACAAGCTGACGGGTGAATTCGCACCGATCGCCGATGTTCGCTTCCGTGTCGCTTATAACCGCGCGGTTCGGGCACCGAACATCATCGAATTGTACTCGCCGACGGGTCTTGCACTGACGGGCACCAACGATCCGTGCGTGGGTGCGACGCCAACATTCACGCTGGCTCAGTGCGTCAATACCGGGGTGACGCCTGCCCAATACGGCAACGTCCGCGGAAACGCTGCGAACCAGTATAATGGTGTTCTTGGCGGCTCGGCGTTCCTCGAGCCGGAGAAGGCTGACACGCTGACTGCCGGCGTTGTCATCCAGCCGCGCTTCATTCCGGGACTCGCGCTGACTGCCGATTATTTCAACATCAAGGTCAACAATCTGATTGGCGCTCCCGGCTTCGAATCGATTATCGCTGATTGCGCGGGTGATCTGTCTGGCGGAGGCTCGGATCCGGAGGCCTGCGCGCTGATCTTCCGCAATGCTGGCGGCGGGTTGATCGGGTCCGGAGCCAACGCTGGTTTCGTTCTGCAGACCAACCAGAATTTCTCTGGCAGGGGTCTGTTCACAAAGGGCTTCGATTTCAGCGGCAGTTACTCACGGCGCATGGGCGGCCTCGGCACGTTTAACGCCAGCTTTGTCGGCACCTTGGTGACCAAGCTCGGGTCGCCGACCGACTCGGGCGTCGGGCGGTTCGCCGCGACTACGCCGTCGCCCAAGTGGCGGCATAAGCTGCGGCGTCGGGTTCCAGATGCCGAACGGCATCGGGATTTCTGGCCAGTGGCGCTACTTCGACCGGGTATTCTGCGACAGCACGATCAATCCCGACACTGGCTCGCCGTTTGATCTTGGCTGCACGCAGACGGTGAACGTCGGTGGTGTGCCCACCGTGTTCAAACGCCCGGGCAACCAGTCGCTTAACGCCAAGAGCTTCTTCGACTTGGCGATGACTGCTCGGGTGACGAACAAGTTCAGCCTGCGCTTCGGTGCCAACAACGTCCTGGATACCGATCCGCCGGTTGCTGGCGGCGAGGTGATCCCGGCTGGCTTCGGTAACGGCAACACCTATCCGCAGGTGTACGATGCGCTCGGCCGCTACTTGTTCGCGGGCGTTACCATCGACTTCTAAGGTTGACCTAAAAAAGGGGGAAGCGGCGGGTCTCGAAAGAGGCCCGCCGTTTTTCTTTTGGGGAACAGTGTCTAAAGGCCAGCGGCAATGGCCGATGACTCATCCCAGACCGGCGGAGCATCTTCGTCCGTGGAGGCAAGCTATGCCGAGGCCATGCGCTTGCTACGCGATCATGCCGGGCAACAAGACATGCAGCGCGCATTGGACTTGCTCGGCAGCGCGGCCTCGAACGGCCTGACGGCCGCTGGCGAACGGCTTGCGGCGTTCCATGCCTTGGCCGCCAATGGGCCGGGCGGTCCGCGGCACTTCGACGCAGCTTTCGACGCATTGGCCGCCGCGGCCGAGCGGGGATCCGTTCCAGCACGGGAACAGCTGCTCCTGCTTGCCGACCCGGCCGAAGAACCCATGATCCCGGCGCAAGTGGACGCCGGTCACTGGCATGGCGTTCGGACTCGCATCAATCTGGGTCGGTTGCTTGCTTCGCCAGAACGCAGGACGGTGAGCCACGCGCCGCGCATTCGCCAGCTGAATGCCTTCGCCACCGCCGCTGAATGCAAGTGGGTGATTGAAGCATCACGAGGGCATCTCGCGCCGGCGACAGTGTTCGACCACGCTTCCGGCGCGCTTATCGAAGATCCGGCGCGCAACAACAGCGCGGTCACGCTGACGTTCGATCAGATGGACGTCGTGACCGAAATCCTCCGCACGCGCATTGCAGCAGCTGTTAAAGTCCCGGTGCGGGCGTTCGAACCTGCGCAAATCCTCCGCTACGAGGTCGGGCAGGAATTTGTGCCGCATGTAGATTTCCTCAATCCTGCAATCCCCGGCTATGCTGAAAAGCTTGCGCGCCAAGGCCAGCGCATCGCCACCTTCCTCATTTACCTCAACGAAGATTTTGAGGGAGGCGAAACCGCGTTTCCCGCAATCGACATGAAAATCCGCTTGCGCACAGGCGACGCCTTGTTCTGGGCCAATCTCGACCAGGACTATAATCCAGATCCCCAGACGCTCCACGCCGGGCTGCCGCCGACGTCGGGCGAGAAATGGGTGTTCTCGCAGTGGATTTGCGAGCGTCCGCCGATCGGGGGAACGTGACAATGCAATATGGCCTAGCGACGCCGCAGCAGTCATGGTGGCGCCGATGAATGACAGCGAATCCCTCGAGCAGCGGGCCGACCGCGCGGCGGGCGCCGGCGACTTCGCGCAGGCGCGGGATTTACTCGAAAAAGCGGCCGCTCAAGACGGCGCCAGCGCGGCTTTGTGGGCCAAGTTGTCGGCCATGCGTAAGGCATCCGGGGATTCAAAAGGCGCGCTCGATGCGCTCGAATCGGCGCTGGCCATCGACCCGCTCGATTTTTCGATATTGCTGTCGCGCGCGCTGATGCTCGAACGGCTGGGCGATCCCCTCGCGGCGATCGAATATGGCAAGGCCCTCGCCCAGGCGCCGGACGGATGAGCCGGTCCCACCGCCAATGCTGAGGGCAATCGAGCACGCGCGAGCGACGTGGTCGGCGCATCAGGCGGCGGCGGAGGCTCGACTGTCGACCAAAATTCCGGCCGACTTGAGCACTTTCGAGCGCACCGCAGGTCGAGCGCTTCATCACCAATCAGACGCGCCGGACCCGCCATTTTCACCAGGAGCCGAGCGACTTCCATTTTCCCGGCCTGCCCGAAATCGAGTTTCACGACCGGGCCTTGTTCCCCGAGCTCGATGCGCTCGAGCAGAAGACCGACGTGATCCGCGAGGAATTCGAGGCGCTGATCGCGGCCGAAGCCGCTGAAATGGTGCCCTACATCCAATATCCGGAGCGGGTGCCGCTGCGGCAATGGGCAGAGCTCAACCACAACCGGAACTGGACCGCGATCCATCTCATGCAAAATGGCGCGCGGGTCGAAGCCAATGCGCGCCACTGTCCCCAGACGATGGCGGCAATTGCGCCATTGCCGCAGCCGGACGTGCCCGGCGCGTCGCCCAATGCGATGTTCTCGCTGCTCGCGCCGCGCACGCGAATTCCGCCGCACACCGGCGTCGCGAACACCCGCCTGGTGTGCCATTTGCCGCTGATCGTCCCGCCCGGATGCGGTTTCCGGGTCGGTGAGACCGTCCGCGAATGGCGCCCCGGCGAAGCGTTCGTGTTCGACGATACGATCGAGCACGAAGCGTGGAATGACAGCGATCAGCTCCGCGTGGTGCTGATTTGCGACTTGTGGCCGCCGGCGCTCAGCGAGAGCGCGCGCCAGGCGGTCGCCGCGGTGATCGCCGCCCTCGGGGTCAGCTTCAAAGGCGTCTAGGATTTGTCGCCGGCGAGTTGCTTGCGCGCATCTTCCAGCTGCCGTGCATAATTGCGCCATCGCCCGGACGAGCGGGCGTGGATCGGCTGGCGCACCTGCCACACGCTGGCGGTCTTTACGGGCTGTGTGCTGCGATGGGCGTCGAGCAATGCTTCCTGCCACGGCAATCCGCAGGCGGCAGTCAGTGCTTCAATCTCGGCCCGCGGGTCGCTGACCAGCGCGTCATAATCCACATCGACGATGTCCGCGGGATAAAGGCCGCGCCAGTGCGCCATCAGTCGCTGGTACTGCGAATACCAATGAGCGGCGTCCTCGAGGTCCAGGGCATAAGCCATGCGCGGATCGAGATGGACGAAATAAAGCGAAATCAGGTTGTCGAGCGGATTGCGGAAAGTGTGGATGATCTTGGCGGACGGAAAAAGCGTCTTGATCAGTCCGATGTGAAGGAAATTGTCGGGCCGCTTGTCGGTGATGGCGCGCTCGCTGGACGGCCGCTCGGGGAGCCCGTCCAGATAGGCCTGGCGCCATGCCGCGATGGTGGCGGCGTCGGAATCGCGCACAGCTTCCGGATAGGGTCGAATTTTGGCTGCGAGCGCGGGGATCAGCTCGAGCTCGCCGCCTGGGATCACCTGGCTATGGCGCGCGAGGATTTGCTCGACCAGCGTCGAGCCCGAGCGGAACATGCCGCAAATGAACAGCGGCGCTGCGTCCGCGCTAGGCGCAGGCAGGGGCGAATCGAACGTCGCGATCAGCCGGTCGATCAGGCGCTCGACCGCGTCGCGGTCGTATCGCGCGGCGGCGCCGGCAGCTCAGGCGGCTGGCGGCATTGGCGCTTGCGACCGCGGCAAAAGCGTCGTCGTGGCGCCCTGCGGAGTTGAGCAATCCCGCCAGCGCAAAGCCGAGATCCGCGCGGTCAGCAGGCGGCAGGTTCGGTCGTTCCAGCGCATTCCTGAGGCTGGCCCCGAGTTCTTCGTCGAGCTCGGGTGAGTGCGACACGTCCGCGAGGCGCGCGAGCGACAGGACATTCGCCGGGTCCAAGTCCAGCGCCTGGATATAGGCCGCGCGAGCACCGTCCCGGTCGCCCAGATCTTCGCGCAAATTGCCGAGGTTGAGCAGCGCGGGGACATAAGCCGGGTTGCGGCCGAGCGCCTGCTCAAGCTCGCGCCCCGCCTCGTCGGGCCGGAACAGATGATCGGAAAAGATCACCGCGCGGTTGAGATGAACTTCCTCCGGTTCGGAAATCCCCAGCTCGAGGGCGCGGCCATAGGATTTCAGCGCATCCTTGAACCGGCGCGCGCGGCGTTGCAGGAAGCCAAGGTTAAACCAGCTTTCCGCCAAGTCCGGCTTGGCTTTCAACAGGCGTTCATAAGCGATGATTGCTTCGTCCACACGGTCGGCCGCGCGCAGACGAGATGCCTCGGCGAGCAGACTTGGCCAATCGTCCTGTGCCATCGGCTCATGTAACCGCTGCGCCCGTAGCTGGTCGAGGCCAATCGCGAGCGCGGGACCATGACCGGTCGGATCATCGGCGACGGAATTCACGTCCGCCGGGCGACCGTCACCGACGACGATGTGTTTCGCCGCGCGACCGAGGCATGGGAGGCGGATATGCCGGAGCGCATCCTGCCAGAGCTGGAGAAGGCGCTGCCGGGCTCAGCCGATTACCGGCTGTGGCACATTCATGGCTTAATCCTGCGCCGGCTCGAACGCCGTGAGGAGGCCCTCCCTTCGCTGCGTCGTGCTGTCGAGCTCAATCCCAAAGCCGAGAAAGCGGCGCACGCGCTCGCCCGCACGCTGTATGAAGCGGGTCTGCCCTGCATCGACGCTTATGGTCACGCTATACAGTTGGCCCCGTCCAGCGAGGTCATCGTCGGCGAGCTGGCGACGGCTTTCGTCGGCGCCGGCGAGATCGACACCGCCAAGGCGGGCCTCGAGAAAATCCTGTCGCGCTCACCTTTGTGGGTGGAGGGTCATCTGAAGCTGTCGCAGCTGCGGTGGATGGAAGGCGAGCGCGAAGGCTTCACGCGCAGCTTTAGCGACGCCCTTCGCCTATACCCGCAAGCGATTGATTTGTGGCGCGAACAAATCCTCTCATTAATTCACGGCGAACAATGGGATGAGGCCTTACGCGTCATAGCCACAGGCCGCATGGCCATTGGCGACCAGCCTCTATTCGCGATCAATGAGGCGGTTGTCCATGCGGAGCGCGGTGAGATCGATCTTGCCGACTCGCTATTCGAACCGTTTCTGGAGGTAGACGATGCTCCGCTCCAGCTGCGGATCATCCGTCATCTTTTTCGCGCGGGACGACCCGGGCAAGCGAGCGCGCGAATCGAGCCATGGCTGTCCCGCGCCGAAGCCATGATGTTTTACCCCTATGCCTCGATCGCGTGGCGGCTAACTGATCCGGCGCGGTGGCAATGGCTCGAAGGCGATGAGCGATTCGTCGGCATCTACGATATTTCCGAGCGCCTGCCGCCTTTGGACGCGCTGGCTGACACATTGCGCGGGTTGCACAAACTATCGGGCCAGCCGCTCGAGCAGTCGCTCCGCGGCGGCACCCAGACCGACGGCGACATTTTCATGCAGGTCGACCCAATGCTCGTGCAGTTGCGCGAGGCAGTGCGGGCGAGTGTCGCCGAGCATGTCGCCCAGCTTCCGCCGCCCGACCCCGCGCACCCGTTGCTGTCCACCTGCCGCGACCGAATCAACTTCAACGGCGCCTGGTCGGTGCGGCTGCGCAGTGCCGGATTCCATTCGAACCACGTCCATCCTTTTGGCTGGTTCAGCTCGGCTTTGTACATCGCGCTGCCGCCCGGCATCGGCGTTGACGACGCCGGAATATTGACCCTGGGAGAGCCGCGGTCGTCTTGCTTCGATCTCGACATGCCGCCGTTCCGGACGGTTACGCCCAAGCCCGGTCGGCTGGTCCTGTTCCCCTCATATATGTGGCACGGGACTCGTCCGTTCGGGGAAGGAGAGCGGCTAACCGTTGCTTTCGACGTGGCGCGCTTGTCCTGAGGGGCCGAATCGGCGTATGATGAGGATTCGAAAGGGAGGCCAAGATGTTGAAGTTTGCGCCTTTTATCATACTCTTGGCTGCCGCGGCGCCGGCCGCGGCCCAAAATGCGCCGGCGACTCCAGCCTCGCAGGCCAAGGCCCAGGCCGATCCGCTCGCCAAAATCGTGTGTCGGACCGAGGAAGGACTCGGTTCGCGGCTCAACCGCAAGAAAGTGTGCCTGTCGCTGCGCGATTGGAAAGATCAGGCGGATGACGCCCGCAATTCGGCTGAGAAGATGCAACAGATGCACGCCGAACAGATGAAGCCCGACGGCTGATGCTGAGCTTGTTTAATGGTCCATCAGTCACACCAGTTAGTGGAGTAACCGCTATGTTGAAATTTGCGCCGATCATCGTCTTCCTCGCTGCTGCCGTCCCTGGCGCGGCCCAGGCCCAGACCTCGCCCGGAATAACCACAGCCGTCCCGGCGAAAGTCGACCCGCTGGACCGGATCATCTGCCGCACTGAGGAAGGCCTCGGCTCGCGGCTCAACCGCAAGAAGGTGTGCATGAGCGTGCGCGACTGGAAGAACCAGGCGGACGAGACCCGCAAGGAAGTCGAAAAGCTTCAGCAGCTGACGCAGAACCCGAAGAGCGGCTGATCGGCTTCGGCGCGGCCGGCCGTTAAGCCGCTTCGCGTCGCTCCCCGGCCAGCGTGAGCGCCAGCTGCCCATCGCCTTCGTCCACCTGAACCGCTGACCCGTCGGGCAGCTCGCCGGCAAGGATTTTGTCGGCCAGCGGGTCTTGCAGATATTTCTGCACCGCCCGTTTTAGGGGGCGCGCTCCATAAACCGGGTCGTAGCCGACACGGCCAAGCCAGGCACGGGCTGCGTCGGTCAGCTCAAGCGTGATCTTGCGGTCCTCGAGTAGCTTCCTCAGCCGCGCGACCTGGATATCGACGATTGGGCCCATGTGCCCGGCGCTGAGGCGATGGAACAAGATGACCTCATCGAGTCGATTGAGGAACTCCGGACGGAAATGTCCGCGCACAACCTCCATCACCTGCGGCTCTACCTTCTCCACCGGCTCGTCCTCCCCAAGGCCAGCGAGATATTGCGAGCCGAGGTTGGAAGTGAGGATGATCAGCGTGTTGGTGAAATCGACCGTCCGCCCCTGGCCGTCGGTCAGGCGGCCGTCATCGAGCACCTGCAGAAGGATGTTGAACACGTCGCCGTGGGCCTTCTCGACCTCGTCGAACAGCACCACCTGGTAGGGACGCCGGCGAACGGCCTCGGTCAGAACGCCCGCCTTCCTCATAGCCGACATAGCCGGGCGGCGCGCCGATCAGCCGCGCGACGGCGTGCTTTTCCATGAATTCGCTCATGTCGATGCGGACCATCGCGTGCTGGTCGTCGAACAGGAATTCGGCGAGCGCCTTGGTCAGCTCGGTCTTGCCGACGCCGGTAGGCCCAAGGAACAGGAATGAACCCAGTGGCCGGTTGGGGTCCTGCAAGCCGGCGCGCGCGCGGCGAACCGCCGCCGCCACGGCCTTGACCGCGTCATCCTGACCGATCACCCGCGCGCCGATCGCGCTTTCCATCTGGAGCAGCTTCTCGCGCTCCCCCTCCATCATCCGCTCGACCGGGATGCCGGTCCACCGCGCAACGACGCCGGCGATATCCTGGTCGGTGACTTCCTCGCGGAGCATCGCGCCGCGGGTCGTGGTCTCGGCTTCCGCCAGTTGCTTCTCGAGCTCGGGAATGCGCCCGTAGGCGAGCTCGCCCGCGCGCGCGAGGTCGCCGCCGCGCTGCGCCTGCTCGAGCTCGAGCCGCGCGGCGTCGAGCTGCTCCTTGAGCTTGGCCTCGCTTGCGATCTTGTCCTTTTCAGCCTGCCAGCGGCCGGTCAGCTCTGCCGACTGCTGCTCAAGGTTGGCGAGCTCCTCCTCGAGCTTGCCCAGGCGGTCCTTGGACGCCCGGTCGGGCTCCTTCTTCAGTGCCTCGCGCTCGATCTTGAGCTGGATGATTCGGCGGTCGAGATTCTCGATTTCCTCGGGCTTCGATTCGACTTCCATGCGGATCCGGCTGGCGGCCTCGTCCATCAGGTCGATGGCCTTGTCGGGCAGGAAGCGGTCGGTGATGTAGCGGTTGCTCAGCGTCGCCGCGGCGACCAGCGCGGCGTCGGTAATCCGGACGCCGTGGTGGAGTTCATATTTCTCCTTGAGCCCGCGCAGGATCGAGATCGTGTCGGGCACCGTCGGCTCGCCGATGAACACCGGCTGGAAACGCCGTGCCAGCGCCGCGTCCTTTTCGACATGCTTGCGATATTCGTCGAGCGTGGTGGCGCCGATGCAATGCAGTTCGCCGCGCGCCAAGGCCGGCTTGAGCAGGTTCGACGCATCCATTGCGCCTTCGCCCTTTCCGGCGCCGATCAGGGTGTGCATCTCATCGATGAACAGGATGATCTCGCCCTCCGCCCCGCGAACGTCATCGAGCACGCCTTTGAGGCGTTCCTCGAACTCGCCGCGATATTTCGCGCCGGCAATGAGCGCGCCCATGTCGAGGCTGAGCAGGCGGCGGTCCTTGATGCCGTCGGGCACGTCGCCATTGGCGATGCGCAGCGCGAGCCCCTCGGCGATCGCGGTCTTGCCGACCCCCGGTTCGCCGATCAGCACCGGATTGTTCTTGGTCCGGCGGGCGAGCACCTGGACGGTGCGGCGAATTTCCTCGTCGCGGCCGATGACCGGGTCGAGCTTGCCGGCCCGCGCGGCTTCGGTGAGGTCGCGAGTGAATTTCTTCAGCGCATCGTAGCGGTCCTCGGCGCCTTGCGTGTCGGCGGTACGCCCGCCGCGCAACTGGTCGATCGCGGCATTGAGGGACTGCGGCGTCACGCCGGCCTTGGCGAGGGCCGACCCCACGTCGGTTCCCTTGGCCAGCGCCATCGCAAGCAGCATCCGCTCGACCGTTACGTAGCTGTCGCCGGCCTTGGTCGCGATTTGCGCGGCCTGATCGAGAATCCGGATGACATCGCCGTCGAGCCCGGGCGCCTGGGTCGCGCCGCTGCCGGTCACGGCGGGGATTTTCGAGACCAGCGCGTTGACCTCGATTTGGGCAACCTTGGCATCGCCGCCGGCCGCCGCGATGAGTCCCGCGGCCATTCCCTGCTCGTCGTCGAGCAAGGCTTTCAGCAGATGCGCCGGAGCGATCCGCTGATGATGTTCGCGCACCGCGATCGTCTGCGCCGCCTGAAGGAAGCCGCGCGCGCGGTCGGTGAGCTTTTCCAGGTCCATCAATGTAATTCCCTTGTTCCCGCCGGCCATATGGCGTTGCATCAAGGCAACACAAGGGTGCTGGGGCTACGGCTTCCCGCGCTCCGTCCTGCTTGGCGAGGCCACAACCGGCGGGGCGGCGATGACTGGCGTCGGCTGCGACGCCATGCACGCCGCGGCCGCTGTAGGCATGTCGCCAAATCCCCATTTGCGAAACTTGCGCGAATCGACGTGGAAACGGAGCCCGACATAAAAGCCGAGACCGATGCTGTACCTCTCGCCGGTTCGGGCGTGGAGCAGGCACAGGTCGCGGATCAGCATTTCGCGCGTGATCGGCCGTAGCGGGACCATGTCGATCGCCTGGGTGAAGCGATGGGCGCTTTCATTGGCGCCGCCCGCGCATTGGTTGAGAGCGGGATTGCGGTAGACCGACACCGGCTCCACCGGACCGATCGCCGGAATGACGTGGCTGCCGATGTAACGCAGCGCCTGGACGATTTGCGGCCACTCCTGGGAGGGGGGCACCTCGAACGGCGCGGCGCCGCATTTCATCCAGTCGCTCGCGGTGCGCAGCAGCTGCCAGGTGGGGACGACCCCGCCGACGCCCCAGGTCGTCAGATAGTCGTTGAACGCCTTCACATAGACCGGGTGGTTGGGCGAGGCGGCGTACCAGTTGCGATAACCGGGCTCGTCTTGTCCCGCGATCACGTAAGGCGCCGTCGGCTGCCACGGCTGGAGGCTGCGCGAGAGGCTGAGCTTGCGCGGCGGCCGGCGCGGCGACGAACAGCGAGGCAAGGAGCAAGCGGCGCATGCCCGCGACCATAAACCAGTGCGCCCGCTTGAAAAGCTCCCGCATGTGCCCGACATCGCAGGCATGACACAGCCCATCCAGGTCGACTTGCCCCACCGCCTCGGCAAGGAGGAAGCGCGCCGCCGCATCGCCAACAACGTCCACCGCCTGAGCGAGCACATCCCGGGCGGGGCGCAGGTCGAATCGGGATGGTCGGGCGACCAGCTCAACCTCAACGTCCAGGCGATGGGCCAGGCGGTCACCGCGCTGATCGACGTCGAGGAATCCAAGGTGCGGCTGAAGGTCGTGCTTCCGGGCATGCTCGGCATGTTCGCCGGGCCGATCCAGGCGATGCTGCAGAAAAAGGGCGATCTGCTGCTCGAGGACCACAATAAGGGCTGACGCTTCCCTTTCGCCGGCTCCGGCGCTAGCATCGCCGGGCGTTAGGGGAGCGAGGAATGCGGCATTTCGCGGTGGTCGGCTCGGGCCCGGCGGGTTTCTATACCGCCGAGGCGCTTGCAGAAAGCCTATGGCGAAGCCGCGCGGATCGACATCATCGACCGCTATCCAGTGCCCTATGGGCTGATCCGCTTCGGCGTCGCGCCCGATCACCAGTCGCTGAAGGCTGTCGCCAAGCGCTACGACAAGGTCGCCGACAGCGCGGGCGTCGATTTCATCGGCAATGTCGCGGTCGGGCGCGACGTCGCGGTCGCCAGAGCTGCTCGACCTCTACGACGCCGTCATCCTCGCCACCGGCGCGCCGCACGACCGCAAGCTCGGCATCCCGGGCGAGGATCTGGCCGGGCGTCATCGGCTCGGCCGAGTTCGTCGGCTGGTACAACGGCCATCCCGACTTCGCCGATCTCGACCCGCCGCTGTCGGGCACGCATGCGGCGATCATCGGCAACGGCAATGTCGCGCTCGATTGCGCGCGCATCCTCGCCAAGACCCGAACCGAGTTCGACGGGCTCGGACATCGTCGGCCACGCGCTCGACGCGCTCGACAGACAGCGCGATCAAGACGATCACGATCCTCGGCCGCCGCGGGCCGCACCAGATTGCCATGACGCCGAAGGAATTGGGCGAGCTGGGCCATCTCGAAGCGGCGCTGCCGATCGTCGAGCTCGGCGATTTCCCGCCAGTCGAGGCCGACGACGCGCTCGAGCCCGGCCAACGCAAGTCGGTCACCATCCTGCGCGATTTCGCCACCATCCGCGCGAACCGGCCCAAGTCGATGGTGTTCGACTTCTTTGCCAAGCCGCTCGCGATCGAAGGCGATGGCCATGCCGAGCGAGTGATCGTCGAGCGCACCGAGCTCGACGAGAGCGGCGGGGCGCGCGGCACCGGCGAGACGTATGCCGTACCAGCCAACCTGGTCATCAGTTGCATCGGTTACTCGACCCCGCCGATCGACGGGCGTCCCTTATGACGAGCGCGGGGGCAAATTCCTCAACGACCGCGGGCGCATCGGCGAGCGGCTCTTCGCGGTCGGCTGGGCGCGGCGCGGGCCGAGCGGGACGATCGGCACCAACCGGCCCGACGGCTATGAAGTCGCCGAGCAGGTCGCTGCGCAAATGCCGCCGGGCAGCAGCTCGGACCGCGCCGGCGCGGCGGGATTGAAAGCGTTGCTCGCCGAGCGCGGCGTGATGGCGACCGACTATGACGACTGGCGCAAGATCGAGGCGAGCGAAACTGCCCGCGCCCGCGCCGGCTCCCCGCGCGAGAAGTTCGTCCGCCCCGAGGAATGGCTCGGAGAGCTCGGCCGTTAGGCGTCGCTTGCGCTTTGCGCGGGCCCAACCTATTCAGCCGCGGCCTTGGCTCCCGCGCGCAGCGCGGGTTCCGGTCGGGGAGTAGCTCAGCCTGGTAGAGCACTGTCTTCGGGAGGCAGGGGCCGGAGGTTCGAATCCTCTCTCCCCGACCAACTTTTATCGGCGGTCGATGACATCGCTATCGACGTCGGCGATGCGCGTGCAACCGGTCAGCGCCATCGCGACGCGCATCTCGGCCTCGATCAGCTTGAGGACGTGCGCGACGCCGGCCTCGCCCCGCGCGGCGAGCGCATAAGCCCAGGCGCGGCCGAGCAGGACGAAATCCGCGCCCAGCGCAAGCATCCGGACCACGTCGAGGCCCGAACGGACGCCGCCATCGGCGAGGATCGGAATCTTGCCGGCGACGGCTTCGGCAATCGCGGGCAGGGCGCGCGCGCTCGACACGACCCCGTCGAGCTGCCTCCCGCCGTGGTTGGACACGACGATTCCGTTGGCTCCGCAAGCCGCGGCGGCGCGCGCGTCATCGGGATCGAGGATGCCCTTGATGACCAGCGGCCCGTCCCACAGCGAGCGCACCCAGGCGACGTCCTTCCAGCCGACGCTGGCGTCGAAATTCGCAGCGATCCAGGTCTGGAAATCAGCGAGCGGGGCATTGCGGCCGACAATCGATTCGAGGTTGCCGAGGCTGACCGGGCGGCCGCGCAGGGCGACATCCCACAGCCATTGGGGTCGGCCGGCCACCTGCGCGACGCGGCGCAGGCCGACGCCGGCGGCGCGGGTGTCGCGATAGCGCGATCCCGGCACCGGCAGGTCGACGGTCAGCACCAACGCGCCGCAGCCGGCGGCCCTGGCCCGTGCGATCATGTCGGCGACGAAACCGCGGTCCTTGACGAAATAGAGCTGGAACCAGAAGCCCGGCTCGGCCGCCGCGACTTCCTCGATCGAGCAGGCGCCGACGGTCGACAAGGTGAACGGCACTTGCGCCGCCGCCGCCGCGCGCGCCGCCTGCACTTCGCCGCGGCGCGCGTAGATGCCCGGACAGGCCGACCGGCCCCAATCCGACCGGCATCGCCCAGCGCTTGCCGAACAACTCGGTCGACAAGTCGATCGCGGAGACATCGCGCAGCACGCGCTGCTTCAGCGCCACCGCCTGCAAATCGGCGACGTTCCGCGCCAGGGTCACTTCGTCGTACGATCCGCCGTCGAGATATTCGAACAGGAAATGCGGCAGCCGCGCCCGCGCCAGCGCGCGATAGTCGGCGACGTTGGCGGCTTGCCTCGCCAAACTCAGGTCGCGAAGCTCGGGTCGAGGCGATAGGCCTTTCGCTTCAATGCCGGCCAGGCGAGCAGATTGGCGGCGACTGTGAGGCCCGCGGTGCCCTGCTCGGCGGCGACTTCGGGCGATCCTTGCGGCGGATGGCTGACGTTGTCGCCGGCCGACAGCGCCATGATCTGCGCCTGGCACGCGCGCTCGAGGAAATAGAGCTTCACGAAGCATTCGCCGACGGTGCTGCCGACAGTCAGCGTGCCGTGGTTGCGCAGGATCATGCCCGCCTTGTCGCCCAGATTGGCGACCAGCCGCTCGCGCTCGTCCAGATCGACCGCGACGCCTTCATAATCGTGGAAGCCGAGCTGGCCGCGGATCAGCATCGCCGTCTGGGTCAGCGGCAGCAGGCCCTTCGGCATGGGCGCTGACCGCCTGGCCGGCGGGCGTGTGGAGATGCATCACCGCCTGCGCGTCCTCGCGCGCCATGTGGATCGCCGAATGGATGGTGAAGCCGGCCGGGTTGGTGATGAACGGGGTCGGGTCGACCGCATTGCCGTGGACGTCGACCTTGACCAGCGACGACGCGGTCACCTCCTCGAACATCAGATTGTACGGGTTGAGCAGGAAATGATGCTCGGGCCCCGGCACGCGCGCCGACAAATGGGTGAAGATCAGGTCGTCCCAGCCGTAATAAGCGACCATCCGGTAGGCGGCGGCAAGGTCGACGCGGACCGCCCATTCCTCGGCGCTGACCTTGCCCTCGAGCGACGGGATCTCGACCGCTGTCGATGCGCCTGCGCGCCAGCCATTCCCCGGTTCATATTGTCGACGCGGTTCACTTTACACCTCCTGGCGGTCGGGATGGGCGGCGGCGAAGGCGTCCAGCGCAGTCGCATTGGTGTCGGCGCGCAGCAGCGATCGGAAACGCGTCGAGCGGCACCTTGAAGCGCCGCGCGTTGAACAATCTGGGGGACCAGGCAGACGTCGGCGATGGTGGGCGTCGTCGCCGAACAGGAACGCGCCCGCGCGCGGTGCGGCGAGCGCCTCGAGTGCGGCGAAGCCCTTCGCTGATCCAGTGCGCGTACCAGTCGTCGATCGCCGCTTGATCCTGACCCAGCTCGCCCTTCAGATATTTGAGCACGCGCAGATTGTTGAGCGGGTGGATGTCGCAGGCGATGGTCATCGCCATCGCGCGGACGTGGGCCCCGTCGAACGGGTCGGCGGGCATCAGGCGCGGCTCCGGATAGGTCTGGTCGAGATAGACGAGGATCGCGAGGCTCTGCGTGATGCGGTGGCCGTCGACCTCGAGCATCGGCACCAGCCCCTGCGGGTTGAGCGCGCGATAGGCGTCGCCCTTCTGCTCGCTGTCGAGCAAATTGACTTTGCGGCTTTCGTAATCGACGCCCTTCAAATTGAGCCCGATGCGCACGCGGTAGGCGGCCGACGACTGGCATAATCGTAAAGGATAGGGCGGCCGGTCACGCGCGATTTCCGTGCTCGCCAGTTCGCGCCGCGCGCGAAAGTTCCCAAAGTTCGCGGTGACGGGCCGGATTTCGAACGATGAGTGGCGAACAGTTTGCATCGCGATTCGTCGATGGCAGCGCAGGTCCAAATAGGACAGCGGAAAATCATTCCAGGAACGGCGCCACCACTTCGGGCGGAACGCGGATCGGGCGGCCCGCGGCCTTGTCGACGATCGCCCAGAAGGTCCGCGCGCGGACGCAGATGCGGCCGTCGTTGCCGGTGAATTCCATGTGCCGGTCGAAGCGCGCGCCGCGCGGCGCCTCGCCGACCCAGGTCCGCCCGGTCACCCGGTCGCCCTCGACCGCGGGGCGCAGATAATCGATCTCGTGACGCACGATGACCCAGAAATAGGCTTCCTGATGCGCAGGATCGGCGAGCGCTTCCCAATGCGCGACGGCGACCTGCTGGATCCACTGCACCCACACCGCATTATTGACGTGCCCAAGCTCGTCGATGTGCTCGGGTCCGGCGGTGAACGCCATTTCGAAGGTCGGGCGTGTCATGCGAACTCGCCGCCGATCCCGGCTTCACGAATGAACGCATCGAGCGCTGCCTTGCCATCTGCGTGCGGCTTGTCGAGCAGGTCGGCGACGGCCTTCGACAGCCCGGGCGCTCGCTCGTCGAGCAGTGCCAGCCATTCGGCGCGCGTCACGATCCCGTCCCCGCCGGAGCGTGCGATGAGCGTCTTCACAAATTCGGCGAAACTGCCCTTGCTGGCGCGCTCCGCGGCAAGCGCGATGATCGCGCCGCACGCGTAATAAGCGCGGAAGTCGCCCTGGCGGCGGTAGGCGCCGGCAATTCCGCCATTGGGCAGGAAGGGCACGCATTCGGCGCGCGCATCGGCCAGCCGCTTTTTGACATCGAAGCTGGGGTCGGTCGCGGCGGTCGCCCGGAACGCCAGCAAATCGGCGCCGCCTTCGGTGATCCAGCTGTCCGCCGGGGTGGCGTAGGTTACCGCTTGGCCAAGCCAGAAATGCGCCGCCTCATGGGCGACGAACCAGCGCGCATGGTGCCGCGCCTTGCTCGTTGGGCTCCGTGATCCCTTCGCCTTCCAGCGTCATCACGACCATCCCCGGAAGGACGCTGCCGCCAAGGCTGGTGACGCCCTTGGTCGGGCCGGCCCAGGAGGCAAGCAATGTCGGCTGGCCGACCGGCGAAGGACCGAGCTGGTCGCGGTAATGCTGCAGGATGCGCGGCATGTCGGCGCCCAGCGCGTCGGCAATCCAGCGCGGCATCGCCGGATCGATGATCGTCGTCATCGCCGGGCCGATCGCCGGCTGTGCCGTGCCGAACAGAATGTAGGCAGCGCCATCGGTAAGCTCCGCCCGAGCCGTGCGCTCGCCCTTGGACAGCACGGGACCGGCGCGGTCGATCAGCGTCATTCGCGTCGGACGCTCCGCTGACGGCAGCGTCGCATCGTCGCGGTCGGCGGCGCGCGCGGAGGCAATCGAAGGCATCGGCAATATGCGAAACTGGTCGGCATAAAGGGCCACCGACCCGTCGCTGAACGCCAGCGCGGGATCGTAACCCGCCTCGACGTCCTTCAAATATGGCGTGAACGCCAGCCGCACCTTGCGCGGCATCGTGCCGCGGCGCGGGACCAGCGCATCGTAATTGCCAATGCGTTCGAGCCGGACGCCGGGGGTCAGCACGCGCACCGATCCGACGCGCCAGCTGCCTGTTGATTCGCGGGGCAGGATCGATTTGGCGAACAGCCACAATGGCGCGCGCTCGTGGAGGATGTAGTCGGCGGTCCATGTATCGCCGCTGCGGACTACCGTGACGCTCGCCACCGGCGCTGGCGCGGCCAAAGCCGGAGCGCCGAGGAACAGCAGCAAAGCCGCCAGCCAGCGCATCAGCCAAGCTCGCTCAGAATGAACGCGTAGGTCTCGGCGACTTCCTTGAGGCTGTGCCAGCGGCCCGACTTGCCGCCGTGGCCCGCGCCCATGTTGATCTTGAGCAGCAGCCGATTGCCGTCGGTCTTGGTCGCGCGCAGCTTTGCCGCCCACTTTGGCCGGCTCCCAATAGGTCACGCGCGGGTCGGTCAGGCCGCCGGTGATGAGCATTGGCGGATAGGCCTGCGCCCTGACGTTGTCGTAAGGGCGAATAGCTGCGGATATAGTCGAACGCGGCCTTGTCCTCGATCGGATTGCCCCATTCCGGCCATTCGCCCGGCGTCAGCGGAAGCGTGTCGTCGAGCATCGTCGCGAGCACGTCGACGAACGGCACGTCCGCGACGACCGCGCCCCACAATTCGGGATCGGTGTTGGCGACCGCGCCCATCAGCTCGCCCCCGGCCGAGCCGCCGTTGATCGCGATCTTGCCGGCGCTGGTGAAGCGCGCGCTCGATCAGCCCTTTGGCGACATCGACGAAATCGTTGAACGTGTTGGTCCGTTTGGTCAGCTTGCCCGTCGAGAAACCAGTCATGGCCGAGGTCGTCGCCGCCGCGGACATGTGCGATGGCGCAGGCAAAGCCGCGGTCGAGCAGGCTGATGCGGTTGGAGTTGAAACCGGGCGGGATGGCATGGCCGTAGGCGCCATAGGCGTAGAGGAACAGCTTGCCGGCGCCGTTCTTCTCGAAGCCCTTCTTGTAGACGATCGAAACCGGGCACCTTCGCCCCGTCGCGCGCGGCGACCATCAGCCGCTCGGTCGCATATTGCGACGCGTCGTAGCCCGACGGGATTTCCTGCACCTTGAGCGTTTCGAGGCGGCCGTCGCCGAGGGTGATAATCGTAGATCGTCAGCGGCGTGACCATCGACGAATAATGCAGCCGGTAGGCGTCCGGGGCGAAGTCGGGATTGCCGCTGAAGCCCGCGCTATAGGCCGCCTCGTGCAGCGGGATGCGAGTTTCGTCGCCGTCGTAGGTCCGCAGGATCAGCTGGTCGAGGCCCTGCTCGCGCACGCTGATCGCGAGATGGTCGCGGTAAGGAGTCAACGCCGGTCAGATAGATTGAGTCCGAACCGGCGATGACCGTTTTCCAATCCGCCGGGCTGGCGGGATCGGCCTCGGCCAGGCGGAAATTCACATGGTCGTCGTTGGTGTGGATCCACAATTTCCCGTGCGCCGCGTCGACATGATATTCGCGGTTGGGCCGGCGCGGGGAGATCAGGGTCAGCGGCTGTGCAGGGTCGGTCGGCGGACACGAAGCGCACTTCGCTGGTCGCATTGTCGCCGGTCGAGATGAAGATCAGGCTCTTGTCCTGCGACTTTCCGACGCCGACCGAAAAGCCGAGCTCCTCGGTCTCCTCGTAGAGAGTCGACCGCCTCTTCGGGCAGCGCGCCGAGCCGGTGGTAGCGCGCGCGGTAGCTGCGCCACTGGTCGTTGACCTCGGTGAAGACGATGCCGCGCGCTGTCGCTGGTCCACACTGGCTGGCCGATTCCGACTTCGCTGACAGTCTCCAGGTCCTTGCCGGTCGCGATGTCGCGGATGCGTCAGCGCGAACCGCTCGGAGCCATTGTCGTCGACCAGCGTCGCCAGCAATCTGCCGTCCGGGCTGACCTCCAGCGCGCCCGAGCCGGAAATACTCCTTGCCGTCGGCCTCGGCGGCCTCGTCGAACAGGATCTGGTCGTCCCCGCCCGCGGCCGGCTTGCGGAACCAGGTGCGATATTGCGCGCCGGGCGTGAACGCCCACCAGTAGAGAAAATCGCCGTCGCGGATCGGGACCGAGCGGTCGTCCTCCTTGATGCGGCCTTTCATCTCCGCGAACAGCGCGTCGATCAGCGTCTCGTGCCCGCTTCTCCAGGCGTCGAAATAAGCGTTCTCGGCCTTGAGATAGTCGAGCACGTCGGTGTCGGTGACATTCGGGTAACCGGCATCGCGCAGCCAGTGCCAGGGATCCTCGATGGTCACGCCGTGGCGGGTGTAGCTGTGCGGACGCTGCTCGGCGGTGGAGGGACTAAGGTTCAAAATCTGCTCCGTTCGGGCCGGGCCTGTCGAAGCCCTGCACTTTTCTGCCTTTGCCTAGTAAGGAAGATCAGCCCTTCGACAAGCTACCGGGCAAACGGAGTAATTAATGTCCTCCTACGCAGACCGCCTTGCCGCCCTCCGCGAGCAACTCAAAGCCGACCGCCTCGACGGGTTCGTCGTCCCGCTGACCGACGAGCATATGAGCGAATATGTCGGCAGCTACGCGCAGCGGCTGGCATGGCTGACTGGCTTCGAGGGCTCGGCGGGGTCGGCGGTGGTGCTTCCGGAAGAAGCCGCGATTTTCATCGACGGGCGCTACACGCTTGCAGGTCCGCAGCCAGGTCAGCGCCAGTGAGTGGAGTTATCAGTCGGTGCCCGAGACGAGCATCGCCGGCTGGCTCAAGGAGCATGCACCGGAGGGCGCGCGGATCGGCTACGACCCGTGGCTGCACACGCGCGAGCTGGGTCAAGGCGGCGCGCGAGGCGCTGGCGGCGCGCGGCGCCGAGCTGGTGCCGGTGCGGCGCAACCCGATCGATGCGGTGTGGACCGACCGGCCCGAGGCGTCGAAGGCCAAGCTGGTCGTCCAGCCGGACCGTTACGCCGGCAAGTCCGCGGCCGAGAAACGCACCGAAATCGGCGACTGGCTCGCCAAGCAGGGCGCCGACGCGGCTGTGCTCTCCGCGCTCGATTCGATCGCCTGGGCGTTCAACGTGCGCGGGCAGGATGTCACCCATACCCCGGTCGCTCTGGCCTATGCACTGGTCCATGCCGACGGGACGTCGGACCTGTTTGTCGCCGGCGAAAAAGTCGACGCCGAGGTTCGCCAGCATCTCGGTAATGGCGTGCGCCTGCATGAGCGCGGCGATTTCGAGGGCGCGCTGAGCGAGCTCGAGGGCAAGCGTGTGGTCGTCGATCCCGAGCGCGCGGTGGCCGCGATCTTCGACGCGCTCGAACGAGCCGGCGCGACGATCGTGGCGATGCGCGATCCGACGGTCCTGCCCAAGGCGATCAAGAATCCGGTCGAAATCGCCGGCCACCGCGCCGCCCAGGCGCGCGACGGCGCGGTGATTTCGCGCTTCCTGCGCTGGATCGACGAGAAGCGCCGCTTCGGGCGAGGTCGATGAGCTCAGCGCCTCCGATAAGCTCGAAGCGCTGCGGCGCGAGCATCCCGAGCTGCGCGACCTGTCGTTCGACAGCATTTCGGGAGCCGGGCCGAACGGCGCGATCGTCCATTATCGCTCATCGGAAAAGACCAACCGCAAGCTCGAGCCGGGCACGCTCTACCTGATCGATTCGGGCGGCCAATATGTCGATGGCACCACCGACATCACCCGCACCGTGCCGATCGGCGAACCGACCGAGGAGATGCGCGACCGCTTCACGCGCGTGCTGCAAGGGCCACATCGCGATCGCCACCGCTTTATTCCCCAAGGGCACGCGCGGATCGCAACTCGACAGCTTCGCCCGGCGGCCGCTGTGGGAAGCGGGGCTCGATTACGCCCACGGCACTGGCCACGGCGTCGGCAGCTTCCTCTCGGTCCACGAAGGTCCGCAGCGGATTTCGCCGGTCGGAAGCGCGCAAAGCGGCGGCGACGAGCCGCTGCAGGCGGGCATGATCCTTTCGAACGAGCCGGGTTATTACAAGACCGGCGAATATGGCATCCGCATCGAGAATCTGGTGCTCGTGGTCGAGCGCGAGGTGCCCGGCGCGGAGAAAGATATGCTCGGCTTCGAGACGCTGACCTTTGCGCCCATCGACCGCCGCCTGATCGACGCGCAAATGCTCAACGTCGAGGAGCTGGCGTGGCTCAATTGCTACCACCGCCACGTGCTGGCGCGGATCGGGCCGAGCCTTGCCGGCGCTGAGCGTGAGTGGCTGGACGCGGCCTGTGCGCCGATCATTCGTCCCGAGGCTTAGCCTCCAGCGGCTTCTGCAGCCCCCGCGCCTGGGCCTTGCGGCGCTTCAGATTCTCGCGCAGCGCGGCGGCCAGCCGCTCGGACTTGTCGTTCGCTCCAGCCATGTCTTTCCTTGACAGTTTGAGCGCGCGACGGCCATAGGCGCGGCCCTCCCCGGAGACATGCTGCCGTAGCTCAGTGGTAGAGCGCATCCTTGGTAAGGCTGAGGTCGTGAGTTCAATCCTCACCGGCAGCACCATTCTCTCAGTTCGCTATCGTCCGCCCCCAGGGGTGGCGACCGGGGCGAAATCGAGATCGTGATAATTGAAGCTGAAATCCGCCAGCGGTGACACCGCTTTCATGCGCACCCGGTCGACCTTGCCGTCGGCATCGATCGAAAAAGTGACATAAGCGGGTTCGATCCAGCGCAGCGCCGGCTGGGTCCGGAAAGTGTCGTATTGATGATGCTCGAGAGTGCTGTCCATGCCGGTTGAATGCGGAAACTGGATGGCGAGCGCGTTGCCGGCCTGCCGCACCTTGATTGTGCCGTACCAAGGGTCGGCATAATCGCCGACGTAGCGATTAAACGGCAGCGATGGCCCAACCCTCGCCGGCTTCGCCTGCGTGGCGCCGACAACCTTTGCAGCCTCGGCAAAACGCGCCTGACGGAATGCATGGTATTTCTCCGGCCACTGCGCCGGCGGAAATCCGAGGTAATGATCGAGCAACTCGTTCATCAGGCCGCGGACAATCTCGCCTTCCTCGCTGTTGACCGCGATCGAAAAGCCGATGTTCTTGTCGGGAATGAGGACGACCGTGGTCAGCGACCCGAACACCGCGCCGCCATGGGACACAATCTTGGTGCCGCGGTAATCCTGGACGTCCCAACCTAGGGCATAAGCGTCGTAGGTCGGCTGCGTGACCGCGAACTGGGGCGGCATCTGACTGATCGGCTGGAGCGTGACCGGGGTCCACATTTGCGTCGACTGCTCGGCCGAGAACAACCGCGCGTTGCTTCCCGGAATTTGGCCGCGCGCCAATTGCGTGAGCAGCCAGCGCGTCATGTCCCTGGCGCTCACGCCGAGGCCGCCGGCGGGCGCCGCATTGCCTGCCAGCGCCGCTTCCGCGCCGTACGGCTGCTGCCGTCCGAGACCCCTGATCGGACCGTCGAACCTGCCGTGCGGATGAGCTCGGTCGGCGTTTGCGCGGAACGCGGCATCCGACACAGTCGAATTCTTCATCCCGAGAGGAGCGAACACGCTTGTCCGCATGAACTGCTCCCACGTCTGGCCGCTGACATCCTCGATCAGCTGGCCGGCGACCATGTAGAGGATATTGTCGTACGCATAAGCGCTGCGAAAACTGGTTGCGGGCTTGATGAAGCGTATCCGCCGCACCGTTTCCCGGCGCGTAAGATCGCTGTTGGGGACGAACAGCAGATCGCCGGCGCCGATTTCCGAGGCCGCTGCGGTGAACAAGCAGGTCGCGAACCGTCATCTCGCGCGTGACCCACGGGTCGTACATGCGGAAGTCCGGCATGTGGTCGATGACCTTGTCGTCCCATTTAAGCTTGCCTTGATCGACCAGGATCGCGAGCGCGGCGACGGTAAAGGCCTTGCCGGTCGAACCGGTGCCGAAGATCGTGTCGGGGCCAACGGGGGCCGGCTTGCCAATCTCGCGCACTCCCAGCCGTGGACGAGCGTTCGGCTTGCCGTCCTCGACAATTGCGATCGATACGCCCGGCGCGCCGTAAGCGGTTCGGAGCTGCTCGACGCGCTGCTCGAAGCCGGCCGGCGGCGCGGCCAGCGCGGGCGCCGCGAGGAACGCCAGCGCGATGAGGATCAGGCGTTTCATGCCACTTGCTCCTGTTTGGATCGAAGTCAGCCGCCACACGCCCAGCGTCAGCACCGGGATCACGTAAACGGCGATCAGAGACATAGGCCAAGGCGCGGTAGCCATTGGCGATGAGGGCAACGAGGCCGAAGCGATCGGCGACGAACATGCAGCCGACCAGTAGGGCCAGCGCGATGAGCAGCCGGGCGCGGTTGCTAAGGGTAATCCCGCGGCGGTTCTGCAGGGTGCGTGCGATGCGCTCATTGATCGCGTGCACCGAGCTCGCCCCGCTTTCGAGCAACGCGGAGAAGATCATCAGCTGGAACAGGATGTGGAACAGCGGAATGTCGAGCCGCTGGAGGAGGAAGTCCGACGGCAAAGTGGCACTCGCGATCTCGGGATAGAAGCCGATCATCGCAATGAAAAACAGCATCGCCGGCAGGGTCGCCAAAGGCCCTGACAGAATGCCCGCGATGACCGCGTCCCGATTGCTCGTCAGATGGCGGATGACGGGCAAAATGACGACCGCTCCGATGAGGTTGTAGCCGGCGTAGACCAAGCCCCCGCTGACCCATCCAGTCGTCGGCCCGCCGGCCTCGAAACCGGCAGCGATGCGATCGCCGAAGCTGGTGAAGGCGAGCACGATGAAAATCGCGTACACCGCGTAGAGCAGGTAGGAGACCCAGGCGAACATCTTCTCCACGGACGCGTTGCCGAACGTCACTACCGCGACGATCGAGGCCGCCAAGGCGGCTGTTCCAACTATCGTAGGAAGCCCCAGCAGGGACGCGCCAATCGCTCCGGCGGCCGCGCCGTAGACGGCGAGGATAAGGATGATGAACAGCACATAGGCGCCTTCGAACAACACCCAGCCGGGACCGAGCAAGCGCTTGAAGAACGTCTGATAATCCCATGCCTGAACATGCCGCGCGAACAGGAAGGTTATCGTGCAAACCAGGCTGAAAATGAGCGTGGCGAGAAGGATCGCTGCAAGGCCGCCCCAGGGGCCGCTCGGCAGGAAGAACTCGGCCAGCTCGCGGCCGGTTGCATAGCCGCCGCCAATGACCACCGCCTTGAATGCGAGCCCGGGAAGCCAGTAGCGCTGGAACTTGGTCGGCGTCGGGCTTGCGGTGGAGTCCATTGGCCTACCCCGCGCAGGCATCGAGCAAAGTCTCGAGCCCGATGCCGCGGATTGGATCTGCGGCCGGTAGGCCGGTGCGGCGAATGACTTCGGCGATTGCCGCGGTCGCTGCCGCCTCACCCATCGCCGACGTATTGAGACTCACTCCGCAACAGCGGATCGCCGGGTTGGTCAGTCGTCCAGTTCGACCGTGAGCGCGATCACCGCTTCGATCGACGGCAGCCCATAGCCGGGAACGCCCAAGATCTGCGTCCGGCCAGGATCGTGGCAGACGACGAACAGGTCGGGTTGGCTGCCGTGAAGCAGGCCGAGAGTCACTGGCGCGTAAGCGGGGTGGAACAGCGACCCCTGGCCTTCGATCACGTCAAGATGATCTGGCGCCGCATCGGGGCTGAGCTGTTCGGCCGCTCCGGCGACGAAATCCGAGACCACGGCGTCGATCGGAATACCGGCTCCCGCGATCATGATGCCGGTCTGGCCCGTCGCGCGAAAGTCGACGTCGAGCCCGCGCGCGGCAAGACCGCGCGCGATCGCCAGAGCGGTATACTTCTTGCCCAGCGCGCAATCGGTCCCGACCGTCAGCAACCGCCGGCCGGAACGCTTGCGGCCCGTCGCCACAGAGATGTTTTCGGGCGGAACGCGGACGTCAATCAGCCGCCGTCCGAGCCGCTGAGCATCGCGGGCGAGCTGCGGAATGTCGTTGAGCCGGTCGTGCATTCCCGAGATGATATCAAGGCCCGCCTCGAGTGCCTCGCGAAGCGCCGGCAGCCCTGCCGGGGACCAGCCCGCCAGGGGTCGGCAACGCCCGATAAGAAGCGCGCGAGCGCCGCGCTCGGCAGCTTCGAGTGGGTTCAATTGATCAAGGCCAGCAGTGACCTTGGCTCCGGCTAACGCATACTCGCCGACGCAGCGCTCCGGCGCCCAGTCGCGCAGTCCGAACGCGGTCTTGGCATAGCCGGGTTCGACCGTATCGCCGAGAAACAGCAGATAGGGAGCGGGCAGGGCGAAGGGAGAAACTTCCCCCCGCTCCGCTATCCTCGCGCCCAATTCAGCGTTGGCCGCATGGCTCAACATCGGAGCCTAGAACTTCGCTTCGACAGCGAGCCCGATTGTCCGCGGTTGAAGGGGTACCGTGGAGATGAAGCCCGGATTGGTAATTGCCGTATCGCTTGTAACGCGGCCTTTTTTATCGAACGCATTGCGAACATAGCTACGCAGCGTCCACTTGCGATCGAAGGTCACCGAAGCGTTCAAATCCAAAGCCGAATAGCCCTTCACGGGAATTCGAGTCGGGGGAGCTTGCTACTGCCGAAACACGTTTCCCAACGCCCCTCCAGACGCCGCCGACATTAGCGTCAAGCGTCGCGCTCAAGGGGAACTCATAATTTGCAAATGCTGCGCCGCTGAGTTTCGGAATACCTGGAAGCCGGGCACCCTTGTCGCAATTCGTCGTCGCCTCCGTGCATTCGGCGTCAGCGTAAGCGAGATTCGCTCCAAGCGTGAGACCAGTCATCGGGAACGTCGTGAGCGCAGCCTCAAAACCCTTGCTTCGCGCAGTGCCCGCATTCACCAGGCCGTTGATTCCGTTGGAGAAAGCCTGTCCAACCTGCAGATCATTCCAATTCAACAGGAAGACAGCGGCGTCGAAATTTACGACGCCGTCCGCGAGAACAGTCTTAATTCCAGCTTCGTAGCTCTCCACCGTCGAGACCCGACCGTAGCCGGGAAGTCGGGAAGAGCGACGTTCGGGCCACCCGGCCTGTAGCCAGTCGCAACTCGCGCATAGAGCATCGTGTTACGGTTGAAATGATATTGCGGGCTGATGCTGTAGGTGAAGTTGTCTTCTTTCGATTTCGGGTCCCCCGACGCTAAGACCGATGAGCGGAATTTCTAACGACTGATTGAACTTCTGTTTGTTTTCCGCCAGGCGAACACCGCCGGTCAAATGCAATTGCTCCGTGAATTTGTAGGTCGCATTCCCGAATGCGGCATATCTTTATACTTGTTGGGCAAGCCGACGAGCGCGAATGGATCGAACGCGTCGATAACCTCTCCATTCAAGTCGAGCGCACGAACAATCTGCGTGTGTTTATTGTTCTCATTGGTGTAGAAAAGTCCCACCAGCCATTCGAACCGGTTGCCTGACGGCGAGGTTAAACGGATCTCCTGAGTGAACTTTTTCTGCTGGAGATCCGAGGGAAAGGAGCGAGCCCGCCAAAGATTCCTCCGAATACCCGGGTTGCATCACTTACTTCCTTGATATCGATCTTGCTGTGCGATGTGGTCGAACTGATCTCCGCGAAACCGAAATCGTAGGCCAGGCCGGCGAAATAGAAGTGAAATTTGCTTTTGAACGGCTGAAGCAATTGAGCATTCGTGCTCAGGAACGGAGCGCCCGGAGCCAGTGAACTATTGCCTGGGCCTTCGAAAATCACACCTGCGTCATCCGAATTAACCGACTGCCGCATAGCCGATAACCGCACTGTAAATTCACTGGCAGGCCGCCAAAGCATTGCCAGGCGGCCACCCTCCTGCACGGCGTCATTCGTATCCTTATCGCCGGTGAGGATGTTATCGATGAACCCAGGCGTGCGCCGACGAGAGTAGCTCGCGCTCACCGCCATGACGTCTTGGACTACCGGCAGGTTCACGATCCCGCTCAGCGCCCATCCCAAGCCACGGCCATGTGCAATGTCGAACATCTCCGCCCCGACCCGTCCGGTGGTATCGTTGAGGTCGGGCTGCACCGTCACATATTTCAACAGGCCGCCAATTCAGCTGGCGCCATATAGCGTGCCTTGCGGACCACGGAGCACTTCGAGGCGCTGAATGTCATATGGCAGGAGATCGAGACTGAAAACGTTGCCGCGGTTGTAGATGCCGCTTGCACCCACCGGCGAGTTATCAAGATAGATACCAACGGTTGCGCTTGGCCCGATTGGTGCAACGCCCCGCAGCGACAAGGTTGTGCGTCCTGGCGAACCGGCATTTTCGACCTGCAGTCCCGGCACATATGCGGCATAGTCCGAAAGCTGTGACGCGCCACTTTCAACCATTCTTTCGCCGCTCACGACGCTGATTGAAATCGGCACGTCCTGGATCCGTTCCTCACGCTTCTGCGCGGTGATCACGATGTCGCCGTCCTCAGGCGCATCAGTGTTCGTGGAAGCGGTGGTTGTTGCATCCAACGGTGGCGCTTTCGGCGCTTCCTGTGCGGAATCCGAAACGGCCGGA